>JAYTOK010000091.1:0-88274 GCA_043747835.1 Pseudomonadota bacterium | reverse complement strand
GTCCTTCAGGAAGCCCGGGCGACGCGCCCGGCTAAGTAATACGGCCGAGGAGTAAGTAACTGTGAACACAGGATCCTTCAGCGACTGGGGCGGCGCCATGTTCGACCTCGGCCCTCTCTACCCCTTCGTGGGGTGGGAGACCGCGATGGTCATCGCGCTATTGGTCTTCTGGATTGGCTGGCACGTCATTCAAATGCGGGGGGAAGGCCGCCAGTGGGAAGAAGAAGCCCGCAAGCTGCGTGAGGGTGACAACCTGCTCAAGGCCGTGCAGGGCGAGCACTCGCCAGAGCGCATGTGAGACGCCCCATCCCGCTCCCCGTTTGCAGGGAGCGGGATATGACTGCTTCAGCCGGCGTTAGCCCGATTCAGTTCGGCACGGCTCCCGGGATCCACGAGGTGCCCGCCAGCGGCACGCCCGACATCGCGGCGGCTTCGATGGTGAGCGCGGCGAGGTCCTCGCGCTCGAGGTGATGCACGTTCTGCTTGCCGCAGGCGCGCGCGATCGTCGTGAGTTCCATGTTGAGCGTCTTGAGATAGTTGGTGAGGCGCTTCGCGCCCACGTCCGGCTCCAGCCGCTTCTCCAGTTCCGCATCTTGCGTCGTCACACCCACCGGGCAACGCCCGGTATGGCAGTGATGACAGAACCCCGGCGCCGTCCCTAACTTCTGATAATCCTCGACGGCCGACACATGCTTGCCGCTCTGCAAGTAGCTCTCGCTGTTGCACCCGAGCGCCATCAACACGCCCTGCCCGATCGCCACCGCATCGGCACCCATCGCCAGCGCTTTCGCGACATCCGCGCCGGTGCGGATGCCACCCGAAATGATCAACTGCACCTTGCCGCGCATGTTCAGGTCATCGATCGCCTCGACCGCCTGGCGCAGCGCCGCGAGCGTGGGAATGCCGACGTGTTCGATGAACACGGTCTGCGTCGCCGCGGTGCCGCCCTGCAGACCATCGACCACGATGACGTCCGCGCCCGCGTGGATCGCGAGCTTTACGTCATGGTTCACGCGCGTCGCGCCCACCTTTACGTAGATGGGCTTCTCCCAGTCCGTGATCTCGCGCAGCTCGTTGATCTTGATCACGAGGTCGTCCGGACCGGTCCAGTCCGGGTGCCGCGACGCCGAGCGCTGGTCGACGCCGGCCGGCAGTGTGCGCATCTTCGCCACGCGCGGGTTCACCTTCTGCCCCAACAACATGCCGCCGCCGCCGGGCTTCGCGCCCTGCCCGATCACGATCTCGATCGCATCGGCGCGCCTGACATCGTCCGGATTGAAGCCGTAGCGCGACGGCAGGCACTGATAGACCAAAGTCTTCGACGACTCGCGCTCCTCGGACGTCATGCCACCATCGCCGGTCGTCGTCGACGTGCCGAGCGCCGTGGCGGCACGCCCCAGCGATTCCTTCACGCGTGCCGACAACGCACCGAAGCTCATGCCGGCGATCGTGATCGGCGTCGCGAGCTCGATCGGCTTCGTCGCATGACGCGTGCCGAGCACGGTCTTGGTCGAACACTTCTCGCGGTATCCCTCGAGCGGATAGCGCGACAGCGATGCACCGAGGAACACCAGGTCGTCGAAGTTCGCGACACGGCGCTTCGCGCCGAGCCCGCGGATCTCGTAGAGGCCGGTCCCGGCCGCGCGCTGGATGTAGTCGAGGGTCTTGCGATCGTAGCCCGCGGATTCCTCGAGTGACTGGCGCGTTTTGTCTTCCATCTCGTATTCCCCGAATCAGTACTGTTGATCCGCATCGGCATTCCAGTGGTACAGCGTCTTCGCCGACGCCACGCGCTGGAATTCCTTCGGGTCGTGTTTGAGTCCGGCGTGGCTCAACAGCTCGCGCACGGCATCGAAATCATCCGCCGTCATCGTCTCGAAGCGCGCATCCGCGCTGAGCGAGCGGACCTTGCCGCGCACATAGATCACGGCCTCGTAGAGCGAATCGCCGAGCGCGTCGCCGGCGTCACCGCAGATCACGATTCGCCCGGCCTGCGCCATGAACGCCGAGAAGCTGCCCACGTCGCCGCCGACGACGATGTCGCCGCCCTTCAGCGAGATCCCACATCGCAAGGACGCATCGCCGTGAATGACCAACAACCCGCCATGCGCGGAAGCGCCGGCCGCGGTTGACGCGAAGCCCGCAACACGGATCGTCCCCGACATCATGTTCTCGCCGACACCGGGACCCGCGTTGCCATGCACGGTGATGTTCGCGTGCTGGTTCATGCCGCCGAGGTAGTAACCCGCGTGTCCGTCCACTTCGACTTCGAGCGGCGCGTCGAGTCCGGCCGCGATCGAATGCGCGCCGTCGGCATTGAAAATCTTCACATGCTTCACGCCGGCGGCCGCCGCGTCGCGATGCAGAAAGCGATTCACCTCGCGCAGCGAAGTCTTCGCCAAGTCGAATTGCTTCAAACCTTCCACGAGTACACCTCTTCGGGTTTCGGCTCGAAGACATTCGCGTGGCGCACGCCCGGCAGGTGCGCGAGAGAACGGAACTCCGAGGCGATCGCCACGTAGTCGTCCGTCTCGGCGACGACGGCCGGCTTGCACGCGAACGCGTCGCGCACGATGAGCATTTCCTTGTCGGTGCCCATGAGGAACGTGAAGAACCCGTCGAGTTCCGAGAACCCGCGATGCACGGCGGTAGTGAGGTCATCGCCCTCGCGCATGCGCCACTCGAAGAAGCGGCAGGCGGCTTCGGTGTCATTGTCGGTGACGAAGCGGATGCCGAGCGGCTCGAGCTTCTTGCGCACGAGATGCGGATTCGACAGCGAGCCGTTGTGGACCAGGCAGAAGTCGCGTCCGGCGGTGAACGGATGCGCGTGCGCGGGCGTCACGGCGGATTCCGTCGCCATGCGCGTGTGCGCGACGACGTGCGTGCCTTTCACTTCGTTCAACGCGTAGCGCGCGACGATGTCGGCCGGTGCGCCGATGTCCTTGTACAAGTCGATGGATCGGCCCATCGACAGCACATAGATCTCGGGCGCCGCATCCGCGAGCCAGGTTTTGACCTCATCGGGATTCGCCGGCGTCGTGAGGATCGCGTGCTGGCTGGTCGGCGTGAAGCGGTGTTTCCCATCGAACTCCGCGCCCAACTCCTGCGCGAGCCGCTTCCAGTCCGCCGCTCCTTCACCACAGAACAGTGACATCTTGTTCAACGTGCCCGCGGGCGGCGGGCCGAAGATCGCGACGCCGGCCGAATCCGGACCGCGGCTCGTCATCCCGACGAGCATCGGCGTCATGAGATCGCCTAGCTTCTCCCGCAGCTCCGGTTTCTTGAGCAGCAATCCGACGATGCCGCACATCAGAAGAACTCCAGGTATCGCTTCGTTTCCCAATCGGACACATGGCGCGCGTACTCCGTCCACTCCATGCGCTTGAGCTTCACGAATTCCGCGGCGAGCTCAGGACCCAATCCGGCCTTGACGACGTCGTCGGCCTCGAGTGCGCCCACGGCTTCGAGCAGGTTCTGCGGCAGCAGGCCTATCTTCTTCTCCCGCAGTTGCGCCTCGGTGAGCTCGTACATGTTGACGTTCGTCGGCTCGCCCGGATCGAGCTTGCGGTCGATGCCGTCGAGGCCCGCGGCGACGACGGCGGCCAGCGCGAGATAGGGATTGCATCCCGAATCCGGCAGCCGGAACTCGAGCCGCCCACCGGGAATGCGCACGCACGCGGTGCGGTTGTTGTCGCCATACGCGATGTAAGCGGGAGCCCAGGTTGCCCCCGACAGCGCGCGCCCCACGACGAGTCGTTTGTACGAGTTCACCGTGGGAGCGCACACCGCCGCCAACGCACGAGCGTGCGTCAGCACTCCCCCCAGGAAATGATATGCAAGGGTCGAGAGACTCAACCCCCGCTGGTCCGATTTGTCCTCGAAGAGATTTTTCGTCGTCGCGTCGCCGATCGAGAGGTGGAAGTGCGCGCCGCTGCCGGTGCGGTTGCTGAACGGCTTCGGCATGAACGTGGCGATCATGCCGTGCTTGCGCGCGATCTCGCTCGCCGCCATCTTCACGAACGTGAAGTTGTCGGCGCTCTTCATCGCATCGGCATACGTGAAGTTGACCTCGAACTGTCCGTTCGCGTCCTCGTGGTCGATCTGGTAGACGTCGATGCCTGTGGCCCGCAGGCTTTCAGTCATTTCGTCGAGAACCGAACTCGTGCGCGACAGGCCCTTGTAGTCGTAACAGGGTTTGTCGAGATCGTCGGTCGTGTCAGCGGGGCCTAGCTTCCCCGTTTCGTCGCGGCGGAGCAGCATGAACTCCGGCTCGATGCCGACGAACATCGTGAGCCCGCGCTCGGCCAGGCGCGTGAGCTGCGTCTGCAGCGCAACGCGTGAGCAGTAGGGATACGGCTTGCCCTTCACGGTGCCGTTGCACACGAGGCGCGCGTATCCCGGCATCCAAGGGATCGGCGTGAGCGTGGATAGATCGCCGACGGCCATGTAGTCCGGCCCGTCGGGCCCCATGCCGAATCCCCACAGCGCGAAGCCGGCGAACCCCGCGCCGTCGGTCAACACCATCTGCAGGTGTTCGACTGGCACCGCCTTCGCCTTCGCGGCTCCGTGGATATCGACAAACTGCGCGAGCACGTACTTGATCTGGTGCTTCGCGAACAACGCCTGTGCTTCTTGTTGGTTCATGCCGATTTCCTCGTTGTCCCCTCGATCACTGACTCGAGACCCGATTGCAGATACGACCCGAAACTCGGGTCGCACCAGATGCGATAGATGATTCCGTCCGCGATCCGCGGCAACACGAGCACGCCGACGCCGATCATCGACGTCATGACGATCGGCTGAGCCGCGAGATCGAGTGCCGCGAAATCGATGTTGCAGACCTGCGCGAGCACGTCAGGCGCGGCGGCGCCGCCGAGCACGACGCCCAAGTCTTCGCGCAGAACGGGATAGGCGCCTGGCTCACCCGCGGCGATCCGCGACTCGAGCGCGGCCAGACCCGGGGAATCGCCGCGCGACTCGATGAAGAACTCGGTGTTGCCGAGTCGCGCGATGACATCGGCGGTGTCGCCGCCGCCTTCGAGCGCTGCCCAACTATTGGCGCGCGCGGGCACGGCGACCCCCGACGCGGCGAGGATTTCCGCGGCACGCGGACCCTTCACACCGAAGCGCTTTCCCGCAAGCGGGCCGTCGAGCCACGCGGCGCCGACGCGGCTCACGCAGCCTCCACGAACGGCGTGCGAACGATGCGCGCTGGGACGCTCTTGCCGTCGCTCGTGCGGATCGACAGGGAGTCGCCTGTCGCGAGTCCCGGCTCCACCATCGCAAGCCCGATCGTGCGATCGAGTGTCGGAGAACGCGCGAGGCTCGTGACACGGCCCGCGATGTCACCGCCCACGATGACGAGATTGGCCTCGTGCACCGGCGGATGGCCGGCAGGCAGCTCGAACCCCACGAGCCGCTGCCGCGCGCCGCGCTGCTCGTGAATGCGCAGGCTCCGTTGCCCGACGAAAAACGGTTTGCCCATCTTCACGGCCCAGCCGAGTCCGGCTTCGAACGGATTCGTGAGGTTGTCCGTATCCTGCGCGACGATGGCGTGACCCTTTTCGAGTCGCAGCACGCGTTGCGCCTCGACGCCAAACGCGCGGCCGCCCACCGGCGCCATCGCCGCGGACAGCGCGTCCCAGACCTGGCGCGCCAGGGAGTACGGCACGTGGATCTCGAACCCGAGCGCCGAAACGAACCCGACTCTCATCACGCGCGCGGGCGCTCCGGCGACGTTGCCTTCGCGCGCCGCCAGAAACGGAAACGCTGCGTCGGACACATCGATGTCGGTCAATTGCCGCAGCACCTCACGGCTCGCGGGCCCCGCGAGGTTGAACGCCGCGCGATGTCCGGTGACGTTCGCCAGCGTGCAGCTCATGCGCCAGCGCGCGTTCCACAGCAGCAGCTCGCGGTAGACGCCCACGGCGCCGCTGGTCGTCGTCGTGAAGTAGTAAGACTCGGCGGAGCGCCGCGCGATGACGCCGTCGTCGCGCACGATGCCGCTCTCGTCGAGCAGCAGTCCGTAGCGCGTCATGCCGATGCGCAGGTCGGCGAAGCTGCCGGTGTAGATGCAATCGAGGAAGCGGCCGGCATCGGGCCCGTGAATTTCGATCTTGCCGAGCGTCGAGACGTCGATGAGTCCGCAACGCTGGCGCACGGCGCGCACCTCGTCCGCGATGCAGGCGTCGCGATCCAGCGCCTTTCCGTTGACGCCATCGAGACGATAGTACTGCGGCCGCTGCCAGCCGCCGACGGTCATCCATGCCGCGCCGAGCGCGGCGTGCGCTTCATGCACGGCGGTGTGGCGGTGCACGTGGAAGCGCGCGCCCGCGAGATGCTTGAGCGCGACGGGGTGATAGAACGGCCGCTGTGTGGTGAGCGCCGTGTCGGCGAGCGTCGACTCGCGCGCGCGCATGAGGACGCGGGCGCCGTTCAAGTTCGAGTGTTTGCCCTGCGACGGACCCATGCCGAGCGTGCTGTAGCGTTTGAGTAGCTCGGTACTGTCGAACCCTTCCTGCGCCGCGTTCAGCAGGTCCTTGACCTGGATGTCCTCGTCGAGATCCACGAAGTCGCGGCCGCGCGGATGCGCGAACACCGGGAACCCATGCGACACCTGGCGCTGCGATTCGCGACTCGCGATCTGGCCGCGCGCTGAGGAAGCCGTCACTGGCTCGCCGCGCGCGAATGCGGCCGCGGCCGTGCCGGCATCGCGGCCATCCTGGCGCTGGTCGGCA
Source organism: Pseudomonadota bacterium (assembly GCA_043747835.1). Taxonomy (GTDB): domain Bacteria; phylum Pseudomonadota; class Gammaproteobacteria; order Steroidobacterales; family Steroidobacteraceae; genus CADEED01. The sequence goes on along the minus strand of JAYTOK010000091.1, from coordinate 81,537 downwards.
AGATCGTAGACGCCGTTGGCGCGGCCGGCGGCGAAGACGCCGGACGGTAGTTTGACGGGCACGTGCTGCTGCAAGGCCGCGTCGAATCGCATCTCGACGCCGGCCTGCAGCAGCAGTTGGCTCGCGGGCGCGAACCCGACGCTCATGAGAACGGCATCGCAATCGATCGAGTCTCGCTCCCCTGCGCGGCGGAACTCGAGTCCGCACACGACGCCGTCGCGGACCTTCGCGGCCACGGGTTCGATCGCGGTCTCGAGGCGCAGGCCGTCGAGGCCGGCATCCTCTCCACTGGCCCCTGCCCGAAGGTCGAGCACGGCGGCGACGCCGATGTCGAAGTCCCGCAGCGCGCGCGCCAGTTCATACCCCTCGCGATTCGCGGTGAGCACGACGACTCTGCGGCCCGGCGCGATCGCGTACCGCCGCACCAGTCGCTGCGCCGCCGATCCCAGCATGACGCCCGGCACGTCGTTGTTGCGGAACACCGCGGGTTGCTCGATGACGCCCGTCGCGAACACGACCGCTGACGCGCGCAGCTTCGTCAGTCGCGCAGGTTCGACCAACGCGATCCAGCCGTCCGCGTAGTAGCCCGCGGCCACCGTCGATGTCAGCGTCACGATTTTCTCGTGCTTCGAGGCGCGCCCGGCCATCGTCGCAAGCTCGTCGGGACGCAGGCGCCACGCACCCGAGCCACCCAGGCGCGCGTTCTCGTCGACGAGCGTCACGCGCGCGCCGGCATCGGCCGCCGCGAGCGCCGCGGCGAGTCCCGCGGGCCCCGCGCCGACCACGAGCACGTCGCAGAACGCATAACGCTTCGGCGTGCGCTCCGCGGTCACGGCGGGCGCGATGCGGCCGAGACCCGACATCGCGCGGATCCGGCGCTCCCATTCCGGGAAGACCCGGTCGGGGGACGCTTTGCCAAAGAAAGCTTTGTAATAAAACCCGACCGGCAGGAACGGCGCCAACCACTCCACGAATCGTGCGCGGTCGCGCTCGAGTCCGCCGATCGTGTTGACCGCGGTGACGCGCGCACCGGCCTCCAGCGGCGCAACATCGCCGCGCACGTTCGGCACGTCGCCCACCTGGAACAGATTGTTGGCGTCGTGATTCGCGAACGAGAAGATGCCGCGGCGGCGGTGGTACTTGAAACTCCGGCCCAGCGTCATGACGCCCGCGGCGGCAAGCGCGGAGGAAATCGTGTCGCCCGCCAGACCTGAAACCTTGCGGCCTTCGAACTCGAACTCGAGTTCGCGCGACCGATCCAGCCATTCACCCGGCACATGCGGCAGGCGATACATCATGCCGGCGCTGCCGGCAAGGCCGCCGCGTCGCGGGTCGCGTCGTAGGTCGCGACGAATTCATCGCGCGCCGTATCGCGCTCGGCGATGAACCAGTAACCCGACGGCGTGTGGCACCACCACTCGCGGCGGACGCGCGGCACACTGTCTCGGTTGAATAGATAGGCCGTCCACTGCGCGTCGCTGCAGGCGTCCGGGTCCGGCATCTCGCGCACTTCGCCGCCGCACACGAACTCGAGCAGCGGCCGCGGACCGTTCAACGGACAGTGGATCGTTTTCAATGTCCCACCGAGGCGGCGCCCTTCTCGCCCGTGAGCGCGAGATTCGCGAAGCGCGCGAGCGAGAAGCCTTCGATCAGCGGGTGGTTGGTCCCCGTCGCGACCGTGTGGCTCATCGTCTTGCCCGAGATCGGCGTCGCCTTGAAGCCCCAGGTCCCCCAGCCCGCATCGAGGAAGAAGCCTTCACAGGGCGTCGTCCCCATGATGGGTGCGAAGTCGGGCGTCATGTCCGCCATGCCCGCCCACTGCCGGTTCACCTTCACCTCCGACAGGAACGGAAACAGGTCGAGCATGTGGACCGCGAGACCTTCCGCGAAATCCAGCGTCGAGCGCGTGGAGTGCAGTTCGTGCGGGTCGAGCGACGCGCCCATCACGAGTTCGCCGCGCGCGCTCTGCGAGACGTACGCGTGCAGCGAGCTCGAGACGATGATCGGATCGAGCCAGGGCTTGAGCGGCTCGGTGACCATGGCCTGCAACGGGTGCACGGCGATCGGCGAGTCGAGGCCGATCATCTTCAGCAGTCGCGGCGTGCTGCCAGCCACCGCGCACAGCACGCGGTTCGTCGCGATCGCCCCGCGCGACGTGCGCACGCCCGTGACAGCGCCGTCGCGCACCTCGATGCCGAGCACCTCCGTGTTCTGGTGGATCTCGACACCCCGCGCGTCCGCGCCGCGCGCGTATCCCCACGCAACGGCATCGTGCCGCGCGATCGCGCCCGGCTCGTGATACAGCGCGCCGAGAATCGGCGAGTGCCCGCCGCAGTCGAGACTGATCTGCGGCACGTGCTTCTTCACGAAAGCCGCGTCGACGACTTCGGACCGCACGCCGAAATGCTTGTTGACCTCGGCGCGCCAGCGGGCCGTGCGTAAATCAGCGTCGGAGTGCGCGAGCGTGAAGTGGCCGCGCGTGGAATAAAACAGGTTCAGATCGAGCTCGCCCGACAGCGCCTGCCAGAGCTGCATGCTCGCGTCGTAGAACCGCACGCCCTCGGGCGTCAGGTAGTTCGAGCGGATGATCGTCGTGTTGCGCGCGGTGTTGCCGCCGGCGAGCCAGCCGCGTTCGAGCACCGCGATGTCGCGCATGCCGTGATCGCGCGCGAGGTAGTACGCCGCGGCGAGACCGTGGCCGCCGCCGCCGATGATCACGACCTCGTATCCGTTCTTGAGACGCTCGGGCACGCGAAACATGCGCGGCTCGGCGTGTCGGCCGCGCAGCGCGCTCTTCAATGCGAGTTTCAGGAGCCGGCGTGGCATCGAATCGGGAGTTGCATACCAGTTAAACCAGTTGCGCACGGATAACATGGCGCCTCACGCACCGTCAACGCCCCGATCAACGCCTGATATAAGGAGTGGCTTATGGCAAAGACCGAAGGTGTCTCGAAACAGATCGGCGCGACGGTGCGACGCATGCGCGGATCGATGGGCCTCACGCTGGGCGACGTCGCGAAGCGCGCAGGAATCAGCGTCGGAATGCTGAGCCGGCTCGAGAATGGCGAAGTCTCGCCAAGCCTCGAAACCCTGGCCGCGCTGACCGCGGCACTCGGCATCCCGCTCGCGAATCTTTTCACGGACGTCGGCAAACCCCGTGGCGGAGCGCAACACGTCCCCAAGGGCCAGGGACTCGAAGTCGTGCGGCGCGGGACGAAGCGCGGACACACCTATCACCTGCTCGCCGCCGACCGCGGACCGCGCCGCGCGTTCGAACCCTTCCTCGTGACACTCAACGACAAGAGCGAAGTGTTTCCCGGCTTCGAACATCCGGGCACCGAGTTCATCTATTTGCTGGAAGGTTCGCTCACGTACCGCCACGGCGACGAGACGCATCTGCTCAAGGCCGGCGATTCGCTCACGTTCGCGGGCGCGGTGCCGCACGGGCCGGAAAAGCTGCTCAAGACGCCGATCCGGATGTTGTCGATCATCATCTATGCGGAAACCGGCACCGAGTGAGAAACTGAGCTACGCTCGGCATGGGTTGCGATTTCGGGGGACGGCGGTGAATACAATCAGCTCGCACGTTGCAGCGGCTCGCGGCACGGCGCAAACGGGCATCCGCCATCCGCCGGGTCCGAAAGGCCTTCCGGTCATCGGCGGCCTCCTGCCCTTCCTCAAGAATCCGATGGAAGCGATCACCTCGATCGCGCGCGAGTACGGCGGCATCGCGCGCGTGCCGATCCGCGGGAAATATCTCTACATCGTCTCGGATCCCGAGATGCTGAAGGAGATGCTGGTCGCGCATCGCCAGAAGTACATGAAGAACGTGCGGTACCGGCACATCCAGGCGCTGCTCGGCCAGGGTCTACTGCTCTCCGAGGCCGCGGAGTGGCGGCGCCAGCGCGTGATCACGCAGCCCGCGTTCAAGCCCGAAGCAATCGACTCGCAGATGGGCTGGATGGCCACGTACACCGACCAGTTTCTCGATCGCTGGAGCGCTCGCGCCGCGCGCGGCGAGACCTTCGACATCGAGCCGGAATTCGGCCGGCTCGCGCAATGTCTCTCGGGCCGCTACCTGTTAGGCGAACCTTTCGACGAGATCGCCGACGAGTTCTGCTCGATCGCGTCTGCCGTGAAGGAGCACTGGCCGCAGGCGCCGCGCAACCTCGTGCGCGCGTTCATCCCGCTTTCGAAGGAGAAGATCGCGCGCTTCGACGCGGCGATCGCGGCGCTCGATGAAATCGTGCGGCGGTTCATCACGCAGCATCGCGCGACGGATTTCGAGAATTGCGGTGTGCTGAAACGCATCGTGATGGCGAGCCGCGCCGAGGGCCCCGAGTTCGACGACAAGTCGCTGCGCGACCAGATCTCGACGCTGTTCTTCGCCGGCCACGAAACCTCCGCGACCGGACTCTGCTGGATCCACTGGGCGCTGTCCCGCCACCCCGCGATCCGCACGAAGATGCTGCAGGAACTGGCGTCGCTGAACGGCAGACTTCCCACCGCCGCCGACCTACACAACCTGACCTACACCGGCCAGATCATCGACGAATCTCTGCGACTGCACTCGCCCATCCACTCCATCTCGCGCGTCGCGCTCGTCGACGACACGATCGGCGGCTACCACATCCCCGTGGGCGCGACGGTGTGCGTGTCGATGTACGCCGTGCACCGCCTCGCGCACCTGTGGCCGGATCCGGAAACCTTCGACCCGTCTCGCTTCGAACCGGAGAAGGTCGCGCAGCGTTCGCGCTTCGCGTACCTGCCGTTCGCGGCGGGCCACCGCAATTGCATCGGCGCGGGCCAGGCGTTGCTCGAGCTCAGGCTGATCGTCGCGCGCATCGCGCAGCGCTACACACTCGAACTCGCGCCCGGGCAGAAAATCGAACCGGCGCCGGGAACAACCATGTATCCACGTTACGGAATGAAAATGCGCATCACCCCCGCCACGGTGCCGGCATGAACGCCCCGGCCACGCGCGGCGAGCAGGCGCGCCGGTTCTACGACGCCGCCGCGACGACCGCGGACAACTTCTCGTTCATGAACTACGGCTACGCCCCGCTGATCGCGGAGCTCGCCGCCGCGGACGAACCCGAGCGGTATTGCCTGCAGCTCTACCGACATCTCGTCGGCGACTTCCCCACGGGAAAACGCATCGTCGAAGTGAGCTGCGGTCGCGGCGGCGGCGCCGCGCACCTGGCGCGTGTGCTGCAACCGGCTTCGTACGTCGGCATCGACATCAGCGAACAGAACGTGCGGCTCGCGCGCGAGAAGTTCTCGTCGGTGCCGAATCTGTCCTTCACGACCGGCAATGCCGAGGCGCTGCCGCTGCCGGCGGAAAGCTGCGACGCCGTCGTCAACGTCGAAGCCGCGCATCTCTACGACAATCCCACGCATTTCTTCGCCGAAGTGGCGCGCGTGCTCGACCTCGCCGGCCGGTTTTTCCACGCGGACCTCGCCTGGCGCGACAAGGATCCGGTCGCGCTCATCGAAGCGGCCGGCTTCGCGATCGAGTCCACCGAAGACATCACCGGCAACGTGCTCGAAGCGCTGCGGCTCGACAGCGTGCGGCGTGAAGAGATCGTGACGCGCTTCCCCGAGAACCTGCGCGCCGACTTCCGCGACTGGTCCGGGGTGCGCGGTCACCGCGCGTACAACCGGCTCGAGTCCGGCGAGTGGGTCTATCGCGCGGTGCGCGCCAAGCGTCGCACGTAGCTCAGCCGACGAGCACGCGCCGTAGTGCGTCGAAATCCACCGGCTTGACCATGTGGTCGTCGAACCCGGCATCCAGCGCGCGATCGCGATCGCTGGCCTGGCCATAGCCGGTGAGCGCGACCAGCGCGAACGGCCGTTGCGCCGGGAGCGCGCGCATGCGCCGCGCGACTTCGTAACCGTCCATCTCCGGCAGGCCGATGTCGAGCAGCACGATGTCCGGACCGAAGCTCTGGAACTTTTCGAGCGCGGCGCGTGCCGTGAACGCCGACTCGAGCACGTGACCATCGAAGCGCAGCAGCTCGGCGAGCGAGGTCGCCGCATCTTCGTTGTCGTCGACGACGAGGACTCGCCGTTTGACGAAGCGCGAGCTTTGCGTCTCCGCGTCCGCGAGCGTGGGCGCCGCGCAGCGCGGCAAACGGATCTCGAAGTTTGCGCCGCGCCCCAGGCCTTCGCTGCGCGCGGTCACTTCCCCGCCGTGCATCTGCACCAGCTTGCGTACCACAGACAGGCCGATGCCGAGTCCGCCCTGCGAGCGATCCAGCGTGCGTTCGGCCTGCACGAACAGATCGAACACGCGCGGCAACAAGTCGGCGGAGATGCCTGCGCCATCGTCGGCGACCTCGACGCTGACCTGATTTTCCGTCGTGCGGATGTGCACACGGATGTTGCCGTCGGGATGCGAGTACTTCACGGCGTTCGCGAGCACGTTGACGAACATCTGCACGAGCCGCGCGCGATCCGCGCTGACCCACACCGGCTCGAAGTTCGAGTCGAGCGTGATGTGTTGTGACTTGTCGCGCGCCATCGGCGCCACCGTCTCGAGCGCCTGTTCCAGCGCGGCGCTCAGCGGCTGCGCTTCGAGCCGCAGCTCGATGCGCCCCTGCGAAATTCGCGAGACGTCGAGCAGGTCGTCGACGAGCCGGGTGAGGTGCGTGACCTGCCGGTGCACCATGTCGATCGGCGCCTGCGCGGCCTTCTCCTTGAAGAACTTGCGCTTCAGGATGTGCGCCGCGTTGCGGATCGGGGCCAGCGGGTTGCGCAGTTCGTGCGCGAGCATCGCGAGGAATTCATCCTTGCGCTGTTCGCTCAGGACCTGGTGCGTGGTCTCCGTGCAGATCACGAGGACGCCGCCGACGTTGTTAGGCGACGTCTGCTCGTCGATCGGGCCGTAGCTGTAGGTCCAGTAGATGTCCTCGATCCTGCCGTTGCGATGGATCGGCAGCTTCTGGTTTTCATGCCAGGTCGCGCCGCCGCCGGACATCACCTGCTCGATCTGCGGACCGATCACGTCCCAGATGAGCGGCCATTGCGTTTGCGCAGGCTTGCCGAGCATCGACGGGTGCTGCTCCGGTCCGAGAGAGCGGCTGTACGCGTCGTTGTAGAAGCAGATCCGTTCGGGCCCCCAGAACACGAAGATCGGGTGCTGGGTGGTGAGCAGGATGCGCAACGCCGTGCGCAGGCCTTGGGGCCAGACGTCGGGCGAACCGAGCGGACCCGTCTCCCAGGAATGGGCGCGGATCAGTGCGCCCATGTGACCGCCACCGGACAGGAACTCGAGGCCGGTGGATTGAGGGTCGTTCATTGGAAGTCCGCAAAGGAAGGCCCGAAGCCTATCACCGTTGCTAAGATCGCGGCGTGGGCTGGCAATTCTGGATCGACCGCGGCGGGACCTTCACGGACATCGTGGCTCGACGCCCCGATGGCGTGCTGATCGCCCACAAACTCCTCTCCGAGAGCGACCGCTACGAGGACGCCGCGATTCACGGCATCCGCCACCTGCTGAGAGTTGCGCCCGATGCCGCCCTCCCCGCGGGCGACATCGATGCCGTCAAGATGGGCACCACCGTCGCCACCAACGCGCTGCTCGAGCGCAAGGGCGACCGCACCGTGTTCGTGACCACGCGCGGCTTCGCCGACGCGCTGCGCATCGCCTGGCAACATCGCCCGAAGCTGTTCGTGCGGCGCATCGAACTGCCTTCGATGCTCTACGAAGAAGCGATCGAGGTCGACGAACGCATCGGCGCGCGGGGTGAGATCGTACGCGCGCTCGATTCCGCCTCCGCGGAAGGCCGGCTGCGCGCGGCGTTCGAGCGCGGCATTCGCGCCTGCGCGATCGTGCTCATGCACGGGTACCGCTTCCCGGCGCACGAGCTCCACCTCGAGGCGCTGGCCACGCGCATCGGCTTCACGCAGATCTCCGTCTCGCACCGCGTGAGCCCGCTCATGAAGCTCGTCTCGCGCGGCGACACGACCGTCGCCGACGCCTATCTATCCCCCGTGCTGCGGCGCTACGTGCGGCGCATCGCCGCCGCCTTGCCCGGCACCCGACTGCAATTCATGCAGTCGTCCGGCGGCCTGTCCGACGCGAACTCGTTTCACGGCAAGGACGCGATCCTGTCGGGCCCCGCGGGCGGCATCGTCGGCGCGGCGCGCGCATCTCGCGTCGCGGGTTTCGACAAGATCATCGCGTTCGACATGGGCGGCACGTCGACGGACGTCGGCCACTACGCGGGCCCAAGAGAGACAGACAATTTTGAGCGCGCGCTCGACGTCGAGGTGGCGGGAGTGCGGCTGCGCACGCCGATCTTGCGCATCCACACCGTCGCCGCGGGCGGCGGCTCCATCTGCCGGTTCGACGGCGTGCGGTTGCGCGTCGGCCCCGAGTCCGCCGGCGCGAATCCGGGCCCCGCGTCGTACCGGCGCGGCGGCCCGCTCACGGTCACCGATTGCAATGTGTTGTTAGGCCGCATCCGGCCGGAGTTCTTCCCGTCGCTGTTCGGTCCGGGAGGCGACGAGCCGCTCGATGCGGAAGCCGTGCGCCGGCAGTTCGCCGCGCTCGCGGCGTCGGTGGCGGGCGCCGCGGCTGGCGACGCCCATGCGCTCGCCGCGGGCTGCATCCGGATCGCCGTCGAGAACATGGCGAACGCGATCAAGAAGATTTCCGTGCAGCGCGGGCACGACGTCACCGAATACACGCTGACGTGCTTCGGCGGCGCGGCGGGACAACATGCGTGCGCGGTCGCCGACGCGCTCGGCATGCGGCGCGCGTTCATCCACCCGCTGGCGGGAGTGCTGTCGGCGTATGGCATCGGGCTCGCGGACGCGATTGTCTTGCGCCAGCGGACGATCGAGTCGCCGCTGGATGCGAAGTCGCTGACCGCGCTCGAGCCGGCCTTCGAAGCGCTCGAAACGGAAGCCCGCGCCGAGCTCGCGATGCAGGGTTTCGAATCGCCGTCCGTGGAGCGCGCACTGCTCGTGAAGTACGCGGATACGGATTCGACACTCACGCTGACCTGGAACGAAAGCTCGACGCCGGAGACGCTGACGCAGGACTTTCTCACGCAGTATCGATCCCGCTACGGATTCTCCGTCGCCGGGCGTGGGCTCATCGTCGACGCGATCTCGGTCACGGCAACGGGTCGCGGCGAGAATGGCGAGAGTCTTCCGACGTTCGCCTCTCGCGAAGGTCCGGTTCGGGCCGTGGCACACCGGCCGGTGTACTTCGAGAACGGCTGGATCGAGACGCCTTTCTACCAGCGCGGCGATCTTCGACCCGGCGACGTGCTCGCCGGTCCCGCGGTGATCTGCGAACCCAACACGACCGTCGTCGTCGAGCGTGGCTGGCGCGCGAACCTCACGGAGGCCGATCATCTCGTGCTCGAGAAGAGCGGCACCGCACCGGCGCGCGAGAAGCTGTCCACCCGCGCCGATCCCGTGCGGCTCGAGATCTTCAACAACCTGTTCATGGCCATCGCCGAGCAGATGGGCGTGACGCTCGCGAACACCGCGAGTTCGGTGAACATCAAGGAGCGGCTCGATTTCTCGTGCGCGTTGTTCGACGCCACGGGGCAGCTCATCGCCAACGCGCCGCACATGCCCGTGCATCTCGGCAGCATGGGCGAATCGGTGCAGGAAATCCTGCGACGCCGCGCGCGCGTCGGCGTCATGCAGCCCGGCGACGCGTTCGCGCTCAATGCGCCCTACGCGGGCGGCACCCATCTACCCGACGTCACGGTCGTCATGCCCGTGTTCCTCGAAGCGGGATCGGGGCCGCAGTTCTTCGTCGCCGCGCGCGGTCACCACGCGGACATCGGCGGCATCACGCCGGGCTCGATGCCCTCGGACTCGAAGACCATCGACGAGGAAGGCGTGCTGATCGACAACCTGCGCATCGTCGAACGCGGGGTGTTTCTCGAAGAGGTCCTGCACCAAAAACTGCTTTCGGGGCCATTCCCCTCCCGCAACGTCGCGCAAAACCTCGCGGACCTGCGCGCGCAGATCGCGTCGTGCCAACGGGGCATTGGCGAACTCGAGGCGATGACGCGCCACTACGGCCTCGATGTCGTGCAGGCGTACATGCGGCACGTGCAGGCCAATGCCGAGGCCGCGGTGCGGAACGTGATCGGCGTGCTGAAAGACGGCGCGTTCGAGTACGAGATGGACAACGGCGCGGTGATTCGCGTCGCGATCCGCATCGACCGCGAGCAGCGCCGCGCGACCATCGACTTCACGGGCACGAGTGCGCAGCAGCCCAACAACTTCAACGCGCCGCTGCCCGTCACGCGGGCCGCGGTGCTCTATGTGTTCCGCACCCTGGTCGACGACGAGATTCCGATGAACGCGGGCTGCATGAAGCCGATCGAGCTCATCGTGCCCGAAGGCTCGATGTTGAACCCGCGCTATCCGGCCGCCGTCGTGGCGGGCAATGTCGAGACCTCGCAGGTCGTCACGGATTGTTTGTATGGCGCGCTCGGCGTGCTCGCCGCGTCACAAGGGACGATGAACAACTTCACGTTCGGCAATGAGCGCCACCAGTACTACGAAACGATCGCCGGCGGCTCGGGCGCGGGGCCGGACTTCGACGGCACCGACGCCGTGCAGACGCACATGACCAACTCGCGGCTCACGGATCCCGAGGTGCTGGAGTTCCGCTTTCCGGTGCGGCTCGAGAGTTTCCGGATCCGGCGCGGCTCGGGTGGCGCGGGGCGGCATCGCGGTGGCGACGGTGTCGAACGCCGCCTGCGATTCCTCGAACCGATGACCGCCGTGATGCTGGCTAACCACCGGCGCGTCGCGCCCTTCGGCCTCGACGGCGGCCATCCGGGCGCGACGGGCGACAACTGGATCGAGCGGCACGACGGTCGGCAGGAACAATTCGGCGCGACGTTCTCGAGCGCGGTGGAGAGTGGCGACGTGATCGTCATTCGGACGCCGGGCGGCGGCGGGTTCGGGAAGCCATGAGTGACGTCGCGAAGCCGCGCATGTCGCGCATCGCATTCTCGAGCGTCGCGGGCACGGCACTCGAGTACTACGACTTCGCGGTCTACAACACGCTGGCCGCGCTCGTATTCAACAAGCTGTTCTTCCCGACATTCGATTCGCGCGCGGGATTGCTGCTGTCGTTCGCGACCTACTGGGTCGGCTATCTGTCGCGCCCGCTGGGTGGAATTCTGTTTGGTTCGTTGGGCGACCGTCGTGGGCGCCGCTACGTGCTCGTCGTGACGCTGTTGATGATGGGCGTGACCACCACCGCGATCGGTTGTTTGCCGACGTATGCGCAGGTGGGCGCGCTCGCCCCCGCGTTGCTCGTCGCGTTGCGGTTTCTGCAGGGCATGGCGCTCGGCGGCGAGTGGGCGGGCGCGGTGCTGCTGTCGATGGAACACGGCGACCCGCGGCGGCGCGGGCGCAATGCGGCGTGGGCGCAGATGGGGCCGTCGACCGGCGTGCTGATCGCGACGGGCACGATCGCGTTGCTCACCGCGCAGTTGTCGCCTGGGGAACTCGAAGCCTGGGGTTGGCGAGTGCCGCTGCTCGCGAGTGTCGTGCTCGTGGCGTTCGGGCTGTGGATGCGGCTCGGCGTGCCGGAGACGCCGGAGTTCCGCGCGCTGGAAGGCGAGGCGCAGCGCTCGCGCGCGCCGCTCAGCGAGGCGCTGCACAACCACTGGCGCTCGCTGCTTATCGCGGGCGGGGCGCGATTCGGTCCGGATGTCCTCTACTCTTTCATCACCGCGTTCCTGCTCGGGTACCTGACCAAGGAACTCTCGTTGTCACGCACCGTGGCGACGAGCGCGCTCGCGATCGGCGCGGCGTTCAACGTGGTGTTCGTGTTGTTTGCCAGCGAGATGTCGGACCGGTTCGGCCGGCGGGTCGTTTACGGCATCGGCGTCGCGCTGGCCGCGATCTGGCTGTGGATGGTGTTTCCGATGCTGGGGACGAAGAACGAACTCGTGATCGCATGCGCGCTCGCGAGCGGATTGGTGATCCACGCAATCATGTACGGCCCGCAGGGCGCGTTCATCACCGAACAGTTTCCGGCGCGGGTCCGATATGCGGGCGCGTCACTGGCGTACACGTTCGCGGGCGTGTTCGCCGGCGGCCTCGCACCGCTGGCGCTGACCGGGTTGTTTGGAGCGTACGGGACGACGGTGGTCGTGATCCTGTACGTGTCGGCGGCTCTCCTCGTGACGGCCATCGCACTTTGGGGTGCGGCCAACGACCGCCGCACGTAGCGCAGTTGGCTATAGTTGCAGAATCCAAGTGCCATCGGTTCTGCACGCAAGCCAAACCTGCCACTGTCCATAACTGGCATATCATGGGCGTAGTTAGCTAGACAGGAAGTTCAATGGATATCGGTGATCTTGCTGAATCTCAGGTCAAGCTTTGGGGCGAGCAAGCAGACTTTGTTGTCAACTCCGCCGTACGCGACCGAATGGGATGGGACCATTTATTCGAAATGAATTCGCCCTCTTTGGGGGCATCAACCGATTCACTCGGCCTTCCGACCTCTTCGCTCTCCTGTCGAATTCAAGTAAAGGCAATGGTCGGAGCGAATCGGCAAGTTCAAGTGAAAATGAGCAATTGGAAGCGCGCCGCTGAAGACCCCTTACCATGGTTCTTCATCGTAGTTAGATACAGCGGAAACAAGCAATCAATTGAAGAGGTAAGAGTAACCCACGTAGACAAAGATCAGGTCTCTCGAGTGGTTCGTCGCCTGTACCAGATGTCACCTGAGGAGAAATTCCGACTTAACAAATTTTCGCTGTCGCTTAACTCACAGTCCAGCGCAACGCTCACCCATCCGTATTCAAAGAGCCTGACTTCGTTCATCGCGAGCTGCGTCGGAGCCAACCTGTTTGAATACGCAAAGTCGAAAAGCTCTTGGTTTCTCGACGCGGGCTATATCGACAAAACGGAAGTGAACCTCAGTTTCAAAATCAAGTCGACCTCGCAAGATGCGCTATTTAGGACGCTCGCCAAAGCGGCTGTTGGCATCGATGATGGACTTGAGCTGTCGCACGTCTCATTCTCAAGAGAACGTTTCGAGTCCACCGAACTGATTCGCCAACTTCCCGACGACAAAATGGCGCGGCTCAGCGTGGGCAAGAGCCCATTCAATGATGGATTCAGATTGAACGTCCTAGATCAAGCGGGATGTTGCCGAGCTGCAATTGAGGTTTCACTTCGCTCTTCTTCTTCCGTCTTTCCAATGATTCCTGAAAAGTTCCTATTGGTTCGAATGCAAGCGCTCTTCTTAGATCTCGTAGTTGATCGCGAACGATCCGTTCTAAGTGTGACGTTGGATCCTCCACAGAAAGACAAGCGCGTAGATCTCAAGCTGCTACAGGAGACTGCGAGGTTCCTACGTGTGCTGGAAGAGAGTGTCGGATCAGACGTACGACTTCAGATTGAAAAGGGAACCCATGCTCTCTCGATCGGAAATGTCGCATGGCGCCAATTTCTTAGTGGTCATTGGAAAGAACGATTTGGTGCCATCGAGCTCATTGGGAGAATACTCGCCGACATAAGCTTATCGAAAGAGGTGGTGCCGGTAAGCCTCGCAGAAGTCGAGGCGCTCGTTCTTCCAGCGAAGATGATGGCGATGGCGCGAAAGCTACGGGAGGAGACCGTGCAGTTCTCGTACGAACTCAGCCAGACAGCTCAAACAACTGTCGCTACAACTAGTTCGGTAGTTTTTATTACAAATCCGCACCTAACGTTCGGGGAAGTGATGTTTGTGGACATCATCGCAATCTATGCGCCAGTTGGTGTGGACTACGTTTCGGAGAAGGCGACGCTAAATGTTGTCTCCACTCGCGCGGAGGTCTTACGTTCCTTGAGGCTAGTGGGGGAAGCTCGGAGCCAGTTTTTGCTTGACCCGCATGCTATTGAACTCGCGATTGACATCGAGAAGGATGGGAACACTGCAGTGTTTTACCAAGACTGGAGGCAATTGACGGCAGACTGAGGCCTGATAAGAAACCAGGCGAGTCCGGTAAGAATCAGGGCGTAGGTGAGCGCAATTTACGCGCGACCCCAAACCTACACGACGACGATCTCGTCTTTCTGATACGCGCGCCGCGCGCCCCGAATCATCGCGGCCTCTTTGATGCGCCGATCCCGCAGCCCCGCTACCGTCGGCCACAACCTGACCATCGACTCGACGAGCGCCGCGATGTCGCCCAACGAACGTGCGCCGCCTTTCAGCAAATTGCGGATCTCCAGCATCTCCCGCCGCCGCGGTTCGGTCGCGCGCACATCGTCACCGCGATTGAACACCAGCGACAACAGCGCGCCCTGCGCGTCCGGCGGCAGGTCCTGCACGCCCGGGAAAACCTCGCGCGTCATGCGTCCATAGCGTGGCAGTGTGCGCGTGTAGAACACGTGCTCCGCCGCCGCCAGCGGCATCAAGACCTTCGAGATGTTCCTCGCCAGTTGTTTGGCAACCGCACCCTTCACGCCGATCACGCCGCGCAGTGCTTCGCGATCCGGCTGCTCGAGGTGCGGACCCCAATCGGCCTCGACCTGCTCGCGCGTCGCGTACCCGAGGTCGTACCCGATACCGATCGTTACGCCGCTCTCGCCGCCCGGCCACGCGGGGCGACGGTAGAGCCTTTCGTACACCTGCGGCGACGTAATCTCGCAACGCACGATCAGGTCGAGGCTCTTGCCCGAGCACTCGAGGCTCGCGTTGGCCGGCGTGACCTTGACCTTGAGCTTCTTTTCTAGCGCCGTGAGCGTCTCCGGCCCTAACAGGCCGTCCGCTTCGACACCGAGCGCGTTCTGGATCCGGCGCAGCCGGTTGGAGACTTGTGGAGTGAGGTCTGGCATCACCGCGAACCCTACGCCTTCGCGAGCTCGGCGCCTAGCTTCTCGAGGTCCGCCGGCTTCACGATGTATGCATCGAACCCCGCTTCGATGCCCTGCGCGATGTCCTGATCGCCGCCATATCCCGACATGGCCACGAGCCGCAGCGATTTTCCGCGGCTCGCGCGCAGAGACTGGGCGACGGCATAGCCGCTCACGCCCGGCAGACCGATGTCGACGAAGGCGATGGAAATGCGCGGCTCGCCAGCGATGAGGTCGATGCCCGCGGTGCCGTCGGCGGCTTCGTAGACCGTGTGTCCTTCGAACTCGAGCAGCATGCGCAGGCTGACGCGCGCGTCGTCGTTGTCCTCGACCAGCGCGACGTGCTTCGCCACGGGCGCCGGCGCGTCGACGCGAACATTCGAAATGCTCGCGGGCGCTTCGATCGCCGGCAACCGCAGCGTGAACGTCGCGCCACTCCCGCTGCCGGGACTCTCGGCGTCGACGCTGCCGCCGTGGAGTTCCGCCAACCGGCGAACCAGGGTGAGGCCGATGCCGAGCCCGCCCTGCGAACGATCGAGCGCACGCTCTCCCTGCACGAACAGCTCGAAGGCGCGCGGCAGCAGTTCGGGCTCGAGACCGATGCCGGAATCCTCGACGACGAACACCGCCTGCGCGCCCTCGCGCCGTGTCGTGAGCCGGATTCGTCCGCCGGCCGGCGTGTACTTCACGGCGTTCGTCAGGAGGTTGCCGATGATCTGGTCGATGCGCGTCGCATCCGCAAACACCCACACGGGACCGAGCGAGGCCTGCACGTCGTGATCGCCGAGACGCTGCGTGCTGCGCAGATTCTCGAGCGCCGCCGTGACCGCGACAGCGAGGTCGATCGGCGCGCGCGTGAGCGAGATCTTGCCGAGGATCACGCGGCCCGCGTCGAGCAGATCGTCCGTCATGCGCGAGAGATGCCGGGCCTGCCGCGTGATGATGTCGGTGGCCGTGGCCGCCGCGGGCTCGAGCGTGTGACGCTGACGCTCGACGAGATTCGCCGCGTTCGTGATCGCGGCGAGCGGATTGCGCAACTCGTGGCCCAGCATCGCGAGGAACTCGTCCTTCGCCTTGCTGGCATTTTCCGCGGCGACGCGCGCCTCGCGTTCGCGCTGAAACAGCTCAGTGCGCTCCGCGTGCGCCTTCGACAGCGCAACCGCGACACGCTGCACTTCCGGCAGTCGCGTGCGCGGCGCCAGCGGCGCTTCCCCGCGACCCACGCGCGCCGCACTTTCCTCGAGCTGGCTCATCGGCTCCACGATCGTGCGCCCGACCACCGCCGCCGCGACGAGACCCAGCAGGATCGAAAACAGCACCGACCCGCCGAGCACGAGATACGCACGGATGACGGGCGCGTCGACTTCGATCCGGGAGATGCCGACGGCTCCGGCCCAACCCGAAAACGCCGAGCGACGGAACACGGTGTAGACCGGCACGCCCTCGAGCGTCTTCGTACTCAGGCTGCCGTGCAGCACGCCGCTCCGGAGCATCGCCAGCAGTCCGGGCGACGGCTGCTTGCCTATCCACTGCGACTGGTTGAGCGAGCGCGCGACGACGCGGTTCTTCCGGTCGACCACGGCGATGACGCCTTCCGACGTGACGTTTTCGAGCTCGAGCAGGTCCAGGAAGGAATCGGGCGTGACCATCGCCGCGAGCACGTACTTCGCCTGCCCCTGCCGTAGATAGGGCACCACGACCGCCACCGCGTGCAGATCGAGCAGGGGCGAGAAAACGATCTGGCCCGCCACCGGCTGCTTCGTCGCCATCACTTCAGCGATCAGGGCCGGCTCCAGCACCGCCGGCAGCACCTCGTCCTCGGGCACGCGCGCATTCATATATTGCCGCTCGTTGTCGATGACCTCGATGTTGAGCCAGGTCGCGCGCCGGCCCAGCAGCTCGAGCGCTTCTTCGCGCAGGCCGGCGAAATCCCCGCGCGCGAGACGCGGACTCGCCGCGAGCGCGTCGAGTGCCGCGATGTCGCTCTTGAGCTCCGCGTCCACCGCACTGACGAGAGCGAACATCGTGTCTTCGTTCGCGCGCAGCAGCTGATCCTTCTGTGCCCGCGCGTTCGAGATCAGCAGCACGCATGAGAAAACGGCAACCGGCAGGAGGCTGGCCACCGCGACGAGAAATACGCGCCGTTCGAGGGTGCTCAGGAATAGCAGACGGGACCAGGCCATGTGACGCGGAGTCTATCGAAGCTCCTCGCGCACCCTTGTCAGAGGCTGCCTACACCCGGCACTAACAAGCCCGGTCTGTGACGCAGTTCAGGCCGGCCTGGGGTTACATCCACCGCGCGTCATTCTCGCGCAGTTCCTTGATCCGCTGCTTCGCGATTTTCGCGATCAGCGCTTTTGGCAGAGGCGCATCGTGCGGAAACTGGATCGATCCCTTGCCCGTCGTGTAGTCCGCGAGCTCCTTTCGGAACGACTCGAGCACGGAAGGCGTCGGTATGAAGTTCACATGCGACTTGAACGCGGCGAATGCGAACAGGATCCGTGTGTCCTCGAACATCGGCATCGACCACTTGATGGTCTCCTGCGCCTTGGGTGCCGCCTTCTTGAGGATTGCGTAGAGCTCGCGCAGGTTTTTCTGCGCGGGCTTCGGCGCGGCGGCGATGTAGTCAGGGATCGTGGCGGCTTTGATTTTTGGCATGGCGGCTCCTCACTTTGGTGCTTGCCGAACTAGTTGCGCGCGTCGATCCAGCCGACGATTTCGGCAAGGACCTGTTCCTTGCCGAGGTCGTTGAGCAAATCGTGGAAGTGCCCTTCGTAGAGCTTCAGCGTCTTGTCCTTCGAGCCGGCGTTGTCGTAGAAGAACTGACTACCCGCGGGCACGGTCGCCTTGTCGAGCGTTCCGTGGACGATCAGCAATGGCAGCGTCAGCGTGCTGAACTCGCGCGTCATGCGATCGGTCGCATCGAGCAATGCCGCCACCGTGCGCGCGGGCTGAACTTCTCTGAGCGTGAGCGGATCGGCGTCGAGCGCGGCGAGCGCCTGCGGGTCGCGCGTGAAGTCCTTCATCTTGAGCGTCAGCACGGGCAGCTTCGGCGCGACCTTCCCCAGGAACCTGACGATCGAAAGCACTAGCGCGGGGGCCGGGACGCGATACGCGAAGCTCTCGCAGATGAAGCCCGCGATTTCCTTCTGGTGATCGAGCGCCCAGGTGCACGACACGACGCCGCCCGCGCTGTGGCCCAGCACGAAAATCTTGAGGCCGGGCTCGCGCGCTTTCGCGAGCGCGACGACGGTGCCGAGGTCTTCGGTGTAGTCGGAGATGTCGTCGATGTAGAAGCGCGGACCTTCGGACTTGCCGCGACCGCGGTGGTCGTACGCGTATACGGCGAAACCCGCGGCCGCGAGCCTCTCACCGGACCAGAGGTATTGTCCGCTGTGCGAGTTGACGCCGTGGACGATGACGACGACTGCACGCGGCATTGCCGCTCGCCAGGATCGCAAATGGAGTTTCGTGCCGCCGCGGCCCGCGAAAGTTTCTTCTTTCACCGATGTCTCCCGAGGCTTGTTCGGGACAGCCTAGCAAGAGATCGATTACACCGTCACGTGAACCTTTTTCATTCCGCGCGTCACGCAGAACGCGATGGGCAGCCCGATCATCAGGATGTGCGCCACGATCGCCCAGAGAAAGCCTTCGCCGGCATAGAGCGGCTTGCCGATCCGCGAGAGCGGCAGGATCACGTAGTTCATCACTAGCAGGAACCCGAAGCCGAACACGACGCCGGCGAGCAGCCATTGCTTCACGAACCACGGAAATGCGCGGACTACAAAATAGAACACGAACGCCGCGGAGACGCAGATCAGCAGGTGCAGGAAGACGCCGAGCGCCGCCATGCCGACGCCACCCTCGCGCGCCGGCGGGCCTAACAACCCGCTCGCGACACCGAGCCAGGGGCGCAGCGGCGAGTTGCCGGCCACCACGGCTTTCGTCGTCGGATAGACGATGTCGATTAACCCGGCCGTGAATCCGCCGAGGAGAATCCATTGAGTGTTCATGCGCGGAAGATATGCGCACGATCATCCGCCGCCTAGAGGGCGCCGCGAAATTTCCCGATTGCGGGACGCCTAACCTGCGTCCGCGCGCTCGAAGTCGAGCTTCGACTTCGAAGTGTCGATCAGAGGGCCGAGCTCGTACACGTTCGTGTATCCGTAACTGTGCAGCACGTTGAACGTGTAGACGTTGAGCGAAGCTTCGATCGCCTTCGACGGAAACGCCGCGGGCTCATTCGAGAAATTGTTGTTGCAGTAGATGAGCACGCGCGTCGACTTCGACGGGATGACTTTCGCGAGTTCTTCAACCGTCATGTCGGGAAGGCTCAGGTTCTTCGCACCGCGAATGTGCAGCAGCCCGAACATCCGCGCGCTGCGGGCGTCGAGCACTATCGTCGCCGGGTCCGACGCCATGCGGATGAACTGCTTCTCGGTGACGCGGCGGTCCTTGCGCACCCTGCCCACCTCGCGCACGTTGCTCTCGAAGGCCGGGTAGTCGATCAGGGGATTGGGGATTTCCGCGGCCCAACCGTGACCGCCCAACAAGAACAATCCCGCGAACATGAGTCTGGTCTTCATCGGAAACCCTCCGTGTCGGTCACGGGATCCGACACGGCGCTCGGGGAAAAGTGCCCGATCTGGCAGAATCCGCGCACGCAATGCGCAAACTTCTCGTTTTCCAGCACTCGGCCCGCGAACCGCTGGGCGTGTTCGACCCGATGCTCCGGCGCGCCGGCTTCCGCATACGTTACATAAACTTCTCGCGACAACCCGACCAGCGGCCCGATGTGAGCCGGTACAACGGTCTCGTCGTGCTCGGCGGCCCGATGAACGTGGACCAGGCGGACCGCTTTCCACACCTAACCACCGAGATCGCGGCCATCCAGGAAGCACTGGCGCGCGGCATTCCGATTCTGGGCATCTGCCTCGGCGCGCAATTGTTGGCCGCGGCGCTCGGCGCGAACGTCCGGCCGCACACCGTGCGCGAGATCGGCTGGTATCCGCTGAATCCCACGGCCGACGCGGGCGCGGATCCTCTGTGCCGCCACCTGGGCGAACATCAGCATGTCTTCCAATGGCACGCCTACACCTTCGACCTGCCGCCCGGCGCCGTGCATCTCGCGAGCACGCCCACCTGCCCCAACCAGGCATTTCGCTACGGCGATCGCGCCTACGGGCTGCAGTTCCATCTCGAAGCGGACGCGCACCTGATCCAGCGCTGGCTGCACGTGCCGGAATATCGCAGCGAGGCGATGAGCGCCGGACCCGACCATCACCTCGACCACATCCTGCGCGACACGCACGCGCATTCGCCGCACGCCTCGACGCTGAGCGAGCGCGTGTTCGGCGAGTTCATCGAGTTGCTGGGCTGGAAGCGGAAAGTCCGGCTGGGAAGTCTCTAGCTAGCGGCGACGCGGCGGCGGCTTCGCCCGCTGCAGCAGCTTGCGAAACGTCGGGCATTCCATGTGACTCGGCGCGCGGCAAGCCGCGGCGTGCAGCAATCCCGCGCGCATGGCTCCGAGCTTGCGAATGGTTTCTTCCAGCTCGCCCGCCTTGGCCAGCAACAGGTGCCGATCGATCCGGACCTTGCCGTCCTGCGCGAACATGCGCCCGATCTCATCGAGCGAGAATCCGGCGGAGCGTCCGAGCGCGATCAACGCGAGGCGCTCGAGCACTTCGCGATCGAACTGGCGCCGCAAGCCGTGCCGGCCGACCGACCGGACGAGGCCCTTGTCTTCGTAAAACCGCAGCGTCGAGGCGGGAATCCCCGCCCGGCTGGCCACTTCGCCGATATCCAGATCCCGCACGGGCTTGACCTCAAGTTGACTTGAAGTGGCACTCTGGCCGCAGGTCGAATCGAAGGCAAGGAGTGAGTGATGGACACGGACGATTGGTTGCGCGTGTTGTTGATCGGCGCCGGAGCAACGGCTGCCACGGACGTCTGGGCCTTGCTGCGCAAGCGGCTGCTCGGCGTGGCGCCACCGAACTACGCCATGGTCGGCCGCTGGATCGCGCATCTCGCGTGCGGGCACGCACGTCACGATGCGATCGCGAAGGCGGCCCGCGTCACGGGAGAACTCGCGATCGGCTGGATCGCGCACTACGCGATCGGCATCGCCTTCGCCGGTGTGCTGCCCGCGATGTTCGGCATCCACTGGCTTCGGCAGCCGACGCTCATTCCCGCACTGCTGGTCGGTGTCGGCACCGTACTGGCGCCCTTCCTCGTGATCCAGCCCGCGATGGGCGCAGGTCTAGCCGCGAGCCGCACGCCGCGGCCCAACTCCGCGCGCCTGCAGAGCCTCGTGAATCACGCCGTGTTCGGCAGCGGCCTCTTCGTCACCGCAACCCTGTTGGCTACTGGAGATTGACATGCGTATTCCCTCTCGATTCGCGCCTCTCGTGTTCGGCGCTCTGCTCTCTTCCATCATGGTGGCCATCGTGTCCGCCTTCGTGCTCGCGACCAGCATGGGATTCCAGGAAGGATTTGTCTCGCAGTGGCTCAAGAGCTGCGCGGCGACGTGGCCCGTCGCGTTTCCCACCGTCACGTTCATCGCGCCCTGGGTGCGCCGAGTGGTGGGCCAGGTCACAGCTTGAAGTGCCGGGCTGGAAGTGAGCGATCCGGCTCGTTAGCCTCCGCCGCATGAAGCATCACTTCGGCGACTCGCTACCGCGGGACAAGGGCTACTGGACCATCGTTCCCAACCGTGAACGCTATGCGTACGGCATCGGCAAGGTCCGCGAGGGCGATCCCAGGATCAAGATCGTCACGATCGGCAAGGACGAAGAAAACTGGCGCCGGGTACTGACGTTGCCGCGACTCGAAGAGCTCACGCTGCACGAGCCAACGGCCGAGCAGCTCGAGGCCGTCGGCGTGCTGAGCAAGATCAGACGATTGCGCATCACGCACGCTCGACCGAAGGACATCGGATTCATTTCGGGGATGCGGTCGGTCGAGGAACTCGTGCTGGAATACATTTCCGGATTCGACGATCTCTCGCCGCTGGCTGGCCTGAAGAAGCTGCGCGCGCTACACCTCGAGAATCTGCGTCGGGTCGAGGACTTCGGCGGACTCGCAGGCATCAAGGCACTGCGCTATCTCGCGATCCACGGCACGCTGGACTGGAACCAGCCGATCGCGGACGTCGAATTCCTGCGCGGACTGCGCTCGCTCGAAGTGCTGGCCCTCTTTCAGACGAAGATCCGCGCCAGGTATCCCGCGATGCTTCCGGCGCTGACCCTGAAGAAGCTCAGGACGCTGCGGGTGCACTCTAGCTATCTACCGACCGAGGAGTGCGCGCTGCTGGAAGCGGGATTGCCGAAGGTCGAAGGCACGCAGTGGGGCCCGTTCCACCGTTGGACGCCAAACGGCCCCAAATCGCAGGTCTTCGTGTTCACGGGCCGCGGCGCCGGACGCGTGCAGGCCTCCAGCAAGATGGCCGCCACGAAGTGCGCCGAGTCCGCGAAGCGGTATGAAACGATGAAGAAGCGCGCGCGCGAAATCATCGGCGCGCGTTGAGCTCGCTCCTAACATAACTCCCGTCCAGCGCCCGAATCGGGCCCGCGCGTACGCGATTTCCGACACGAGTGGCCTTCCCCGGCCACTGTGCTAGTCTCGGCTTGTCTACCGGTGTCAAGCGGAAGGTAACCGCAGGACATAGCGGTGTCGAGCGACGGGTGGCGAACGCCTTTCGCTCAATAAAAAATGGTTGATGGATCGACTTCAGACACAAGGGGGATTCTCATGTTCAGGAAAATTCTGGGCGTCGCAGCTTTGCTTGCGCTCGCCGCGGGCGCCCATGCGGCCACCGACGCTCCGAGCGGTTACACAAAATGCGGCAAGGATGGCGAGACCTGCTCGTTCTCCGGGTCGCGCTCGGTGGCGTACGGCAAGTCCGGCACCTTCGTTTACGCCAACCTCACGGGGCCGATCACGTGTTCGGCCTCACTCTTCCCGTCCATCAGCGTCGGCACGCCGCGGTACTGCTCGTACGGCGCGGTGGTGACACCGCCGGCCTGCCCCGCGACGACGATCGGAGCGGTCATCAACGGCACGTCGACTGCCACCGCGACTGTCGCTTCCGGCGCTCAGGTTGCCTTCTCGCCGACGCCGACCACAGGCGGAAGCTGGTCCTGGAGCGGCTGCGGCACTGCCGGCAGCGCGAGAACACAAACTGTGTTCCCGACTGCGTCGTGCTCCGCGACCGCGACTTACGTCAACAGCTGCGGCACGAGCTCGACGCGCGTTCACACCATCACGGTGAGCACGCCGACCTGTCCGGCGACAGCCATCGTCCCGTTCATCAATGGCACGCAGACCGCGAGCGCGACGATCACGTCCGGTCAGTCCGTGGCGTTCGCACCGACACCGTCTTCCGGCGGCACCTGGTCGTGGAGCGGTTGCGGCACTACGGGTACTTCGCGCACGCAGACCGTCAGCCCGACGTCCTCGTGCTCGGCGACTGCGACGTACCGCAATAGCTGCGGCACGAACTCGACGCAGGCGTTCAGCATCACGGTGAACGGCTCGTCCAGCAGCAGCAGCGGCGGCAACACGCCGGTTGGCTTCGGTCGCGCGACCACGGGTGGCGCGGGCGGCGCAACCGTGACGGCGAGCACCGGCACGCAGATCAACGCGGCGCTGTGCGGCCGTGCGAGCGTGAGCACGCCAATCATCATCCGCGTGAACGGCACGATCAATCACGGCAATACGACGAAGGTGTCGGGCAGCTGTGACACGACGGCGACCGAAGTCGAGCTCAAGGGTGTCAGCAACATCACGATCATCGGTGTTGGCACGAGCGGCGTGCTGGACCAGATCGGTCTCCACGTCCGCAATTCATCCAACATCATCATCCGCAACCTTCACATCAAGAACGTGAAGAAGAGCGGCTCGCCCCTCTCGAACGGTGGCGATGCGATCGGCATGGAGACGACGGTCAACAACATCTGGATCGACCACAACACGCTGGAAGCCAGCGGTGGCGAATCGGATGGATATGATTCGTTGCTGGACATGAAGGCGGGCGTCACGAACGTGACCGTGTCGTACAACCACTACCGGAATTCCAGCCGGGCGGGGTTGATCGGCTCGAGCGACAGCGACTCGGCCAACACGAACATCACGTTCCACCACAACTGGTACGAGAACATCGAGCAGCGCACGCCGCTGCTGCGCCATGGTCTCGCGCACAGCTACAACAACTACTTCTCCAACCTCAGCAACAGCGACATGATCCATGGCATCAATTCGCGCATGGGCGGACGGATTCTCGTCGAAGGAAACTACTTCAAGAATTCGAACAATCCGCTGCTCGCGTCCGATGACTCGGCTTCACCGGGTTGCTGGCAGACGAGGTCAAACTTCCTCGACTCGATCTCGTACGACCGGTCGGTGGGCAACGGCGCGCTGGTGGTGCCGATCATCAGCGGCGGTCAGTTCGACTCGACCTGCACGGTGACGGTGCCGTACACGTACACGCTGGACGCGGCGACGGGTCTGTCGTCGTCGCTACCGGGCCAGGTCGGCGTCGGCAAGGTTCAGTAGTCAGAAGGTGTTCAAGGGGTCAGATCCATGGGTCTGACCCCTTTTTCTTGTTCGCTCACTGACAAACGAACACGCTCACATACCCCGGCGTCGGATAGTCCGTCTCCTGCAGTCGCGCGGTTACCGCGCGCGCGGCCAGATCCTTCGCCAGCTCGTTCGCGGCCTCGCGCTCGCCCGGCGGATTGAAGC
The DNA here is from genome assembly GCA_043747835.1 of Pseudomonadota bacterium. Lineage (GTDB taxonomy): Bacteria > Pseudomonadota > Gammaproteobacteria > Steroidobacterales > Steroidobacteraceae > CADEED01. The sequence continues at coordinate 56,952 of JAYTOK010000091.1, read as the reverse complement.
GGATCACGCTGCTCGTGATCTGGTAGCTAGGCTGCTGATTGATGCTCTCTGGCAGCAGCCGCGCGCGCCACGTCCCTTTGGAGCCGGACGGCCTGGCGCTTCTCGCGGCCTGCGCGATCGGCTCGGACGTGTGGCGCTTGAGCTCGCAGTAGAAGAAGTCGACGTTTAGCGACGTGAGCGCCGACGCCGATGACGGCTGGGCCGCCCCGGTCGCGCTGGAAGCGGCCTGCACCGCCTGCACCGGAAGCCGCGACTGCTCTTCGTAGAACTTTGACGTCGCGGTCGCCGCCGCCTTCACCTCCGCGTTCTTCGTGGTCGCCGCGATCACGCTCAGCAACTTGGAGCGCAGCGGATCTTCCGCCAGCGACTCGACGAGCACGCGGACCGCGTCCTCCTCGCGTGAGCCCCCGGAACTGCGGCTCAGCACCGTCTTCACTTCCTGATAAAGGTCGAAGCTCAGCTTGCGGGTCGACTCGATGTTCTTGAGATCGGCTTCCGCCTGGTTCAGTTTGTTGTTGAGCTCGTTGGTGGCGAGCTGCTGTTCCGCGGCCTGCGCAGTCAGCGCCTTGATCTTCTCGTCCGCGGGAATCGCCTTCCACGCGGCATACACCGCGATGCACAACGACAGGATCGTGACTGCGTTCTTCAACTTATCGAGCATAAGTCCTCCCTTTTTCTTCACGGAGACTAACGACTCTTCAGGCGATCGAGCAAAGCGTATTCGTACGAGACGGGCAGCGGCCAGGATCCCGCGGTGACGTGCTCGTCGCGGTGTGGCGGGTCCTTGTAGGGCGGGTGCCAGTAGCCGAGATTGTGGAGAATCTCGTGACCGAGCTTCGACGCCCAAAAGTCGGCGTCTTTCCAGTTGTCCACGCCGGGAGTCAGCTTGTCCGTGTTGAGCGCGATGTACAAATAGCCGCGCGACGGCGATTCACGGGAGAGTTGCTGTGTAGTGAGGTCGAAGTGCCGGTAGTAGCCCCTTCCCCACCACGCGTCGCCCTTGTAAGAGGTGATCACGAGGAGCGAAGGCTCGCCGTTGCGCGATTCGAGCGCCGATTTCAGTCGAGCTGCGAACTCCGCTGCCGACGGCGGCGGCGGACGTTGACGGAGATGGAGCCCGAAATCGGAGGTTAGCTTCTTTCGCCCCGCGAGATCGGTCACCTCTTCTCCATCCTTCAGTTCATACGGTTCTGGAAATGGAGAGGGTCGGGAAACGGTACGCCCGATCGAAAGTGCGATGACTCTTCGATCGAGTGCCACACTGACGAACCGCCGGGCGGCGTCCTCGATGAGCGCGCGCACTTCGGGCGAGAACGCGGGATCGATGCGTATCGCCAGGTCGATTCCGGACTTTCGGTCACCGATCCGAAGCGAACCCCCGACGAGATCCCGCGGCGCGAAACTTCTCGAGAGTCGACCCGAAATAGAATCCTCGAGTGCATCCGCTTCGGCTCCATCCGCATCGATCTTCGAGAGGACGGGAAACCACTCGATGTCGCGCCGCAGCTCGAGCACGAACCGCGGAGTCATCAGATGGGATGTCGCATCGTTGTCCCAGATCCAGCCGGGAAGCCAGGGCGGAAATCTCGACTTGTCGACCTCGGCGGCGGCGAGAGCCGGGAGGAGGAGTAGCACGGCGAGCGCACTGCGGAACACCTTGATAATCATGAGCGGGCCTGCGATGTGAGCGTCTAACAGCTCAATCTGTGCCCAGACGCCCGATCATCGCATCTCGCCTGCGCGCATCGGCGGGGTTTCCACGCGCCTGTCCATGTGTCACAGTACTCATGTGACACCGGAGGCTGCATGGTTCCCTTCAAGCTGAAATTCAATCCTGGCCAGTCCCTCTTCGACCAGGTCGTCTTCGCCGCCCTCAAGTCCATCATCGCCGGCGAACTGAAGGCCGGCGAGGCATTCCCTTCGGTTCGCACGCTGGCGCTGGATCTCAAGATCCACCCGAACACCGCCCACAAGGTCGTTCAGCACCTGATCCAGGAACGCTGGTTGATGGCGCAACCGGGAGTGGGAACCGTGGTGGCGCAGGCGCCGAAGGCGCGCGCGGGAGATCGCAAGCGCCTGCTCGAGGACGAAGTGGAGAAGTTGGTCGTGGAGGCGCTGCGCGTGGGCGCGGGACTCGGCGAAGTGCAGCAGGCGGTGGCGGACGCGTGGACGGACATGCGCGGACTCAAGGCCACATCCAATGGTTAGCGGCCCGATGATCATCGAGACGCATCACGTCGCCAAGCGCTTCGGCCGGTTCGAAGCCATCGAAGACCTGAGCCTCCGGGTGCCGGAAGGTTCGGTGTTCGCGCTGATCGGGCCCAACGGCACGGGCAAGACGACGACGATCCGCATGCTGATGAACATCCTGCGCCCCGACCGCGGCGACATCACCGTGCTCGGCACGCCGTCGCGCCGGCTGGCCGCGAAGGATTTCGAGCGCATCGGCTACGTCTCGGAGAGTCAGACGCTGCCCGACGGGCTCACGCTCGCCCAATACTTCGACTATCTGCGCAAGCTCTATCCTGCCTGGGACAGAGCGCTCGAGAATGAGTTGCGCGCGCAGTTCGAACTGCCACCCTCCCGCAAGATCAAACATCTTTCGCACGGCATGCGCCTGAAGGCATTGCTGGTCGGCGCGCTCGCTTTCCGCCCCAAACTACTGGTGCTGGACGAGCCGCTGAGCGGTCTCGACACGCTGGTGCGCGACGAGGTGGTGAACGGCCTGCTCCAGCAGGCAGCCGACACCACGATCCTGATCTCCTCGCATGAGCTCACGGAGATCGAAACTTTCATCACGCACGTGGCCTTCATGCAGAACGGCGGGTTGCTGCTGCAGGAAGGCATCGACGACCTGCGGATGCGCTTCCGCGAAGTGCGCGCGACGCTCTCGGCGGTCAAGGAGCCGGCGCACCGGCTGCCCGACGAATGGTTGCTGCCGGAGACGGAAGGTCACCGCCTGCGTTTCATCGCGTCCAACTACGAGAACGACGATGTGCTGCTGCGACAGCTCGCGGAGCGGTTCGGCGCGGTGCGAATGGAATCCGAACCGATGCCGTTGCGCGCGATCGCGAACTCACTCATGCAGCACCGCAAGCGGAATCTACCGCGATGAACTTGGTCGTCTTCGGCGCCATCTTGAAGAAGGATGCGCGGAGCCTGTTGCCACTGATCGCGCTCACCGCCCTGCTCTTCCTCGGCGACGCGCTCATCCTGCGCCTGGATCTGCTGCCGTTGTGGTCGCTCTGGGGCAAGGCGGTGCTGCTGGTGGCGTTCACCGTGCTGATCATCTCGGTGTTTCAGCTCGATTCGCCCGTCAGCCTCACCGAGGACTGGCTGTGTCGGCCCGTGCGCAAGCGCGAGCTGCTCGGCGCGAAGATCGCGCTGGTGCTGGGAACCGTCTACCTACCCCATACCGTCGGCGTGGTTCTCGCCGACGTCAGTCTCGCCTTCTCAGGGTCCGAGATCCTGCTGGACGCGCTGTTGTTGCCCGACGAGCTGTTCCTGATGCTCATGCCGATCCTGATGCTCGTCGCGATCATCACGCGCACTTTCGTCCAGGCCTTCGGCGTGTTGTTCACCATTTTCGTCTGCGTGTTCGTGATTCCGACGCCGTTCGTGCGCCCACCGGGCCCGTTGCAACCCGGGTTCTACGACGAACTGGTCCCCTCCGGCATGGTCTGGCTGGGAATCACACCCGCGAGGCTGGGGTCGATCGTGCTCGTCGTGTTCGCACTCTGGCTCGTGTACTGGCGCCGAAACCTGACGCTTGCTCGCGGTCTGCTGGTCGTCACGGTCTGCGTCATCGTGCTTTCGTTCGTCCTGCCGATGGGCCTGATGCCATGGAAATCCACGTTCGCGCTGCAAGCGGCGTCCGGCCCGGCACCGCCGGCGGACGCCGCGCGCATCTCCCTGCGCAGCACCCGCACCTGCTTCCCCGCCGCGATTCGCTCCGCTCAGTCGACCGACGTGGCATTCGTCGCGGCCAGAAACGGCGCCCCGCTCTGGGACGAAGAGGCTCTCGGCGGCGCCGGCGCCGACTCGGTTGCATTTCTGACCGCGATCGAAGCACGAGGACTCCCGCTCGATTGGCGCGCGAAACTGATTCACGTTCAGGCAAACTACTTCGCTGGCGGCACGCCAGTCGTATCGCTTCGACCCGCGAACTACATCACCGACGCCCGCGGTGGTGGAGCGCTGACCCATGTCTGGATGCTGCCGGAGAGGGCGCTGCAGCGGCTGCGCGGCGTGCAGCCCGAACTGCACCTCGACTATTCGTTGACGCTGCTGAAGCCGCGCGAGCACAGCCTCGCCACGAACGGAAGGCGCCACACGCTGCCGGGTCTCGGGTGGTGCAGCGCCAAGGTCGACGAGGCGGGCAATCGCATTGACGTCGATTGCTTCAGCGCGATCACGCATCCCGTGCAGATCAGCGCGCAACTCAACGAGATCGCGTCGAGTCGCGTATACGACGACGTCACCTTCGCGCCCCTTTGGGCACAGCAGCCCTACAGCCATCGCCTGCGACTCTCCATCGGCTCGGCGCGTCTCGCGAAACACGACACCATCACGGTGACGGCATGGGAGAACGCGGGCTCACTGCAGAAGTCGGTGACACTGCCCGGTATCCTGGGCGACGACCTCGACACTTGTCCGCTGCCATCGGAGCGCAAGGATCTTCAGCAAGCGCGCTGGCGAGACGCCGCGTCGCACGACACGCACTCCATCACCGTCGAGCCCGGCGTGCAGCTCGAAGTGCTGGATTTCGGCGGCACGGGCTCCCCCCTCCTGCTGCTGCCCGGTCTCGGCGCCACGGCGCACAGCTTCGATGAGCTCGCACCCTTGCTCGCAAGAGAGCATCGCGTGGTCGCGATGACGCGCCGTGGCACCGGATATTCGAGCAAACCCGACTTCGGCTACGACACGCCGCGGCTCGCGCAGGATGTATTGCGGATGATGGACGCGATGCGACTCGACAAGGCGATCCTCGTCGGCCATTCGATCGCGGGCGACGAGCTCACCTGGTTAGGCGGGAATCATGCCGAGCGCTTCGACGCACTCATCTATCTGGACGCCGCCTACGACCGCTCGGGCGATCGAAACGCCCCCGCAGCGGTACGTCTGCGCGAGCTCGGCCGGTTCCTGCCGCCCGAGCCGCCGATCCCGCCGCAGGCATTTCTGAACTTCGATGCGCTGACGAAACTGCTGCTCGAGCGCGGACACCTGCGACTGCCGGAAGGCGAACTCATCGCGTTCCATCGCGTGAACGATCCGGCGCTTGCGGGAACTCCCAATATCGATGGGCGCGCGCAGCAGGCGATCACGGCGGCGATCGACGCGCCTGACTACTCGAAAGTGAAGATCCCGGCGCTGGCGATCTACGCATTCGAGGATCCGGACAAGCCGCTGCCGCCGTGGTACGACGCAAAGGACAGCGAACTGATAGCGACCCTCGGCGAACGCTCCCACCTTCTCGACGCGATGAAACGCGAGAGCATCGACTTATTCCGCCGCTCCGTCGAAAAGGGGCAGGTGCTGGAGATGCAGAACGCCTCCCACTACATCATCCAGTCGAACCAGCCCCAGGTGCTCGAAGCCATCGAGCAGTTCGTCAGAACCGCACGCGCTAGCCGCTGACGATCCGTGGATGGAACGGGGACGCCGGCCGGCTCGCCAGATGCGGTGAGTACTTCGTCGCCATCGCCAGATGCACGGTTTCCGCGACGCGCCTGCCCGCGCACTGTCCGTCGGGATCTCCCCAAAAATTTTGCGTCGACTGATCGAGTAGTTCGATGTCGCGGTCGAGGAACCAGTAACGCCACGACTCGGCGCTGTAAACGCGACCCGGCTTCTCGTCCACGATGAGTTGCAGCAGATCGGGGATGCGCAACGTGCTGACGAGCTTGTCGTAGACGAAGCACTCGCCCGTGGAGACCTGGAGGCGATGCTCGACCGAGTCGATCGCCATGACGCGGACGCCGAGGCACGTCTCGGCGGCGGTCAGGGAGCCGATCGCTGACATCAGATCGGTCCACGTACCCCCGGTTGCCGAGCTTTCATTGCCTGCAACGTCGCGCTGCTCGAGCAGCATGGCCTGCACGCTCAGGTGAAACGCGGCGGATACGCCCGCTTCGGTCGCGCCGATCACGATCACGCGGCGCCGTTGCGGAACGGTGCCGGGAATTCCGGGCCAGCGGCTGGGCGGCAGCGACAGGATCATGGGGGGAGTGTCTCGCGGGGCCGGTCGAGCGCGTGTAGGCCGGTCGTTCGAGACCGGCCTGCACGCGCGCCATCGAATGAGGGAGGAGTCCGACTACTCACCCGCCCAGGCAAACCCCTCTCCCTTCGGCTCAAACTTGCCGATCCCGGGGAACGGGAAGTGCACGGCATAGATTCGCTGGCCGGCCGCGGCGGAATCGGCGATCAGCGTCGCGCGGCTCGCCGCGCCCGTCCTGGCATCGCCATCGAAGCTGATGACCCACTCTGGCTTCTGCACGGAGACGACGTAGTGGTGCATCGAGTCGCCGACGTAGAGGATCGATTCCTGACCCGATGTGATCCGGTAGGCCGAGTGGCCCGGCGTGTGGCCTTTCACTTCGACGGCCTTCACGACACCGGGAATGAGCTCGGCGTTCGGCTTGAAGCCCTGAACTTTCGGCTTCATCGCCTTCGTCATCGCCGCGTACTTCGCGTCGCTCGTCGCGTACTTCCACTCCGCATCGGAGATGTGGATCGTCGCGTTGGGGAAGTTGAGCCCGCCTTCCGCGTTCACCAATCCGCCGACGTGATCGCCATGCGAGTGCGAGATGAAGATGTCGGTGACGCTCAGCGAATCGAGGCCCGCTTCCGCCATCGACGCGGCGAGCGAGCCTGCGCCGGGACCGAAATTCCCGCCCGCGCCCGTGTCGAACAGCAACACCTTGTCCGCCGTCTTCACGAGCAGCGGCTGGATCGTGAGGTGGAAGTTGTCGGTAGGCAGGCCGTTGGCGCTGAGGACCGCCGCGACTTCTTCCGGCTCGAGGCCGACGCCAAACACCTTGTTGTCGTTCGGCATGTCGATGTCACCGTCGCGCAGTGCGAATGCGGACAGCTCGCCGATCGTGAACGCCTTGACGTTTTGCGACACCGGTGCGGGCGCCGCTTCGACGGCCGGCGCGGCCGCTTCGGGCGCGGGCGGCGGGGGTGCGTCGGCCTGTTTCGAACAGGCGGTGAGGACGAGAGAGACCGCTATCAGGATCGCGCCGTGGCGGGTGGACGATCGCTGCATGAGATCTCTCCTCGAATCTGGTGGGGTCGCGAGTTTGGAACGCGGAGGCGGGAGATTCAATGCGGGAACGAGCGCAGCGCCATGGAGGCAGGTAATCTCCATTCCGGCATGCCGACCACAATAACTCGTACCAGCAAATCCTCATCCCGGCAGAGCTATTCCGCGCCTGCCCTCGAGAAGGGAATGGACATCATCGAACTGCTCGCCGACGCGGAATCCGGGCTGACCGTTTCGGAAATTTCGGAGCGGTTGAAGCGCTCGATGAGCGAGCTCTTTCGCATCATCGTCGTCATGGAGAGACGCGGCTGGCTGCTCAAGGACACGGAGACGGCGCGGTACAGCGTGAGCTACCACCTCCTGAAGCTGGCGCATCGCGGCACTCCGACGCAGACGCTGACCGCGGCGGCCGCGGCGGTGATGCACGACATGTCCACGCGCATCAACCAGTCCTGTCATCTCGTCGTGAGATCCGGAACGCAGGGTCTCGTCATCCTGCGGCAGGAAAATCAGAGGCGGCACGCGAATCTGTCCGTGAGGCTGGGCGCCGTCATCGAGCTCGTCTCGAGCTGCTCGGGCCAGGTGCTGCTCGCGCATCTGAGCGCCGATGAACTGGCATACCTCGAGGAATCGATGACTCGCGCTCAAATCGCGGCGCTCAGGAAGATCTCGAAATTCCTCGAGAAGATTCGCAAGCGCGGTTTCGAAATTCACAAAAGCCCGATCACCGCTGGCGTGACGGATCTCAGCTATCCGATCCGTGGATTCGACGGCGCCGTCGTGGCAGCGCTGACGATTCCGTATCTGCACGCGCTCGACAGCTCCTTGCCGACCACCGTCGAGCAGACGAGGCTCCTGCTGGAGCAAGCCGCCCGCCGGATTTCGCAGTCCCTGGGGTGGACGCGTTAGCGAAAGATTCTCGCGGCGAAATCCTTGAGATTGCGGCGCCAGGTCTGCCATTCGTGGTCGGTGCCTGGCGACTCCCAGTACACGTGTTCGATCCCGCCTTCGGTCAGCGCATCGTGCAAACCGCGGATGCGTGTCGTGAATCGCTCGGCTTCCGCAGTGCCGACACCGAGATACAGCAGATGCACCTTCTTCGCGAACGCCGCCGGATCCGCGAAGACACCGTTGAAGTCGGTCTTCAGGTTCGGCTTCCCTTCTTCGAGCAATCCCGCCGCGCCACTGAAGCCGCCGATGTGCGAGAACAGGTCGAGGTGATTCAGCGTGATGTGGAAAGTCTGGAAGCCGCCCATCGACAACCCCGCCATGGCGCGGTTGTCGCGGTTCGCCAGCGTGCGAAAGGACTTGTCGACGAAAGGTATCAGCGCCTGCGTGACATCCTCCTCGAAGACCTTCGCCATCTCATTTCGCGCCTGCGCGCCCGCATTGCTCGAACCGGCGCGGTGTGCGTAGCCGTAGGCCATGACGACGATCATCGGCTTCGCGTCACCCGCGGCGATCAGGTTGTCGAGGATGAAGTTCGCGCGGCCCTGGCGGATCCAGCCGGTTTCGTCTTCACCGCCACCATGCTGTAGATAGAGAACCGGGTACCGCTTCCGCGGCCGCGATTCGTAGTCGGGTGGCAGATAGACCACGGCATGGCGCCACGACCCGGTGACCTTCGAGTCGTACCACACCTCGCGCACCTGCCCGCGCGGCACGTTCTGGATGGAGTAGTAAGTCGAGCCCGGCTCCGGGATCTCGACGGCGCTCGTGTAGCGCGTGCCACCGAAGTACGCGTTGCTGCCCGGATCGCTGGCGTCCGCGCCGTCGATGTTGATGACGTAGTAGTGCAGGCCGGGGACGATCGGCGGCGTCGTTACGCTCCAGTACCCGTCCGCGTCCTTCACCATGTCGACCTTGGGGCCGCTCCAGAAGTTGAGCTTCACCTTGTTGGCGTCGGGCGCCTTGATGCGGACCTGAACGCGACCCGAGGAATCGATTCGCGGGTATTCCGCGCTCCAGACGTTGGTTTCGGCAGGTCTGAATTGACTCGCGTCCTGAGCGGCGCAGGTGCCGACTATCAACACGAGACTGCAAAACATCCTTCTCATGGTCATTCCTCTCGATGCTGTCGTAATGAAAGAGGCTGCCGTGAAGGGGGCCAACACGGCAGCCTACCAGCCCCCGCTCGATACCGGGCATGCGGATACCCTTGATGACCGAGCGGCTCCGGTTGAGCGGTGAGCGAGGGGGATGGCGTCCACGCAATAGCAGCAACGCCGACTTTGCGAGTCGATGACATGGATCCCCCCCCTTCAAAGAGAATTCTTCTTGAACTAACTAATCAATCCGCGCGCCAACCAGGCTGGTATCGCATACCGGCAATGTCAAGCGACATATCCGTTTTGCTATGGACAGATTCGTTTAGTGAAAGTCTATTGCCATAGTGAAATCGCGACGGCGGTGCTACCTTGCAGCGCGGACTCGAATCGAAGGGGAAAGACCATGTCGAAGTGCTCACCGACGCGCGGACACCTGCGAGTGCACGGGACCATTGCGCGGGAGATCGGCCGGTCCATCGTGTCGGGAAAGCTTGGCCCGGGGCACCTGCTGGACGGTGAGATCGAGGCAAGCTCGAACCGGCAGGTCTCACGCACCGCGTACCGCGAGGCGATCCGCATCCTGAGCGCCAAGGGCCTGATCCACAGCCGGCCGCGCACCGGAACCCGCGTCAGCGAAATCTCCGATTGGCATCTCCTCGATCCGGATGTCCTGGCCTGGTTGTTCGATGACGTGCCGCGGCCGGAAGTGCTGCATGGGCTGTTCGAACTGCGGACGCTCGTCGAACCCGCGGCCGCCGCTCTCGCCGCCACGCGCCGCAACCAGGTGCATCTCGCGGACATGCGCGGTGCGCTCGATGCGATGCGCTTCCACACTCTCGACAGCCCCGCGGGCCGCGAGGCGGACATGACGTTTCACGCTGCATTGCTGGCGGCCACCACCAACCCTTTCGTCATCTCGCTGACGAAAGGCGTCACCGCCGCGGTCAATGCGCTCACCGAGTTCAAGCAGCGACGGGCGAAAATCGAGCGCGATCCGGTCCCGGATCATGTTCGCGTCTACGATGCGATCGCTGCGAAAGATCCCGAAGGCGCGCGCGATGCCATGACACGGCTGATACGACTCGCCGTGCTCGACATGCCGGCCAGCCAGAGGCCGCGACCGCCGCGAGGCGCGAAGGCGGCGGAGACGGCGTACTTCCTGTCGAACCACTAGATGAAGCAAACAGCTCTGCTCGCCTGCCTCCTGCTCTGCTGCGGCGCGCACACCGGCGCCACTGCCGATTCGCGGTTACCCGACGGCTCGGATTTCATTCTCTGGGAGACGCCGCAGACGTTCACGAAGACTTACTACGTCGACGCTGGCTCGGTTCGTAGCGATGACCTGAACCCCGGCACGCTGCAGCGTCCCTTTCGCACGATCGGAAAAGCGGCTGAAGTCCTGCAGCCGGGCGAGCGGGTCGTGATCGCAGCGGGCTCGTACCGGGAGCTCGTGCGTCCGGCGCGCGGGGGTACTGGTCCCGACAAGATGATCAGCTACGAAGCGGCGCCGGGCGCGGCCGTCGTCATCAAGGGATCGGAAGTGTTGCGCGATTGGCAGCCGAGCGGCACAGGTCTCTGGAAGCACGCGCTGTCCGGCGCGTTGTTTCCCGATGCCTACAACCCGTTCGCAATCGCGAGCGTGCCGAGCGACTGGTCGTGGCTCGACACGAAGCGGGTCGACATGGGGCCGTACTTCCGCCGGCGCGGCATGATCTTCGTCGACGGAAAGCCACTCGAGCCCGTCGAGCAACTCCGCGAACTCGGCAACCTGCCGCTGCCCGGGAGCCCGCAAACCAGTGCTCAACCTCCGCGACTCACCGGTCTACCGCCAAGAACGCGCGGTGGACCGATCATGCAGGAGATTGGCGGCTCGCCCGACGGCCGGTTCTGGGTGGAGCACCAGGGCAATGTCGTGCACATCCGTCTCCCGTCCGGGAATCCAGCGCAATCGACGATCGAAGTCACGACGCGCGAGCAGGCATTCGCGCCGCGCGAATCCGGTCTCGGCTTCATCCGAATCAAGGGCCTGACCTTTCAGCACGCCGGCAATGCATTCCCGCCACCGCAACGCGGTCTCGTTTCGACGGGCGGCGGTCATCACTGGATCATCGAAGGCAACACGCTCGAATGGGCCAACGGCGTCGGACTCGACATCGGCAATCAGTACTGGGGCGGCGGCTCGCGGCATCCCCAAACAGGCGACTCGCACATCGTCCGCGGGAATACCTTCCGCTATCTCGGCGTCGAAGGCATCGGCGGCATGGGCACCACCAATACGCTGGTCGAGGGCAATCTCATCGAGTGGGTAGGCTGGGCCGATGCCGAACGCGCATGGGAAGCGGCGGGAGCCAAGTTTCACCGCGCGCGCAACCTGCTCTTCCGCCGCAACGTCGTGCGGCACATCCGTCATGCCAATGCGATCTGGCTCGACGTCGGCAACTCGAACAGCCGCATCACGTCGAATGTGTTCGCCGACGTGCTCACCGTCAGTGCCGCGATCCACATGGAGATGAGCCTCGAGAACAACCAGATCGACAACAACATCATCTGGGACGTGCGCAATGCCGAACCGGGCACGCCCGGACAACGAGGCGCGGCCGGCTCCGGGATTTTTCTGCATGCCTCGCAGAATCAAAGCGTGGCGCGGAATCTGATCGGCCGCTGCGACAACGTCGGCGTGTGGCCCGCGCGGCGCCCCGATCGCGCGGGCAGCGGCAACGCCCGTCGGCACAAGATTCACGACAACGTCTTCGCGGGTTGCGCCAAGGGTGGCATCGTGTTCCTCGACGAGGACAACGAGGCCGATGGCAATGTCTACGCCGTGCCACCGGAGAAATTCAACGGCCTCGCGCAAGGCGAGTCGGTTCAGTGGTTAGACCTCGAAGCCTGGCGATCGCACGGCTGGGACGGCCGCGGCAGCGTTGACGCACTCGAACTCGATTTCGATCCCGACCGCCTCGAACTCACGGGCGGCGGCGCGACGAAGCTGCCGAAATTGCCGATTCTCGAAGCGCTCGACGAGCTCCCGGGAATCCGCCGCTGACGATTACCTCTTCGTGTACTTCCCGTCGAACGCCACCGACCACACGCCCTTTGCGTCCGCCGTTTCCCAGAGTTGCCGCACGGAGCCGTCGGCATTCGGCGTCCACGTGATGCGCTGCTTCGCCATGGCGCCGTCGGCTCCCGGCGCGCTGCCCTCGAGCACCATGCTCTTGCCGTTCCAGCGGCCCTCGAGCGTCAGCAACAGGCCCGTGTCGTCGACCCACGACTGGTGCCACACCTTGCGCGCGGCGTCGTAGACGTTGAGGCTCTCGCCACTGTATCCGCGGCCCGTGCCGTAACGCTCGTGGATCACACAGCCCCGGTATTCGCTGGTGATGCGGTTGAAGCCCGCGAATCCGCCGTCGGGCTTGTGAACCTGCCACTCCCCTAACCAGAAATCGAATTGCCGGTGCTCCGGACTCGCGCAGGGAGCCGGCGGGGCGGCGTTCGCGACCGCGGTCAGGCATAGAGCGACGAGGATGGCTCGCATGCGAATTCTCCTCAGGCGGGACGCGCGGGCTCGGTGATCAGCGGCGTTTCCGTGCGTTGCAATTCGGCGGCGACTTTTTCCATGCGGCGCAGCGCGCGCAGGTGATTGCGGCCCGCGATCTTGAGCACATCCTCGTCCGAGTATCCGCGGCGCAGCAACTCCGCGAACAGCCACGGATACCGCGTGACGTTGCCGAGGCCCGGCACCATCGACGCCTCTTTGACGTCGTAGTAGTCGGCGCCGATGCCGATGTGGTCGATGCCGGCAACCTTGCGGATGTGATCGATGTGGTCCGCGACGTCGGCAATGGTTGGCTGTGGCAGCGACGACGCCTCCCAGTCCTCCGTCGCCTTTTTGATCGCTGTCGCGTCCAGTTGCCGCGCATGCAACTCGCGCTGCAACGCTTCGCGCTTCTGCGTCCACGCGAAGCCGTCGCGCGCGATGAAGCCGCGAATGAAATTGACGTGGATCACGCCGCCATTGTCCCGCAGCGACGCGAGCACCTCGTCCGGCACGTTGCGCGGATGCGCATTGAGCGCCGCCGCGTTCGAATGCGAAAAGATCACCGGGGCGCGGGTCACGCGCAGCACGTCGCGCATCGTGTCCGCGCTGACATGCGAGAGATCCGCGAACATGCCGAGCCGGTTCATCTCGCGGATGAGCTGGCGGCCGAGGTCCGTGAGTCCCAGGTGTTCGGCGCGGTCCGTCGCAGCGTCCGCCCAGTCGACGTTGTCCCAGTGCGTGAGCGTCATGTACCGCGCGCCGAGCGAGTGGAACACGCGCAGCGCGGCCGGCGAGTTCTCGATCATGTGACCGCCTTCGACGCCGAGCAGGCACGCGATGCGGCCTGCCTTGCGAATCCTGTCGATGTCGTCGGCGGTGCGCGCCTGCTCGAAGCTCGCGTTCGACGCGATGATGCGCGACGCGACGTCGAATTCGCGCAGCGCTTCGTGCAGCGAGACTTGTTTGTTCTGCGTCGCCGACTCGACGAAGATCGACCAGTACTGCACGCCGACGCGGCCTTCTCGCAAGGCCGGCACGTCGGCGCAGATCGTCGGCTGACGGATGCCGAGGTCGAACTTCGAGACGTCGCCACCGTTCGCTTCGATGATCATCGACGGAAGGTCGTTGTGCGTGTCGATGAGTGGCGCCTTGTCGAGCAACGCACGCGCGCGATCGAGCAGCGCGGCGCTGGGCGCAGCGTCCGCGGCGAGCGCCCGGGTGACGGCGCCGAGCGCGATGGCACTGACGGCGGCCTGGGAAACGAATTCGCGACGGGTCGTCATGGTGGGTTACCAGCGGGGCGCCACGCGCTCGCCCGGCATCATGTCGTAGGGAGATTTCCAGCCCGGCAGCATCTTGAGGCGCTCGAGCCAGCGCGCCATCGCGGGATAGATCTTCGCGATGTCGTAGGTACTTTCTTCGACCGGGTAGTACAGATACCCGCACATCGACATATCCGCGATGGTCGGCTCGTCGCCGACGATGTAGTCGCGAGTCGACAAGTGCTTCTCGACGATGCCGAACGCGTTGTCGATGCGGCCGCGCAGCCACTTCTCGACGCCTGGATCCGGCGCCACGGGCGCGAAGGATTTCGTGAAACGCCAGGACGCGAAGTAGCTGGTGAACTTGTGGTTGTCGAAGAACAGCCAGCGCATCACTTCCTGGCGCGCGTCGTCCGCCTTTCCGCCGTACGCGCCGTGCTTGTTAGCCAGCCAGAGCATGATCGCGGCGGATTGCGTCATGCTCTTGCCGTCGACATCGAGGACCGGTACTTCGCCCATGGCGTTGACGTCCTGACGCCAGTCGTCGGAGCGAACCTTGCCGCCCGCGAAATCGGCGAATGGCATGTGGATCGGTGTCCAGGGTTGGCGCAAGGCCTGCAGAAGGAGCGCGACCTTGTAAGCGTTGCCGGATTGCGCGAAGCAATGGAGCTTGTACATCGTCACCTCGGAGCTGTTTGCGGCTCGAGTCTACAAGCAAAAGGCCCACGAAGGCGTCAGGCGGCGTATGGACCCGTGCGCGGCAGCGACTGGATCGTGCGCAGATTGCGTGCGGCGATGCCGCGGAATTCATCGCCGATGCGCGAGTCTCGCGCGCAAAGATCCCAGTAGTTTTCGGCGAGCGATCGCGCAGGCGCGAAAATCTGCAGGCTGTCCGCGGATGGAACCGGTGGTTCGAAGCGACGCTCCGGCAGCTCGTCGTGTTCCGGCGCGTAAAGCATCGGCAACATGTCGTACACAGGCGCAAGACTGAAGCGCCCGTCGTACCGGTCGAGGCAGGCAAGATTCCCGAGGTGGCGATCGGTGTTGGCGATGAGCGCGCCGAACGTCGCCAACAGGCGGATGGTTCGCAACGTGTCCGCATCGATGCGGCGATCTTGCGCGAGGCGCCTGCCTGCTTCTATCCAGTTGTCGAGCTTGCCGTACAGGATCGAGTCGATCGCGAACAACGAAGCGACCCCGACGCGACCCTCTCGTCCGACGCGATCGAAGCGGATCGTCTCGAGGTATGTCCGGTCGGCGAAGCGCTCGACGCGCGAGTCCGCGGCCGCAATTCCGGCGCCGCGAAGTACCTCGTGGGCGAGGTGCTCCGACACGAGCAGATCCGACCACCGTTGCCCGACTCGCGTGCGCAGTGAAGGCGAGAACTTCACCAGCACCTGCCGCGGGGGATCGGCAGCGAGAAGCGCGATGAACTTCGGATGTTCGCCATGTGCGGAAGAGCCCGGCAGCCCACCCTCCATGACTTCGTCGACCAACCGCGGGTAGCTTGCGGCGCGTTCGTCCTCGCCAATGGCCGGACGTTGCTGGATGAGACGCAGCGCCTCGTCGAGCGCGCGGTTGCCGAGCACGAGGTTGCCGACCGTGTCGGATCCGCGTTGGGTGAGGTAGCGTAGATAGTGGTCGTCGTTCCAGTCGATGACGCGTTGTGGCAGGTCGAGATCCGGGTAACGGCGCGGCACGGCGCGGCCCAGAAATCCGGCCGGCCGCTGATTTTGTAGATAGTAAGGAAGGCCGTCCGTCAGTCCGGCCCACGCGAACGCCTGCCCTGCCGGGAGCAGGAAATACTCGGCCCCCGCGAGCGCATGCAGCACGCCGATGTCGTGGACGTTTCCGCGTGGATCGATCGATCGCAGCGGCCAGGACGCGCCGATACCTTCGATGTTTCGCAGCAGCGCATATCGCGCGCCGCGCGTGCTGCCGAGACGGATGATTTGCGCGTCATGAATGAGGCCGCGCAGGATGCGCGAGATTGTGGTCTGCGACTGGCCGAGCAGTTGTTCGAGCTCCGCGGATGAGGCGGTGCCGTCGCTCAGCCGGCGCAGGATCGATTCGGCTGCTGGGACGGGCATGACGTCCGCATACTAGTTTATTGACTAGATATTTGGCTAGATACAAGGCGACATTATCTATTATTAACAAAGGGTTATTTATGATCCGCGCCAGATCATGACTAGATTCCAGCCCAGCCGTCACTCTATATGTATGCTCGCCCCATGACCCCCGCCGAGTTCCAGGTCCCCATCGCCTTCGACTACACCGCCACCTTCACCTGGGCCGTGAGCGGCGCCATCGTCGCGATCCGCAAACGCTTCGACATCGTTGGCGTGTTCATCATCGCGGTGTTGACGGCCATCGGCGGCGGCCTGCTGCGCGACGCGGTGTTCCTCAATCGCACGCCCGTGTTCCTGCTCGATCCCGCGTACCTCTCGCTGATCGTCGCGGCCACGGTCGTCGCCGCGGTGTTCGCGCGCTATCTGCGTAATCTGATCGGCCCCGACGTCGTGCAGAAGATCGTCGACTACATCGACGCGCTTGGCACGCCGGCGTTCGCCGTGTTCGGCATGCAGCTCGCGGCTGCGGCCGGCCTGCCGCTGATCGCCATCATGTTCGTGGGCGTGTCGAACGGATCGGCGGGCGGTCTGTTGCGCGATGTCGTCATGCGCGAGATCCCGGCGCAGATGCGGCCGGGGCAGTACGCGTCGTTGACGCTGCTCGCGGCCTGCGGACTCTATCTACTGCTCACGCTGAACGCCGGGGTCACGCCGACGATGGCCGCCTGGATCACCGTCGGCGCATTCTTCCTCGTGCGCGTGCTCACGATCCGCTTCAACTGGCGGACGACCGCGGTGTGGGAAGAGGAATGAGCCATCGATCGCGGGGCGGACTGTCAGGTCGGCGGACCAGACGACGACAGGGGCATCGCTATCGAGAAGACCGCGCCGCCGGAAGATGAATTCTCCATCCACGCTCGGCCGCCATGTTTTTCGGCGATGACGCGCACGAACGCCAGACCGAGCCCCGCGCCGCCCGGATCGGAGTCGCCACGATGCACACGGCGGGTGAAACGCTGGAACAGCGAGGCACGCGCCTCTTCCGCGATGCCCGGTCCGCTGTCTTCGACTTCCACGGCGACTTCGCCTGCCGTCACTCGACTTCGAACGCTGACGCGCGAATGCGGCGCCGAAAATTTCAGCGCATTTCCGACCAGGTTGATCAGCGCTCGCGCCAGCAACGCGCGATCGCCATGAACGAGAATGGCATCGCCCGGCAGAGGCGCGGCGACGTCGATGTGGCGCGACTGCGCCACCGCCCACACTTCGTCATACGCGTCCTGGATCGCATCCCGCAGATCGAACTCCTCGAAGGCGCGAGGGTCCGCCGCCTCGGCGCGCGCGAGCCCCACGAACCCATCGACCAGTGCCAACAATCGTTGTGCGAGCAATTCCAGCCGCTGGGACAGCGGCTTTGGTGCCAGCGCGCGTGCGGGATCGCTCTGCAACTGCGCGAGGCTCATGAGAGAAGACGCCGGACTCTTCATGTCGTGCGACAGGAATCGCAAGGTGTCCTCGCGTTCACGTTGCGCGGCGCGCAACTCGCTGATGTCCGTGATTTCGATGATGGTTCCGGCCCGCTCTCCGGCGCTGTCCGCGAATGGCGCGGTGCGCACCAGCACGTTGCGGCCTTCGGGCTGCAGCACGGACTCGCGCGTATCCGGCGCGAGCCTCGCCAGATTGGCAAACTCCACGCCCGCATCGTAAGTGCGAGCGCTCAGGTAGCCGTCGACG
Organism: Pseudomonadota bacterium; assembly: GCA_043747835.1. Taxonomy (GTDB): domain Bacteria; phylum Pseudomonadota; class Gammaproteobacteria; order Steroidobacterales; family Steroidobacteraceae; genus CADEED01. The sequence goes on along the minus strand of JAYTOK010000091.1, from coordinate 39,037 downwards.
AAGGAACCTTCCATGGCCGCGTCACTCTCGAGGCCGAACAGTCTTGCCGCGGCTGGATTCGAGATCACGACGCGGCCATCGTTGTCGCTGAGGAATGTGGCGCCGGGCAGTGCCTTGATCGTGTCGGAGAATAGTCGCCGCGCATCGCGCGAGCGCTGGACGGCCTCGCGCAAGATGGCGATGCGCCGTTCCACCACGTCGGCGAACGGCGTGACTTTAGGACCCGCGCTCGCCGGCACCGTGAAGGGAAAGTGTTCGCGGGACAGTCGGCCTAGCTCCTCGTCCAGATAACTTTGCGTGGCCTCGAGCCGTCGCCAGCTCCACAGCGGGTACATGATCAACAGCGCCGCCAGCGGCGCGACCGGCGGCCACCAGCAGTCCGCCACGCGCAGCAGGATCACGCTGGTGCCCAGCGTGCCGAGCCAGGCGACGCCCGAGAGAATCAGGGAGTAGCGTGGCGTGAGCCATAGAAATCCGCAGGCCACCAGCAGGATCGGAACGACAGCAAGCAGCGCTGTGGTGAGTGATCCGAGTGGCCGGATCCACTGGCCGGCGCGCAGGGCCTGCAGCACATTCGCCGAAATTTCCACACCCGGCATGGCGACGCCTTGTCCGGATCTCGGCGTGGGATACGCATCTCCGGTGCCTTGCGCGGTCACGCCGACCAGCACGAGTTTGCCGCCCAGACTCTCCGGCGGAATTGCGCCATTCAGCACGTCGACATAGGAGACTCTCGCGAAGTGTCCCGGCGGACCCAGGAAGGGAATCAGCATCTGGTAGTCGCGCACCCAGACGGCGGCCGGGGCTCCGGCGGGATCGGGGTGTCGCGCGCCCACCATCGCGGGCTTGCGCTCACCCGGTGTACGCTCGAGCAGCGCCAGCATCAGGTGCGGGTAGTTTGACGCGCCGAACCCCTCGCGCAGGAAAACACCGCGGCCCACGCCGTCACGATCGAGTTCCAGATGGACATGTCCCACGCCCGCAGCGGCCGCGGCGAGCACCGGAATCGGCGGCAACAATCGCAGTGGGCGGCCAGGCGCAGGCATCTCGACCGCGAGGGGCAACACGGTCGGTGGCCCGCGCGCAATGGCCGCAGCGAAGTCGTCGTCCCCGCTCGAAGATTGCTCATCGGGTTCGAGGAACAGGACGTCGATGGCGACAGCGCGCGCGCCCATGAGGGTCAAACGGTCCATGAGCTTCGCATGCATCGATCGCGGCCACGGCCAGCGTCCGAGCGCGGCGATGCTCGCATCGTCCACCGCGACGATCACCACATCGTCCGGCGCGGCACGAACGGGGAGCGCCGCATCGTAGATCGCGTGATCGGCTCGCCAGAAGATGTCGAAGCTGCTGGCGAGCACCGTCGATACGAGCACTCCCGCCAGCAGGCCTATCCACTGCCGAACGACGCGAGGCCCGGATCGAAGCGGCGTCATAGCACCGCGGGCAGGAGCACCGTGGTACCGAGCAGTATCTTCAGCCAGACCGGAATGGGCACCTCGAAGCGGCTCGACTGACCGAAAGGATCCTCCGCCGGGCCATCGCCGCGAACCTGCAGGCGCGCGTGATACGTCCCGGCGGCCGGCCGGACGATCGTGTACTCGCCTGCCGTCAGGACCGTGTCGACGACAGGACGCTCGAAGCCGGCGTCGCGAGAGATCTGCAAACGGTATTGCTCGCCCGGCTGCGCCTGCCAGGACAGTCGCAACTCCCGCCGGTCCACTCGCGAAGCCTCGACCCCGGGTGCCAGCGGTCGCTGCGTGAAATTGGCGGCTTCGCTCCACGCGCCCGGCTCGCCGCGCGAGTTCACGCCCGCCATGCGCCAGTAGTAAGAGCCCGGGGACAAGCCGCCGATCTCAGCGGTGGTGCCGGAGTCGGTCTGCCGCTCGGCGACGAGGTCCGTGAACTGCGAATCGCGCGCCAATTGCAGACGATAGCCAGCCACGTCGATCAGCGGCGACCATCGCAGGGTGACGCTACCCGTGTAGAGACGCGTGCCTGCCGTCGGCGCCACGATCGCGGGCGCCGTGGGCAGCACATGCTGAGACAGACTTTGCACCGCGTCGTTGCCTTCGATTCCGAGAGCATCGACGCCGCGCACGCGAAGCCAGTAGTCACCGTCGGGCGGCGCCGCGAGATCGAAGGCAGGCGAGGTGGAAGACTCATCGACGAGCAGCGCGCTGAACCCGGCATCCGCCGCGAGCTGCGCGCGATAGGACGCCGCCAGCGGCAGCGGTGGAAACTCCACCGACAATCGATCCCGGGTATTCATCGACGGCAGCAATTTCAGGTCCGGTGCCGGCAACAGGGGCACCGGCGGCAATACGGCTCCCGTCGACTCGACGCGCGTACCGAATCCCGCGCGCACCGCAACCGATCCTCCGGCTGCATCGACGCCCACCGTACCTTCCAGCGTCTCGGTCGTGGCATGACTCGTCGCGCCGTCGAAGCCGGTGCGGAACTGCGTGCCGCGCACCGCCGAGATGGCGACGGGAGTCACGATCTCGAAGCGGCCTACGTCGCGCTTCGGCGTGATCGTGGTCTCCGCACGCCCCGACTCCAGCTTCAACTCCGCGCTGTGACCGTCATTCACTCCCTGCACACGCTGCATCCGCTCCAGCCGCAACACGCTCGATTTCTGCAAGGTGAGGATCGATTGATCCGCGAACTGGATGCTCACGGATCCGTTCGCCGCCGTCTCGATGCGCATGCCCTGATCGAGAACGTCGCCAGGCGCGAGGGGCACGCCGTCGCGCGTGGCGGAACCGGCGACGGCGCGAACGATGGCCGTATCCGGCGCGAGGCGCAGCCAGGAATACGGAACGCGGATCGGCGTGTCCGGCGGGATGTTGAAAGGGTCACGGATGCCGTTGCGCCGCTGCACCTCGGGCCATCGTTGCGGCTGCAGCAGCAGGCGCCGGCAGACCTGGATCAAAGTGTCGCGCGTGCGGAAGCGATAGACGAACTGCGCCTCTTCAGCGGTTGCGATCGACTCCGGCGCCACGGCTTGCGCGTGGACGAACGTCGCCATCGACTGAAACAGGATCGCGGCCAGTGCCGCGGCCCGGATTGTCTTTCGCAGACGCGACATCACGGCGACTCGGCCTGCACGCGTTCGAGCCGATAGCCGAATCCGTAGATGGCGGTGAGTCGCAGCCCGATCGCGGCGGAAAGTCCCAGCACCTGGCGCACCCGGCTCACATGCATGTCCACCGTTCGCGTATTCGTCGCAGCGGATTGACCCCATACCGCCTCCATGATGTGGCCCCGTGACAGCACTTGGCCAAGGTTGCAGAACAACAGAAAGGCCACTTCGAACTCCCGACGCGTCAGCTCGAGCGGCTTTCCATCCCGCTCGACGCGATGGTTGGCGCGGTCGATGCGAAATGGCGGGAGTTCGACCAACTCCGCTGGCTGTGCGTGTCCTTGCGCGCGGCGGCCAAGGGCATCGATGCGCGCCAGCAGCTCCCGATCGCGGGCGGGCTTGATGAGGAAGTCATCGGCTCCCGCCTGCAGGGCCTCGACCACGTCGGCCTCGCTGTCGCGGTGGGTCAGGAAAAGAACCCGCTCCGGCGGACCGACGCGCGCACGGATCGCGCGCAACACATCCAGCCCCGACATCCCGGGGACTTCCCAATCGAGAATCACGAGCTCGAACGTCTCGCTCCGCAGGCTGCTCAGCAGGGCGCGACCGCGCGCGAACGAATGGACGCGATGACCGGCAGCCTCGAGCAAACGCGAAATTCGCTCGATCTGCTCGCTTTCATCTTCCAACAGGGCAATACGCACGTCCGGAGTTTAGCGGGCCGGGCGGCGCTGCGATGAATTTTACAAAGTGAAACGGCTGCATTCACCGGCTGCCGGAGCACAATCCGCGCCCTAACAATTGGAGTCACAGGTGGAAATCGTCAGCCTCGTCATCCAGATCGGCAGTGGCGCGATCGGCGGCAAGCTGGTCGCCGGCAGCGCGAAGAACTTCGATCAGCGCATCGTCGTCACGTCGATGCTCGGCATCCTGGGAGGCGTACTTGGTGGCCAGTTGTTGAACCAACTTGGCGTCGGCATCGGGCCCCCGGACGTCCTGACGGTGTTGACCAACGTTGCGAGCGGCGGATTCGGCGGTGCCTGGCTGACGTTTCTCGTGGGCGCAATCCGCGCCTCGATGACGAAGTAGATGCTCAGGTCAGGCCGTTGCATGAAGATGATTCGCGTCCGGGAAACAGCTCTGGCAATGCGTCCCTGCCCGTGTGGTTGCGGCGGCGTGTCCGAGCAGCACGACGGAATGCTGGGTCATGGCCAGGGCAGGTCTCACTACCGGCTGGTGTTGATGCGGGCCGCGGACGGCGAGCCCATGGTGGAAATTTCCATTGGCGCGGTGACACTCGCGTGCAATCGCCATGGCGCACGCATCGCGGATCCCAAAGCGCTCGCCAAGGCCGAAGCCCCGGAGTTCTATTTCGCCTGCTTCGACGCGCTCATGGCTCAACACTCGCGTCTGATGGAATTCCTGCTCGAGTAGTCAGTCGCGACCTCTCACTCGAGCGGGATGCGGCCCTTGTTCTTCGCGAGCCAGGACTCGAAGTCCATCAGCCAGGGATTGAGCGAACGCGAGGTTTCAAGGCTGCGCGCTTCCGCGAACGGCTTCTCGAATTCCGTGTAGTACTGAAACATGTTGCCGAGGTCGTCCGCGCCCGGAAACCCGAGGCCGCGATACACCTCGGGACTGATGGCGTTGTAGACCACGTCCTGTTCGAGCGCCGCGGAGAAGTCGGCCGCCATCTGCACGCCCTTCAGGTGGCCGCCCGCGATACCCACCCGCTTGCCTATCCACTGTTTGCCCTGCTTGAAGATGCCGAAGGCGCAGTTCCCGATGTCTTCGGCCGCGATGCCGGACAGCTTCGCGTTGCCCATCGGCAGCGTGAGCGTGAGCTTGCCATCCGGCCCCTTCTTCGGGCCCATGCCGAAGTGAATGAAGTTTTCCCAATAGAAAGCTGTGAGCAGGTAGGTCGTCGGCACGCCCGCTTCCTCGAACATCGCGTCCGCCTCGCCCTTTGCGTCGAAATGCGGAACCTTGTATTTCTCCAGCAGCGTCGGCATGCGCGGATCCGACAACGGGATCAGCTTTCGCGTGTCCTCGAGCGTCGACCAGATCACGTGCGCGAGCTTAGCCGCCTTCGCGGCCTGCGCCAGGTTGCTTGACTGGCTGAGTTCTTTCGCCGGGGTGAAGTGCTCCCAGTAGTTGGTCACGCAGAACGCGCCGTACGCGCCTTCGAACGCCTTCACGAGCGAGGCGGCATCGTCGAGATCCGCCTCGACGACCTCCGCCCCTAGCTTCCGCAATTCCCCGGCCTTGTCGCCGTTCGCCTTGCGGGTGATGGCGCGCGCACGGAAGCCACTGGAAGCGTTTTCAAGGATGGCGCGAACGAGGCCGCCGCCCTGGGCGCCGGTGCTGCCGATGACGGCAATGATCTTGTTGTTTGTCATTCCCCTATCTTCGCTCAACTCCGTGACTGTTACACTCCGCGTCGATCTAGAGGGAGGAACTCATGCGCATCGTCCAACTGTTGGCGGCCGCCATTGCCCTAACCTGCGCCGGCGCATCCGCCCAGGCTGCAACTCCACCTCCCGCCGAGGCCTACGGCCGACTGCCCGCTTTCGGTGCCGTGGCTCTTTCGCCCGACGGCAAACGCGTCGCGGTGTCGGTCGGTTATGAATACCGATCCTCCGAACCGGATCGCGAGCTGACATCGCTCAGCATCATCGACCTCGACACCGGCAAAGTGGAGGCAGCGCTCGCGCCGCCACCGAAGAACAACCTGCGCGGCGTCGGCTGGGCGGACGAGAAGCGGCCTTACTACTTCATCAGCTCTACCGGTCATGCCCGGGACGCGCTGCCGCCCGGGTTCCCCGTCACCACCCGGGGACCGCGCGTGGAGTGGTTCCGCACGGGCGTGATGCGACTCGACACCGGCAAGTCGACGCTTCTCATGGAAGACTCGGGCACTCGCGGAAACTCCGCGCTCACCAACCTGCAGGCTCCCATCGAAGGCGACCCGGGATTCGGGCGCATGGTCGCCTGGGGCGGCCTGGGCACGATGAACAGCATGCCGAAGCTTTCGGTGTATCGCGTGAACCTGGACACCGGGAATGCTTCGGCCATCGACACCGGCAACTTCAAGACGCGCGGCTTCATGCTCGACGAAACCGGCGCGATCATCGCGCGCGTCGACATCGACGACGACAAGGACCGCTGGCGTCTCTTCAGCTACGAGGACGGCAAAGACCGGATGATCCTCGAAGAAGTGTCCGAGATGGGCCGGCCGTTGTCTCTCTACGGCCTTTTCGATGACGGTCGCATCGCCGCGGTCAATCCGCACAAAGAAGGTCAGCGCGACACGCTGCTGGCGATCGATCGGAAAACCGGTGCGTCGGCGCCGGTCGAAGGGGTTCCGGATACGCACGGCAGCGATGTCGCGCCGATCATGGATCCCTGGCGCCAGCGCGTCGTCGGGGCGCGCTGGACGGAAGACCTGCCGAAGCAGCATTTCTTCGATCCGGAACTCGCGAGCATCGCCGCGGCCTTGCAGCCGGAATTCGCGGACGGATTCATGATGCTGCGATCCTGGTCGCGTGACCGCACGCGCGTCCTGGTGTTCGGCGAGAAAGCCAGCGACGCCGGCGCTTACTACGTCTACGACACCGGCACGAAGAAGCTGCGCCTGCTCGGCCGCGGCTATCCACAGCTGACGGCTCCCGAGCATCTCGGCAACCGGCAGTCGATCAAATATCGCGCGCGCGACGGCAAGCAGATCCCGGCATACCTCACGCTGCCCGTGGACGTCGAGCCGAAAAATCTGCCGCTCGTGTTGCTGGTCCACGGTGGACCGCACGCACGCGACGACTTCACCTTCAACTGGTGGGCCAGCTTCCTGGCTTCGCGCGGGTATGCCGTATTGCAGGCCAACTACCGCGGCTCGACCGGCTACGGTTACGAGTGGTTCGACGCGGGCCGCAAGGGATGGGGCGACGGCGTCATGCAAACGGACGTCGAAGACGGCCTCGCCGCGCTGGTGAAGGGTGGATTCGTCGACCCGAAGCGGGTTTGCATCATGGGCGGATCGTACGGCGGCTATGCCGCGCTCGCGGGCGCGACGCTGACGCCGGAACTGTACGCCTGCGCCGTGAGCGTGAATGGCGTGAGCGACCCCGAGGACATGCTCAAGAATGTGCAGCGCGGCGGCAAGAAGACGATGGCGGCGGAATGGTGGGGCAAATCGATGGGCGGGGATGACATGGATCACCTGCGCAAGATCTCCCCGCTCCGTCAGGCCGAGTTCGTGAAGGTCCCGGTTCTCCTGCTGCATGGAGTCGAAGACACGGTCGTCCCCGTGGAGCAGTCGCGATCCATGAACTCGAAGCTGATGCGCGCGAAGAAGAACGTGCGCTATGTCGAGCTCAAGGGAGACGACCATTGGCTGTCGTCGGCATCGACCCGGACGCAGGTGTTGCAGGAGATCGAGACGTTTCTCGCGGTGTCGCTGAAATCGAAGTGAAGGTCCGCCTCGCATTGCTGATCTGCCTCGGCGTCATGCGCTCGAGTCTCGCCGCGGACGACGCGCAACCGAACACGCTCGACGAGCTCAAGCAGAAAATCGGGAAGATCGTCGCGGACAATAAGCTCCCGGCGCTGGGTATCGCGCTCGTCAATCGCGAAGGCCCTTACTGGGTCGCGGGCCTGGGCAAGGCGGACCTCGAGTCCGGCCGCGCGGCCAATGAAGACACCCTCTTCCGCATCGGCTCGGTCTCGAAGATGTTTGCGGCGCTCGCGGTGCTCAAGCTCGTCGAGGAAGGAAAGCTCTCGCTCGACGACAAGTTGAGCGATCGCGCGCCCGACGTTGCATTCGAAAATGCCTGGGAGAAGACGCATCCCGTGCGCATCGCGCACCTGCTCGAGCACACGACGGGCTGGGACGACATCCACGTCGCCGAGTATGCGTATGCCGCGCCGGACACGATGACCATCAAACAAGGTCTCGACTATCACCCGGACTCGCGCAAATCGCGTTGGCCGCCGGGCACGCGCCACGCGTACTGCAACTCCGGCGCGGCGGTTGCCGCGTATGTCATCGAGAAGGTCACCGGCCAGCGATATGAAGACTACATCGCGCAGACCTTCTTCACGCCGCTCGGCATGGAGTCGACGAGCTATTTCAAGACGCAGCTCTATGACGAACGCGGCGCGACGCTGTATCAGAGCGGACGTCCGCAGAAGTACTGGCAGATCCTCGTCCGCCCGGCGGGCTCGATCAATTCCTCGGCGCGCGACATGGCGAAGTTCGTGCACTTCATGTTGTTGCGCGGCTCCACGACGACGGGACCGATCCTGTCCGACGCATCGATCGATCGCATGGAAACGCCGGGCACTTTGCCGGGTAACGCGGGCGGCGTGCTCGCGGGCTACGGTCTCGGTAACTACACGACCGGCCACAAGAATCTGGGTGTCGCGTTTCACGGGCACGATGGCGGAATGCCGGGCGCGCTCGCCCACCTCGCGTACTCGGAGAAGCTGGGCGTGGGCTATATCGTGATGATCAGCAGCGGCAACGGCGGCGCTCTCGGCGAGATCGCCACCGTTCTCAAGGACTACGTGTTGCGGGACGCCACTCCGCCCGAGGTGAACGCGGGTCCGCTGCCGGAGAAATACAAGGCGATCGACGGCTACTACCAGCCGATCAATCCGCGCAACGACACTCTGGCGCTGCTGTCGAGCCTCGCCGGCATCCTGAAGGTGACGCACGACGACAAGTACCTGCATCGCTCTCCGCTCATCCCCAGTTGGACCAGCAGCGATCACGACGGCCCGCGCGGTGTGCTCGTGGATCGCTGGAGCGGACTTCCGTCGATCGCGATCGTCGAGGATGCGATCGTTGGCCCCGGACTGCAGGTGGCCAGCGATCTGCTGCAGCGGGTGCCGGCGTGGAAAGTGTTCGCTCGAATCGTGACCCTGGTCCTGGCGATCGTGATGACGATCGCCGGCTTCATCGCGTTCGTCGTGTGGGCGGCGCGCCGCGCCCGGAAGAAGACCGCCGATGGCCGCTTGTGGCTGCGTCTCTGGCCATTGCTGGCGACGGTGTCGTTCGTCGTCTATCTATTCGTGTTTTCAGCGGCCGGTTCTTTCCTGGAGCAGTTGGGAACCGTGACGCCGGTTTCCGTGGGTCTTTTCGTCCTGTCGCTGATGTATCCGATCGTCGTGCTGGTCGGCGCCTTGCACCTGCTCACCGCGAAGGCCCGGGAGCGGATGAACCTGCCGTACTGGTTTGCTGCCGCTTTCATCTTCGTGCACATCCTCGTCGCGAGCTATCTGGCGACGTTCGGGAGCTTCGGCGCCCGGACGTGGGCGTAACCGGTCACTCGACGCCCGGCACGATTCGCAGATCGCGCTCGGCGCCATTGCCCAGCACTCGCAACGCTTCCCTGTACGCAGGGCTGTCGTGCGCCGCGACCGCCTGCTCCGCGCTGGCGAACTCGAAAACCACCACGCGCTGCTGCATGCCGAGCTCGTAAACGTGAGCCGGCATGCCGCGCACGAGCACGCGCCCGCCCGCGGCCGTCAGCGCCGGCAATGCGAGTTTGGCGTACGCGGCGAGCGCGTCGGGGTCGTTGACGGAGCGGTATGTCGTGATCCAGTAAGCCTTGGACATTTTTTCTCCTGTGGCGCGCTGCAGGCATGGGTCAACTATTCCCGGTCACTCGCGTTGGTGACTGGATGAGAATCCTGGCTGTCCTCGTCTGTTTCGCACTCTCGGCCTGCGGTGGCGGGAGCAACCCCGCGCCACTACCCACGGCGCCGAGCGCGCTGACATATTCGAGCCCTCAGATCTACACCATCGGCAGCGCGATCACGCCACTCATTCCGGGCGTGAACGGCTCGGTAACTCAATACAGCGTTTCACCCGCCCTGCCCAGTGGTTTGGTCATGGACAGCACGAGCGGCCAGATCACCGGCACGCCGACGACCGCGTCGATGACGACGAGTTATGTCGTGACTGCCAGCAACAACGCGGGCGCGGCCACGTTCTCCCTCGCTCTCACCGTGAATCCCCAGTTCCTCCTGGAGCCGCAATCCTCGAAGACGATTGGCGCGGGCCAGGTCATCCAGGGCTTCGCGACGCTGAAGAACCGCACGGCCGATCCGTTTCCGAGCTACCTCGACCCGACCCTGATCACGTGGACTTCCGCGCAGCCGGCCATCGCCTCGATCAACAGCAGCGGCGTCATCACCGGAATCAGCGCCGGCACCACGACGCTGACGGCACGGTATCAGACGCTCTCCGCGCAACTGGAGGTGCGGGTTCGCGGGGTGTTCGTCACGCGCGATGTCATCGTCAGCGGTCAGGGCACCCGCTCGTACTCTATCTACGTTCCAGCACCCGGCGGCGCGAGCGGCACGCGCGCCGCGATTCTCTCGCTGCACGGCGGTGGCGGCAGCGCCATGATCCAGGCGTCGACCAGCCAGTTGAACGAGCTCGCGGACGCGCAGCAGATCTACATCGTGTATCTCGAAGGCACGGGCCTGATCCGCACCTTCAACGCGGGCGCCTGTTGCGGAACTGCGCAGTCGCAGGCGGTCGATGACGTGAGCTACGTCGCCGCGGTCCTGCAGGATGTCATCGATGATTTCCCGATCGATGCGCAGCGCGTCTTCGCGACGGGCTTTTCGAACGGCGGCCTGATGTCGCATCGGCTCGCGTGCACGTTGTCCGACCGCATCGCCGGCATCGCGCCCATCGGCGGCGCGAGCGGGCAATTCGACCGCGATCTCAATCAATACTATTCGTGCAATCCCGCGCGCCGCATCCCCGTCCTGCACATGCACGCGACGAACGACCGCAACTATCCTTACCAGGGCGGCGTCGGCGCGGGACTGTCCGCCACGAATTTCTATTCGATCGATTCCACGATCGCGGACTGGATCGCTCGAAACAACGTGCAGGCCGTTGCGACCGTCGAGAACGTCACACCGACGACCACGTGCTATCGATACGCGACGCCCGCGAACGCAGCGCTGTCGAGCGCTCCCGTCGTGCTCTGCAAGAGCGACCCGCCGGACAACTACGACGCGGTCAATGACATCGTCTTCGGCGGCGGCCATTCATGGCCGGGCGGCGTGCGTTCGCCGGCCGCCAGCAGCGACGTGCCGATCGCCGATTTCGACGCGAATGCCTACTTGTGGCGGTTCTTCAATCAATAGCTTCAGTCTGCGTTCATCGCTCTTTAGGGATAGTTGCATCCGTACTGTTTGAGGACTCGTAGGTCGAACCATCGGGCGATGTCAGGCGACTCACGAGAAGCCAGGATGACGCTCGGGGAACCGCTGGAGACCGACATGAAACGCAACGAATTGAACACGAAGATGCCGCTGCACGACTACCGCAACGCGTTGCAGGGTGCCGTGAAGTGGCTCGGCGACCGCTATCTGCTCGCGGAGCCGACGCCCCGCCTGAGTTCGGAGCGCGCGCCGTATTTCACGGAGCCGCGCCGTTGGCACCCGACGGTGATCGCGGGTGCTCTCGCGAAGACTTCCCGCTAACCTGATAAATGGCGTCCGCGAGCTCCAGCACCGCGGAAGCGTAGAACGTCGAGCGGTTGTAGCGAGTGACGACTTCGAAGTTGGTGAATCCCGCCACGAACTTCGACGGCTTGCCCGGCGTGGGTAGTTCGAAGATGGAACACATTCCGGCCGGCGGATCCTGCCCCGAGAACACGACGCCCTTGCCCTGCACTTCCATCACGTCGTGGACGCGCTCGAGTCCGCTGACGAACTCCGTCTCGGTGCCCAACGCCAGGCGAACCGGCGCGGTCGGCGGTTCGCCCGTCACCCAGCCAAACGCTTTCATGTAGCTCGCGATGCTGCCGATCGCATCGGCCGGGCTGCCTACCAGGTCGATGGCGCCGTCACCGTCGTAATCCACCGCGTAGCGGCGGTAGCTCGAAGGCATGAACTGCGGCAAACCCATCGCCCCCGCATAGGAGCCTTTGATGACGAGCGGATCGATGCCGGTGTCGCGCGCCAGCAGCAGCAGTTCTTTCAATTCATCACGGAAGTAGTCCTGGCGGCGCTCGCCGTCGAACGCGATCGTCGCGATCGCGTCGATGGCGCGGAAGGAGCCCGTGTTGCGGCCGTACGCGGTCTCGACTCCGAGGATTCCCAGGATCACCTCGGCCGGGACGCCGAACTCCGCTTCGGCGCGCGCCAGGTCTTCGGCGTGCAGCGACCAGAAGCGAGAGCCTTCAGCAATCAGTGCCGGTGTCAGGAATTTCGCGCGATAGCGTGTGTACGAACGAGCCGGCGACGGAGCGGAGCTCGGGGCCGGGCCGATCAGGCGTACGGCTGCGGGCGAGTAACTGACAGCGCCGAGGATCCGCTCGAGGTCCGAAATCGCGATGCCGTGTTCTTCGATCATCGATTCGATGAACGAGCGGACGTCCGCACGGGCGAGGTAATCCGAGCTCGCGACCGCAGGCTGCACCGCGAGAAGGCACGCAGCGAGCACGAACGACGACATCAGCTTCGTTGCTAAGGGTTTCACTCGGCGCGCCCGCGGGGAGATCGGAGTGACTTGAAGTTAAGCCGATACGCACCCGCGGTCGGTGACCGTATTCACACTCATGAACCCCTAGACGATCCTCCCGAATGCACGCTCCTTCATCATCGTCAGGCCGAAACACTGGCTTTGAACCTCGGCCAACGTGGTGCGCACCTCCGCGTCGGGTTCGAAATCGGGGTCAGTGGCCAGCATCAATGGCGCATCGATTGTCCAGAACAGCTTGCCGCTCGCGTCGATCGTCACCGCCTCCCGGATCTCGCCACGCTTTGGAAAATTGTCGATCGACAAGCGCGCTTGCGAGTTCGGGGTGAAGCCAGACGCCGTCACCTCGAATTTGCGGGCGGCGGTGCCGATGTTCGTGACTGACACCCGAGTACTGAGCTGTCTCGGCCCACAGGATTGCGTCTGCGGTGCGGAGCATCCCGCCAGCATCAGCACACTCGCGAGAGAAATCCAATAGAACGCTTTCATACAATCTCCCCAATCATCGTTGGCGCCACGAGCCAGAGTGCTCTCGTGCGTGACACGTCGTCAAACCATCGTCTCGTTGTCGTGCATTTTTGCGCAGTGCGATCCACGTTGGTGCGCTCCCCGAGGTGACAGCTTTCCGCCGGAGGAATGTATGCTTCCCGGCATGAACAAACTCAAATGGATTCTGCCGCTGTGCGGCGCATTGACGACTGTCGCGTTCGCGCAGGAACAAGAAGGCCAACTCGAAGAAGTCCTCGTCACTTCCGAACGCCGCTCCGAGAACATCCGCGACGTCCCGAACTCGGTGTCGACGGTCAGCGGCGAGGATCTCGACGTCCTATCCACCGGAGGCCAGGACGTGCGTCTGCTGGCCGCGCGCATTCCGAGCCTCAACGTCGAATCGTCGTTCGGCCGCGCCTTCCCGCGCTTCTACATCCGCGGCTACGGCAACGGCGACTTCCGCCTGAACGCGTCGCAACCTGTCTCGCTCATCTACGACGATGTCGTGCAGGAAAATCCGATCCTCAAGGGCTTTCCGATCTTCGATCTCGATCAGATCGAAGTGCTGCGCGGACCGCAGGGCACCTTGTTCGGCCGCAACACGCCCGGCGGCGTCGTGAAGTTCGACTCGGTGAAGCCCGAGGCTGACTTCGGCGGCTACTTCAACGTCTCGGATGCGACTTACAACACCGCGAACGTCGAAGGCGCGATCAACCTGCCGCTCGGCGAAGGCTGGTCGGCCCGCGTGTCGGGGCTCTACCAACATCGCGACGACTACGTCGGCAACGCGCTCACCGATGAAGACGACATCTACGAGGGTTACGACGATCGCGCCGCGCGCGTGCAGGTGCTTTACGAACCTGGCGAAACCTTCAGCGCGTTGTTCAACGCGCACATGCGCAATCTCGACGGCACCGCGCGCCTGTTCCGCGCGAACATCATCGAATCCGGCAGCAACGATCTGGTCGATGGCTTCGATGTGGACAGTCCGATCTTCGCCGACGGCCAGAACCGGCAGGAGCTGAACATCCTGGGCGGCAGCGTCCGGCTGCGCTGGGACTTCGGCGATCTCGCGTTGTATTCGATCACCGGCTACGAATCGATGGACGCATACAGTCGCGGCGATATCGATGGTGGCTTCGGGTGCGGATTCTGCGCGTTGCCGAACGGACCGGGCTTCATCCCCTTCCCGAGCGAGACCGCGGACGCGATCCCGACGCTCGATCAGCTCACGCAGGAAGTCAGACTCGAATCGCAGCTCGACGGCTCGCTCAACTGGCAGGCCGGCGTGTACTACTTCGATGAGGACTACGACACCGAGTTCTTCTCGTACGACAGCCTGGGCGGCGGCGCGCAGAACCAGTACCTGCGCGCGAATCAGACCAACACGGCGTGGGCGGTGTTCGGTTCGGTAACTTACGACGTGACGTCGGCTCTCGAGTTGCGCGGCGGCGTTCGCTATACGAATGACGAGAAGGATTTCGTCACCGGCACGCCCGAAGGGTTCACGTTTCCGGATCCCACGCTGCCCACCAGCGCGTCGTTGAGCGACAGCAACGTGAGCTGGGATCTCGCCGGCACGTTCTCGGTCAGCGACTCCGTCAACCTTTACGTGCGCATTGCGAAAGGTTTCCGCGCCGCCAGCGTGCAGCCGGCCGGCGCCTTCGGCAATCAATCGGTCGCCGAACCGGAGACCAACACCTCCATCGAACTCGGCGTGAAGGCCGATCTGATGGATCGACGCGCGAAGGTGTACTTCAACGTGTTCCGTTATGAAGTGAAGGATCAGCAGCTGACCGCGGTCGGCGGCGCCAACAACGCGGTGAGATTGCTCAACGCGGAAGAGACCGTGGGCCAGGGCGCGGAACTCGACTTCGAGGCGTATCTGACTCCGAAGTTGTTGGTCACGCTCGGTGCGAGCTACAACGACACCGAGATCAACGACGACGGCATTTCGGTCGGAACCTGCTTCGCGTGCACGGTCACCGACCCGATCGTGGGCGGCTTCGCCGTGATCGACGGGAATCCGCTGCCGCAGGCGCCGGAGTGGATCGCGAACTTCACGCTGCGCTATGGCATCCCCGTCGGCAATGGCGAGATCTTCGCGTACACCGACTGGACGTATCGCAGTGAAGTGAACTTCTTCCTGTACGAGTCCATCGAGTTCACGGGCAAGGCGTTGCTCGAAGGTGGACTGCGTGCTGGCTACACCTGGAGCGAAGGCAAGTACGAAGCCGCGCTGTTCGGACGGAACATCACGGATGAGGTCGTTGCCGTCGGCGCGATCGACTTCAACAACCGGACGGGCTTCATCAACGAGCCGCGGATTTTCGGCGTGCAGTTCAAGGCGAAGTTTTGAGCGAATCCGAGCAGACGAAAAACTGCGCGGGCGGAAGGTTTCGGAATTCAAACCCCCGCCGCACGTCGTGAAACGTCCCGCGCAGCACCGGCAATACGCGACTTGTGAATTGACAGACGAGGAACTCGCCGCGGGAATCGAGTGCATCCCGGCTGGCGATCGCGATTGCCGATTGCAGCGACTTCGGCATGCTGCCGAGCGGAACTCCCGACAAGATGTAGTCGACCCGTGGAATCCCGCGGCGCGCGAGGATCTCCCGAACGTTCTCGGCGGAGTCGTGCTCCACCACGAGCCGCTCGTCCGGCAGCGTGTCGCCCAGGAATTTCACGAAACTGAGGTTCGTCTCGATGACGATCAGCTTCGCATCGCTGCGCATCCGCCGCAGGATCTCCGCAGTGAACGTACCCACGCCCGGCCCGTACTCAACGATGACCCGGGCCCGCGACCAGTCCACGGGCTCGAGCACGGCATTCACGAGGAAGCGCGAGCTCGGGACGATCGACCCGAGCATGTAGGGGTCGCGCAGGAAATTGCTCGCGAAGAGACGCGCTTCGCCCGCGCGCTTCGCTCTCAAACCGGTTGACGCAACACGGGCACGACCGGCACCGCGCGTGTCGAGCGCTGCCCGAGAGCCGGAACCAGATTCGATTCGAACTCGCGCGAACACCTCTCCCAACCCGAGCGCAGCGCTCGGTCACGGCATTTCTGCGGGTCGATCGTCAGCGCACGAATGGCCGCGCGCGCCAGATCTTCGTCCAGCGCGCCCGTCACACCGTCCTCGACGACATCGATTGGACCAGTCACCGGGTAGGCGGCCACCGGCACTCCACACGCCATGGCTTCGAGGTTCACGAGACCGAAGGTGTCGGTGAGGCTCGGGAAAACCAGCACGTCCGATGCCGCCACGTGCCGCGCCAGATCTTCACCGAACTGATAACCCACATAGACGGCGCCGGGGAATTGGGCCTTCAAGCGCGGCAGCTCCGGTCCATCGCCGATCACGAGTTTGGTACCTGCCCAGGGCATGCGCAGAAACGCATCGATGTTCTTCTCGATCGCCACGCGACCGACGTAGGCGGCAATCGGGCGTGGGAGCCGCAGGAAATCCTTCGCCCTCGGCTTGAACAAGTCCGTATCGACCCCGCGTTGCCAGCGAACCAGATTGCGAAAGCCGCGCTCGGCGAGCTGATTGCGTACGGACTGCGTGCTCACCATGCAATGCGTGGCGGCGCCGTGAAACCAGAGCAACGCGCGATAGGAAAGCGACGTTGGAATCGGGAAGCGGGAGCGCAGGTATTGTGGAAACTGCGTGTGATACGAGGTGGTGAATTCGAGCCGGTGGCGCATACAGTAGCGGCGTGCCGCGAATCCCAGCGACCCCTCGGTCGCGATGTGAATGGCGTCCGGGCGAAATCCGGAAATCAGTGCCGACAGCTTGCGGTAAGGAAACAGCGCGAGCCGTATCTCCGGGTAGGTGGGACACGGCATCGAGTAAAACATGCCGGGCGTCACGAGCTGCACCTCGTGCCCGAGCTGCTCGAGGCATGAAACCGTTTGCCGCAACGTGCTGACGACACCGTTGGTCTGTGGCGACCACGCATCGGTCACGATCGTTATACGCATGCCCAACCGTGACTTTTCCGCGTGACGCCCGCGTGAATGTTTGACGAAGCTTTTCTTGCGTCATCTAACTGTTATGCGAGTGAGATATCTAGTTCACCGTTCTTCCACTTTCATCGCCCTGGCGAGGAATCTTCATGCAGAACTTCCTGGAAGCATTGCGGACCCAGCGCTGGGACGACCATCGCTTCTACCACCACAGCCGGATCAACCAGTCGCTGCACCTGCTGAGCGCGTTCAGCTTCCTCGCGGCCTATGTGTTGCTCTTCATCAACCCCGCCGCGGCCGCGCTCGTCGCCTGGCTGGTGGCGATGGTGAGCCGCCAGAGCGGACACTTCTTCTTCGAGCCCAAAGGCTACGACGAGGTCAACCACGCCACCCACGAGCACAAGGAAGAGATCAAGGTCGGCTACAACCTCAAGCGCAAGATCATCCTGCACTCCATTTGGGCACTGTCCCCCGCGATCTTGTGGATCCAGCCGACGGTGTTCGGCCTGTTCCCGCCGATCACTTCAACCGAACAGGCGATTTTCCAGGTGGGGGAAATCTGGCTGTGGGTAGGCATCGGCGCACTGGCGTTCCGCACGGTGCACCTGTTTTTCCTGCGCGACGCGCAGACCGGCCTCGTGTGGATCACGAAGATCGTCACGGACCCAATTCAGGACATCAAGACGTACTGGAAGGCGCCTCTCTACCTGATGCGCGGGGAGTTGATCGACCCGATGCACGGGAAAGACCGAGCGCACGAAGCGTTTCAAGCCGCACGCGACGCCGGATAGTTTGGTTCGTGAGTTCGGGTGCGGTCCACCACCAGCCGTCGTGATGCATAGCAGCTGCTCCTGTGACGATGCGGCGCGCGATTTCGCCGAACGCATCGTCCGGCAGATCGATGCGGAAGATCAGCCGTCCGGTGCCGACCCAGCTCAGCGCCAGGCCTTCGGCGCGAAGATAGAACTGCAGCATCCAGTTGTAGCGCGACGGCTGCGTGAAGATGAGCGACCACACGGTCGAGAAATGCGCGACTCGGAGCGGCACGCCCGCCGCGCTGAGCCGCGCGTTCAGATCGCCCGCGCGCCGGTCCCACAGACCGTCGAGTCCATCGTATTTGGAAAGGATCTCCTGGCTCTCGAGCGCGGCGAGAAACTCGTGCATCGCGCCCATGACGTACGGGTGCGAATTGAACGTGCCGCGCGCGAAGCAGATGTCCGCGGGCCTGTCTTCCCGAAAGCGTTTCATGAATTCCCTGCGACCGCAGAGCACACCCACCGGCAGCCCACCTCCCAGTGTCTTGCCATACGTGACCATGTCCGCACGCACGCCGAAGTATTCCTGGGCACCGCCGATCCTCAGGCGAAACCCCATGAACACCTCATCGAAGATCAGGACGATGCCGCGTTCGGTGCAGACATCGCGCAGCTTACTCAACCATTCGCGATACGCCGCCCGGTCGAAATGCGCGCTGCGTCCGCTGTCGAGCAGCATCGAATCGCTGGGCGCATTGGCGTTCGGATGCATCGCCTGCAGCGGATTGACCAGCACGCAGGCGATGTCGCGTCGCTTGCGCAGCACCAGCAGGGATGCGTCGCTCATGTCCGCCAGCGTGTACGTCTCGCGCGCGGTGAGTGGATTGCCCACTCCCGGCTGAACGTCGCCCCACCAGCCGTGATAGGCGCCGCAGAATCGAACCAGGTGCGTGCGACGCGTGTGGTAGCGCGCCAACCGCACGGCCTGCATCACCGCCTCCGTGCCCGACATGTGGAAGGACACTTCATCGAGGCCGGAAATCTCGCGCAGCCGCTTCACGTTGTAGGCGACGACGGGATGATAGCCACCGAGCACCGGCCCAAGGTCCGCAACCAGGCGCGCGCCGCGCTCGATGCATCCCTTGTAGAAGTCGTAGCCAAAAACATTCACGCCATACGAGCCCGCGAGGTCGTAGAGCCGATTGCCATCGAGATCGGTGACCTCAGCTCCACTCGAGGACTGCAGGAAGTTGCCCGCTTTCAGGTGACGCCGCACGAACGAGCTGAAAGGGAATGGCACGCGGTAGCGCGCCGTGAACTGCACGTCCGACACGTTGCGCTCGATCTCGGCGGACGCGGCTACCGTCTTGGGGAAACGCTGCGCGTACAGATCCGCGAGGCGCATGAACGCGCTGCGGCGAGCCTGGCCGATCTCACGCGGTGCGTCGTCCGCGTTGAAGAATTCCGATTCGTCGAACTCGTAGAACGGCAGGAGCTTCGCAAGCCGGCGCGACCAGCGCGCATGCCCGGCCAGCGAACGGTGCTTCGCACTCGACAGCTCGAGTCGCAACTGCAGCCGCCACGACAACCACAGCGTCGTAAGGATTCCGAGGACGAAAAGAGCCAGGCCGGCGGGCGTGATGTTCATGGAGCACAACCCTATTGCCGTCAGCTTGCAGGGAAGTGACATTTGCCATGACTTTGCGTGAGAACTTGAGTTTTCTGGTGACGAATCGCATTCCGCGCCGAGGGTTGACGCTGCTGATGGGCCGTCTCAGCCCCCTGGAGCTGCCGTTCGTGAGCGCCGCCGCCATCGGGATCTGGAAGCTGTTCTCCGATCTCGACCTGAGTGAAGCCAAAAAGAACCGGTTCAAAAGCTTGCAGGACTGTTTCATTCGCGAGTTGAAGACAGGCGCGCGACCGATCGACCAGGACTCCGCGACGCTGGTGAGTCCCTGCGACGGCATCGTCGGCGCATGCGGGACCATCGATCGCGGCACCGTGTTGCAGGCGAAGGGAAGTCCTTACACGTTGCTCGATCTGTTGAGCGACCCCGCGCTCGCGCAACTCTATGAGGGCGGCCGATACGTCACGCTGCGCATCACGCCGACGATGTATCACCGCTTCCACGCGCCGCACGACCTCGACGTGGAGCACGTCACCTATGTATCGGGCGACACCTGGAACGTGTACCCGATCGCGCTGCGCAGGGTGCAACGCCTGTTCTGCCGCAACGAGCGCGCCATCCTGCGCTGCCGCCTGACTTCGACCGGCACGCCGATCGCACTGGTCCCTGTCGCCGCCATTCTCGTCGCGAGCATCCGGCTGCACTGCGCGGATGTGCTGTTGCACCTCAAGTATCGCGGTCCGAATGAGATCCCGTGCAACGCGCGATACGCGAAGGGACAGGAGATGGGCTGGTTCCAGCACGGCTCCACGATCATCGCGCTGGTGCCCAAAGGCGTGGCGTTGTGTGCCGGCGTTTGCGAGGGACAGCGGATCCGGATGGGCGAGCCGCTGTTTCGCGGGATGACATGAGCGTCGTCACGTGGTGGGCATGTCTTTGCGCGGTGGCGATGCTCAACGTCGCGGCATGGACCTATGCCGCCACGTCGGGCAACCACGCCGTGGACAGCGCGCAGGTCGTGCTGTCGGGAATCTACGTCTTCGGCTGTGCCTTCCGCTCGGCCCTGCCCGTCTACGACATCCCGCGCCTGTGCCTGGTGAACTCGCGGGCGTCCAGCGTTCTCATCGGCCGCTCGGTCGCGACTCTCGCCGAACTCGCCTTCGCTGCGCAATGGGCGGTGTACCTGCATGCAAGCGAACGCGAATGGGTCCGCGAATTGTCACTCACGATCGTGCCGCTCATCGCCATTGCCGAGGTCTTCTCCTGGCATGCGGTGCTCACCACCAGGAACCTGGGCCACGTCTTCGAGAACTCGCTGTGGGGAATTTCCGCCGCGTTGATCGTGATCAGTCTCGCTGCAATCGCGTCGCAAGGCCCGGCAAGTCGCGGCCTCATGCTCGCCGTGTGGGCCGTGGGAGGCGCCCTTTACGTCGCGTACATCTTCATCGTCGATGTCCCTATGTATTGGTCACGATGGACGGCGGACGAGGCGTTGGGGCGGAGTTACCTGAGCATCGCGCAGGGCGCCGTCGACATCTCCAGGCGCAGCGCGGTGTCGCGCCGGTGGGAAGACTGGCGCGGCGAGGTCATCTGGATGTCGCTCTACTTCAGCGTCGGCGTGTGGGTGAGCATCTCGCTTATTTTTGCCGCTGCGCCGAATTAGGAGGACGTTCCAGCCGGAACGTCCTCCCACGCCTGAATCACTTCACGTCGAAGCGATCCGCCATCATCACCTTGTTCCACGCCGCCACGAAGTCGGTCGCGAACTTCTCCTTCGAGTCGTTCGACGCGTAGAACTCCGCGATCGCCCGCAGTTCCGAATTCGAACCGAACACGAGATCCACGGGCGTCGCCGTCCACTTCACCTTGCCCGTCGCGCGGTCGCGGCCTTCGTACAGGCCTTCGTTGCCCGCTGCCTTCTTCCACTCCGTCGACATGTCGACCAGGTTCACGAAGTAGTCAGTGGACAACGTGCCCGGCCGCGACGTGAACACGCCATGCTTCGCGCCGCCCGTGTTGGCGTCGAGCACGCGCAACCCACCCACGAGCGCCGTCATCTCCGGCACTGTGAGGTCCAGCAGCGCGGCGCGCTCCACGAGCGCCTCGGCGGGCGGACGCTCGTATCCGGTCTTGAGGTAGTTGCGGAAGCCGTCAGCTTGGGGCTCGAGGAACGCGAACGTCGTGGCATCCGTGTCGGCCTGCGTCGCGTCGGTGCGGCCCGGCGTGAACGGCACCTTGACCGTCAAGCCGCCGTCGCGCGCGGCCTTCTCGATCGCCGCCGCGCCACCGAGCACGATTGTGTCCGCGAGCGACACCTGCTTCTTGCCGGACTTCGCGTTGAACTCCTTCCGCACCTGCTCGAGCACCGCGAGCGTTCGCGCGAGCTCCGCCGGATCGTTCGCCGCCCAATCCTTCTGCGGCGCGAGCCGCAGACGCGCACCGTTCGCGCCACCGCGCTTGTCCGTGTCGCGGTACGACGCGGCGGACGCCCAGGCCGTGCGCACCAGCGCCGGGACTGACAGGCCCGAGGCCAGCACGGCGTCCTTGAGCTTCGCCACGTCGGTGGCGCCGATCGGCTGGTAGTTAGCGGCCGGAACCGGATCCTGCCAGACGAAGGTTTCCTTCGGCACCAGCGGACCGATGTATCGCGACGGCGGACCCATGTCGCGGTGCGTGAGCTTGAACCACGCGCGCGCGAACGCGAGCTCGAACTCCTGCGGGTTCGCGAGCCAGCGCTGCGTGATCTTGCGATACGCCGGGTCTTCGCGCAGCGACAGGTCCGTCGTGAACATCACCGGCGCGTGACGCTTCGCCGGGTCGTGCGCGTCCGGCACCATCTGCGCCGCGGCCGGGTCCTTCGGCTTCCACTGCTTCGCGCCCGCCGGGCTCGCCGACAACTCCCACTCGAACGCGTAGAGGTTCTGCAGGTAGTTATGCGAGAACTGCGCGGGCGTGACCGTCCATGCACCTTCGAGTCCGCTCGTCACCGCGTCGACGCCCTTCCCCGTGGCGCACGTGTTTTTCCAGCCCAGGCCCTGCTCTTCGAGCGTCGCGGCTTCGGGATCCGCCGCCACGCAGGCTTCCGGCTTGTGCGCGCCATGTGCCTTGCCGAAGGTGTGGCCGCCCACGATCAACGCCACCGTCTCCTCGTCGTTCATGCCCATGCGGCCGAACGCCTGGCGGATGTCGCGCGCGGCGGCGATCGGATCCGGGTTGCCCAGGGGTCCTTCGGGATTCACGTAGATGAGGCCCATCTGCGTCGCGCCGAAAGGCTTCGCGAGCTCGCGGTCGCCCGTGTGGCGCTTGTCGCCTAGCCACTCGCCTTCAGAGCCCCAATTCACCTCTTCCGGCTCCCACTCGTCCGCGCGGCCGAACGCGAAGCCGAGCGTCTTGAAGCCCATGTCCTCCATCGCGAGCGTGCCCGCGTAGACCATGAGGTCGGCCCACGAGACCGAGTTACCGTATTTCTGCTTGATCGGCAGCAACAGTCGCCGCGCCTTGTCGAGGCTTGCGTTGTCGGGCCACGCGTTGAGCGGAGCGAAGCGCTGCATGCCGCCGTCGCCACCGCCGCGGCCGTCGAGCGAGCGGTACGTGCCCGCCGCGTGCCACGACATGCGGATGAAAAAGGGGCCGTAATGTTTGTAGTCCGCGGGCCACCAGTCCTGCGAGGTGCGCATGAGCTTGCGCAGGTCGGCGTTCAACGCCTGCACGTCGAGCTTGGCGACGGCGGCGGTGTAGTTGAAGTTCGCGCCCATCGGATCCGCGGAGGCGGAGGATTGGCGCAAAGGCTCGAGACTGAGCCTGTTGGGCCACCAGTAGTCGTTGTCGGGGACCGCGGGAGACGCTGCCGCCGCCGAAGTCGCTACCATCGCGGACAGCAGCGCCGTCGACGCGACCGTCGTGAGCTTGCCGGTCATGTTCATGAGATTCCCCTCGTTGATGCTGCGCAGAGATGCGCGCGCTGGGGGGAATCTAGTTGTTAGCCGGCGGCCGGCGCTAATCGCTCTTTTCGATCCGATCGATAGACGTAGTCGATCGCACTGGCTTGTTCCGGTCGCCCACCGACTGCTCGATGAGCGTCGCGACACCGCGCGGGTCTTCCTGCTGCGCGACGTGTCCGCCAGAAAAAGTGCGGATTGTCCAGCCGCGCGCCACGGCACGCTGCCAGCTCTTGTCAGTCTTCGCGCGCTCCTCGGCTGATTTGTCCTTGGGGACGAAGGCGACGTAAGTCACGGGCAACTTCAGCGCGCCGGGATTCTTGTAAGACACCGGCTGGTTGAAGCACTTGATCGACTGCTTCACGCTGTGCGGCGGCTTGGTGTCGGGCTTGACCCAGGGCACCTGCATGAATCCATCCTTGAAGCGCTCGGGGTCGCGCGGGCCGTTGCCGCCGAAGATGTCCCAGATCGACATGCCGTCGTCGGGCACGGCGGCGTCGAGATACACGACGTGTCGAATGCGCTCGGGAATGCGGTCGATGACGCCCGTGATCACCATGCCGCCGTAACTGTGGCCGGTGAGCACGACGTCTTTCAAATCTTCGAACAGGATCAGGTTGACCACATCGTTGATGTGCGTCTGCAGATCGACATCGGTGCTGTTGAGATGCATGCGCTCGCCGAGGCCGGTGAGCGTGGCACGGTAGACAGTGTGGCCGTCGTCGGCGAGAAATTTGCCGGTGCTCTTCCACTCCCACCCACCGGCCGTTGCGCCGTGAACGAGAACGAACGTCTGCTTCTGCGCGGCTGCCGCGGCGTGCGCGCTGATGGAGGTCAGCGCAAACACGCCGAGCAGCAACGAAACGATTCGAAGCGGTGCTTTCATGGTTACCAGTTCCGCGCGCCCCGGACATTCATCCGGATCGCGGTCACGCGGTCGACGGGGCCCGTGATGAACAACGTCTTGCCGTCACGGCCGGCGAACGTGTTGTTGGTCGCGCCACCGCCCGTGGGAATTCTCAGGATGTTGGTGCCGTCGGGATCGAACGCCATCACGCCTTCACCATTGCTGATGTAGACGTTACCCCGCTCATCCATCGACATGCCATCACCACCCCAGTCGGTGAACTTGCGCATGTTGGCGAGCGTGCCGTCACGCTTGATGTCGAAGACCCACGTGCCGCCCTTGTTGTCGTAGTACCACTTGTTGACGTAGAGCTTCTTGCCGTCAGGAGTGCCGACGACTCCATTCGGCCACGCATCGGATTCCCATCCCAATGCGTCCGTCGTGAGTCTGTGTATCTTTCGCGCGCCGGGAGGCAGGTAGTACACGTGGCCGCCTTTGCCTTGCGGAGATTGCTCCGAGCGTGTCGGTTCCCAACCCTGCTGGCGCGGATCGCCGACGTCCCAATAGCCGCGCGGGAAGATCGGGTCGGTGATGTAGATGCCGCCATTGTTAGGGTTGATCCACACGTCATTCGGCCCGTTCAACAATTTGCCGTTGTAGTTGTTGATCAAAACCTTGTGGCTTCCATCCGGACGGATCTTCCACAGCTCGCCGTGCATGTCCGCGGCGGCAATGATGTTTCCCTCACTGTCGATCGCCAGGCCGTTCGCGCGCCCGGTGCCTTCCAGAAACAGTTTCACCGTGCCTTTCCTGGCGTCCCAACGATAGATCTTGTCGTTGGGTTGGTCGGTGAAGAACACATTTCCATGCCGATCGACCGCGGGGCCCTCGGTAAAACTGAAGCCCTCCGCGATCGCGACGAGTTGTCCGCCGTGCTTCGTCGAGACGAGGCCGAGCGGATCGTAAATGCCGCTCGGCGGAACCGGATCGTCCGCCGCCAACGTGTTGACGGAGAAGCCTGCAAGGCAGCACAGCGCTGCCGCGAATAAACGCGCTCGAGTCTTCATCTTGAGTCCCCCTCAGAACTTGGCTTTGAAGCCGACCGTGAAGTAACGCCCCATGTCGTCGTAGAAACCCAGCGTCGGATAGAACAGGCCCGGAAGGCCCGAGTTCGACGGGAACAACGGAGCACGTTCATTGAGCAGGTTGCTGACGGTCAGGAAGGCTTCCGTGGTGCTGCCACCGAACTCGAACTCCTTGCTGATCGTGGTATCGACGACGTTGTACGCGTCGAGACTCGAATCCACGTAGTTCTGGCTACCGCCGATGGTGTTGGGAGGGCCGTTCAGTCTGTTGTTGCTGCTCTTGAGACTGGTGCTACCGAGCCAACGATTCTGCAGCGCGACGTTCCAACCGTTGTGCCTGTACGACAGGAACGTGGACTGCATCCAATGAGGCTGTACCGCCCATGTGTAGAACGTCGACGTCGGATTGTTGAGCGTGGAGTTGACCGGCTGATAGCTCACGAGGTGGCGGAAGGAGAATTGCCCGCCCGCCAACTCGAAGTTGTAGTCGACCTGAGCGTCATAGCCCTTGGTTTTCTGAAGCGCCGCATTGACGGGAGCACTGCGAATCTCGGTCGGCAGGTTGAAGAGCGGGTTCGTATAGTTGGGATCGCTCGGGTCGGTGATCGGGCGCACCGCCAACTGGCATAGCGGCGAACTGTAGGTAGGCGCGGAAGCGATGCAGACAGCCTGGAGGGCTTCGTTCTGATAGCTCAGGTTGACGATCGCGTTCTCGAGTCTGGTCTCCCAGAAATCAACCGACATGCTGAAGCGCGGCAGGAAAGTCGGCGTCAACACCACTCCCGCCGTGAATGTCTTCGCCTCTTCGGGTGTGAGGAACGGATTGCCCTGCGTGGAGAGCCGCATGCCCTGAGCGCTGCCGCCCGTGAGACGGTCGTTGAAACTCGTCGAGGTAACGCCCGCCGGCTGGAACAGGTCATTGAGGTTCGGTGCACGGATATCGGACGAGAGCGTGCTGCGGAACCGGACCGAATCGACCACCTGCCAGTTGAGTCCGATCTTCCAGGACTCGACCGCGTCGAACGTCGAATACTTGGTCCAGCGGCCCGCGAGGTTCGTCGAGAGATCCTGAAAACCCGGGACTTCCTTGAGCAGCGGGACGTTGAGTTCCAGCGCGCCTTCATAGACGTGGTTCTTGGCATCGACCGGCGCATTGGTGTTCTGCACCCAGCGAAGCGGCGCATTTCCGCCAGCCGCGAGGCACATGCGCAGGCCCGTGCAGTTGACGAAATTGGAAGGCAGGAAGTCGCTTTCCATCACGTAGGTGGACCAGCGCGCATCGGCCGACAGGCTGGCGGAGATCTCGCCCGCGGGCAGACCCAAGCCCCAGAGACCGCCACTGATGGAGGCGCCGACGTTGTCCATCTCCTGCCGCAGCAGCCACGAAGTGCTCGTTCGCAGGTAGTTATAAGACTCTGCCGATGGTCCGGCGGGATCCGTGATGTTGATGGGCACGCAGCCGGGATAGAGGCCGGCGAACTGCGTTTGTGTCGTGACCCAGCACTGGATGGTACCGCCGACGTTCACCGCATCGAGCGCAGCCAGATACTTCGCGTTGTCGGTGTTGTTGGGATTCGTGACCGTCAGCTCGCTGTTGCCGTGGCTGTAGAACGCTTCCCAGGTGAAACCGCCCAGTTCTCCGGTGACTCCCGTCTCCGCACTCCAGGTCTTCTGATCGCCCAGCGTGCGGTAGAGACGGTTCGGGTTTTCATTGACCGGCTGCCCGCCAACGTCGTTGAGGTAGCGCGGCAACGCGAAAATAGGCGTATCCGGCGGCGCGGGCGGCGTGCTGCCGGTTTGCGGCGAAGTCGGAGGGACTGCCGGCAGACAACGTCGGCTCGCCCGCACAGCCGGATCCGTGCAGCTCAAGCCCGCACCCAATTGCGCCTGCACGGCCGGAGAGATGTACGGATTGTTGGCGAACAGCGTATTGGGGCGGCCGTTGTTTGGACTAACTACCCACTGGATCCAGTCGGCCGCGTTCTCGGCTTGTGCCCACGACCCCTGCACATACCAGTTCGCGCTTTCGCCCAGATCCAGACTGAAACGCGCGAAGACATCCTTCATCTCGATTTCGGAACGGAACGTGCCGTACTTCACGTACGAGCCATCGCCGCCCGTCTCCACGCCGCCGCTGCGGCTCGGCACGCCGTGAACCATCGGGACCAGAGCGCCCGCCGAGTTGAAGGTGTAGTTGTTGAATCCGCATCCCGACCCGCACTGGACGTTGCCGCCCGGGCCGCTGTTGAACACGCGCGAATACGGCGTGAACACGAAGGGATGATCATTCGGGCGCAGCGCGTCGATGGGCCGGCCGTTGCCGGTCAGCAATCAGGCCTGGCCATCTTCGCCATAGGGGCGATCGGCGATGGGGATCATGTCTTGATGGCGGAATCGCGCGGCCGTCTCGAAGTGGCCGCGGCCGCCGAACAGCTCCGTGCCCCATGCGGCGCCGAGCTGGTACTCGTCGCCGTCCTGATACTTCGACTGACCGAAATCGGCTTTCACCGTGAGACCGGTGAACTCCTTGTCCAGAACGAAATTGACGACGCCGGCGACAGCATCCGAGCCGTAGATCGCCGAAGCGCCGCCGGTGACGATGTCGACCCGCTTCATCAGCATCTGCGGCAGGACGTCGACGTTGACCGAGCCGTCCTGGTTATTGGGCGCGATGCGATGGCCATCCAGCAGCACCAGCGTGCGGAAGGCGCCGAAGTTGCGAAGCGACAGTGTGTTGCCGCCGTTGTTGTTGGCGCCGTTGCCCTGAGATCGCGGAGTTCGCCCACCCATGATGGTCGGGAGTTTGTTCAACGCATCCGCCGTGTCGCTCGGCGTCGTCATCGCGATTTCCGCGATGTCGACCGAGGTGATCGGCGTGGGTGAACGGACAGTGTCGGTAATCGTGCGCGAGCCGGTGACTGTGATGACACCGAGCTCCTCGCTCGCTTCTGCCGCATCCGGTTGAGCGGTCGGGTCGGCCTGCGCGAAGGCCGGATTTGCTCCCAACGTGGCCGCGACGCCGAGCGCAACCAAAGATCCACGGAAAATCATTGATGAAACCATCACACACCCCCTCTGTTGTGGTAACGCTATCACCGTACTTTTACTATGGCAATAAACTCTCCCTAATGGCATCGATCGACATGCATTTGTATATCGACCGATACTGCGCGACGTGCAGCCCCAACTCGGCTTCGTCGTTCTCGGAAACCAGCTGTTCCCGCCGGAATTGCTGGCGGGGTGCGCGGGCGTTCCGCTGTTCATGGCCGAAGACGTCGGGCTCTGCACGTACGTGCGCCATCACAAGCAGAAGATCGTGCTGTTCCTCGCTGCGATGCGGGAGTATCGGGATGAGCTCGCGTCGCGCGGCTTCGATGTGCACTACGAACCACTCGACGACGGCTATGAAGAAAGGCTGCTGCGCTGGGTGCGCGCGCGGAAGCTCGACGGCCTTCGCCTGTGGGAGATCGAGGACAAGTTCTTCGAGCAGCGCATGCGCGGGTTTGCGGAGTCGCATGGACTGCAACTCGAGTTCCTGCCCTCGCCGATGTTCCTCACCACGCGCGAGCAGTTCCGCGAGTGGAGCGCCGGCCGGCGGCTGTTCATGGCGGACTTCTATCGCTGGCAACGTCAGCGGCTGAACATCCTCGTCGATGCAAAGGGCAAGCCCGAAGGCGGGCAATGGTCGTTCGATGCGGACAATCGCAAGGCGCTGCCGAAGAAGCTTGCGATCCCCCTGCTCCGCACCGCCGATGCCACCGCGCACGTGCGCGAGGTCATCGAACTCGTGCGCGGGCGCTTAGTGGATCATCCCGGCGATCTCGATCCGCAACGCTGGTGGCTACCTACCACGCGCGCGCAAGCGCTCGATCATTTGCACGCGTTTCTCGAACAACGATTCGAGATGTTCGGGCCTTACGAAGATGCGATGACCGAGCGCGATCCGTTCCTCTTCCACTCCGTGCTCACGCCCGCGCTGAACCTCGGACTCGTCACGCCGGCCGAAGTCATCGAACAAACCTTGAGCTTCGCGCAACAGCGCAACATCCCGATTGCCTCCGTCGAAGGCTTCGTGCGTCAGATCATCGGGTGGCGCGAGTTCATCCGCGGTGTCTATCAGCAATGCTCCGAACGGCAGGAGAGCTCCAACTTCTTCGGCCACCACCGGCGCCTGACTTCGCACTGGTACGACGGCACCACCGGGCTCTTGCCGCTCGATCTCGCTATCGCCAAAGCGCAGCGCTGGGGCTGGACCCATCACATCGAGCGACTCATGGTGCTCGGCAACCTGATGACGCTCTGCGAGATCGAGCCCGCCGAAGCCCACCGGTGGTTCATGGAGATGTATGTGGACTCGAGCGACTGGGTCATGGGCCCGAATGTCTACGGCATGGGGACGTTCGCCGATGGCGGCGTGTTCGCGACCAAGCCCTATCTATGCGGCAGCCACTACATCCTCAAGATGAGCGACTACGGCAAGCCGCGCGCGGGCGAGACGGATTGGTGCGAGATCATGGATGGGTTGTATTGGCGGTTCGTCGATCGCCACCGCGAGTTCTTCGAAGGGCAAGCGCGGCTGAATCGCACGGTGGCGTTGCTGGACAAGATGGACCCGCGGCGGCGTCAGCGGATTTTTGCAGCGGCGGAGGAGTTTCTGGCGCGAGGAACGCGTACCCTTCGCGAACCATGAGCGAAGCCCATTCGATGAATCCCACCATCGTGCGCCAGTTCCGCCAGATCGTCGTCTGGCCCGTGCAGCTCATGCCGATCAAGGCCGGCGCGCCCGTGCAATGCCACTGGGAAGCGCTGGAGAAGGTGAAGGACGGCAACCCGTGGCAACGCTGGCGCGGGAAATTCAACATCGGCGAGACCGACGACTTTCGCGAACGCCACTACAAGGAGTTCGTGACATTCCTGCCATTCGTGCAGCGATTTCTCTACGGCTCGCCCGCGGGCCAGGAGAAGGCGGAGGATTCCGGCGTATCGAGCATTCGCGTGTATCGCCGCAGCGACGTCGCCGCGGCGCGCCTCACCTTCGCGGACGGCTGGGCGCACGAGTGCGCGATCCATCGTTGCGATCTCTATTTTTTCCACGATGCCGACGTGCTCGCCCTCGTGCTGGAAATCAGCAGCGAGGAGCTGCCGCTGGATCGCGCGCAGGATCTGCTGTTCCGCTTCGCGCGCGCGTATCCCGCGTTCTGGGAGAAGGACGGAACGGCGGGCAATTGCCTGCGAAAGGTGGAGTGGCTCGACGAGCGTGGCGCGACGCTCGCGACGTCTGACTATGAGGACAAGGAGCGATACATCGATCACGTGGCGCGCTACCGCACGCCCTGCCTCGCATCGCACTGGAGCTGGTTGATCCAGCCGCTCGGCCTCGAGATGCCCGGGCAAACCGCGGCGCTCAAGTTCCGGCAGCTCGAGTACTACCGCATGCCGTTCATGACGTACCTCGCGCTCGACGACCCGCACTGCCTGACGCGCGCGGATTTCGTGCGCCTCGCCTACATCACGCGACCCGGCCCGTCGGAGGATCTCGACTTTTCCGAGGCGTCACTCGCGCAGTTCGAAGCGAACTACTGCGATGACCGTTTCTGGGGACGCTCGGGCACCCGGAGCAAAGGCGAGACACGCCTCGTGTGCACGGGGCGCACCATCGCGCTCGTGGGCGAGCACAGCAACTCGTTCTTCTCGGGTTTCGAGAGCGGCCTGCTCGCGCAGTTCCGGCATCAGTATTTTCTGTTGTTCCTCATCGCCCATTTCAACAAGGCCGCGCTGCTGTCGATGTCCGATGAGCTGGCCGTCGCGATGAACCGGCTGACCGTCGGCGAGACAGAGTCCGTCAAGGAGTTCAAGCGGACCATTCGGCAATCGATGGAAGTGTTCCTGCGCTTCACGCATCGCTACTGGTTCCATGCCGTGTCCAACCAGGACCAGGCGCGGATGCTGTTCCGGCGGATGCGCGAGCATCTGCGCCTCGATGAGCTCTATGAGGAGGTGCGCACCGAGGCGATGGACATGTCCAACTACCTCGACACCGACAGCGTACGCCGCCAGGCAAACACCGTGCTGCGGCTCACCGTCGTCACGATCTTCAGCCTCATCGGCACGATTGCCACCGGGTTCCTCGGAATGAACCTGTTGGCGGAGGCGGAGAAGCCGCTGCTGTATCGTGTGGGCCTGTTCGTTCTCGTGAGCGCCGCGACCGTCGCCGTGACGGGGGTCATGATCGTGAAGTCGAAGCGGCTCGCGGATTTCATGGATGCGCTGTCCAACGACCGGATCGGGTGGCGGCGGAAGTGGCAGGAGTGGCGGAAGGTCTGGTAGTGACATCCGAGTTGCGCGAATTCATCGACCGCCACCCTCGCCTCTGCGTGCTCACCGGCGCGGGCGTGAGCACGAGCTCCGGCATTCCTGACTACCGTGACGAGCAAGGCGAGTGGAAGCGCGCGCGGCCCGTGGAGTTTCGGCCGTTCATGACGGATCCGAAGGTTCGCCAGCGGTATTGGTCGCGAAGCACGGTGGGCTGGCCGATCATTTCCACGGCGAAGCCGAACGCGGCGCATCGCGCGCTTGCGACGCTGGAGGCGAATGGGTCCATTCAACTGCTGATCACGCAGAACGTCGACGGGCTGCACGCCGCGGCGGGCAGCAAGAATGTCATCGATCTGCACGGGCGGCTGAATCTCGTGCGGTGCATGCGGTGTGGGGACATGCTCGAACGAGCGGAGCTGCAGGTTCAGCTGCTTGCGAACAACCCGACATGGGCGAACGTCGACGCGAGCGTCGCGCCGGATGGTGACGTCGACATCGAGAATCGCGACTACAGTGGGTTCGTCGTGCCGGATTGCCCGGCGTGCGGCGGCATCCTCAAGCCCGATGTCGTGTTCTTCGGCGAGAACGTGCCGCCCGAGAGGGTCGCGCGCGCGTTCGAAGGTGTTGCGAAAGCGGATGCGCTGCTCGTCGTCGGGTCGTCTCTGATGGTGTATTCGGGATATCGATTCGCGGAAGCGGCCGCGAGCGCGGGCAAACCGATCGCTGCCGTGAATCTCGGGCGCACGCGCGCGGATCATTTGATCGCGTTGAAAATCAGCGAGCCTTGCGATCGGGCGCTGGCGGAATTCGCCGCTTGGGCGAGGGCGTCGAGCTCGACGCGCGATGACGTTCCCGCTGGAACGTCCGACCGATAGAATCGCCGCTTGCGGACGACCTACACCCATCTTGCGGCGATCATGGCCAGCGTCTTCGCCCTCTCGTCGGCGTTCGCCTCAGGCGACTCGCGCGAGCCGTTGCGCGTCGAGAAGGTCGAAGTGCTCCCGGACGCGGCCGGCGCCCAACGCTTTGGTCACGTTCGACTAGCTATCTCGGCCGGACGGGGCAACAGGCGATTGAATATTCGCCGAAGACTTCGCCAAGGCGGGCGAATGAATACCGGAACCGCGCGAAGCTGACGGCCGCGACCTCGCGGCTCTCCATGCCGGCCGGCATTGGCGCATCCGCCGGGTCCTCGACTGCCGCCATATAGAAGAGCGTGTCCGGCCACTCGTGCCGCATGACGCCGTAGACGAGCTCCGCCGTTTGTCGGCGGAATCTGACGATGCTACGTCAAACAAATTCCCTCCAGAAAAACTAGGCTAACAACCAGTTGATCGGCGGCTACAAGGACTCGTGGGAGAACGACATGAAAACAGTGGAAGTGAGAACACTGGGAGTGCTGAGGCAGGTGGTTCCGACGCATGACTATCGCCCTGCCCTGCAAGGCGCCCTATCGTGGCTGGGCAAACGCTACCTGCTCGCCGAGCCCCTGAATCGGCGCCCCGATGACCGCGGAGCTCGAGCGGGAGAGCCACAACGCACCTGAGCGTAGCTCGTCACGCTTTTTGACCGTTCGAGATGGGCTTTCGACCGCTCGACATCGAGCGGCAAGAGGTGCGCGCTGGCGTCGTAGATTGACGGCTCGTCAATACGAGGTCATTCCATGTTCGCACGCATCGCCGCCCTCTCGTTCCTCGCCGCTGGCGCCGCCTCCGCCTCCGCCGCCTCCGCCGCCTCCGCCGCCAGCGAACCGCTGCTCATCGAGAACGTCACGCTCGTCTCCCCCGAGTTGGCGCAGTCGCTCGGCAACCGCCACGTCCTGATCCGCGACGGCCGCATCGCTCTCGTCAGCGCAACTCCGATCCCCGCACCACCCCACGCGCGCCGCCTCGACGGCTCCGGCAAGTTCCTCACGCCCGGCCTCACCGACGCGCACGTGCACGTCTCCGACGCCATCGGTCTCACACCCAACGACCCCAGCCTCACCGACCTCGAAAAGGACTTCTTCAAGCAACAACCGCGCAGCTATCTCTACTTCGGCGTGACGCAGGTGCTCGACACCGCGAACCGCCCCGACCGCGTCGCGCTGTTCGCCGCGCAGCCGCAGCATCCCGACATCCACCGCTGCGGCCTGGCACCCGTCGTCGACGGCTATCCACTCGTGTTCATCGACAAAGCCATTCGCCACGAAATCTTCAACGACTGGATCTTCGAGCCCGCGAACGCGACCGCGCATCCGCTGCCCAAAGGCGCGAACGCCGCAGACCACACACCCGAAGCCGTCGTCGCGCGCATCGCCGCGAGCGGCGCGCTGTGCGTGAAGATCGCGCTCGAGGACGGCTTCGGCGAGCAGAACAACTGGCCGATCATGCGCGTCGACACGCTGCAGCGCGTGCGCGCGGCCGCGACGAAGCACGGCCTGTTGCTCGTCGCGCATGCGAACGCGCTCGACATGCAGCGCATGGCCGTGGCCGGCAACGTCGATCTGATCCTGCACGGCGTGTGGAACTGGAACGAGCTCGACAAGGCGCAAGGCATCCCGCCCGCTATCGACGCGCTCCTGCGCAGCATCCACGACAAGAAGATCGGGTATCAGGCCACGCTGCGCGTGCTGCCCGGCGTCGCGGATCTCTTCGACGCCAAACTGCTCGACGATCCGACGTTCACGAAGGTCGTGCCCCCGCGCCTGCTCGCCTGGTATCGCACCGAGCCCGCGCAGTGGTTCAAGAATCAGATCTTCCCGGTTGAGGCCGACGGCGCCGCGTATCTCGCTCGCGCTCGCGAAGGCGACGCGCACTGGGCCACGTCCGAGCACGGCAAGCGCGCGCTACGGCACCTCTACGAACTCGGGCAGCCGATGCTCCTCGGCAGCGATACGCCGTCCGCGCCGACGTACGGCAATCAGCCAGGATACGAGACATATAGAGAGATGCGGATGATGGCGGACCTCGGCATCCCGCTGCAGGCGATCTTCGCGGCCGGCACGATCAACAACGCGCGGTCGCTGCGACTCGAGCGCGACTACGGCACGATCGAGAAGGGCAAGATCGCGAACCTGGTGTTGCTCGATGCGAACCCGCTCGCGTCCGTCGACGCCTGGACGAAGATCGACAAGGTGATCCTGCGCGGCGAACCGATCGAGCGGGAAACGCTGGCCGCCGGAAGATAAGATCGGCCGGTGAGAACGACATCTCTGCTCTACTGGGCACTGCAACTCGCCGGCTGGTCTTTCTACTTCTACGCGCAGGCGTCGGGTGAGGTGATCTTCGCGTCGGCGACGTGGGGTCAGACCACCGCGCTCTGGGGCACCGTTTGCCTCGCCGGCATCCTGCTCACGCAAGGGTTCCGCTGGACCGCGAAGCGGCGCGGCTGGCTCATGCTCTCGCCCGCGCCGCTGTTCGGGCGCGTGGCTGCCGCCACGCTGCTGCTCGCCGTCCTGTCCCATCTACTCGTCATGTCGTTGTCGCAGGCCGTTTACGGCTCGCCCGTCGCGCCCATCATGGGCTCGTTCTACGAGAGGCTCGGGGAATACGAGCAGTTGCGGAATCAGTTCATCGCGTCGGTCGCGCTCTACGCCGCGTGGGTCACCTTATATATGGCGTTCGCCATGCAGCGTCGGCGGCACCAGCTCGCCGGGCAGCTCCAGGCCGCGGAGCTGCGATTGCTGAAGTCCCAACTCAACCCGCATTTCCTGTTCAACGCGCTGAACGGGTTGCGCTCGCTGATTGCCGATGACCCCGCGCGTGCGCGGGATGCCGTAACGCAGCTCGCGCGGACATTGCGATACACGCTGGCGTCTGGCGACGAGGATCTCGTGTCGCTCGAGCGCGAGCTCGAGATGGTCGAGGACTATCTGGCGCTCGAGTCGATGCGGCTCGCCGAGCGGTTGCGGGTCGAGCGCGAGATCGAACCCGCGGCGCGGACGTCGCGGGTTCCCGTCATGCTGTTGCAGACGCTCGTCGAGAACGCGATCAAGCACGGCATCGCCGAGCTCAAGGAAGGCGGCACGCTGCGCATCGAGGCGCGAGTCAGCGACGACCAACTGCGACTCTCCGTCACCAACCCGCGGCCACTCCAAGGCTCCAACACTCAAGGCGAAGGACTCGGCCTCAAGAACTCCACCGAGCGGTTGCGGTTGTTGTTTGGGGCGCGCGCCAGTTTGCGGCTCGACCTCTCGCAACCCGGCGTCGCGATGGCTGTAGCTGTGATGCCGAAATGAGAGCGCTCGTCGTCGACGACGAACCCCTCGCCCGCCGCGAACTCTGTCGGTTGCTCGCGGCGTTTCCGCGGGTGCAAGTCGTCGGCGAGGCCGGCAACATCGACGAAGCGCGCGAGCGCATCGAAGCGCTCTCCCCCGACGTCGTGTTCCTCGACATCCAGATGCCCGGCGGCACCGGCTTCGATCTGCTGACGCAGCTCGATCGCGTGCCGCGGATCGTGTTCACCACCGCGTACGATCAGTACGCCGTGAAGGCGTTCGATGTGAATGCGTTGGACTATCTTCTCAAGCCGATCGAGCCCGAGCGGCTGGCGGCGGCGATTGCCAAGCTCCAGGAGCTGTCGCCGCGCGACGTTGCGCCGCCGCTGGAGCAGTTGTTCATCAAGGATGGGCCACGGTGCTGGTTCGTGCCACTGCGGGAGGTGAGCCTGTTCACGTCGGAAGGAAACTATGTGCGGCTGCACTGGGGCAAGGAGCGGCCGTTGTTAGGGCGATCGCTGACGTCGCTCGAGGAGAAGCTCGATGCGAAGCGGTTCTTTCGCGCGAATCGCGCGCAGATCGTGAACCTGGAGTTCATTCAGCAGGTGGAGACGGGAGATGGCGGCCGGCTGCATGTGCAGCTTCGGGATGGGCCGGAGGTCGAGGTGTCGCGCAGGCAGGCAAGGGAGTTCAAGGAGAGGGGCGCGATCGGCTGAACAAGCCACATATTGACAGGCCTGACGGAGTGGTAGTAGCGTCTACTACGTGCATAGGAGGACACAATTGTGCCGCAGCCGTCACTGACGAAACTAGAGCGCACGATCATGCAAGCGCTTTGGGAGCGTGGCCCCAGCGCCGTGCGCGAGATCCTCGAGGCATTCCCGAAGAAAAATAGGCCTGCCTACACAACCGTGCAGACCGTCGTCTATCGCCTCGAGACCAAGAACGCCCTCCGGCGCGTACGCAAAATCAGCAACGCGCACATCTTCGAAGCGACGCTGTCGCAGGAAGCCAGCCACCGCGGCCTGGTTGATGATTTTCTCGCGCACTTCGGCGGCAAGACGCAACCGATGATGGCGCACCTGATCGAATCGGGCAGGCTCACGCTCGAGGACATCAAGAGCGCCGAACTGCTGGTGAAGGAGCTGGCTCGCAAGGAGAAGAAGGAATGATTGCCGCGCTCGCCGACCATCTGTGGCAATCGTCGTTGGTCGTGCTCCTGGCGTGGGCCGTGACTTCGCTACTGCGTCGAAACGGCGCCCACCTGCGCTACTGGGTCTGGTTAGCGGCGTCGATCAAGTTTCTCGTTCCCTTTTCGTTGTTGGCGCTCGTAGGGAGGCAGTTCGCTGAAGTGGGCACGGATGTGTCGGTGTATTCAGCCATCAGCACGGCGCGACAAGTGGCAGCGCCGTTCGTCGCACCGGCGATGTACATCGCTCCGTCCTCTGAATCCGGCTTCACCCTGATCGAAGTTCTCGTGCTGTCCATCTGGGCGCCGGGCGTCTTCGCCCTCGCCGCCCGTTGGTTCGGCCGCTGGCGCGAGCTGCGGGCAATCGTGCGATCGGCGGTTCCGAGCTCAGTCACCGCGCCAATCCCCGTCTTGAGCTCGGCGACGCTGCACGAACCTGGCGTCGTGGGTATCCGCCGCCCCGTGCTCTTGCTGCCCGAACAGATCACTTCGCAACTCGATGACCGGCAGCTCCGCGCCGTACTCGAGCACGAGCTTTGTCACGTGCGTCGGCGCGACAACCTGACCTCCGCGACTCACATGATCGTCGAAGCGTTGTTCTGGTTTCACCCGCTCGTCTGGTGGGTGGGCGCGCGGCTCATCCGCGAGCGAGAGAAGGCGTGCGACGAGGCCGTCGTTCGATCGGGACATGACGCGCAAACGTATGCGGAAGGAATTCTCACAGTTTGCCGCCACTTCGTGGCGTCGAAACTCATCTGTGTGTCCGGCGTCTCTGGCGCCGATCTTCAAACTCGACTGGAGTCAATCATGAAGAATGAAGCTATCGTCGGCTTGAGCCGCGTGCAGCGCGTCGTGCTTGGAACTACTGCGTTGGCCCTCCTCGCAGTGCCCGTGTTCGTCGGCTTGACGATTCCATCGCAGGCGCTCGCGGAATCGCCGAATACCGGCAAGGCGCAACCGGTCGAAGGCAAGCGCATCCGCCTGAAGTACAACGACACCGAAGTCCGCGAGATCCTGAAGGCCATTGCGGACACCGCGGGCGTGAACATGCTGGTGAACACCAATGTCGCTGGCAAGATCGATGTGGACCTGGACGAGATGCCCTGGCAGCAGGCGCTGGCTATCGTCCTCAACGCCACGGATCTGGTGAAGGTCGAGAAAGACGGAATCATCTTCATCGACGCGAAGGATGCGGCGAAGGCGCAGAAGATTGTGTGGCGACCGAAGTCGATCGTGGATTGGCGGCTGAAGACGATGATGGAGTTGACTCGGCTGCCCAATGCACGCCGGCCTGGCTCGAATCCCGACGACAAGTGTTAGTCGATCCAGATTCGTGACGGGACTGACGTTCCAGCTGGAACGTTTTAAACTCCGGGCATGGCAACCAAAACACCGACTCGAATCGTCCCGCACCTCTGGTACATCAAGGAAGCGAAAGAAGCCGCGCGGTTCTATGTGAAAACATTCCCGAAGTCGCGCATCGACCGCATCTGGTCGCTCAACGCGGGTGCGGTCGAGAGCGTCGAGTTCCGATTGTTCGGCCAACCATTCTTCGCGATGAGCGCCGGCGAGCACGATCCGTTCAATGATGCCGTGTCGTTCGGTGTGCGTTGCAAGACGCAAGGCGAGATCGATCGCTATTGGAATGCGATCCTGAAGAACGGCGGCAAGGAACAAGCTTGCGGCTGGATCCGCGACAAGTTCGGCGTGCGGTGGCAGATCACGCCCGTCGTGCTGATGGAGATGATGGCGGATCGCGACCGCAAGAAGGCGGCGCGGGTTGCGGCGGAGATGCAGCAACAGGTGAAGTTCGATATCAAGAAGCTGAAGAAGGCGTTCGAGGGGCGCTGAGTCCGCCGACGTAACGGTACGTACTAACTACATTCTCGCGCACGTATTCACATTGCCGCGAGTATACTGGACGCATTCACAGTTCATGCGCACACGGAGGTGCCCATGCGTTCCATCGCCGAACTCATCACCGAGATCTGCACGCTCGCCGGCCGCATCAACGCCGCGCACTACCGCTTCCTGCTG
>JAYTOK010000090.1:0-8029 GCA_043747835.1 Pseudomonadota bacterium | reverse complement strand
CCTCATCGGCGGCGCCCTCGGCGGTGTCGTCGCGCACTTCCTCGGACGACGCGGCGGTCTCTTCGTCGCCGGCGTGTTGTTCTTCGTGTCGTCACTTGGATCGGCCTGGCCGGAATCGTTTCTGGGCGGGCTAGGCTCAGTGCTCACTCCGCTGATCAATGCGCTGATCTGGTTCCTGAATCTGTTTTTCGATGACGCTCCGTACCTCAAGTTCGGAGATGCGATCACCAACTTCATTGGCCATCGCCTCTTCGGCGGCATGGGTATCGGCTTAGCCTCGATGCTCGCGCCTATGTACATCGCCGAGATCGCCCCGCCCTCCAAGCGTGGCGCGCTGGTCACCTACCAGCAGATCGCGATCGTCAGCGGCATCACGATCTCGTACTTCGTGAACTACTTCATCAAGAAGTTTGGCGGCGACGGAGATCCGAATTGGGTGCACACCGAAGGCTGGCGCTGGATGTTGGCATGCTGCGCCATTCCGGCTGGCCTGTTCGTGGTGCTCTTGATGTTCGTTCCGGAAACGCCGCGCGGCCTCATGCTCAAAGGCAAGGAACAGAAGGCGCGAGAAGTTCTCACCAAGCTCGCCAACGCGGAAGAAGCCAAGATCGTCCTCGCGGAAATTGACGCCTCACTGAAGGAGACCGCCGGAAAGCTCCTCTCCTACGGTGGCTTGTTACTCGTCGTCGGCATCCTGTTGTCCGCGTTCCAGCAGCTGGTCGGGATCAATGCGGTTCTCTACTACGGTCCGCAGATGTTCGCGAACATGGGCTTCACCGGGGACGCTTCGTTTGCGCAGACGGTGATCATGGGCATCGTGATGGTGGTTTTCACGCTCGTCGCAACCGTCACCGTGGACAAGTGGGGCCGCAAGCCACTACTGATTCTCGGAGCGCTCATCATGGCGGTGTCCATGATCGCGCTGGGCTTCATGTTCTACGTGGGGTCGATGGGGTTGGGCGCGCTCATCGTGGTCTGCGTTTACATCGCGGGTTTCTCGCTGTCCTGGGGCCCGGTCGTCTGGGTGATGCTCGCGGAAATCTTCCCGAACTCGATTCGCGACAAGGCGATGGCTCTCGCCGTCGCCGCGCAGTGGTACCTGAACTGGGTGGTCTCGGTCACCTTCAACATCATGGACGGCAACACAGCGCTGAACGCCGCGTTCAACCACGGCTTCGCCTACTGGCTGTACGGCGGATTCAGCGTCCTGGCGGCCCTGTTCGTCTGGAAGTTCGTCCCGGAGAGCAAGGGCATGTCGCTCGAGAACATGCAGAAGCTCTGGAAAAAGTCGCCGGCCTGATTCGCCGTAGTTAGTTTAAGAACCAAAACCCCGCGGTCGCCAAGGACCGCGGGGTTTTCTTCCGAAAGAACATGCTCGAACATCTACCTGCCGACTGGCGCGACGCGATTCTCGTCGGCCGCATCCAGACACGCGAGGGCCCAACGCCGGTCATCGTCGCCGACGGTCGCGTCCGCGACGTGTCGCGTCACGCGCCCACCGTGTCGCAACTGCTCAATGGGTGGAACGCGGAACTCCCCGCGGGCACTGACCTGGGGCCTCTCGACTCTTTTGGCTTCGAGCGCCAGTTCGCGGAAGCCCGCGACGTGCGTTTGTTGTCGCCGTTCGATCTGCAATGCATCAAGGCGAGCGGCGTCACCTTTGCGATCTCGGCGATGGAGCGCGTCATCGAGGAGCGTTGCCGCGGCGACGCCAGCCAGGCGGACGCACTGCGCGGCAGCTTGCGTGAGCGCATCGGCACGGACATCCGCGCCGTCAAGCCGGGCTCCGACGACGCGACGAAGCTCAAAGCCGCGCTGATTTCCGATGGGCTCTGGTCACAGTACCTCGAAGTCGCGATCGGCCCGGACGCCGAGATCTTCACCAAGGGCCCGCCGCTGTCCTCCGTCGGCTGGGGGGACTGGATAGGCGTGCGTTCGGACTCGGCCTGGAACAACCCCGAGCCGGAGGTCGTGCTCGCGGTAGATAGCGCGGGCCGCATCCTCGGCGCCACGCTCGGCAACGACGTGAACCTGCGCGACATCGAAGGCCGCAGCGCATTGTTGCTAGGCAAGGCGAAAGACAACAACGCGAGCTGCGCGATCGGCCCGTTCATCCGCATGTTCGACGGCAAGTTCACGCTCGACCACGTGCGCGCGGCCGAGGTGCGACTCGAGATCACGGGCGAGGAAGGATTCCGGCTCGAGGGCAAGAGCTCGATGTCGCAGATCAGCCGCGACCCGACGGAGCTGGTCGGCCAGACGATCGGCAAGCACCACTGCTATCCGGACGGATTTGCGTTATTTCTTGGAACGATGTTTGCCCCGATCGTGGATCGCGGCGCACCGGGACAGGGCTTCACGCATCGCACGGGCGACATCGTTCGCGTTTCAGCCGAGAAATTGGGCGTGCTGGAGAATAAAGTAACGACCTGTGACCAGGCTCCTCCGTGGGGCTTCGGCATAGCCGACCTGATGCGCAATCTCGCGCGTCGCGGCCTTCTCAACACGTGAACGGATACCCCCAGTGAGCGCCACAAAACAGCTTTCCCATTACATCGACGGTCAATGGATCGCGGGTTCGCCTGCCTCCGACAGTCTCAATCCCTCCAACACCGGCGACGTGG
Organism: Pseudomonadota bacterium; assembly: GCA_043747835.1. Classification (GTDB taxonomy): domain Bacteria; phylum Pseudomonadota; class Gammaproteobacteria; order Steroidobacterales; family Steroidobacteraceae; genus CADEED01. Next base: position 5,405 of record JAYTOK010000090.1, on the reverse strand, counting down.
TCGCGCAGGTGCCGGGCGGCGACAAGAACACCGTCAATGCCGCGGTTTCCGCGGCAAAAGCGGCATTTCCCGCGTGGGCGAACGCGTCCCCCGAAGTGCGCTCCGACCTACTCGACAAGGTCGGTTCGCTGATCATGGCGCGGGCGGATGACTTGGGTCGTCTGCTGTCGCGCGAGGAAGGCAAGACGCTGCCCGAAGGTAAAGGCGAAGTGATGCGCGCGGCACGCATCTTCAAATTCATGGCGGGTGAAGCGCTGCGCCGCCACGGCGTCACCGTCGAATCGACGCGGCCCGGCGTCGCGGTCGAAACGTATCGCGAACCGCTCGGCGTCTTCGGACTGATAACGCCGTGGAACTTCCCGATTGCAATTCCGGCATGGAAGGCGGCGCCCGCGCTCGCCTTCGGCAACACCGTCGTCATGAAACCTGCGTCGCTGACGCCGGCGACGGCGCATGCATTGACGGAAATCATCCACGAGGCCGGTTTCCCGAAGGGCGTGTTCAACCTGATCCTCGGCGGCGGATCGATGGGCGGCGCGCTCGTCGAGCATCCCGACGTGGCGGGTGTGTCGTTCACCGGCGGACAGAGCACGGGCTCCTCGGTCGCGAAGGGTGCGATGTCGCACAACGCCCGCGTGCAGCTCGAAATGGGCGGCAAGAATCCGCTCGTCGTGCTCGACGACTGCGATCTCGAGCGCGCGGTGCAATGCGCGCTCGACGGCGCGTTCTTCGCGACGGGCCAGCGTTGCACGGCGTCCAGCCGCATCATCGTGACGCAGAACATCCACGACATCTTCGTCGAGAAACTCGCGGAACGCGTCAAAGCTCTCAAGGTCGGCGACGCGCTTTCCGCGGACACGCAGATGGGCCCGCTCGCGAGCGATGCACAGCTCGCCACTTCGCTCTCGTACGTCGACATCGCGGTGAAGGAAGGCGGCCGCAAGGTCGTGGGTGGCGAAGCGCTGAAGCTCGCGACGCCCGGCTACTACATCTCGCCCGCGCTCATCGTCGACACGCAGATCGACCAGCGCATCAACTGCGAGGAAGTCTTTGGACCCGTCGCGTCGATCGTGCGCGTCAAAGACTACGACGAGGCGATCGCCGCGGCGAACGCGGGCGAATTCGGCCTCTCGGCCGGCATCATGACCAGCTCGCTCAAGTACGCGCGTCACTTCGTGCGCAACGTGCGCGCGGGCATGACGATGACGAATCTGCCGACCGCCGGCGTCGACTACCACGTGCCATTCGGCGGGACGCGCAAGTCGAGCTTCGGCCCGCGCGAACAGGGCTTCGCCGCGGTCGAGTTCTACACGCAAGTCAAGACTAGCTACACCTGGGCCTAGATAATATGACGCATGCTGTTTACCCCTCGCTCGCCGGCAAGACGGTGATCATCACCGGCGGCGGCTCCGGCATAGGCGAGGAGATCGTCGCGGGTTTCGCGCGCCAGAATGCGCGCGTGTTCTTCCTCGATGTGGCGACGGCCGAATCGCAGGCGCTGGTCGCGAGACTCGGCAATGGCACGCGTTTCCTGAAATGCGACGTGACGGACACCGCGGCGCTGCGTGCGGCGCTCGCCGACATCGAGGCGAAAGCCGGCCCGGTCGCGGTTCTCGTGAACAACGCGGCGAACGACGACCGGCACAACTTCGAGGACGTGACGCCGGAATACTGGCAGCAGCGCATCGACGTGAACCTCAAGCACCTCTTCTTCGCCGCGCAGGCGGTGACGGCGGGAATGAAGAAGGCCGGCGGCGGATCCATCATCAACATGGGTTCCGTCTCCTGGCATTCCGCGATTCCCTCCCTGCCCATCTACGAGACGGCGAAGGCCGGCATCGAAGGCCTGACGCGCGCGCTCGCGCGCGACCTCGGTGAGTCGAACATCCGCGTGAACTGCGTGGTGCCCGGCGCCATCCGCACGCCGCGCCAGATGAAGCTCTGGCACACGCCCGATGAAGAAGCCAAGATCCTCGCACAGCAATGCCTCAAAGCGCGCGTGGACCCGGTCGACGTGACCGCGATGGTGTTGTTCCTGGCCTCCGACGATGCGCGCATGTGCACGTCGCACAACTATTGGGTCGACGCGGGATATAGATAGATGTCGGACGTCGAGTGCGTGTGGCCGGTCGAAGCAGTGCTCGGTGAGGGCCCCGTCTGGTCCGCGTCCGAAGGCGCGCTCTGGTTCGTGGACATCAAGGCGCCCGCGATCCACCGGTTCCATCCCTCCACCGGCGAGCAACGCACCTGGCAGTCTCCGGCGCGCGTGGGATTTCTCGCGCCGACGCAACATGGCGGGTGGATAGCCGGGCTGAAGACCGGGCTGCATCGCTTCAATCCCGAGACCGGCAACTTCACCCTGCTGCACGTCGTCGAGCCGCATGCACCGAACAACCGCCTCAACGACGGTTTCGTCGACTCCGAGGGATTCCTCTGGTTCGGCTCGATGGACGACACGGAACAAGACCCGAGCGGCGCGCTCTACCAGCTCGGCGCCGAAGGCTGCATCCGTCGCGATCCGGGTTACGTGGTCAGCAACGGCCCGGCCGAAAGTCCCGACGGCCGCACGCTGTATCACACGGATACGCTCGCCGGGATCATCTACGCGTTCGATCGCGCGCGAAATGGCACGCTCTCGAACAAGCGCGTGTTCGTGAGGCTCGCCGCCGGCAGCGGTTACCCCGACGGACCGATCGTCGACGTCGAAGGCTGCGTGTGGACAGGTGTCTTCGGAGGCTGGGGTCTGCGGCGGTTCACGCCCGATGGCAAACTGGCCGGCGAGATCCGCCTGCCCTGCTCCGCCGTCACGAAAGCGGCGTTCGCGGGCGACGATCTTCGAACTCTCTACATCACGACCGCGCACGTCGCCCTGTCGCCCGAGGAACGCCAGCGGCAGCCGCTCGCCGGCGGGCTGTTCCGCGCGCGCGTCGACGTACCCGGACTGCCGCAAGGGGTGGTTAGACATGGCATCTGATTCAATAATGGCGGCGCTCCCGCGCCGACGCTTCCGCTCGCGCGACTGGTTCGACGACCCGAACCATCTCGACATGGTGGCGCTCTATCTCGAGCGCTTCATGAACTACGGACTCACCGCCGACGAGCTGTTGTCGGGAAAACCCATCATCGGCATTGCGCAGACCGGTGGCGATCTCACGCCCTGCAATCGCGTGCACCTCGAGACCGCGAAACGCGTTCGCGACGGCATTCGGGACGCGGGCGGCATCCCGATGGAATTCCCGCTGCATCCGATCTTCGAGAACTGCCGGCGCCCGACCGCCGCGCTCGATCGCAATCTCGCGTATCTCGGCCTCGTCGAGATACTGCATGGCTATCCGATCGACGCGGTGGTCCTCACCACGGGCTGCGACAAGACGACGCCCGCGCAAGTGATGGCGGCGTCGACCGTCGACATCCCCGCGATCGTGCTCTCGGGCGGTCCGATGCTCGACGGCTGGCACGACAACGAACTCGTGGGATCCGGCACCGTGATTTGGCGTTCGCGTCGCAAGCTCGCCGCCGGCCAGATCGACGAGAAGCAATTCCTCGCGGCCGCGGCCGCGTCGGCGCCGGCCGTCGGCCACTGCAACACGATGGGCACCGCGTCGACGATGAACGCGGTCGCCGAAGTGCTCGGCCTGTCGCTGCCCGGCTGCGCGGCGATTCCCGCGCCGTATCGCGAGCGCGGACAGATCGCGTACGAAACCGGCCGCCGCATCGTTGCGATGGCGCACGAAGACCTGAAGCCTTCGAAAATTCTCACGCGCGAATCTTTCCTCAACGCGATCACGGCGATCGCCGCGATCGGTGGCTCGACCAATGCGCAGCCGCACCTGGTCGCGATGGCCCGGCACGCAGGGATCGAGATCACGCCCGACGACTGGATGGAGTTCGGGCGCGACATCCCACTGATCGTGAACATGCAGCCCGCGGGAAAATACCTCGGCGAGCGCTTCCATCGCGCCGGCGGCGTGCCCGCGGTTCTCACCGAGCTCATCCGCAAGGGAAAGATCGACGGCAAGGCGCACACGGTCACCGGCCGTTCGCTTGCCGACAACGTGGCGGGCCGGTCGTCGACCGACGCTGAAGTGATCCTTTCCTACGACAAGCCGCTGCAGGAAAAGGCAGGATTTCTCGTGCTACGGGGTAATCTCTTCGACTTCGCGATCATGAAGACCAGCGTCATCTCCCCCGAATTCCGCAAACGCTATCTTGCCGACGGCGATGTATTCGAATGCCGTGCGGTCGTCTTCGATGGCTCGACCGACTACCACGACCGCATCAACGACGCGTCGCTCGGCATCGACGAACGCACGATCCTCGTCATCCGCGGATCGGGCCCGCTCGGCTGGCCGGGATCCGCCGAGGTCGTGAACATGCAGCCGCCCGACGCGTTGATAAAGCGCGGCATCACGAGCTTGCCGACTCTCGGCGACGGCCGCCAATCGGGCACTTCGGACAGCCCTTCGATCCTCAATTGTTCGCCGGAAAGCGCCGCGGGTGGCGGACTCGCCTGGCTGCGGACCGGCGATCGCATTCGCATCGACCTCGCGACGGGCACTTGTGACATGCTCGTGCCCGACGAGGAGATCGCGCGTCGCAAGACGGAAGGCCTGCCACAGGTTCCCGAAAGCGCGACTCCGTGGCAGGAGCTCTATCGATCGACCGTGGGACAACTCGACACCGGTGCCGTCATGGAGATGGCCGTCAAATACCGCGGTGTCGCGAACAAGACGCCCCGTCACAATCATTAGTCGAGGTTTCGATGATTCCGCCGCGCCTCTCCGAGGCGAGTCTGCATGCCGCCCGCTCGGGCACGATTCTCCCGACGTACGACCGCGGCGCGACGCGCTTCGGCATCGTGCACATCGGCCCCGGCGCGTTTCACCGCGCTCACCAGGCTTACTACGTGGACACGCTGCTCCACGCCGACAAGCGCTGGGCGATCTCCGCGCTGTCGCTCAAGAGCACGACCGTTCGCGATGCGCTGTCGCCACAGCAAGGGCTTTACACATTGATCGAGCTCGGCGCCGCGCCGCGCGCGCGCATCATCGGCGCGATCCGCGAAGTGCTGGTCGGCCCGAGCGATGCCGAACGCGCCTTCGCGCGTCTCGCCGCGCGCGACACGCGTCTCGTAACGCTGACCGTTACCGAGAAAGGCTATTGCCTCGATGCGCGCAATGAGCTCGACGCCGCGAACGCGGACATCGCGCACGATCTCGCGGAGCCAACGCAGCCGCGCAGCACGATCGGCTGGATCGTCGAGGGTCTGCGGCGCCGGCATGCGGCTGGGCTCGTGCCGTTCGCCGTGCTGAGCTGCGACAACCTGCCGGAGAACGGCAAGGTGCTGCAACGTGCGCTGGTGGAGTTCGCGCGCGCATCGGATGCCGCGTTCGCGCGCTGGATAG
>JAYTOK010000089.1:0-56781 GCA_043747835.1 Pseudomonadota bacterium | reverse complement strand
TCTCATCGTCGAGCGCCCCGAGTTCGAGTTGCGCCACTGGCTCGCGCTCGGCGCGACCTCGGTGCTGCACCTCCTGTATTCGCTGTCGCTGCAGGCCGGCTACCGCGCGTCGGACTTATCGGTCGTCTACCCGCTCGCGAGGGGTACCGGGCCGCTGCTCTCGTTCGTCGGAGCGGCGTGGTTGCTGGGGGAAGCGGTGAGCGCGCGTTCGCTGCTCGGCATGTTGCTGATCGTCTGCGGCATCCTGCTCGTCGCCGGTCTCATCGGGCACAAGCACCGCCGCGCGCCGGGTGTCGGGGTGATGTACGGACTGATGACCGGCACGTTGATCGCGGCCTACACGTTGAACGACGGCTGGGCGGTCAAGGTGCTGCTGATCTCGCCGTTCCTCATCGACTTCACCGGCAACGCATTCCGCCTCATCGTGCTCGCGCCGCGCGCCTGGCGCGACCGCGCGCGCGTCGCGCTCGAAGCGCGCGTGTACCGCAAGCCCGTGATCATCGTGAGTGTGCTCGGGCCGCTCGGCTACGTCCTCGTGCTGTTCGCGATGCGTCTCGCGCCGGTGAGCCACGTCGCGCCGGCGCGTGAACTGTCGACGCTGGTCGGCGCGTGGATCGGTTCGCGCATGCTGCGCGAGGATTCGGGTCCGTGGCGCATCGTCGGCGCCGCGCTCATCGTGGGCGGAGTGATCGCGCTGGCGCTGCGCGCTTGAGGAGGAAATAGGGGCCTGACCCCTATTTCCTCCTTAGCCAACCCGATCGGTCGCGCGACGCCCGGTGAGCTCGGCCAACGCCGTGCGCAGCTCACGAATGCGCGGCGGCTTCCCTAACAATCGGTCGACCTGCGGCGCCTTCTCGCTTTCGTTCGCGACGTGCTGTCCCCAGCCCGTGAGCAGGATGATGGGAGTGCCGGGCGACATCGATCGAATGCTGGCCACCACCTGGCGTCCGTCGACGTAAGGCATTCCCAGATCCGTGATCACGATGTCGAACAGCCGGTGCGCCTTCTGCGCCTCGCGAAACGCGTCGATGCCGGACTGACCGCCGCTCGCGGTGACGACCTTGTGGCCTTCGTCTTCGAGCGCGGTGCGCAGCGATTCGAGCAGCGACGGATCGTCATCGACCAGCAGGACCCGGAGACTGCGCGTCGCGAACAACGGAGAAGGATTGCGACTCGTGGAAGACATCGACTGCGTTCCGCCGCGGAAGGTGAGGCGGATGGTCGTGCCGAGACCGACGGCGCTCTCGATGTCGAGGCCCGCGCTGTGGCGCTTGGCCATGCCGTAAACCATCGCGAGTCCGAGCCCCGTGCCGCGGTCGCCCTTTGTCGTGAAGAAGGGTTCGAGGCAGCGCCGGCGGGTTTCCTCGTCCATGCCGACGCCGTTGTCGACCACTTCGAGCAGCGCGCAAGGTTCGTTGCCGCCGTGCGTAACGGCCACCGAATCGGTGCGCGTCCGGATCACGATCTTTCCACCCTGCGGAAGCGCGTCGACCGCGTTGAAGATGAGATTGGTCAACCCATCGCGAATTTCGTTCTCGGCGCCACGAATCGTCATGAGGTCGCTCGCGCACTCGGTTTGCAGCTCGATCATCACGCCGTGTTGCTGCGCGAGATCGTTCCAGCGCGCGCGCGTGAGGTCGACGACCTGCTGGATGAGCGGATTGAGTTCGACGTCGGCGAGCTGTAGTTCCTGCTCGCGCGGCCGGTAGAACTCGCGCATGCGGCCGACGGTTTGCGCGACATCGTCGATCGCGCGCTGGATGGTCGTGAGATACCCGCGGGCGCGATCCGACAACGTGGTTTCGCGCTCGAGCATCGCCTCGGTGTACAGCGAGATCGGCGAGATCGCATTGTTGATGTCGTGCGCGATGCCGCTCGCCATCTGGCCGAGCGCGCGCAGCCGCTCCTGCTGGATCAAAGCTTGTTGCGCCTGGCGCAACGCCTCGTTGCTCTGCTCGAGCTCGCGCGTGCGCATGCGCACGCGATCCTCGAGCTCGGTCGTGAGTTGCTGGAGTTCCTTGTTGGTCTCGTGCAGCGTGTCGCGCGTCGTCGACAGCTCGCGATTGCGCTGGATGGCGGCCTCGTAAGTCGACAGCAGCAGGTTGAGGATCTGCAGCCGATCGGCCGTGATGAAGTGCTTCTGGCCGCCGAACAGGATCTCGAGTCCCATGCCCGGCTGTTCGCTCTGGCGCATCTGACTGTTCACGAGCACGAACTGCACGCGGTGGAGCAGATGGCTCGCGTCGTAGGGCTTCAGGATGAAATTGTCGGCGCGGCACGCCAGGCCGCGGATGACGTCCTGCGGATCGGAGAGTGTCGTCACGAGGATGACCGGCACGTCCTGCAGCGTCGGGTGCTGCTTGATCGCGTTGCAGAGTTCGTAGCCGTTCATCTCCGGCATGATCACGTCGCTGATGACGAGGCCCGGCTTCTGCCGCAACGCCATCTCGAGTGCCAGCTTGCCGTTGGCGGCGCTGGTCACGCGATATCCGCTGCTCTCGAGGATGTGACGCAGGCGCTGGGCCTGCGTCGCGCTGTCTTCCACGATCAGGACACGCGTTCCGGCGCCTGCGTCGCTCTGGTCCGTGAAGATCATGCGTCGTTGCCCAGCGTGAGCGCGGTGATGATCTCGCGCAGGCGGCCCACGGTGAGACCTTCGGACTCCGGCACGGGCTCATCGGTCTCAAGGGTCTCGAGGAGCCGCGCGGCATTGCGGAAATGTTTTTGCGCTTCGGCGTGACGCGCCTCGGCCCGCGCGCAGTTGCCGAGCGCGAAATGCGCGAGCGTGAATTCGGGTTGCAGGTGGACGGCGCGCTGCAGCGCGCCGCGCGAGCGCGTCCGTTCGCCGTGCTCCTGCAGCACCATCGCGTTCAGATAGTGAGCGGCCGCGTCGAGCTTGTCACGTTCGATCCAGCGTTCGCTCGCTTCGAGCGCCGCCGATAGATCTCCCTGGTTCGCGAGCGCGTGCGCATAGACACTCAGCAGGCGCGTGTCAGCGCGCGCCGCGGCGGAGGCCTCGAACCCGATGCGCAGCGCCGTGACCGCGTCGCCGTAACGGCCGCCGACATAGAACGCGCGCGCCGTGTCGAGCAGCGCCGTGTGCGGATCGACCGCGCTGAGGAGTGCGTCGACCGCGGGCTCCCCCAATGGCTGCGACGGGGCCAGATCGTTTTTGAATACCTGGGGGATGTCGGTCGAGCAGGGCACGGACACATTCGGCCCGCGCTTGCGGTAGAGGATGCTGCCCGGGAAATTCACAGGCGTGAATCCCGTGAACAGCGCCTGCGAGCACTCGCTCGGCGCAACGATGAGCCAGCCGTCGTCGACCAGCGCGTGGCGCATCGACGCGATCAGCTTGCGCGTATGCGCGGGAGTGAAATAGATGAGCACGTTGCGACACAGGATGAGATCCATCGCGTTCGTGTCGGTGGCGACGGATGGAAAGCCGTCCTGCGCGAGGTTGAGTTCGGCGAACGTGACGAGCTCGCGCACATCCGCGCGGATGCGGTAGCGACGTTCGCCGGCCGGCGTGAAATAGCGCTGACGGAAGTCGGGGCCCGATTCGCGGAAGGACCACTCGCCGTAGATGCCGGCCTCCGCCTTGCGCAGGAACATTGGGTTGATGTCCGTCGCCAGGATGCTGATGTTCCATTCCTGCCAGTCGGGCAGGATCTGCTGCACTAAGATCGCGAGCGAATACGCTTCCTCCCCTGTACTACACGCCGCACTCCAGATCCGCAGCCGCTTGTTTCCGGCGCGGCGCCGGTGGATGAGGATGGGCAGGACTTCGTTCGCGACGGCGTTGAAGCTCGGTCTCTCGCGGAAGAAATACGTTTCGCCGATGGTGAGATGCGTGGCGAGCGTGCGCAGGTCCGCGCTCGAGAGGCGCGCGCTGAGCAACCATTCGGCGCAGGCACGGTCGTTGGCGAAGCCGAACTCCGGCGCCGCCGCGACGACGGCGCGCTGCAGATCCGCGTGACGCTCCGGCGGGAAGTGCAGTCCGGTGCGCGCCGCGATCAGCTCGCTCAATCGGTCCCAGGGGGCGGGGGCCGACGCATTCATGCGCGCAGTCTCGCGCGGGGCTTGTTAGCCAACGGCGTTTCGAACGCGAAAGACCCGGCTCGCGAGCGCGTGGCGCGCATTGTTCCCTCCGGTGTCCGGCCTCTCCCTGTGCAGACCGGTTACAAGCGCTTCAAACAGTAGTAGTTTGAAGGGGTTTAATCACTAGGGACTTCCCCCAAGCTGATGAATCCGATCAAGAAAACTCGCAGCGACATCGACTTCATGCGGCTCGCGCTCGAGGCGGCCCGCGGCGCCCAGGCTGCGGGTGAGGTGCCGGTCGGCGCGGTCCTCGTCCAGGGCGACACCGTCCTCGCCGTGACGGCCAACCGGCCGATCGCGGCACACGACCCCACGGCGCATGCGGAAATCGAAGTCCTGCGCGCGGGCGGCCAGGCCCTCGGGTCATACCGCCTCGGCGGCACCACGCTTTACGTGACGCTGGAGCCCTGTGTCATGTGCGCGTCCGCGATCATTCATGCGCGCGTCGCGCGCGTCGTGTTCGGCGCCTGGGATCCAAAGGCCGGCGCCGCCGGCAGCACCACCGACGTGTTCGCGATGCCGCACACGAACCATCGCGTGGACGTGTTCGGCGGCGTGCTCATGGAGGAGTGCGGGCAACTGCTGCACGCCTTTTTCGCGGCGCGCCGGAACGAATCGGGCTGAGCTGCAAGCGCGTTCCTACATCTTTCGGGTCATTGCCGCGCAGCGGTGGTGTGTTAGCGTCGCATCCTCACGAAATTTCCCCGAGGTTCGAACCATGAATTCTCTTCGCGTACTCGTCATTGCGGCGGGCGGTTTTCTGTCGACGATGGCGCTCGCAGCTCCGGCCACATACAAGGTCGACAGCACGCACACCTTCCCGAGCTTCGAGGCCGACCACTTCGGCGGCATGTCCGTCTGGCGCGGCAAGTTCAACCAGACGTCCGGCAACATCACGCTCGACCTGGCGGCGAAAACGGGTTCGGTTGACATCACGATCGACGCCGCGTCGGTCGACACCGGTGAGGACGGCCTCAACAAACATCTGAAGGGCGGCGATTTCTTCGACGTCGAGAAATTCCCGACGGCAACGTATAAGGGCAAGTTCACGAAGTTCGTGGACGGCAAACCCACCGAGGTGACCGGCAATCTCACGCTGCACGGCGTGACGAAGCCCGTGACGCTGACGATCCGCTCGTTCAAATGCATGCCGCATCCGATGAAGAAGAAGGAATTCTGCGGCGCGGACGTGACGACGACGATCAATCGCGAGGATTTCGGCGTGTCGTACGGCAAGGCTTTCGGCTTCAGCATGGACGTGAAGCTCAACATCCAGGTCGAGGCCGACGTCGTCGGCTAGTTTTTTCTTGGGGGGTCGCATGCGAGAGTGGGGCGCGCTGGCACTGCTGGCGATGATTGGCGTGGGTCTGGCTGCCGGCGATGCGATGCCGTTGTCCGACGGAAAGACCTTGAATGGATGGAAGCCGCTGGGCGGCACGGCGGAATACCGAGTCGTCGACGGCGTGATCGTCGGCACGTCGAAACTCGAGAAGGTGAACAGCTTCCTCGTGACGGAGGACGACTTCTCGGACTTCGTGCTGGAGTTCGACGTGCGCCAGGACGTGGGTCCCACCAATTCCGGCGTCCAGTTCCGCAGCGCGAGCCGGGCGACGTTCGAGAACGGCCGCGTTCACGGCTACCAGGCTGACATCGACCCGTCGGACAAGGCATGGAGCGGCGGCATCTATGAAGAAGCCCAACGCGGCTGGTTCTATACGGGCGACATGAACCCGCCCGGGAAGCCTCTCTACAAATTCGGCGAGTGGAATCACTTCCGCATCGAAGCGCTGGGAACTCGCCTGCGCACGTGGATCAATGGCAAGCCTGCGTCCGACGTCATCGACGACGGACACAAGAGTGGTTTCATCGGACTGCAGGTGCATTCGATCAATTCGGCGGAAGAGGCCGGCCGGTCGACGAGCTGGAAGAACCTGACCGTGCAGTTGGATTTCAAATCCGCGCCGCCGATGAACATCTTCATCCGCAACCTGCTGCCGAACGATCTCGATGCCGACGAGAAGGCGCAGGGATGGAAACTGCTCTGGGATGGAAAGTCCACGAAGGGATGGCGCAGCGCCGCGGCCGCGGGATCTCCGGCGAAGGGTTGGTCGACGGCCAACGGCGAACTCGCCGTCTCGGCGAAGAGCGGTGCCGGCGACATCATGACGGCGCAGCAGTTCGGCGCCTTCGAGCTGCAGATGGAGTTCAAGACGAGCGAAGGCGCGAACAGCGGCATCTTCTATCTACTGACCGCGGCCCACGACCCCGTGAGCGGTGCGCCGTTGGGGCTCGAGTACCAGATCCTCGACGACGAACGTCACCCGGATGCGAAGGCCGGCATCGCCGGCAACCGCACGATCGCCTCGCTCTACGACATCTATCCGCGCGCGACGCTGCGCACGAACGTTGGCGTGAAGCCCGTGGTGGGCGCGTGGCAGCACGCGCGGATCGTGAGCCGCAAGGATGGATCGGTCGAGCATTGGCTCAACGGCGTGAAGGTGCTGGAGTTCAACCGTCATTCGGACGACTACCGCGCGCACCTCGCGCAGAGCAAATTCAAGGCGACGCCGAGGTTCGGCGAGGCTGAACGCGGGCACATCCTGCTGCAGGACCACGGCGATGCCGTGAGCTTTCGCAGCATCAAGATCCGCGAGCTCTGACGCTTCAGGCTTTCTTGTCGGGAATCCGGGTCTCGAGGATCGCGGCGAACTGCGTCACTCGTTCCACGAACTGCACGGTCTCGCGACCGTTCGCGTAACCGTGTTTCACGCGCGAGTGCCACGCGGGGTCCGAGAGCCGCAGCAGGTTCTGGCGCACGTCGGCCCACTTGTCGGGATTCTTCTTGCGCATCTGGGTGACGACGCGCCCGTCCTCGAGATGACCGATCCCGATGTTGTACGCCGCGATCGCGAGCCACGTCCGGTCCGGATCGCGGATGCGTTTGGGGATGCGGCTCTTCATGTACTTGAGGTAACGCGCTCCTCCTTGAATGTTCTCGTCCGGCGAGAACACGTTGGTCACGCCCATTTTTTTAGCCGTGCGCGGCATCAGCATCATGATTCCCTGCGCGCCGCGCGGCGAGACCGCGGCGGGGCGCCAGCGGGATTCCTGATAGCCGAGCGCGGCCAGCATCTTCCAGCTCAATCCCGTTTCGACTCCCGCGGCTTCGAAGGGGATCCGCAGGTGGGGAAGGCGGGTTTCGATGTGGCTGTGGAAATCGGCGGCCAGGCGGCGGGGCAGGCGCGCACGCTGCGCGGGAGCCTTCGAGGCGGCCGGCTTCGACGCGGGTTTGGCCGCGGGACCGGGCGCGGACGCGGCGGGGCTGGCCCCGGCGGCCGGCAGCGCCGCGCCGAAAACGGCGAGGGCCATGGCCACGAAACCGCGCCGATCGGTCAGCTTTTTCTGCCCCTTGGCTCTCGTCATCGTTCGGCTAGAATACGCGCCCCGCGAAGGACGGCCCTAATTGAAGGTGGTCCTAAGGTTCTGGCGCGGAGAGGTACCGAAGCGGTCATAACGGCGCCGACTCGAAATCGGATGGTCGGGTAATTCCGGCACGTGAGTTCGAATCTCACCCTCTCCGCCACTTTCTATGGCTACCGTCATCGCGGGTGAGATTCGAACTCACATGCGGGGACGGGCGTCTGGCAACCAGGCGCGAGCACAGCTTTGCAGAGCAAAGCTGAACACACGAGCGTCTTCGCGAGTGTGGCCCGAGCGAAGCGAGCGGCGAGAGGCGGTCCCCCGCCTCGAGTAATCTCACCCTCGCTGGCGCACCGCGACCCTCCGTTCTCATGTCCCACCATGGCCCCGACACGCTGCGCTGTCGATCTCCCGTTCACGAAACGAGACGAGTTCGACAACTTTCCATCCCGGATTTTCTTTCTGTTAATTGCGGCGCAGTTCCCCCAGCTGCTTCTCCAGAAACTCTTTCTCCCTCTGATTCCCGCAGATCGCGATCGCGCGCTGAAACGCCTCCGCCGCATCCGCTATCCGACCGAGCCGTCGCAACAGATCCGCTCTCACCGCATGAAACAAGTGGTACTGCGGAATCGCCAATGTATCCACGATCTTCAACGCCACCTCCGGCCCCTCGATCTCTCCGACCACCACCGCACGATTCAGCGCCACCACCGCCGTCGGCGCCAGCACATACAGCGCATCGTAAATCGTCAGGATCTGCCGCCAATCCGTCTCCACCGCGCTCGCCGCATCGCCATGCACCGCCTGAATCGCGGCCTGCAACTGATACGGCCCCGGCCGGTTACGCCGCAGGCATTCCCGCAGCAGCGCTTGTCCTTCCGCAATCCGCGCGCGATCCCACGATCCGCGATCCTGCGCCTCGAGCCGGACGAAACTTCCGTCCGCCGCAACCCGGGCCGCGCGCCGTGCATCGATGAGCAGCATCAGCGCGAGCAAGCCCGGCGCTTCAGACTCATCCGGCAACAGCTCCACCAGCAATCTACCCAGCCGGATGCCCTCGTCGCAGAGCGATTCCCGCATGAGCTGCGCGCCCGACGTCGCCGCGTAGCCCTCGTTGAAAATCAGATAGACGACCGCGAGCACGCTGCGCAGCCGTTCCGGTAGTTCGGCCACGTCGGGCACGCGGTACGCGATGCCCGCATCGCGGATCTTCGCTTTCGCGCGCGAGATGCGCTGGCCGAGCGTGGACTCGGAAACCAGGAACGAGCGTGCGATTTCCGGCGTCGTGAGGCCGCCGAGCAATCGCAGCGTGAGCGCGACCTGTGCCTCGCTCGCGAGCGCGGGATGGCAGCAAGTGAAGATGAGGCGCAGATGGTCGTCGCGCACATCGGGCTCCGGTTCGTCGTCCATGCGGATCATTTCCATCGCCGCCGCCTGTCGTTCGTCGCGCGACGCTTCCCGGCGCAGCCGGTCGATGGCGCGATTGCGCGCTGTCGTGATGATCCAGCCCGCGGGAGCGGGCGGAATGCCGTCCTCGGGCCAGCGCACGAGCGCGGTGGTGAACGCATCCTGGACCGCCTCTTCGGCGAGCGAGATGTCGCCGATCGATCGCATGAGCGCGGCCACGGCGCGCCCGTACTCACGGCGAAAGATCGCGGCGACTTCGGCGTCGGTGACGTCGTTCAACCGTGGACTTGCATGAAGGCACGCACCTCGATCGGCACGCCGATCGCCTGCGTGAGCCGGCGCGCCCAGGCGAGCGCGCCATCGAGATCGGGCGCTCGCACGATGGTCACGCCGCCGATTTGTTCGCGGGCTTCGATGAAGGGCCCGTCCGTGAGGACGACTTCGCCACCCTGCGATCTGACGACCGTCGCGCTGCTCGAATCGGTGAGGCCACCCGCGAACACCCAGACTCCCTGTGCCTGCATGTCATTCTGGATCGCGCCCACGTCTTGCATGATGCGCGCGAGCGCGTCGGGCGCCGGCGGTTGGCCGCCGGCGGGGTAACACACGCTGAGTAGATACTGCTTCATGGCCGATCCCTCGAATGTTGTCGGCAATATGCCGGTTTTCATTCACCAGACGAATGGCGGGAGCGGATTTCGACGCAGCCGCTCGCGGCGCGGCGGGTGAAGGTCAGGCAGCCGGGCAAAGATCCGCCGTGGATGACCGGTGCGATCAGAATCCCAGCAGCAGAAAATCCATCGCCGCGAGAATCGTGTCGCGGCTTGTGGCGAGGCTTCCCGTGGCTGAGCCAAGCTCGCTGCGCGCAATGCCGGCAAGCTGTGGAGTCACCAGGACATAAGAGGCATCTTCAAACTCGATCATCGGGGTCAGCTGGCTGACGGGCCTCTTGGCGAGTGCGGCAACTTTGCTGAGTGGAATTACCACGCGCGTCTGCAGGTCTTCGAGCAAATCCGACTGCACATCGACGAGCAGTGGAAAGACGCCCTTGCTGCGCACATTCTTGTTCCGATAGACCGTGAACTGCGGCAATCAAAAGCTCCGGCTTTCGTCCGAGAAAGTTCCGTTCTTCTCGACGTGCTCGTTGTAAGCCGCGATTGCCTCGCGGTTGTCGTCGCGCCATTTTTTGCGCCGGATTTCGGCAAGTTCCTCGGTGAGTGCGCGTTCAAGTGCGGCTGAAAGATTGACGCCGGCTTCGCGCGCCGCAGCGAGCAAATCACTGCGAACGCTGACGTTGGTAGCGCGCTTGGGAATGGCGGATCGAGAGCTGTGGCGCGACATCTGGCCTCCAATCGGTGCGCACAAAGTAGCACGCGACTATGCGCATAGGTAGTGCGCACAGCATGGTGTCGGCCGCGGCATAAGGTACTGAAGACAACGCCGCACGGCGCTTCCGCTGGCCCGAACCCAAGGCCAACTTCGACAAGCTGTCTTGATCGTTCAGGCCGCGTCGCTCGACGCGTCGGCATCGCCGTCGCGAGCGGACTGTTCGTAGTTCTGCGCGAAGGTCTCGACGAAGATGTGCGGCAGCGCGCCCGGCTGCATTTCGCAGAGGCTGCGATAGAAGTCGCCGTACAGCTCCCAGTTGCCCATCGTCTTGCGTCGCGCGCTGCGCTCGAAGCGCGTCGCGAGATCGCGCGGATCGAGCCGGCCGACGAAGTCGATGAATGCCGCCTGCATCGCCTGCACGAGCGCGTCGTCGTGCTGATGACTCATGCCGAATGCGTTGCGCAGCCAGTGCACCGCGTCGAAGCGCCGGCTGTCGTGCGCCTTCAGCAGTTCCTGGATGAGCTCCTCGACGCTGTGCCGCTCGAGCGAGGGAAGCAGATCGCTCGCGTCCTTCTGATATGTCACGCGCAGACCGTTGCGTTGTTCCTGCTGCGCCCGATGGGTCGCCTTCAATCCGACCAGCGATTCACGAACGAGTTGGCCGGCGAGATGCAGCATGCGCGCGTGCGCGTCCACGGGGAGAGATTCGACACCGATGCCGGCGCCGCGACAGAACGCCTGCAGGCCCGCGAGATTGTCGTGCGAATAGGCAGCGGGCGCGGGCACTGTCGCGGGAGCCGGGGGCAGCGGCACGGTCACCGAAGCCTGATGCACGGCTTTTTCTTTCTGAGTCCTTTCGGTGGCGCGCGCGAGACGCGCGATGCGCCGCGCGACCTCTTCGGAGGTCACGTCGAGATCCGGAGACGTCGAAGGTTCGTCGGGGATCGAGCCGCCGGACTGCAGTGCGCGCGTGCGCGCGGACACGGCCTGGCCGAACGCATTGACGGGTTTCAGGTCGTCGCTCGACAGGTCATTGCTCGCTTCGAGCAGGTTCTCGAGGCGCAAGCTCGCGCCGAGATCCTTCTGCGGAGAGATGCGCTTGCGGCGCGAGCTCGTGGAGCCCGTGGCGTACAGCGCGGAGTCGTCGAGCGTGAAATCGTTGGCGGAGTCGATCTGCACCTGCAGGTGGTACTCGCCGATGCGCAGGACGTCGCCGGACTTCAACTCGTGCGGATTGTTGTTGCCGAGCGGCTTCTCGACGTCGTTGATGTAGGTGCCGTTGCTGCTCGTGTCCTGCAGCAGATAGCGGCCCTTGTGGTAGACGATGCGCGCATGCCGGCCGGACACGTAACGCATATCGTCGGGCAACACCCAGTCGTTCTCGGCGGAGCGTCCAATGCTTCCTCCCGAGACTCCAAAGACAAACGTGCTCTTCTCGCCCATTCGATGGCGATGATCACTGATGACGCGCAGCCGGAGCGCCATGTAATGAGTACCCTCTGGGCCTAGCTTCCCACTGCCCATGCGTGTATGAAGGGGCAGCGTAACCGCCCCTTAAGCCGATCGATGGCATCCAGTCACATTTTCAAGATTATGTTCGTGAACCAGGGCAAGGTTTACGAGGTGTATGCCCGCAAGGTGGGCCAGGGTCGCCTCTTTGGCTTCATCGAGGTCGAGGAGCTGGTCTTCGGGGAACGCTCGTCGGTCGTCGTGGATCCGGGCGAAGAACGCATCAAATCCGAGTTCACCGGCGTCAAGTGCACGATGCTTCCCATGCACAGCATCCTGCGCATCGACGAGGTCAAGAAACAGGGCCAAGCCAAGATCAGCGCGCTTGAGAGCGGCGCCAACGTCGCGCAATTCCCGATGTCGATGTACCAGCCGGCGGGCAACGACCCGAAGAAGTAGGGGTCAGGCCCCATTTTCGGCGCGGGGCAGTTCGGCGTTCTGTACAATTCGCGCCCTCCAATGATCGAGCTTCCCGGCGCCCAAGCAGTCTCCGATTTTCGCATCGCCAAGCTGCGCCCGGCGCTCGAATCGCGGCAACCCGGCATCGGCGCGGTCACTGCTCGATACATCCACTTCGTCGACGTTTCCCGCGGCCTCACGGCGGACGAAAGCGCGTTGCTCGCACGCCTGCTGACCTACGGTCCACGCGACGAAGACACAAAGTCGGGTGCCGGCGCGCACGCCGGCGGCCAGCAAATCATCGTCGTGCCGCGCTTCGGCACGATCTCGCCGTGGTCCAGCAAGGCCACCGACATCGCGCACGTCTGCGGGCTCGATGCCGTGAAGCGCATCGAGCGCGGCATCGTCTGGACGATTCATCTGACGAGTGCCACCGCGAAAAAACTTCCGACCGACGAACTGCTCGCGCTCGCGACGCCGTTGTTCGATCGCATGACCGAAACCGCATTGCTCCAGCGCGCCGACGCCGCGCGCCTTTTCACGCACGAGAAGACGCGGCCGTTGCGCACGATCTCTCTTGCCACCGGCCGCGATGCGCTCGTGAAGGCGAACACCGATCTCGGTCTTGCGCTGTCCGACGACGAGATCGACTACCTCGTGAAGAATTTCGCGGCGCTCAAACGCGACCCCACGGACGTCGAGCTCATGATGTTCGCGCAGGCGAACTCCGAGCACTGCCGCCACAAGATCTTCAACGCGGACTGGGTCATCGACGGCGAAACGCAGCCGAAATCGTTGTTCGCGATGATCCGCAACACGCACGCGAAGAACCCGCGCGGCGTGCTCTCCGCCTATCGCGACAATGCCGCCGTGATCGAAGGCTCGCTCGGCAAGCGTTACTTCCCGAATCCCGAGAACGACATCTACGGCGCGATCGACGAGCCCATCGACATCCTCATGAAGGTCGAGACGCACAACCACCCGACCGCGATCTCGCCGTTCCCCGGCGCCGCGACGGGCTCTGGCGGCGAAATCCGCGACGAAGGCGCGACCGGTCGCGGCGCGAAGCCGAAGGCGGGCCTGACCGGCTTCTCCGTTTCGCACCTGCGCATTCCCGGCTTCGAGCAGCCGTGGGAAGCCCAGCCGCTTTCAAACGAGATCGGGAAACCCGACCGCATCGTCTCCGCGCTCGACATCATGATCGAAGGCCCCATCGGCGGCGCCGCGTTCAACAACGAATTCGGCCGGCCGAACATCTGCGGATATTTCCGCACGTTCGAGCAGGCCGCGGCCGGCGACGCACCCAATCGGGTTCGTGGTTACCACAAGCCGATCATGATCGCGGGCGGCATGGGCAACGTGCGCCGCAATCATGTCGAGAAGTGCGAGATTCCCGTCGGCGCCAAGATCGTCGTGCTCGGCGGACCCGCGATGTTGATCGGCCTGGGCGGCGGCGCCGCGTCGTCGGTGAACAGCGGCGCGTCGAGCGCGGATCTCGATTTCGCGTCGGTGCAGCGTGGCAACCCGGAAATCCAGCGCCGCGCGCAGGAAGTCATCGACCGCTGCTCCGCTCGCTGGAGCCAGAATCCGCTGCTGCTGGTGCACGACGTCGGCGCGGGTGGTTTGTCGAACGCGGTTCCCGAAGCGGTGGCGCATACGCCGGGTCGCGGCGCGGTCATCGACCTCGCGGCAATCCCGAACGACGAGCCCGGCATGTCGCCGATGGAGCTCTGGTGCAATGAATCGCAGGAGCGCTATGTGCTCTGCGTCGACGCCGGCAAGCTCGATGAGTTCACCGCGATCTGCGAACGCGAGCGCTGTCCGTTCGCGGTGATTGGAGAGATCGACGGCACCGGCGTGCTGGTGCTCGAGGACCGGAAGAACGGCACGCGTCCCGTAGACCTGCCGCTCGAGGTGTTGTTGGGCAAGGCGCCGAAGATGTTGCGGAACGTGACGAGCGCGAACCCCGTGCAGGTGCCGCTGCTTCTCGACGGCGTGAACTTGCGCGAAGCCGCGTATCGCGTGCTGCGCAATCCCACCGTCGCGGACAAGACTTTCCTGATCTCGATCGGTGATCGCAGCGTCGGCGGCATGATCAGCCGCGACCAGATGGTCGGTCCGTGGCAGGTGCCCGTCGCGGATGTCGCCGTGACGAACGCTGACTATTTTGGCAAGGCGGGCGAGGCGATGGCGATGGGTGAACGCACGCCGGTCGCGGTGCTCGATGCGCCCGCGTCGGGTCGGCTCGCCGTCGCGGAAGCGCTGACGAACATTCTGGCGGCCGACATCGGTTCGCTCTCGAACGTGCGGTTGTCCGCCAACTGGATGGCCGCCTGCGGCGAGCCGGGCGAAGACGCGGCGCTCTACGCCACGGTGAAAGCCGTCGGTGAAGATTTGTGTCCGGAGCTCGGGATCGCGATCCCGGTCGGAAAAGATTCGCTGTCGATGAAGACGACATGGGGCGACGGCGCCTCGAGGAAATCCGTGGTGGCGCCGGTGTCGCTCATCGTCACCGCGTTCTCGCCCGTCGGCGACGTGCGCAAGACTTGGACGCCGCAGTTGCGTACCGATCTCGGCTCCACGGTCCTGTTGCTCGTCGATCTCGGCGCCGGCGCGAATCGGCTCGGCGGGTCGATCTTCGCGCAAGTGCACGGTGCGCTTGGCAGCACGCCGCCCGATCTCGACGATGCCGCGCGGCTCAAGGATCTTGCCGCCGCATTGACGGACCTGCGCGCGCAGAATCTCGTGCTCAGCTATCACGATCGCTCGGACGGCGGTGTGTTCGTGACGCTCGTCGAGATGGCGTTCGCGGGACATTGCGGACTCGACATCCAACTACCGCCGCCGCTGACGCAGGCCGCCAACGGCACCGCCGGCGCGCTGTTCAGCGAAGAGCTGGGCGTGGTGCTGCAGGTGAAGGCGGATCACGTCGCGACCGTGCAATCGATTTTCGTACGGCACGGGCTCGGTGAGTGCACGCATGCCCTGGGCAGCGCGACGCGCGAGATGCGGGTTCGCATCCACGCGGGCGCGACGCGTCTCGATGAATCGTGGGAAGACCTGCGCCGCGCGTGGTCCGAAACCTCATTCCATCTGCGCGCCTTGCGCGACGAACCCGCGTGCGCACGCGAGGAATTCGCGGCGGCTTGCGACACCGGCGCGCCGGGACTCAACGTCGCCTTGACCTTCGATCCAAACGAAGACGTCGTCGCGCCATACGTTCACGTCGCGCGGCCGAAAGTCGCCGTGCTGCGCGAGCAGGGCGTGAACAGCCAGATCGAGATGGCCGCCGTGCTCGATCGCGTCGGCTTCGAGGCGCACGACGTGCACATGACGGACGTACTCTCGGGTCGAGTCACGCTCGAGGGATTCCGCGGCCTCGTGGGGTGCGGCGGTTTCTCGTACGGCGACGTGCTCGGCGCGGGCGAAGGCTGGGCGAAGTCAATCCTCTATCACACGCGCGCACGCGAGCAGTTCGTGCGGTACATGGAACGCAACGATACCTTCACGCTCGGCGTGTGCAACGGCTGCCAGATGTTCGCGGCGCTCAAGGAAATCGTTCCGGGCGCTGCGAGCTGGCCGCGTTTCGTGCGCAATCGTGGCGAACAGTTCGAGGGCCGGTTCTCCCTCGTCGAGATCCAGCCGTCGCCGTCCATCTTCCTGTCGGAGATGGAGGGATCGATGCTGCCGATCGCGATCGCGCATGGCGAAGGCCGCGCGGAGTTCGCGAACGCCGCGGATGCGGCGGCGTTCTCGGAGGGCGGGCTCGTCAGCGCGCGTTACGTCGAAGGCAATCGAAAAGTCGCCTCTAGCTACCCGGCGAACCCGAACGGTTCGCCGTTCGGCATCGCGTCGGTGACGAACGAAGACGGGCGCGTGACCCTCACGATGCCGCATCCGGAGCGCTCGTTCCGCTACGCGCAGAATTCCTGGCGGCCGGATGGCGCTGGCGAGTATTCGGGCTGGTTCCGGATGTTCGGCAACGCGCGGAGATGGGTCGGTTGAAATGGGAATGCCGGAAATCAGGGTCAGGCCCTGATTTCGACGGCGCCATTTCAATCCTGACCCTCGTCGACGAAATTGGGGCCTGACCCTGATTTCCGGCATCCCATTTCACTGGCCGGCGCGAACCTGCCACTCCTTTGCCTTCGCGGGCCGCTTCCACCCGGAGTACATCTCCACGATTCGCTTCGCCGTCAGTTGTGTCTGGCGATGGCTCTCGCCGCGTTTCTCGCTCATGAGAGCGTAACTTCCCAACAGCAGCGGCTCGGCCTCCGCGAATCGCTTGAGGCCCGTGAGCGACACGCCTAGGGTGCGATTCACGCCGGCCCAGCGCCAATGCTCCTTGCCGATCGTTTTTTCCGTCGCGACGGTCGCCTCCCGCGCGAAGCGGTGCGCATCCGCGAATTTCCCCTGTTTGTTCAGTACGTCGGCCAGCGCATCGACCATGACCGCAAACGAGATGTTGTCGGTCGATCCGGCTTCACGGCGCAGCGCCAGGATCGACCGGAATTCCGCTTCGGCGATGTCGAAATGCCCGAGCTGCGTGTGCACGCGCGCGAGGTTCAGCCGCATGACGTTCGTCGTGTCGTGCGCGTCGCCCAGCGCGGCGCGCAGGATGTTCGTGCCTTCCTGCGCGGACGCGAGCGCGCGATCGAACTTCCCGACGTCCATGTACATCACGGTCAGGTTGTTGAGCGCATTGCCGACATCGGGGTGGCGCGGGCCCAGCACCCGGCGCTGGATGTCCAGCGACTCCAGATAGGCCGCCTCGGCTTCGTCGTAGCGGCCCGCGTCCTTGAGCGCGATCGCGAGATCGCCCAGCGCACCGGCGACGATCGGGTGATCCTCGCCGAAGCCGTCGCGCAGCAGGACGAGCGCTTCCCGGTAGATGTCGATCGATTGGGCGAGTTCGCCCTTTTCCTGCCGGATGCCTGCGAGGTACTTCGTGATCTCGCCTACCAACTCGGGATTCGGCCGCGGATCTCTCGCCAGTTCGGCGCGCGCCTCGAGCAGCACGGGCAGAGTGCCGTCGAAGTCTTCCTCGACGTAGTGCGCGACGGCGAGATTCAGCAGCGTCCTCGACAGGGCGACGGGATCGACCGGCGCGACCGAGCGCCGCAGGGAGACCGATTCCTCATGCAACGGTATCGCTTCCTTGCCGCGTCGCAGGGCGCTCAGCGTCGTGCCGACCTGGTCGAGACTCGTCGCGAGCTCGAGCGCGCCGGGAGATTCCGGCGATTTCGCGCGGCGCAGGTCGAGCGCTGACGTTCCGTGTTTCAGCGCGTCTTCGTAAAGCCCGAGTTTCGAGTAGACGTCGGCCATCGTCGCGAGCAGCGCCGCGCGCACATCCGGCGCGGTGCTGAGTTCCGTCGTGACGCGCGACGACGCCTTGTCCAGGATCTCGCGCGCGGTGATGGAATTGCCGCGCGCCTCTCCGGGGTCGGAGACCTTGAACAGGTCGACCATGAATCGCGAGACCTGTCGCGTCGTCTCCGCGTCCGCGAGTGCGCGCCGTTCCGCCGCGCGCGCATGCACGAGCCCGACGCTTGCAACAATAGCCGCCGTGACGAGCGCGAATGCGACGATGCCCGCGGTCGCCACCGCGAGCCGGTTGCGCCTGACGAAGCGCGACGCGCGATACCACGCGCTGTCGGGTCGCGCGAGCACCGGCCGTCCTTCGAGATGGCGGCGCACATCGTCGGCGAACGCGTTGACCGTGGCGTAGCGCTCGCCGGCCTGCTTGTGCAGCGCCTTGAGCACGATGGTGTCGAGGTCGCCCCGCAGTGCGCGCGCGGATGGCGTCGGCATGTCGCTCGGCCGGCGCGGGTCGCTTTGCAGGATCGCGTCTTCGAGCGCGCCGCGCGTGCCACGCCGCAGGCGATACGGACGCTCGCCCGTCAGCAGCTCGTAGAGCACGACGCCCAGCGAATACACGTCGGAGGCGATCGTGACGGGTTCGCCGAGAATCTGTTCGGGCGAGGCGTAGTCGGGCGTCATCGCATGCACCGACAACTGCGTGAGCGGCGCTTCGCCCGGAACCTGGGCATCCAGCAGTTTGGCGATGCCGAAGTCGAGCAGACGCACATTGCCGTCCTTGCCGACGATGATGTTCGCGGGTTTCAGATCGCGGTGTACGACGAGCCGCGCGTGCGCGCTCGCCACCGCATCGGCGACCTGCAGGAACAGGCGCAGTCGCTCGCGAAGATCGCAGTTGCGCCGGCGGCAGTATTCGTCGATGGCGACACCTTCGACGTATTCGAGCGCGAGATAGGGTTGACCGTCGGCCGTCAGCCCGGCGTCGTAGAGTCGCGCGATGTGCGGGTGGTCCAGCCCCGCGAGGATCCCGCGCTCGCGCGCCATGCGTTCGGCAAGGTCGGCGCGGAACATGCCGCGGTGGGGTAGTTTGAGCGCGATCGAACGCTCGAAGAGACCATCGGCGCGCGTCGCGAGCCATACGGTTCCCATGCCGCCAGCGCCGAGCGGACGCTGCAGTTGATAGGGGCCCACGCGTTCGCCCGCGGCGGCGCTCGTTCCCGGCTCTGCATCGTCCGCATCGGTACCGTCGAATGCCGGCAGGCTGCCGAGAAAATCGCGGGATTCGATTTCCGGCGCGCGCGACAGGAGCGCGCGCAGCCGCGGCTTGAGCGCGTCGTGCGACGCATCGAGTCCGTCGACCCAGGCCAGCCGCCGTTCGGACGGCTGGTCGAGCGCGGAGTCGAGCAAGGTGCCGATGCGCGAGTCGTCGCTCACAGCAGCCGCTCCGCGAGCAGCAGGCGCGCCTTCTCCCAGTCGCGGCGCACCGTGCGCTCGGCGATCCCCATCGATTCCGCGACCTGCGCATCCGTCATGCCGGCGAAGTAGCGCAGCTCGACCACCTGCACGAGCCGCGGATCGACTCGCGCGAGCCCGTCGAGCGCCTCGTGCACTTCGAGCACCTGCGCCATCGCATCCGCGCCAGGCGCGGCGACCTGGCTGTCGAGCGTGACCGAGGCGCGATCGCCGCCGCGGCGTTTCGCGAGACGTTCGCGCACCGTATCGACGATCACCGACCGCATGATTCGCCCGGCGTAGCCCATGAAGTGAGTGCGGTCTTCGAGCCGCAGTCGACCCGTCTGCACGAAGCGCAGGTATGACTCGTGCACGAGTTCGGTGGTGTCCAGCAGGGTGTTGCGCTGGTGTTTGCGCAGCCGGCAGCGCGCCATGCGCCGCAGCTCGGGATAGACGGTTTCGAATAGCGCGTCGACGGCATCCGTGTCGCCGCGCTGGGCGCGGTGGATGAGATCGGTGAGGTCTGTCGCCACTTCCGTCATGCGCCCCAGCGTTGACTGCCCGTGACGGTTCGTCAACGGCCGATGGCCGGATTTCTCCCGGTTTTGCGTATCCCGGTGTGACTGAGGTTTTACGCAACCTGGGAGACGAAGAATGAAGGTGGGATACGAAATCCGGCAATCCGTGTGCATCGGGGCGTTGCTGCTCATGGGCGTCGGCGTCGCGGGTGCCTGTGACCTGCAGCACAACGGAGTCCTCGGGCCCTGGTGGGCCAACTGCAACCTGACGGTCGATCCGAAGGCCCCGAAGCTCGAGGCGACGGTGATCAACGACACGGTGCGGATGCGCAGGTTCAAGTTGCCGGACCTCACGCTCCGCCGCTTTCGCTACACCACCGTGGGCAACACCGTCGAGATCACGGCGACGGTGCGCAACATCGGCGACCAGACCTCGGTCGCTACCACGGTCGGCGTGAGCGTGAACACGGTCGACACCTCAACCAACACGGGGACCACGCAACCGATCGCGCCGCGCGCCGTGCCGTCGCTGCTGCCCGGCGCCGAAGCGCGGATCTTCATCGCCACGATCAGCGTCAACAACAGCGTGGCGGACATCGACGTCACGCCCGTCGGCCACGTCGACCAGCTGACGGCCGCGCAGCCCGTGCGCGGAGCCAACTTCGAATCCGACGAGAACAACAACACGCTCACCGATACGTGTCGTGTGTTCGGACCCAATCCGAACCCGGCCGTGCCGGCCTGCCTCTAACTATCAACCACGGGAGACATGCATGAAGATTTCCAGGACTTCTCTTTTGGCGGCACTGTCAGGACTGTGCATCGCCGGAGTCGCGGCGGGCACGGAACCCGTCCGGTCGGACGCGCCCGGCGCGAACGAGCGGGACAAGGCCGTGATGCTCTACTTCACCAAATCGTTCGGCGGCACGGAGCAGAGGCAACAGACGCCACTCGCGTTCGGGCTGCGCTACCAGCAGACGTCGGTGATCGACGTCTCGCACGTCTACCCACTGATGGATGTGCGCTATTCGCTGGGTGGCCGGAAGACGGTCGCGCTCGGTGGCGCGCTCATGCTCGACAGCCTCGATTCGTCCACTGAGGGTTCGTGGCGCAATCCCTGGCTGTACGTGAGCGCGGCGGCGGGCCTCGCCGTCATGCTGTGCGCGCTCAAAGAGGTCTTCTGCGAGGACGGCCCTCGACGCTACGAGACGCCGACGCCGACGACACCCGGGACGGGAAGCTGAGTGGCGTGGAGGAGAATCACGCTGCTCGTCGCGCTGTGTTCGTCCTTCGCGGGCTGCGTCAACCTGCCCGTCGCTGTACGCGCGGAACTCGACTGCGTCGCGGAGTCGCGCGCGGACCACTTCGGGAACGAGTCATGCGCGGACTCCGCGCGCTGAGGCTGGCCCGCCTCGCGCTGGCGCTGCTTCTGCCGGGATGCGCGTCGTTCGGTCCCGCGCGCTACGAGACGATCGTGGTGCCGGAGTCGGAGATCGCGACGTGGCGCGGAGTGCCGGTTCGCGATGGGCAGATCGCGGTGATCGAACGGCCGGGCGCGACGTCACTCCTGCTGTCGCTCATCGCGGATCGATATGAGCCGTTCATCCATGCGGGGCTCGTCGTCTTCGACGATGGCGAGCCCTATGTGTATGAGGCGATGGGCGTGTTCAAGCCGCACCTGAAGGGACGGCCCACGCGTGGTATGGGAGGCGGTGTGCGCCGAGTGAAGCTCGCGGCGTTCCTCGCGCGCGACGGGATCGTCGCGCTTTATGAGCCGGAGGCGGTGGTCGATCGAAACCTCGTCGCCGATTTCGCGCGCACGCACCTCGCGGCGCGCACGCCGTTCGACGAGGTGTTCGACGCGCGCGACGCCCGGAGCTTCTACTGTGTCGAGTTCGTCGCGCGCGCGCTCGAGGCGGGGCGCTCAACGCCATTGGCAGGGGTGCCGTTGAGTTCCAATCCATCGATGCGCGTCGTGCTCGACTGGCTCGAGATCGAAAGCCCGACGATTTTGCTCGCGGGCGAACTGCTGGATGAGAATCGCCGCGCGTTGCTCGCCGACCGTCGCCGGACGCGCGGGCAGATCGAGGCGTACTTCGAGCGCAAGCGCGAGTTGCATCGGCGCTTCACCGCCGATCAGCGACTCGGCAACGCGTTCGAGTGGGGCGTACTGGGGTTGAAGCTGCGGCCGAAGGTGCGAGAGTTTCTGGATCTCGACCGCGCGGTGGCCACCGACGCGACCATTCTCGCGACGGAAGTATTCGGAAAAGACAGCTCCGGTTCCGTCGCTCAACGGATCCAGGTCGGTGTGCCGTCCTCGAATTGATCATCGGTGAGCACGCGCACGTCGCTGCCGTCGGCGCGCATCACCGCGATCTCGCCATAGGCTTGCGGGTTGCCGATGTGCAACGCGGCCTCGTCCTTGTAGTAGCCGCGGCCCGTCGTGAAGACCAGCCACTCTCCGTCGGGCGACCAGCGGCTGTGGGCATCGTTCCACGGCGCGTTCGTCAGTCGCACGCGATCGCTGCCGTCGGGCCGTATCGAATAGATTTCGTAGTCGCCGTCGATGTCGGACGTGAACGAGATTCGCGAGCCGTCCGGTGACCAGGCCGGAAAGTTGAAATGTGCCTTGCCGCCGATCAACTCGCGATGCTCCTTCGTCGCGACGTCGACGATCTCGAGTGCGTTCTGGCCGGGCGCGCTGCGGCGGATGACGATGCTGCGCGCGTCCGGAGACCACGCGGGGAAACCCAGGTTGGCTTTGCCATCGGTCAACAATTCGAAACCCGAGCCATCGGAATTGACGATCGCGATGTCCGCCAGCGGCGCCGACTGGATCATCGGGAAAAAACGTCCCAGACCGAAGGCGATGCGATCGCCGCTGCGCGACCACTCGGGTGCGACCGCGTTGCGGGTTTCTTCGGTGTACAACATTTTCGATCCCGCGCCATCGGCCTTCGCGATGAGAATGCCGCGGGAAAGGATTCCCGTGACGCCGTCGTTCTGCACGAAGCGATCGCCGCGCGGCGAGTACGCGGGGAAGACTCCGACGCGCCGCAGCGCGAATTGCGGATCGAGGCTTGGCCATTCGCGGTTCGGCGGCCATGCCGCGTTCACTTCGCGATGGAACACGACGCGCTCGCCATCGGCGGACCAGGAGGGAGCGCGGAAGTCTCCGCGCGCGCCCGAGCTACCGCTCGTGAACTCGAGGCCACCATCGGGAGGACGGCTCACATAGCCGATGCGCGTTGCGTCCAGCCAGCGCGGACTCCATTTCTCGCCGTTGCCGGCAGTCACGATTTCGCGTGCGCCGCTCGCCAGTTCGATGAGCTCGATCTGCGTCGTGCCGCGCTCGCGGCGCGCGCCGTTGATCTTGTAGTACTCGGTCAGCGACGTCGCGTAGACCGCGAGGCGCTTTCCATCGGGCGACCACGCGGGACTGCCGTTGACGCGCGCATCGCTCGTGACGCGCCTGGCTTCTTTGCCATCGGCGCGCATCACGTAGATCTCGAGCGGCTGACGAATGGCGAAGCCGCCCGTGTCGCGCGGGAAGGTGGAGTCCCGGTCGGACGAGAAGGTGATCCACTTGCCGTCGGGCGACCACTGCGGCCGGAAGTCTCCCGCCGGGTGGTTAGTCAGGTTCGTCGTCTT
This sequence comes from Pseudomonadota bacterium, assembly GCA_043747835.1. Taxonomy (GTDB): domain Bacteria; phylum Pseudomonadota; class Gammaproteobacteria; order Steroidobacterales; family Steroidobacteraceae; genus CADEED01. The sequence continues at coordinate 33,676 of JAYTOK010000089.1, read as the reverse complement.
GCGCGACTTCAGGTTCAGAACCCAGATGTCTGCCTGTCCACCGCGACTCGAGACGAACGCGAGGTTGCGACCGTCGGGGGAGAGTGCAGCCTGGTCGTCGTACGCGGGATGGTCCACGAGCGACTCGAGCTTCGAGCCGTCGGGATGCGCGCGGTAGATGTCGGCAGAGCCGCCGCGGCGCGAGGTGAAGACGACCCAACGGCCGTCGCGCGAGAACGAGGCATTCGAGTCGAGATCGGGATGCGCAAGGAAGGGTTTTGCGTTGGAGCCGTCGGCGTCGGCGATGAACAGATCGGTGTCGAGCGGCGCGAAGCTCGTGAACGCGATTTCGTGGCGGGGTGTCGCGGCATTCGCGGCGAGGGATATGACGCTCAGCGCCAGGAACGTCAAAGGGATCAGGTCTGTTAGAGGACTGACAGATCTCACCCCTTTGACTCCGGCAACGCTCATTCGTCGCGACTCACGCGCCGCGTCGCCTCCTCGACGAAGAATTTCCGCACCTTCATCGCGTGCTGCAGACGTCCCTTGCGCACGTACGCCTGGTAGAGGAAATCCTTCATGACTTCGAGCAGCACCGCGGACTGGTACGTGTTGATCACCGGCACGTCGGCGTGCGCTTCGCCGCCGCCCGAGAAGATCACGCGCATGACGACCGCGAACGTGTCCTCGTCGATCTCGACCATCTCGCGCACGTCGGACAGCGAATCGAACAACCGCAGCTTCGTCGAGTTGCCGAGGTCGGCGAACGCGGTGGCCGCCGCGCGCCGGCACATCGACGCGAAGGCCTGGAACTGGTTGTGCGAATAGCAGATCAGCGCTTCGCGGAAATAGATCTCGACGGCCTCGGGCACGTAGTTGAACGCGAACTTCTCGATCGGGCGTTCGACATCGAAGGCCTGCGGCGAGAGTTCGACCCGGTTGCTGCCGAACGCGCGCGTCGCGTAGCGCAGGAATACGGGCGCCGTGCACGCGTGACAGCGCAGCACGAGCCCGACACTGCGTGGCTTCTGCACCAGCAGCTCGTCGAAGGTCGGCAGCGCCGTCGGACTCATTCGCGAGAACGCATGGCAGTGCGGGCAGTTGCGAGCCGTTTCGCGCTCGTCGCCGAAGGTCATGAGACCCGTCGACTCGATGAACACCTGCATGGCCACTGCCCTTGGCGCTTCCCGCGCGCTCTTATCTGGTGAGAGGTTTGTATTTGATGCGGTGGGGTTGCGTGGCTTCTTCGCCCTTGCGCCGCTTCAGATCTTCCATGTAGTCCTGGAAATTGCCCTCGAACCACACGACTTCCGAATTGCCTTCGAAAGCCAATATGTGGGTCGCGATGCGATCGAGGAACCAGCGATCGTGGGAGATCACGACCGCGCAGCCCGGATACGCGAGCAACGCTTCTTCGAGCGCGCGCAACGTCTCGACGTCGAGATCGTTCGTCGGCTCGTCGAGCATGAGCACGTTGCCGCCGGACTTGAGCACCTTCGCGAGATGCACGCGATTGCGTTCACCGCCCGAGAGCTCGCCGATGATCTGCTGCTGACCCGTGCCCTTGAAGTTGAAGCGGCCGACGTAGCCGCGCGACGGCGTCTCGTAGTTGCCGACCTTGATGATGTCGAGACCGCCCGAGATTTCCTGCCAGACGGTGTTCTTGTCGTTGAGCGTCTGGCGGCTCTGGTCGACGTACGCAAGCTTCACGGAAGGACCGATACGCAGCTCGCCGCTGTCGGGCTTTTCGAGGCCGGACATCATGCGGAAGAGAGTGGTCTTTCCGGCGCCGTTCGGTCCGATGATGCCGACGATGCCACCGGCGGGTAGATTGAAATTCAGGTTGTCGATGAGCAGACGATCGCCGTACGACTTGCGCAAGTTCTTGGCTTCGATCACGACATCGCCGAGGCGCTCGCCCGGCGGGATGTAGATCTCGTTCGTCTCGTTGCGTTCCTGGAATTCGCGCGAGGAGAGTTCTTCGTAACGCGCGACGCGTGCCTTGTTCTTGACTCTGCGGCCTTTCGGGCTCGTGCGCACCCACTCGAGTTCCGCCGCGAGCTGTTTCTTCAGGCCCTCGTTGGTTCGCTCTTCCGCGGCAAGTCGCGCGCCTTTCTGTTCGAGCCAGGTCGTGTAGTTGCCCTGATAGGGAATGCCGTGGCCGCGATCGAGTTCGAGGATCCACTCCGCGACGTTGTCGAGGAAGTAGCGATCGTGCGTGACCGCGATGACGGTGGATGGATACGCCTCGAGATACTTCTCGAGCCACGAGATCGATTCGGCATCGAGATGGTTAGTCGGCTCGTCGAGCAGCAGCATGTCGGGCGCCGACAGCAGCAGCCGGCACAACGCCACGCGGCGTTTCTCACCGCCCGACAGTTTGTTGATGATCGATTCCCACGGCGGCAGGCGCAGTGCATCCGCGGCGATTTCGAGCTTGCGTTCGAGCTCCCAGCCGCCGGCCGCATCGATCGCGTCCTGCAGCGTCGCCTGCTCCTCGAGGAGCTTGTTCATCTCATCGGGATCGAGTTCCGGGTCGGCGAACTTGTCGGAGATCTCGTTGAACCGCGCGACCTGCGCGAACGCTCCACCGAGACCTTCCATGACGACGCTGCGCACGTCCTTGTCGGGATCGAGCTCGGGTTCCTGCGGCAGATAGCCGACCTTGATGCCCGTCTGCGCGCGCGCTTCGCCTTCGAAGTTGGTGTCGATGCCACCCATGATCTTGAGCAGGGTGGATTTGCCGGACCCGTTGAGGCCCAGCACGCCGATCTTGGCGCCAGGGAAGAAAGACAGACTGATGTCGCGGAGGATGACTCGTTTCGGCGGTACAACTTTGCCGACCCGGTTCATCGTGTAGATGTATTGGGCCATGAATTCCGTGAAGACTTATGAGGCGGGAAGGCGCGGAATTCTACATCCCCGTGGCCTTACGCTGTGCTACGTTCGCTCGGGGGAGAACAATCTGAGTACGAAATCATCCGCTCAGCCACCGCCCTCACCGGGCACGCCGCGTCAGGTCCTGGTCGTCGCCGGCGAGCGCTCCGCGCGCTACGGATTTCCCGACGGTCACCCCTTCGGTGCCGATCGTCACGCGGCCTTCTACGCGGAATTCACCGCGCGCGGACTCGACAAGCAAGTGCGACTCATGGAAACGCGCGCGGCCACGCGCGATGAATTGCTGAGTTTCCACACGCCTCAATATGTCGAGCTGGTCGCACAAAAATCGGTGACGGGCGAGGGCTATCTCGACGCGGGCGACACGCCCGCGTTTCGCGGGGTGTACGAAGCCGCGGCCGATGTCGTCGGCGGGACGCTGCTCGCCGCGGAGGAGATCATGGCGGGCAAGGCGCGGCGCGCGTTCGTGCCGATCGCGGGGTTGCACCACGCGACGCGCGCGGGCGCCGCGGGATTCTGCGTGTTCAATGACTGCGGAGTCGCGGTCGAAATGCTGCGGAAGAACCACGGGTTGAAGCGCATTGCTTATGTGGATATCGATGCGCATCACGGCGACGGCGTGTTCTACGGTTTCGTCGACGACCCCGACCTGATTTTCGCGGACATCCACGAAGACGGGCGTTACCTCTATCCGGGCACGGGCCGCGAAGACGAGACGGGATTGGGCGCGGCCAAGGGCTCGAAGCTCAACATCCCGGTGCCTCCCGGCGCGGACGACGCGGTGTTCCAGGCCGAATGGCCGCGCGTGCTCGCGCATCTCGAGATCTTCGAACCTGAATTCATATTGCTGCAGGCCGGCGCGGACAGCATCGAGGGCGACCCGATCACGCATATGCGTTTTACGGCGGATACGCATCGCCGCGCCGCGCGGGACCTTGCGGGATTGGCGGAGGCGCTGGGCCACGGGCGGGTGCTCGGCACCGGGGGTGGGGGATACAACCGCATCAACGTCGCGCAGGCGTGGACCGGGGTTGTGGAGGGACTCTTGGAATAGTGGTGCCGGGGAGCGGTTCTCGTGGTTCGCGGCCTTTTCGACCGGGGATTGGTCGGTACGGTAGATCGCGAACCACGAGAACCGCTCCCCGGCACCACTAAAGCGGGGTCCATCCAGTACAATTCGCGGCCCCCGGAATCCGACCCGCGAGGCTTCAAGCATGTTCCGAACCGCGATGACCATCGGTGGCTTCGACCCCGAGCTCGAGACCGCTCTCAAGAACGAACGTCAGCGTCAGGAAGACCACATCGAGCTGATCGCGTCGGAGAACTATGTCAGTCCGCGCGTGCTCGAGGCGCAGGGCACCGTCCTCACGAACAAGTACGCCGAGGGCTATCCGGGCAAGCGTTACTACGGCGGCTGCGAATTCGTCGACATCGCCGAGCAACTCGCCATCGACCGCGCCAAGAAGCTCTTCGGCGCCGACTACGCGAACGTGCAACCGCACTCCGGTTCGCAGGCGAATGCCGCGGCCTACCTCGCGCTGATCAATCCAGGCGACACCATCCTCGGCATGAGCCTCGATCACGGCGGCCATCTCACGCACGGCGCCAAGGTCAATTTCTCCGGAAAACTCTTCCGCGCGGTGCAGTACGGGATCCGCCCGGACAACGGCGAGATCGACTACGACGCGTTGGCGGCGCAGGCCCTCGCTGAAAAACCCAAAATGATCATCGCGGGTTTCTCTGCCTACTCCCGTTACCTCGACTTCAAGAAGTTCCGCGAGATCGCCGATTCGGTCGGCGCCTATCTGTTCGTCGACATGGCGCACGTCGCGGGCCTGGTGGCCACGGGCCTGTACCCGGATCCGATTCCGTACGCCGACGTCGTCACGACGACCACGCACAAGACGCTGCGTGGTCCGCGCGGTGGTCTGATCCTCGCGCGCGCCAACGACGCGATCACGAAGAAGCTCAACTCGCTGGTGTTTCCGGGAACACAAGGCGGTCCCCTTATGCACGTGATCGCCGCGAAGGCCGTGGCGTTCCTCGAGGCGCTGCAGCCGGAGTTCAAGGAGTATCAGAAACAAGTCGTGGCGAACGCGCGTGCGACCGCGGCGCGACTTCAGAAGCGCAACTTCAAGATCGTTTCCGGCGGCACCGACAATCATCTCTTCCTGCTCGACCTGTCCGACAAGGCGATCACCGGCAAGGAAGCGGATGCGGCGCTCGGCAAGGCGCACATCACCGTGAACAAAAACGCGGTGCCCAACGATCCGCGCCCGCCGATGATCACGAGCGGCATCCGCATCGGCTCGCCGGCCGGCACGACTCGCGGCTTCAAGGAGCGCGAGTTCGAACAGATCGCGGACTGGATCGCGGACGTGCTCGATGCGAATGGCAGCGACGCGGCGATCGAAAAAGCCCGCGCGGACGTCTCCGAGCTGTGCCGCCGTTATCCGGTTTATGGAGCCTGAAGAGAGCCACCCGGGACGAGGCCACTGAGGACGGGCCATGCATTGTCCGTTCTGCGCGCATCCGGATACGAAGGTGAACGACTCGCGGCTCGCGGCCGAGGGCGCGCAGATTCGTCGCCGGCGCGAATGCCTCGAATGCGGCGAACGCTTCACGACCTTCGAAACCGCGGAGCTGCTGATGCCGCTGGTCGTCAAGAGCGACCAGCGTCGCGTGCCGTTCGACGAAGCCAAGCTGCGGTACGGCATGCTGAAGTCGCTCGAGAAGCGGCCGGTGAGCCGTGAGTCGATCGAGGAGGCCGTCGGCCACATCACGCGCAAGCTGCGCGGCCTCGGCGAACGAGAAGTGACCTCTCGGCAAATCGGCGAGATCGTGATGGAGGAGCTGCACCGGCTCGACGAGGTGGCATATGTCCGCTACGCGTCCGTCTACCGCCAGTTCCAGGACGTCGAGGCGTTCCGCGAGGAGATAGACCGGTTGCGCCATCGCCGCGGCCGCACGCCGAGCGAGGATCAGCTCTCGTTCCTGCCGACCGAGCCGCCGAAGAAGAAGGATCGCAAGTGAAGTTCAGTCCCTTCGATGAAGTTGCGATGCGCCGCGCGCTCGAACTCGCCGCGCGCGGCCTCTTCAGCACGCAGCCGAACCCGCGCGTCGGCGCGGTGCTCGCGCGCGACGAAGAAATCGTGGGCGAGGGCTGGCACGAACGCGCGGGCGAGCCGCATGCGGAGCCGATCGCGGTGCGCGCGGCCGGCGATCGCGCACGCGGCGCCACCGCGTACGTCACCCTCGAACCCTGTTGTCATCACGGCCGCACGCCGCCGTGCGTCGACGTGCTGCTCGCGGCCGGCATCCGCCGCGTCGTCTACGCCGTCGCGGATCCGAATCCGCGCGTGAACGGTGGCGGCGCCAAACTACTCAAGGAAGCCGGCGTCATCGTGCAGTCGGGCCTGCTCGCGGCCGACGCCGAAGCGTTGAACGCGGGTTTCATGATGCGCATGCGCCGCGGTCGCCCGTTCATCCGCTTGAAGACTGGCGCGAGTCTCGACGGCCGCACCGCGCTCGCCAACGGCGCAAGCCAGTGGATCACGAGTGAGGAAGCGCGCGCCGACGTGCAGACCTGGCGCGCGCAGAGCGGCGCGGTGCTCACGAGCGCCGACACCGTGCTCGCGGACGATCCGCGGCTCGACGTGCGCATCGACGCGCCGCGTCAGCCGTTGCGCGTCGTTCTCGATCGCCGGCGTCGTTTGCGCAAGACCGCGAAGATCCTCGCGCCGCCCGGAGAAGTCCTCATCTTTTCTTCGACGCGCGCGCGCGATGCCGGCGCGAACGCGAAGCGGCGTCTAGCGTCGGGCGAAGAGATGCTGGGCCCCGCGCGCATCGAACGCGTGCGCGTGATACGCACGCATCTCGACCTCGATCGTGTGTTCGCGCGGCTCGCCGAGCTGGAGATCAACGAGGTGCTCGTCGAATCCGGGCCGCGCTTCGCAGGCGCGCTGTTCGCCGCGGGTCTCGTCGACGAATGGCTGCTGTACATCGCGCCGAAGCTGCTCGGCAAGGATGCGCGACCGCTCGTGGCGTTGCCGCGTATCAGCAAACTAGCGGATGCGCCTGCGTTCGAGTTGCGTGAATCGGTGCAGATCGGGCCGGATATCCGGTTGCGCCTGGCGCCGCGCGTCGCAAGCAAGCCGGCCGGCAAGAAGTAGGGAACGATCGTGTTCACAGGAATCGTGCAGGAAGTGGGTGTGCTCCTTCGTTGCGAACCCCGCGCGGGTGCACAAGGAGCCGATCTGCGCGTCGAAGTTTCGTGCGGGCCGGCGCTGCGCGAGCGTTTGACTCTCGGCGCCAGCGTCGCGGTCGACGGCGTCTGTCTGACGGTCGCGGCGCTCGCTGATTCGGCGTTCGAAGCGGACGTATCGGGAGAGACTCTCGCGGTCACGACGCTCGGTGGAAAATTCGCCGGCGCGCGCGTGAACCTCGAGCCCGCGCTGCGGGCGGGAGACAGTCTCGGTGGACACTGGGTTTCCGGCCACGTCGACGGGGTCGTCGACGTGCTGAGCGCGACCTCCGACGCGCGCTCGTTGCGCGTGGAGCTTGCCGCACCCGCGCCGCTGGCGCGGTACATCGCGCGCAAGGGGTCGGTCACGCTCGATGGCGTGAGCCTCACCGTCAACGACGTGGACGGCGTGAAGTTCTTCATCAACCTGATTCCGCATACACTCGAGGTCACGACGTTCGGCGCGTTGCGCGCCGGCTCGAAACTCAACCTCGAAATCGATCTGCTCGCGCGCTACGTCGAGCGACTGTCGAACACCGCATGAAGACTCTCAACACGATCGAAGAAATCCTCGCGGACATCGCGGCCGGCAAAATGGTCGTGATCATGGACGACGAGGATCGCGAGAACGAAGGCGACCTGTTGATGGCTGCGGGTAAAGTCCGGGCGGAAGACATCAACTTCATGGCGCGCTTCGGCCGCGGACTCATCTGTCTGACGTTGACCGCTGAGCGTTGCCGCCAATTGCGGCTGCCGCTCATGGTCAGCGAGACGCATCGCGAGCACCGCACGAATTTCACGCTGTCGATCGAGGCGGCCGAGGGCATCACGACCGGCATCTCCGCGCACGATCGCGCGCAAACCGTGCGCGCCGCGGTGAAGGCCGATGCGCGGCCCGAAGATCTGCGCCAACCCGGCCACATCTTCCCCGTCATGGCGCAGCCCGGCGGCGTACTTACGCGCGCGGGTCACACGGAAGCCGGTTGCGATCTCGCGCGGCTCGCGGGGCTCGACCCTTCGGCGGTCATTGTCGAAGTCATGAACGACGACGGCACGATGGCGCGCCGTCCAGACCTCGAGGCTTTCGCCGAAAAGCACGGACTCAAGATCGGTACGATCGCGGACCTGATCCGTCACCGGCTGCGTCAGGAGCGTTCGGTCGAACGCATCGCCGAGAAATCCGTCGAGACCGAGTTCGGCGCGTTTCGCCTGCTCGCGTATGAAGATCGCGTGCATCGCGACCTGCACCTCGCGCTCGTGCGCGGCACTCCGGATGCGTCGCATCCGCCGCTCGTGCGCGTGCATCTCGTCGACACGCTCTCGGACGTGATCGGCGTGCACGGCGCCGGCGGCACGTGGACGCTGCGCGACGCGATGAAGCGCATCGCGACAGTCGGCACCGGCATCGTGATCGTGCTGCGCGATTCGTCGACGCCGCGTGAACTCGCCGACAGCGTGCAGACGCTCGGAACCCTTGGCAAGCCGGCGGCGGCGCCGACGGTGCTGCGTACCTACGGCATCGGTGCGCAGATCCTCAAGGACCTGGGCGTCACGCGCATGCAGGTGTTGTCCGCGCCCAAACAACTGCAGGGCATCGCGGCCTTCGGCCTCGAGATCACGGGCTACGTCGCGGAATAGGCCGGTATACTCCCGCGCCCATGACTGGCAGCCTCAAAACCGATTCGACCTTCGATGCGAGCTCACGCCGTGTCGTGATCGTCGCAGCGCGATTCAATGCGCAGCTCGTCGACCAGCTCGTCGACGGCGCGAGTGCCGCCTGGCGCGTGCATGGCGGCGTTGCGTCGCGGCTGTTCATCGAGCGCGTGCCCGGCGCTTTCGAGCTGCCGCTGGCCGCGAAGATGTTCGCCGCGAGCGGCCGCGTGGACGCCGTGATCGCGTTGGGCTGCGTGATCCGCGGCGACACGCCGCATTTCGATTTCGTGGCGGGCGAGTGCGCGCGCGGACTGATGGACGCGGGATTGTCGACGGGCGTGCCCGTGATTTTCGGCGTGCTGACGACGGAGACCCAGGCGCAGGCCGAAGAACGCGCCGATGTCGCGCGCATGAACAAGGGATGCGAATCGATGGAAGCGGCGCTCGAGATGATCCAGCTACTGGCGCCGCCCGCGAAGCGACCCGCGCGCAAGGCTGCGAAGGTGCGCCGATGAGCCGCAGCGCCGGCATCAGCCCGGCGTCGATGCGCCGCGCCGTCGCGCGCAAGCTCGCCATGCAGGCGCTCTACCGCTGGCAGATCAATGCGTCGCCGTGGCAGGACGTCGTGAACGAGTTCGCGACCGAAGAAGACATGCACAAGGCGGATCGCGGGTACTTCAAACAGCTCGTGACCGACATCTGCGGCGGTAGTGAGGCGCTCGACACCGCGCTCGCGCCGTTCATGGACCGCAAGCCCAAGGACCTCGATCCGGTCGAGCGCGCCGTGTTGTGGGTGGGAACGCACGAGTTGCGGTCGTCGCCGGACGTGCCGTACCGCGTCGTGATCAATGAGGCCGTCGGTCTCGCGAAAAGATTCGGCGCGACGGACAGCCACAAGTTCGTGAATGCGGTGCTGGACGCCGCGGCGCGCGAGCTGCGTCCACTGGAACATTAAAGGGGACAGATCTATTTATTCATAAATAGATCTGTCCCCTTTAAGCTCACCCCATGCCTCAGGGTGAATTCGAGCTCATCGGCAAACACTTCGCGCGCCTCGGCGCCGAGCGTAATGACGTGCGCATCGGTGTCGGCGATGACGGCGCCGTCGTCGTGCCGCCCGCATCGCGCGAGCTCGTCGTCGTCACCGATTCCCTCGTCGAAGGCGTGCATTTCCCGGTCGGTTCGCCCGCGGCGTCGGTCGGGCATCGCGCGTTCGCGGTGAATCTCTCCGACATCGCGGCGATGGGCGCCGAACCCGCGTGGGCACTGCTCGCGCTCACGATCCCACGCTCCGACGAACCCTGGCTTTCGCAATTCGCGCGGGCGGCGGGTGATCTCTGCCGTCGGCACAACGTCGCGCTCGTCGGTGGAGACACGACTCGGGGGCCGCTCTCGATCACGGTCACCATCATCGGGATCGTTCCGATCGGCGTCGCGCTCGAACGCAAAGGCGGCCAGGCGGGAGATGCGATCTTCGTGACGGGTTCGCCGGGCGATTCGGCCGCGGGACTCGCGCTCGAGCAGGGCAGGCTGCACGTGTCGGATGCCATGAACGCGCAGATCCTGCGCGACCGGTTCCTGTTCCCGACGCCGCGCTGCGAGATCGGTGTTGCGTTGCGGGGTCTGGCGAGCGCATGCATCGACGTTTCGGATGGTCTGGGCGGCGATCTCGAAAAGCTCTGCGCCGCGAGCGGTTGCGGGGCGGAAGTCGAAGCATCGGCGCTGCCGATCTCAGAGCCGTTGATGGGCGCGGTCGGTCGAGAGCTCGCGCGGGAATACGCGCTAACTGGCGGCGAGGACTACGAATTGTTGTTCACCGTTCCGCTGGCGCGGCTCGGTGCGATGACCAACGCCATCGCGCGCGGGCTGGGGCCGGTGACGAGAATCGGCAATCTAGTCGCCGGTTCGGGGGTGAGGGTCTTCGCCCGCGGCGGTGTGATGCAGTTCTCGGGCGCGGGGTACGACCACTTCGCGAGTTGAATCGCGCGACGACCTGTTTGACCCCCGCCGGTGAAGCGGGACCCGGGTCACATCCCGGGCGATTCCGCGGCCGTATTCTGCCCGCGCTCATGTCGCTGCAAGCCACAAAGACCGGACCCGATGCTCAGGCAGCAAAAATCCTGGAAAACCGCGTTCCGGATCGCATCGGTAAATATGTAATCATCAACGAAGTCGGTCGGGGTTCCACCGGTACTGTCTATCTATCGCACGACTCGTATTACGGTCGTGACGTCGCGATCAAGGTCTACAACATGGACCAGGACCCGACGGACGAGCGCGCCAAGATCGCGCGCAAGATGTTCCTGTCGGAAGCGCACATGGTCGGCATGCTGCAGCACCCGCACATCCTCCCCATCTACGACGCCGGCGAAGAGAACGGCCGCTGCTACATCGTCACCGAACACGTGCACGGCGCGCGGACGCTCTCTGCCTATTGCCGCCCCGACAACCTGCTGCGCGTCGACGACGTCGTCGAGATCATGTTCAAGTGCGCGAAGGCGCTGCACTACGCGCACACGCGTGGAGTCATCCACCGCGACATCAAGCCGTCGAACATCATGCTCACGCAGGATTCCGACGTGCGAATCATCGACTTCGGCATCGCCCTGGTCGCGGACTCCGAGATCTCGCGCATCGAAGGCATCGCGGGCTCGCCGTCGTACATGTCGCCCGAACAGGTGCAGAGCCTCGAGCTCACCCATCACTCGGATCTCTATTCTCTAGGCGCGGTGATGTACGAGCTGCTGACCGGCATCCGGCCGTTCCGCGCCGGCAACCTCGTCAAACTACTGCACCAGATCGTGTACGCGACTCCGCCGCCGATCCATACGCAGCGCAAGGACGTCCCCGAGGAGCTCGAGGAAATCGTCACGATCGCGATGATGAAGTCGCCGGACAAGCGGCAGAAGTCGGGCTCCGATTTCGCGGCCGATCTCACGCGCGTCCATCAGCGCCTGCGCGAGCAGAACGCGCGCATCGATCAGCAGGAACAGTTCGACGTGCTGCGTCGACTGCGCTTCTTCCACGACTTCTCTCACGCCGAAATCTGGGAAGTGCTGCGCGCCAGCTCCATGACGGACTACGCGGCCGGCGAGGAGATCGTGAAGGAAGGCGAGATGGACGATCGCTTCTACATCCTCGTCAACGGCAAGTGCACCGTGGAGCGCCACGGCAAGACATTGGGCTCGATGGATTCCGGCGACTGCTTCGGCGAGACGAGTTACGTGCGTGGCGCGCGCCGCACCGCGACGATCAAGGCGGAGACGGCGGTGTCCGTGCTGCGCGTGAGCTCGACGTTGCTCGAGCAGGTGTCCGCGGCCTGCCAACTGCGATTCAACCGCGTGTTCCTGCGCGCGCTGGTGTCGCGCCTGCAGGGCAATGAGCCGCAGGATTAAAGGGGACAGATCAGAAAATGGGGACATTCCCCATTTCCTAACAAAAGGGGAAGGGCCTGCGGCAGGCCCGTCCCCTTTTGTCCCTTGGGGGGAAATGGGGAATGTCCCCATTTTCTGATCTGTCCCCTTTAATCCTTCCGCAACGCCAAGAATCCATAGCGCTTCCACACGGGCGCTGCCTCCCCTCCCTCGAGAAACGCCAGATACGCCGCCGCCTCGGCACGCGCCCCGTGCATCGCCGCCGCCGGGTAGGTAATCGGGTTGTGCGTATTGAGCGGAAACGTGTCGACGATGCGCACCTTCTTGTCGACGAGCGCGTCCGTCGTGTACACGATGCCAAGCGGTACTTCGCCGCGCGCAACGAACATCATCGCGCTGCGCACGTTGTCCGCGCGCACCAACCGATCCGCGATTTTGTCCCACGCGCCGAGCGACATGAGCGCGGATCGGGCGTATCGGCCGACCGGCACCGTGTCCGGATCGCCCGTGGACAGCCGTCCGCGGCCCAGCGCTTCGAACAACGGAAATCCGGGTGCGATGGTGAGATTGATCTTGCTGTCCGCGGGAGCGATGAGCACGAGGCGGTTGCCGACGAGATCGCGGCGTAACGGTTTGTCGAGCAGGTTGCGCGCCTGCAGATAGTCCATCCACTCCTGGTCGGCGGAGACGAAGACGTCGGCTTTGCCGCCGGCCTCGATCTGGCGCGCCAGCACCGAGCTCGCAGCGAACGATAGTTTGACGGCGACGCCGGACTGTTTCTCCCACGTCGGTGACAGCTCGCCGAGCACGTTGGTCAGCGACGCGGCGGCAAACACGAGCAGCGCGGGTCTTTCGCTTGTCGTCGCGGCCGGCGCGGCCGGCGCGGCGGAGACGACGCGCGCGAGTGCGGTCAGCGCAAGGGCGATGATTGTTCCGGACTTTCGCATGCGGCGGAGTGTACCGCCGCGCAGCACGCGGCGCCGTCAGAGCGAACCGCTCAGCGTGTAACGCGCCGAAAACTCGATCTTCGATTCCGTGGCGAGCGGCGACTCGCCGAGAGGGATGCGCGCGCGCACATCGCTCGTCACGCGCAGCCATTCGAGCGCCAATCGCCACGGTCCGCCGCGATCGAGTGTGTACGCGACCGTCCAGGCGTGCCCAACCTCGCTGCCCCAGGCACGAGGATTGTCCCGGAACTCGACCGCGAACGCGTCGTAGCGCGCGGCGAACATGTGCGCGCCGAAGCGCTTCGCGAGAAGAGCGGATTGCGAATCGAACCGCCACCGCAGCCACGGCCCCGGCGCGATCCAGGTGTCGCCATCGAGAGCCTGCAGGATTGCCGTCCAGCCCTCGCTGCCTTCGAGGCGCAATGCCGCGGCGTCGAACTTCGTGAGCCACGCGAAATCGTTGATCGCCGCGTCGAAAACGGAAGGGTCGGCACGGTTGTCGTAGCGCAGGACGTTGAGCACGGCGCGGTCGTGCCAACTCGCCTGCGCGCCGACGTAGAAGCCCGGCCGGTCATCCATCTCGTGGAAGAGTTCCTTCTTCGCGAGAGTCGGGTCCGACTGCGGCGCGCCGACGCGACCGAACAGGGTAGTTTGACGGTCATGCAGCGCGAAACCGTGCGTCGCGAGCATCGTGCCCGCCGGATCGTTCCAGCCGAACAGCGCCGCGGTGAATTGCAGGTCGAGCGAGTGGCCGAGGCGCGTGCCGAGCCAGTCCACCTGGCTTTCGAGACCGACGGTGCGGAGCTCCTCGCCGATCCACGATCCAATGGCCGACGGCGTGATCGTGTAAGGCGTTTCCCAGCCCACGGCGCGGCTCTCGAGCGACATCGGTGGATAGAACGCTCCGAGACGCAGGCGCGGCTTGAAGCCCGCGCGAGGAACCGGCCGGTATTCGAGCCAGGCCTCCGTGAGGTCGAAGGGATTCTTGTCGTCGTCCCAGGTCGAACCCTCGACGTGCACCGCGAACGATTCGCCGAGCGGCGCATCGATGGCGGCGTACAAACGGCCGAGGCGGATGCCTTCATCCTCATCGTCGAATCGCAACTTGCCCTGACCGTTCTCGAGGAAAGAGTCGCGCCCGTCCGACTGCATCGCGCGCAGGTCGACCGCGAGCCGCCAGTCGGCGGCGACCGCCGCGTGAGTCGCCGACGCGAGCAGCATGCCGAGGGTCGTGGTTTTCAGTAATCCCATGAGTGGGGACGCCCGGTGAGCGGTGCGGGGCGCAGCGGTTTCGTGAGGCGCAGCTCCACGGATTCCTGTTCGCGACTCACCTCGACGACCTGGCCGGGCACCTGCGCTTCGTGCAACAGCGGATGCCAGAGCGTGAGCTGGTAACGACCCGCTGGAAGCTCGCTCGCGGACCAGTGGCCCGCGGCATCGGTGCGACCGAAGAACGGCGCCGCCGTGACGACGATGTAGGCAAGCATGCGGTCGTGGATGTTGCAGCCGAGCGTGACGATGCCGGGTTCGTCGAACGTGACGGGTGGATAGGGCTTGCCGCGGTAGAGCGGGAGCTGGAACTTGCGGGCGGGCGAAAAGGAATAGACCTGGTGGCTCACGGCGTCACTGTTCGGGAATCGCACGCTCGAGTTCACAGGCACTACGAGAACATCCGGCGCGAACGCGAGGCCGACCTGATCGATGACGGCCTGCAAGGGCGCGATCGGCGGCAGCAAGGGCGGCTGCGCTTCGAGCGTGATGACCGCGCCCGCGAGTGGTTTTCCATTGCGTTGCAGCGCCGACACCTCGAGTGTCGCGGCGGACGCGCTCGCGCACGCCAGCCCCGCTCCGAGCGTTGCCGCGGCGGCGAGGCCTAACAAGGTTCGGGAAGGATGCGACATCGGGTCCCTGGGGACGCCACGGGGATCGAACGCCTGCCATTCCAGCCGATGTCGGGAACGGGCGCGTCAACCCGGAATCAATCTGTGACGCAGGTCGCACGCAGGTCGCACGCAGGAGCCGCGCGAACATCGACTCAGGCGGGATCGGCGTCCTTGTCGCGCTCGATGAGCGCGTACGCGGAGTGGTTGTGGATCGACTCGAAGTTCTCCGACTCGACGACGTACGCGGCGATGCGCGGTTCGTCGTTCAGGCGAACGGCCACGTCACGCACCATGTCCTCGACGAACTTGGGATTGTCGTACGCGCGTTCGGTCACGTATTTCTCGTCGGGGCGCTTCAGGATTCCATAGAGCTCGCACGACGCTTCGCTCTCGGCGATTTCGATGAACTCCTCGATCCACATGTGCTCGCGCAACTTCGCGGAGATCGTCACGTGCGAACGCTGGTTGTGCGCGCCGCGCTCGGAAATCTTCTTCGAGCAGGGGCACAGGCTCGTCACGGGCACCACCACGCGCACCCACATCTGCGTCTCGCCCTTCACGCGTTTACCGATGAGGCTCGCGTTGTAGTCCATGTAGCTTTCGACGCCGGAGACCGGCGCTTTCTTCATCACGAAATACGGGAAGGTCATCTCGATGTGGCCCGCGTCCGCCTCGAGGCGGTCGGTCATTTCCGCGAGCAGCGAGCCGAACGATTCGACGGAGATTTCGCGGCCGTGGTGGAGGATCTCCACGAACCGGGACATGTGCGTGCCTTTGAAGTTGTGAGGCAGGTTCACGTACATGTTGAAGTTGGCGACGGTGTGCTGTTCGCCGGCCGAACGATCCTTCACGCGTACGGGGTGGTTGATGTTCTTGATGCCGACCTGGTTGATCGGAATCTGGCGGGTGTCGGCTCGGCTCTGAACGTCTTCGACGTTGACGACGCGGGCCTGAGGTGCGGCGGCGGGTTTCATGAGATGCACAGTTTGCGGGCTTTGGGGGCTGGATCAACCCCTCATTTGAGATACGGGAGCGAAAACGGGCGTTTTATGCCCCTGAAGCTATGTCACCGAGACCAAACGCTTCGAGCCGGCCAATTGTTCCCAGAATCGGCGCACGGCGGCCTCGAGGCTCGGCAGATCGAGCTCCGCCGCTTTCAGGCAATCGTCGCGTGAGCCGTGCTCGATGAACCGGTCGGGAATGCCAAGCGTCAGTGAAGGAAGCGCGCTCTCGCAGTTCGCGAGCAACTCGAGACACGCCGAGCCCGCACCACCCTGCACCGCATTCTCTTCGAGGGTCACGAGCGCGGTGTGCGTGCGCGCGAGCGAGAGCACGAGATCCTCGTCGAGTGGTTTGACGAAGCGCATGTTCACGACCGTTGCGTCGAGCCGCTCGCCGATGGTCTCCGCGGAACGCACCAACGCGCCGAACGCGAGAATCAGCAGCCCGGAATTTCCCTTGCGGCGCACTTGCGCCTTGCCCACCGGAATCGCCGACATCTCGCTCTGGATCGCGACACCGGGTCCGGTCCCGCGCGGATAGCGCACGGCGGACGGTCCGGGCAGCGTCGTGCCCGTGAAGAGCATCTGGCGGCATTCGTTCTCGTCGGAGGGTGCCATCACCACCATGTTCGGGATGCAACGCAGGAAGGAGTAGTCGTAAGAGCCCTGGTGCGTGGCGCCATCGCCGCCCACGACGCCCGCGCGATCGAGCGCGAACAGCACCGGCAGGTTCTGCAGCGCGACGTCGTGGATGAGCTGGTCGTAGGCGCGCTGCAGGAACGTCGAGTAGATGGCCACGACGGGGCGCAGGCCTTCGCAGGCGAGGCCGGCCGCGAACGTGACGGCGTGCTGTTCGGCGATCGCGACGTCGAAATAGCGCGTCGGGAATTTCTTGGAGTACTCCACGAGACCGGAGCCTTCTCGCATCGCGGGCGTGATGCCGACGACGCGCGGATCTTTTTCCGCGATGTCGCACAGCCACTGGCCGAAGATCTGCGAGTAGGTGGGGCCCTGCGATTTTTCCTTGAAGATCGTGCCGCTGACCGGATCGAAGGGGCCGGGGCCATGCCACTTGATCGGGTCCGCCTCCGCGGGCGCGTAACCCTTGCCCTTTTTCGTGACGACGTGCAGGAGCTGCGGGCCCTGCAGGCTGCGCATGTTGCGCAGGGTCGTCACGAGCTCCTTGATGTCGTGGCCGTTCATCGGACCGATGTAGTTGAAGCCGAGCTCTTCGAAAATCGTGCCGGGCAGGACCATGCCCTTCATCATTTCTTCGGAGCGGCGCGCGAGCTCCCACATCGTGGGCATGGGCTTCAGGAACTTCTTGCCGCCCGAACGCAGCGAGGAGTACATGCGGCCCGAGAGCACCTTCGCGAAGTAGTTCGACAGCGCGCCGACGTTCTCGGAAATCGACATGTCGTTGTCGTTGAGGATCACGAGCAGGTTTGTCTTGCGGGCGCCGGCGTTGAGCAACCCTTCCCACGCCATGCCGCCGGTGATCGCGCCATCGCCGATGATCGCGACGACACGGCGGTCTTCCTTCTTCTGTTCCGCGGCCACCGCCATGCCGAGTGCCGCACTGATCGACGTGCTCGAATGACCGACGCCGAAGGTGTCGTATTCGCTTTCCGCGCGCGACGGGAAGGGCGCGAGCCCGTCCTTCTGCTTGATCGAATCGAGGCGCTCGCGGCGGCCGGTGAGCACCTTGTGCGGATACGCCTGGTGGCCGACGTCCCAGACGAGGCGATCGTGCGGCGTGTCGAACACGTAGTGCAGCGCGACGGTGAGTTCGACGGTACCCAGTCCGGCGGCGAAGTGGCCGCCGCGCGTCGCGACACTGCGGATCAGGTATTCGCGCAGGTCCGCGCAGACGTGGCCGAGCTCGCTCTCCGCCCGCGCGCGCAGGTCCGCGGGGAGATTGATCGACTTGAGGAGGGCGAGCGGTTCCGGGGCTTCCGACATTGCCGGCGCAGTTTACACAATCGTTCTGTTGGCCCGGGCTCAGCTGGCCCGGGAAACGAGGAAGCCGGCGAATTCAGCGAGTGACGCGAAACGTCCGCCGTAGGGCGCGAGCGCGGCGATCGCGCGATCCCGGCGGCGAATCGCCTGGACGCGGGCAGCATCGAGGCCGAGTACGGACGGATATGTCGGCTTGATTCGATCGGCGTCGGCGCCCGCGCGTTTCCCGAGAATCGTGGTGCTTCCCTCGACATCCAGGATGTCGTCCTGGATCTGGAAGGCGAGGCCGATCTCGGCGCCGAATTCTGCGAGCGCCGCGCGTTCGGGCAGATCTGGACCCGCGGCGGAAATCGCACCGAGCAGCACGCTGGCCTGAATCAGCGCGCCAGTCTTCTGCCGGTGCATGCGTTCGAGCGCCGCTTCATCGAGCGACTGGCGCACGGCCTCGAGATCGATCGCCTGGCCGCCGGCCATCCCGCGTGTACCAATGGCATCGGCGAGCACCTTGAGCATCTCGAGGCGTGCGTTCGCGGGAACCTGCGCGGGAGCGTGCGCGAGCACTTCGAACGCGCGCGCCTGCAATGCGTCGCCGACCAGGATCGCGGTGGCTTCGTCGAAGGCTCGATGGCAGGTCGGACGTCCACGGCGCAGGTCGTCGTTGTCCATCGCGGGCAGATCGTCGTGCACGAGACTGTAGACGTGTATCAGCTCGACCGCGGCTGCCGCGGCGTCCAGCGTTTCGAGTGGTGCGCCCAGCGCCTCACCGGTCGCGTAGACGAGCACGGGACGCACGCGTTTGCCGCCGGCCAGGGTGCTGTAGCGCATCCCTTCGACGAGACGCGGCGTCGCGGCGCCGTCGATCTCGAGCGCGCGCGCAAGAACGGCTTCGATGCGCGATTGATAGTCCGGAACGCGTGCGGCGAGAAAATCCGGGCCCGGCGCGCGAGCGGCTTCAGCGCCCGTCATCGTTGGAGTCTTCCGGCTCGTCAACCTCGTCGGCGAAAGACTCGACCGTCTCGCCGCCATCGCGCGCGAGCAGGATTTCGACTTTCTGTTGAGCGGTGCGCAGTGCGGTCTGGCATTGCCGTGTCAGCGCGACACCACGTTCGAAAGTCTTGAGCGCGTCTTCGAGCGGAACGTCGCCCTGCTCGAGTTTCGCAACGAGCGCTTCGAGTTCGGCGAGCGATTGCTCGAAGTCGGGTGTCTTGGATTTGGATTTCACGCGCGGCACGTTAAACGCCGCGACGAGCGAGAGCAACGAGACTGAGTCGCGTCGCGTCGCGATTGACGTGCGCGCGCGCGCGGACGTAGAGTGCCCGCCGCTCTTAGAACAAGTCTAAATGAGAGTAGTTCTCGACTGGATTCGCAAGCCGGATCACTTAAGGAGATTGCAGTGAACCTCAAAGGCAGCAAGACCGAGAAGAATCTGAAGGATGCATTCGCCGGCGAATCGCAAGCGAATCGTCGGTACCTGTATTTCGCGGCCAAGGCGGATGTCGAGGGATACAACGACGTGTCGACGGTTTTCCGTTCGACGGCCGAAGGCGAGACCGGGCATGCGCACGGTCATCTCGAGTATCTCGAAGCGGTGGGCGATCCGGCGACGGGTCTGCCGATCGGCGAAACCAAGATGAATCTGAAGGCCGCGATCGCGGGTGAGACGCACGAGTACAGCGACATGTACCCGGGCATGGCGAAGGCCGCGCGCGAAGAAGGGTTCTCCGAAATCGCGGACTGGTTCGAGACGCTCGCGAAGGCGGAACGCTCGCACGCCAATCGATTCCAGAAGGCGCTGGACTCCATCTGATCCCGCCCGCATGAGCGCGGGAGAATCCGGAATACGCGAGGGCAGCCTGCAGGCGCCCTCGCGTCATCCCCTCGACTGGCGAAGCGCGGAGTTCAACGACCCGGCCGCGCTCGAGAAAGAGCTCGAGCGCGTGTTCGACATCTGCCACGGCTGTCGGCGTTGTTTCTCGCTGTGCAATTCCTTCCCGACTCTTTTTGACGCAATCGATGCGAGTGATTCACTCGAACTGGATAGCGTCGACAAGAAGGTCTACTGGGACGTCGTCGACAACTGTTACCTCTGTGACATGTGCTTCATGACGAAGTGTCCGTATGTTCCGCCGCATCCCTGGAACATCGACTTCCCGCATCTGATGCTACGCGCGAAGCATCACCAGCACCGCGCCGGCGAACATTCCTTTCGCGACAAGCTTCTGTCGAACACGCGCGGTCTCGGCAGCATCGCGGGGATTCCCGTGATCGCCGAAATCGTGAACGCGGTGAACGGTACGAAAGCCGGTCGCGCCATGCTCGAAGCCACGCTCGGCGTTGCCGCCAGCGCGCCGATTCCGAAGTTCCATTCGAAAACGGGATCGACGCGGGCCCGCAAGGTTGCCAGAAGCAACGGCACCGTGACTCCGACCGAAACGACGCGCGGGAAGGTCGCGCTGTTCGTCACCTGTTACGGCGACCGCAACGAACCGCATCTGCCGGAAGACCTGACAACCGTGTTCGAGCACAACGGCATCCCGGTGAAGGTCGTCGGGAAGGAAAAGTGCTGCGGCATGCCGAAGCTCGAGCTCGGCGATCTCGAAACCGTCGAGAAGTACAAGAACTTCAACATCCCGCAGTTGAAAGCGCTCATCGACGACGGCTTCGACATCGTCGCGCCGATTCCTTCCTGCGTGCTCATGTTCAAGCAGGAGTTGCCGCTCATGTTCCCGGACGATGCGGACGTGCAGGCCGTGAAGGCGCGCATCTTCGATCCGTTCGAGTACCTGATGCTCCGGCACAAGGCGGGTCTGCTGCGCACGGATTTCAAGGAAAAGCTCGGCAAGGTGAGCTACCACGTCCCTTGCCACTTGCGCGTGCAGAACATCGGGCTCAAGACGCGCGACGTCTTGAAGCTGGTCCCCGAAACCACGGTCGACGTGATCGAGCGCTGTTCGGGCCACAACGGCACGTACGCCGTGAAGAAGGAGTATCGCGCGGCGTCGGTGAAGATCGGCACGCCGGTGATGAAGCGCGTCGAGGCGGCGAAGGCCGACCACTATTCGAGCGATTGCCCGATGGCGGGCCATCAGATCGAGAGCGGACTATCCACCGACCGATCACCCGAGCATCCGATGTCGCTCGTGCGCAAGGCTTACGGTCTCTAGGATCCGCGATGCAGAAACTCAACGCCGACGATCTGCTGTCCCTCGAGCGCTACTCCCGCGAACGAGTGGAGTTCCGCTCGCGCGTGATGGCCCACAAGAAGAACCGTCAGGTAAACGTCGGGCCGAACGTGACCTGGTTGTTCGAAGACCGGCTCACGGTGCAATACCAGGTGCAGGAGATGTTGCGCACCGAGCGCATCTTCGAGTCCGAGGGGATCGCGGAAGAGCTCGCGGCCTACAACCCTCTGGTTCCCGATGGCCGCAACTGGAAGGCGACGTTGCTCATCGAGTACCCGGATCCCGAAGTGCGCCGCGTCGCGCTCGAAAAGCTGCGCGGCATCGAGGATCGTTGCTGGGTGCAGGTGGGCGACCTGCCGCGCGTTTACGCGATCGCGGACGAAGATCTCGAGCGCGAAAACGAGACGAAGACTTCCGCCGTGCACTTTCTGCGGTTCGAACTCGGCGAGGCGGAGGCGATCAAGCTCAAGGGTGGCGCCACGCTCTGCGTCGGCATCGACCACCCTGACTACTCACACGCGCTCGCGCCGGTGACGGACAACATCCGCGCGTCGCTGGTCGCCGATCTGGACTGAGCGACGCCGCCGGATTCACTCCGGCTTCTCGCCGCGCTTTTCTTTCTGCCAGAGGATCGCGGCGTACACCAGGTTCGCGATGCCGATGGCGGCGGGAATCAGCCCGAACAGCGCGCCTTCCGTGCCGCCGGCTTGTTCGATCGCGATGAACAGCAACACACCGATCAGCGTCAGCATGATGCCGCTGCGCAGCGACTTCGCGGCGGTGGCGGTCGAGGGTCCGTTGCTGCCGCCCACGAGATTGGCGGGCAGCGCGGGAAGCTCGATGCCTTTTTCGATGGCGTGCATGCGCTCGCGGTGGTTCTGTTCGAGCAACTGCGACTTGCGCCGATGCTCGGACCAGATGGCGAGCATTCCGATGCCGATGCCCATCACGATGGCCACGATGGGGATGAAGACGGCGATATTTTCAGGCCGCATGGGTATTTCTTGAGGCTGCATAGGTACTTGGCTCCGAATGGATCAACTGGACGCCTTTGATACCCGGCAGCCCGGAATCCGGTTGCAGCCCCGTTGCGGAGCATCGCTGCAACCCGCTATATGCCTCGCCAGTACAAAGGCACGTGCAGGCAGCCTTATCCATGAAGCCGGGTTTGAAACCCCCGCCGCCCGAAGCGCCGAAAAGCGCGGCGGCGGAGCGCGATGCCGATCTCGTCGCCGCCCTGCGGCGCGGCGACCGCCGTGCCGTGCTCGAAGGTCTCATGGACCGCTACCGCCAGAAGGTCATGAATCTTGCCTTCTCGATCCTGCGGGATTCCGCGCTCGCCGAGGACATGGCGCAGACGGTGTTTGTGAAGGTGTGGCAGGCGATGCCGAAGTTCGACGGCCGCGCGGCGCTGTCGACCTGGCTGTACACGATCGCGCGCAATACCTGCCTGACCGCCGTGTCGCGCGAACGGCGCATGGTGCCACTCGAGGATTTCAGCGAAGTCTCCGATGACGACGAAGACCCGCTCTCGTTCGGCGCCCATGCGACGGGCGGAGATCCGGGCCAGGCGGCCGCGGAATATGACGTCGCGCGCCTGCTCGAGCAGTTGCCAGAACCTTATCGCCGCGTCGTCGTACTTTTCTACCTCGAAGACAGAAGCTGTGAGGAAGTCGGTGAGCTTCTGTCGATGCCCACAGGTACAGTCAAGGCGCTGCTGCATCGCGGACGCAAGAAACTCGCCGCCCTCGCGGGCGCGTCGGAGGACACATGAACAACGACAAAGGCATCGAAGCCAGGCTCGAGAAATCCCTACGCGCTCAGGTGAAAGCACCGCGGCTCGAAAAGCGTTTCGACGCGGCAGTGTGGGCGCGCATCGACGCGGGGAAAGTCGTTGCGCACGAAGCCGCGCCAGCCTCGACGAACTGGTTGTTCGTCTTGAACGGAATCGGAATCGGCGTCGCCGTCGTGTTGCTCTGCGTGTTCGGAGTGCAGTCGTTGTCGGGCCTCGGGGCCAACGTCGCGCTGCCCGAAATTGCGGTCGCTCCCGCGACGACGAAGCAGATCGGGGAGATCTCGGCGCAGGCGATCGCGCTCGGCGCCGTCGTATTCGGACTCATGTTCACGCCCTGGGGCCGGCGTCTGCGTGCGGAATTCTCCTGATCGCACGGGATTCGCGGGTCTCTTGATCCGGCAACGCTGGTAAGCTTTCGCGCCGCGCGGCTCTGACAGGCCGCGATTTTCAGTCTTTTAACACTGGGCGCGAATGTCCTACACCGCATCCGATATCGAAGTCCTCTCAGGTCTCGAGCCCGTACGCCGCCGTCCGGGCATGTACACCGACACCTCGCGCCCCAACCACCTCGCACACGAGGTCGTCGACAACTCCGTCGACGAAGCCCTCGCGGGCCACGCCAAGGAAATCAACGTCGTCCTGCACAAGGACAACTCCGTTTCCGTGGCGGATGACGGTCGCGGCATGCCCGTCGACATCCACCCGAAAGAGAAGGTGTCTGGCGTCGAGCTGATCCTCACGCGCCTGCATGCGGGCGGAAAGTTCAGCGACAAGACTTACGAGGTGTCCGGCGGTCTGCACGGCGTTGGCGTCTCCGTCGTCAATGCGCTGTCGAAGCAGCTCGAGACCTGGATCAAACGCAACGGCAAGGAATACAACATCAGCTTCAGGGACGGAAAAATCTCCTCGAAGCTCGAGGTGGTGGGTTCCGTCGGTCAGCGCAACACCGGAACGACGGTCCGCTTCTGGCCCGATCCCAAGTTTTTCGACAGCGACAAGTTCTCGGTGCCGCAGCTGCGGCACGTGCTGAAGGCCAAGGCCGTGTTGTGCCCCGGTCTCAAGATCACTTTCGAGAATGAGGCGACGAAAGAGAAGGACGAGTGGTTCTTCACGGGCGATCTTGCCGCGTACCTGAAAGAAGAGATTGGCAAGGAAGACGCGCTGCCGGCCGAGCCGATCTTCGCGAAGAACGATCAGCCGAAGGTCAACGTCGTCGAATACGCGATCGTGTGGACGCCGAATGCCGAGCGCGCGATGGGCGAGAGCTACGTGAATCTCATCCCGACCGCCGAGGGTGGCACGCACGTGAACGGACTGCGATCCGGTATCGCCGGCGCGGTAAGAGAATTCTGCGAATTCCGCAACCTCGTGCCGCGCGGCTTGAAGCTCACGCCGGAAGACATCTTCGACAAGTGCTGCTTCGTGCTGTCGATCAAGATCCAGGAGCCGCAGTTCGCCGGGCAGATGAAGGAACGCCTCGCGACTCGCGACGCGGCTTCGCTCGTCGAGAGTTTCGTGCACGACTCGCTGTCGCTGTGGTTGAACCAGCATCCCGACGCGGGCGAGCGCATCGCGCAGTTCGCGATCGAGAATGCGGCGGAGAGGACGAAAGCCGCGAGCCAGGTGAAGCGCAAGCGCGTGACGGCCGGACCCGCGTTGCCCGGCAAGCTCGCCGACTGTACGAACCAGGATCCGAAGCACTCGGAACTGTTCCTCGTCGAAGGCGATTCCGCCGGCGGCTCCGCCAAGCAGGCGCGCGATCGCGAGACGCAGGCGATCATGCCGTTGCGCGGCAAGATCCTGAACACCTGGGAAGTGCCGGTCGGCGAGATCAACAGCTCGCAGGAAGTGCACGACATCTCGGTGGCCATGGGCATCGATCCCGGCACCAGCGATCTTTCGAATCTGCGCTACCACAAGATCTGCATCCTCGCGGACGCGGACTCCGACGGACTGCACATCGCGACGCTGCTCTGCGCGCTGTTCCTGCGGCACTACCGGCCGCTCGTCACGAATGGGCACGTTTTCGTCGCGATGCCGCCGCTATACCGCATCGACGCGGGCAAGAACATCTACTACGCGCTCGACGACGCCGAACGCGACTCGCTGCTCAAGAAGATCGAGAGCGACCCCAAGGTCAAGTCGAAGCCGTATGTACAGCGCTTCAAGGGCCTGGGGGAAATGAATCCCTCGCAGTTGCGCGAGACCACGATGGATCCGCGCACGCGGCGCCTCGTGCAGCTCACCATCTCCGCCCACGACGAGAGCGACAGCATCATGGACATGATGCTCGCGAAAAAACGCGCTTCCGACCGGAAAGACTGGCTGGAAGCGAAGGGCAATCTGGCCGACGTCATTCCCTGACAAGAATTCAAAAATGCAAGACGAACTGAACTTCGAAGGCGTTGAAAAGCAGCCGCTGCGCACCTTCACCGAAAAGGCGTACCTCGACTATTCGATGTACGTGATCCTCGACCGCGCGCTGCCGTCGCTCTCCGACGGCCTGAAGCCGGTGCAGCGCCGCATCATCTACGCCATGAGCGAACTCGGCCTGTCGGCCGGCCAGAAGCACAAGAAGTCCGCGCGCACCGTCGGCGACGTCATCGGCAAGTTCCATCCCCACGGCGACTCCGCCTGCTACGAAGCCATGGTGCTCATGGCACAGGATTTCTCGTACCGTTATCCGATCGTCGACGGCCAGGGCAATTGGGGTTCGACCGACGAGCCCAAGTCGTTCGCGGCCATGCGTTACACCGAGTCGAAGCTCACGCGCTACGCCGACGTCCTGTTGTCCGAGCTGTCGGACGGGACGGTCGACTGGCAGCCGAACTTCGACGGCTCGCTCGACGAGCCTGCTTTCCTGCCGGCGCGTCTGCCGAACGTGCTGCTGAACGGCACGCAGGGCATCGCGGTTGGCATGTCCACGGACATCCCGCCTCACAATCTGCGGGAGATCGCGGCGGCGTGCATTCATCTGCTCGACGAGCCCGATGCGCAGACGCGCACGCTCATGAAATACGTGAAAGGCCCCGATCTTCCTCTCGGTGGCGAGATCATCACGCCGAAGTCGGACCTGCTCGCGATCTACAACACGGGCAATGGAAGCTTCAAGGCGCGCGCGGTTTACCGGGAAGAAGACGGCGTCATCGTCATCTCCGAACTGCCTTACCAGGTGTCGGGCAGCAAACTGATCGAGCAGGTCGCCGCGCAGATGCGCGAGAAGAAGCTGCCGATGGTGGAAGACATCCGCGACGAGTCCGATCAGAAAGAACGGATTCGCATCGTGATCGAGCCCAAGAAGCGGACCGACGTCGCACAGCTCATGGCGCACCTGTTCGCAACGACGGACCTCGAGCGCAACTATCGCGTGAACATCAACGTGATCACGCTCGAGGGCAAGCCGAAGGTGTTAGGCCTTCGCGACCTTCTCAACGAGTGGCTCGTGTTCCGCACGAAGACGGTGACGCGCCGTCTCGAATTCCGTCTCGACAAGGTCGCCAAGCGGCTGCACATCCTCGACGGTTTGCTGGCGGCCTATCTGAACCTCGATGAAGTCATCCGCATCATCCGCCGCGAGGACGAGCCCAAGCCGGTGCTCATGAAGCGGTTCAAACTGACGGAGATCCAGGCCGAAGCCATCCTCGAGACAAAGCTGCGTCATCTCGCGAAGCTCGAAGAGATGAAGATCCGCGACGAGCAGAAAAAGCTCGCCGAGGAACGCGAAGAGCTCGAAGGCATCCTCAAGTCGAAGGCAAAGCTCAAGAAGCTCGTCGCGAGCGAGATCGAGGCGGACGCCGAGAAGTACGGCGACGACCGTCGCACCAGGATCGTCGAGCGTGAGGCCGCGGTCGCAATCGACGAAACCGAACTGATTGCGAACGAGCCGGCGACCATCATTCTTTCGAAGGGCGGCTTTGTCCGTTCGGCGAAGGGCCACGAGATCGATCCGCGCACGCTCACGTACAAGGCGGGCGATGAATTCCAGCATGCGGCGAAAGGCCGCAGCGTGCAGCAGGCGGTGTTCCTCGATTCGACGGGGCGCGCGTACAGCCTCGTCGCGCATTCGTTGCCGTCGGCACGCGGGTTGGGAGAGCCGCTGTCGTCGCGCGTCGATCCGCCGGATGGCGCGAAGTGGCGCGGCGTCATGCTCGGCGAGCCGGAAGATCTCTGGCTGGTCGCGAGCGACGCGGGTTACGGATTCACCGTGCGACTCAAGGAAGCGTATGCCAGCAAGAAGGCCGGCAAGACGCTGCTGAACATTTCGGAAGGCGCGCTCGTACTGGCCCCGTCGCCCGTGCCGGGTGACGACGCGCTCGTCGCCGTCTCGTCGAAGGACGGCAAGTTGCTCGTCTTCCCCGTCAAGGACGTGCCGGAGCTCGCGCGCGGCAAGGGCAACAAGCTCTTCGACATTCCGTCGAAGAAGTTCGCCTCGCGTGAAGATTTCCTGACGGGCATCGCGGTCGTCGCGAAAGACAAGGCGCTGGTCGTCCGCTGCGGCGACCGCAAGATGACGATCGACTGGAAGGGTCTCAAGGATTACCGCGGTCAACGCGCGCAACGCGGCTCCGTGCTGCCGCGCGGCTGGCGCACGGTCGATTCGCTCGAAACGGAATAGGTCCGTACGTGCACGCGCAGGTGAACGCCGCGCGCGGGAAGGCGCCCGCGAAAAAGGTGACGCAACAGCAACTCATGGCGAGGTCTACACCCGGGTCAGCGAACCGCGGCGGCACGCGCTGCGGTCGGAGCAGAAGACCACGGTCGTCGAGCTCACGCAGGGCCGCGGCGCCGCTCGGGACGATAGTTAGTCAACGCGGGGAGTGCGAGTTACGCGGATTTTCCCCGCGTGACAGCGTCGGACAGCGGTTTGCGGGGCGGTACACGCGCGAATTCTTCCGCGCAAGCGGTTGTTTGCATAACGACGGAAATGCGTGTTTCCCCTGCCGGGATTGCCTCGACTAACAAGATTCTCTTTTTTACACGCCGCGCTCGCCTATATTCAGGCCGCTTGTTTGTCGTTCACACCATGGATGGCGTGTGGAAAAAATTCCGATCTCCCGTGAGGATTTCCTCTGGGCCCTGGGCAGTCTGTGCCAGCTCAACAGGATTCCTTTCGATGCCAATCTCGTCGCCGGCCAGTTTCCGGTGGAGCACGACGCGCTGACGCTGCTCGATGCGGCGATGAAGCTCGGCCTGCGTTGCCGCCTGCATGGCGAGGATTGCGCCGCCGCCGACACCTGGCCGTGCCCGTCGCTGGTCTTCCTGCGCGAGGGTGAGTCGTTGCGGCCCGCGCTGCTCGCGAAAGTCGAAGCGGAGCGCGCGCTCGTATTCCGCGCGGGCTCGAAAGTGCCGGTGGTATTGCCGCGCGCGGAGTTCGCGAGTCTCTACGCCGGCGGCGGCCTGTTCGCTGTGCCTGCGCCGGCTGCCGTGCAGGACCCCGATGCGGGTGCGGTGAAAGCGCCATTCGGCTTCCGCTGGTTCGTGCCCGAGCTCGCAAAGCACCGCTCGATCTGGCGCGACGTGTTGCTGGCTTCGCTCGCGATCCAGTTGCTCGCGCTCGCGACGCCGCTCGCCACGCAGGTCGTCATCGACAAAGTGGTCGTGCACCACACGACAAATACGCTGATCGTGCTCGGCGGCGCGATGGCGCTGTTCATGATCTTCTCGGCGGTGATGTCGTGGATCCGTCAGTACCTCGTGCTGCACACGGGCAATCGCATCGACGCGGTGCTCGGCTCGAAGGTCTTCGATCACCTGATCCGGCTGCCACTGCGCTACTACGAAACGCGACCGACCGGCGTCGTCGTCGCCCGCGTGCAGGGCGTCGAGCAGATCCGCGAGTTCCTCGCGAGCGCCGCCGTGACCGTGATGCTCGATTGCCCGTTCCTGCTGGTCTTCCTCGCGATCATGTTCCACTACAGCGTGCCGCTCACGCTGCTGTGCCTCGGCATCCTCGCGGTGATCCTGGGTTTGAGCCTCGTCGTCGCGCCCATCCTGCGCCGCCGGCTCAACGAGCAATTCCTGTTAGGTGCGCGCAACCAGGCGTTCCTCACCGAGTACGTCGGCGGAATGGAAACCCTCAAGTCACTGCAGATGGAGCCGCAGTTGAAGTCCCGCTTCGGCGACTTCCTCGCGAGCTACATGGAAGCGGGCTTCCGCACGCGCCAGCTCGGCAACACCTACGGCACGGCAGCGAATCTGCTCGAGCAGTTGATGACGCTCTCGATTCTGTGCTTCGGCGCGTGGCTGGTGATGCGCGATGCGGCGTTCACGATCGGCATGCTCGTTGCGTTCCAGATGTTCGCGAGCCGGTTGTCGCAGCCGCTGCTGCGCCTCGTCGGACTGTGGCAGCAATTCCAGCAGGCGAGCATCGCCGTCCAGCGACTGGGCGATCTCATGGATTCGCCGGCCGAGCCGTATGCGCTGATTCCGCAGCGCGCGACCGGCGGGTCGCGCGGCGGCGACGTCGAAGTCCGTGGTCTCGCGTTTCGCTACTCACCCGATGCGCCGTTCCTCTACCGCGATTTCAATCTGAGCCTGCGCGCCGGGCAATGCATCGCGTTGATGGGTCCGAGCGGCAGCGGCAAGAGCACGCTCGCGAAACTCCTGCAGGGCTTCTACTGGGCCGCCGATGGTCAGATTCTCATCGACGGCCGCGATACGCGCCATCTCGCGGCGAACGAGCTGCGCCAATGCTTCGGCGTCGTGCCGCAGGAGACCGTGCTGTTCGCGGGCACCGTGCTCGAGAATCTCGCGCTGGCCAACCCGCAGGCGACGTTCGAGGAGATCGTGCAGGCGTGCCGCATGGCGGAGATCCACGACACGATCGAGAAGCTGCCGAAGGGATATCAGACGCCTCTCGGTGAGCGCGGCGTCGGGCTCTCCGGCGGCCAGAAGCAGCGCATCGCGATCGCGCGGGCGCTTCTCAAGCGGCCTAGCGTGCTCATCTTCGACGAGGCTGTGAGCAGTCTCGACGCGCCGACGGCCGAGGCGTTCGCGCGCACGGTGAGCTCGCTGCGCGGGCGCGTGTCGATCCTGTTCATCACGCACCAGTTGCCGCGCGCGCTGCGCTTCGACGCGGTGCACGAGCTCGGCGGAGAACAGAAGCGATTCGACGTGATCCAGGGTGGCGCCACCGAGGAGAATCGTTCATGAGATTCCCCGCCATGGCGCTGGAACACCGTCACGCCGCGCTGGATTTCCACCCATCGATCCTGGCCATGCAGCAGCGCCCACCGTCGCCGTTGCCGCGCGCGCTGCTGTACTCGCTGCTGCTGCTCGTCGGGCTGTTGCTCGCGGGTTCGTTGATCGGGCGTGTCGACATCGTCGCGACCGCGCCAGGGCGACTCGTGCCGCGGACTTACGTGAAGATAGTGCAGCCCGCCGAGGCGGGCATCATCGCGGAGCTGCTGGTGGGCGAGGGCGATCGCGTGACAGCGGGCCAGGTCCTCGTGCGACTCGACACCACGATGTCGGGAGCCGACGGAGCGATCGTGCGCCAGGAAGTCGTCGCCCGCGAACTGCAGGTGCGGCGCATCGATGCGGAACTCGCGGGTTCCCGCATGGTGGGTGCCGCCGCCGATCCGCCGGTGCTGTTCGCGGAGGTGCGGTCGCAAGGCGAGGCGCGCCGCCGCGCGCACGAGGACGCGCTCGCCACGGAAAGAGCATCGCTTGGAGCTGCGCGCGCGGAGCTCGAGGCCGCCGCCGCGCAGGTGGTGAAGCTCGAGCAGCTTCTGCCTATCTACCAGGAAGAGGAGGCGTCGCTCGACCGCCTCGCCGCCGAGGGGCTCGTCCCGCGCTTCCAGCTCTCGCAGAAGCGCCGCGATCGCATCGAGGCCGAGCAGAACCTGAGCTCGCAGCGGCGCACTGTCGCCGCGCTGACCGCGCGCATCGCCGAAGTCGATGCGCGCCTCTCTCGCGTGACGTCCGACTACCGCCAGCGGCTGCTCGGCGAACGCGTCGAAGCGCAGGCAGTGCTCGAGAAAGCGCGCGAAGAGAACGCGAAGCAGGAGCATCGGCGAGCCTTGAGCGAGCTGCGTGCGCCGCAGGACGGCGTCATCAAGGATGTCGCCACCTACACGGTCGGTGCCGTCGTCGACGCGGGCACCGTGCTGATGAGTCTCGTGCCGGTGCACGAAGAACTCGTCGCGGAAGTCATGATCCGCAACGAAGACGTCGGATTCGTGCACGAAGGACAGATCGCGAAGATAAAGCTCGCGGCCTATCCCTTCCAGAAGTACGGAATGATCGAAGGCACGGTGGTGCGCATTTCCGCGGACGCTACCGAGGCACGGGAGAACGAGTCTCTCTCGCCCTACAAGGCCA
The DNA here is from genome assembly GCA_043747835.1 of Pseudomonadota bacterium. Lineage (GTDB taxonomy): Bacteria > Pseudomonadota > Gammaproteobacteria > Steroidobacterales > Steroidobacteraceae > CADEED01. The sequence continues at coordinate 2,440 of JAYTOK010000089.1, read as the reverse complement.
TCGTGAAACTCGAGGAACAGGGCTTGCGCGGCGCGAATGCGGATTGGCCCATTGCGCCGGGCATGCAGGTGATCGCCGAAGTGAATCAGGGCGATCGCACGGTCATGGAGTACCTGTTGTCACCGGTGCGTCGAACGCTAGGTGAAGCCGCGCGCGAGCGCTAACAACTTTGGCACGGGAGGCTGAGATGGCTACGAAAACTGGCACAGCGGGCGACGACATCCTCGATGGCACGGCGGGCGACGATGTGCTCTCGGGCGGCGCGGGCAACGACACGCTGAACGGTCTCGACGGCGACGACATCCTGCGCGGTGGCGCCGGCGATGACTTGCTAGTCGGCGGCAACGGCGACGACTCGCTGCGCGGCGGTTCCGGCAACGATTCACTCGATGGCGGTGACGGCAGCGACGAGCTCGATGGTGGCGAAGGCGACGACGGTGCCAACGGCGGCGACGGCGACGACACGCTCATCGACTTCGACGGCGCCAATACCTTGAACGGCGGCGCGGGCAACGATCTCGTGATGGGATCGGGTACTCTGGACGGCGGCGAGGGTGACGACGTACTCATCGGCGGGGATGGCGACGACGTGTTGGTCGACGTGTCCGGCGCGAACCTGCTCTCCGGCGGCGCTGGCAACGATTCGATCTCCGGCATCGGTATCTTTGATGGTGGTGCGGGCGACGATGTCCTCGTCGTCAGCGACGTAATGTCCGCCGACACCTTCGTGTTCAACGTGGGAGATGGTCGCGACACGATCGTCGACAACGGCGGCGCGGGACCGATCGACACGTTGCGTTTCGGCACCGGCATCGACGCATCGGCTGTGACGATGCTGCGGTCGGGCAATAACCTCATCTTCCGCGTGAGCGACACGGACCAGATTTCGATCTCGGACTTCTATTCGGGGCACTACATCGAGAGCGTCGAGTTCGCGGACGGCACGACCTGGGATCTGCCGACCTTGAAGTCGTTCGTTCCGCCCGTCTACGTCGGTAGCGACGGCGACGACATCATCGGCGGCTGGGACGGAATCGACGTGATCGACGCTGGCGCTGGCAACGACATCGTTTCCGGCGCGGAGGGCAACGACGTACTTGCCGGCGGTGAAGGTGACGACGTGCTCGATGGCGGTGCGGGCGACGACAGGCTCGACGGCGGCGAGGGCGACGATCAACTCTCGGACGACAGTGGCGCGAACCTGCTGCGCGGCGGCGCGGGCAACGACACGATCACGGGCGTCGGGACGTTCGAGGGTGGCGCGGGCGACGATGCCCTGATCGCCGCGAACGCGTCGTCCGCCGATCTCTATCTATTCAACGCGGGTGACGGCGGCGACACGATTGTCGACGCGGGCGACGGCATGGCTGTCGACACGCTTGCCTTCGGTGCGGGCATCGATTCCGCGGGAGTCGCGATCCGGCGCAGCGGCGCCGACCTCGTGCTCGATGTGAGCGAGACGGATCACGTGACGATCCGCGACTGGTTCGCGGACGGCGACCACGCGATCGAGCGCGTCACGTTTGCCGACGGCACCGAATGGACGTCGGCCTTCCTGACGACGCGTGCGCAACAGGTATTCGTCGGAACAGAGGCGGACGATCAATTCACGGGTTGGTATGGCGTGGATCTCGCAAGCGGTGGCGCCGGCAACGATGCGCTGGCCGGATTGGGCGGAAACGACGTGCTGGACGGCGGCGCCGACAACGACAGTCTCGATGGGGGCGCGGGCGACGACAGTCTCGATGGCGGCGACGGCGATGACGTGCTGACGGACATCGGCGGCGCGAACCTGCTGCACGGCGGCGCCGGCAACGACACGCTGCGCGGCACCGGCACCTTCGTGGGCGGCAGCGGCGACGACGCGATGATCGCGGCGTCCGCAGGCTCCGCGGATGTTTATCGATTCGACCTCGGCGACGGCGCCGACACGATCGCCGACTCGAGCTATGGCTTCACAACAGACAGGCTCGTCTTCGGCTCCGGCATCGCGCCCGATGCCGTGACGCTGGAGCGCGTCGGCGACGACATGGTGTTCCACGTCAGCGAAACGGATCGCGTGACGGTGCGCGGCTGGTTCGCGAACGTGTATGCGAACGCGATAGAACGCATCGAGTTCGAGGACGGCACGACCTGGGACGCGCACGCGCTCACGGGCACGGCACCGCAATACCTCGCGGGCACAGACGAAGACGATGTGATCGAGGGTACGGCCGATGCCGACATCATCGACGCGGGCGGCGGCAACGACGTCGTCAACGGCGCAGCCGGCGACGATCTGCTTGCGTGCGGCGATGGCGATGATGCCGTGAACGGTAGCGAAGGCAACGACACGGTCCTGGGCGGCGCGGGCCACGACGCGCTCGACGGCGGCGCGGGCAACGACACGCTCGACGGGGGCGAGGGCGACGACGTCGTCACCGATATCACTGGGGCGAAC
>JAYTOK010000088.1:0-40730 GCA_043747835.1 Pseudomonadota bacterium | reverse complement strand
ATCGGCCGTCTTGTCGGCGGTAGCCTGCGTCTCGTCGACGGTCTTCTTCGTCTGCGCCTGCGACTTCTCGAGCTGGTCGAGTTTCGCAGAGAGCGCCGCGAGCTGCTGCTTCAGCGCTTCGATCTCTCCGCTCTGCGCGAAGGCCGGCGCCGGGGCCAGAGCCGCGCCACCCGCGAGTGCGGCGGCGACGGCGAGTGAAATGAGTTTGCGTGTCATGTGGTTGTCTCTATCTATTTTCGGATCAAAGCTTGAGCGGCTTCATCGTCTTCGCGTCGTCGCGAATCTTTCCGATCTCGCTCTTGGTCGGCGGAATCAGACCCTTGTCGGCGAGGTAGCCTTCTTCACCAAGCGCTTTCTCGCTCGTGTACTCGGCGATGAACTCCGGGATGCCCTGGATGACGCCGACGTGCTGCTTCTTCACGTAGATGAAGAGCGGGCGCGCTGCCGGATACTTGCCCGACGAAACCGACTCGAATGTCGGCTCGATGCCGTCGACGATCGCACCGCGGAGCTTGTCCTGGTTTTCCTCGAGGAAGCTGAAGCCGAAGATGCCGAGCGCATCCTTGTTGGCGACCAGTTTTTGCACGATCAGGTTGTCGTTCTCGCCGGCTTCGACGTACGCGCCGTCTTCGCGCATCGTTCCACACGCGCGCTTGAAGCGCGGCTCGTCCTGGGTGCGCACCGCATCAAGCCACGCGAAGTTGCGGCAGCCCGCTTCCATGTAGAGCTCGACGAAGGAATCGCGCGTGCCGGAGGTCGGCGGGGGGCCGAGCACTTCGATCTTCTTCGCGGGCAGCGACTTGTTCACGTCCTTCCAGGTCGTGTACGGATTCGCGATGAGCGAGTTCGGATTCGCCGGATCCGGAACGTTTTTCGCGAGCGCGAGGTAGACATCCTTGCGCGTGAGCTTCATTTCGCTCGCGCCCTTGTTTTCCGCCATCACGATGCCGTCGTAACCAACCTTGATCTCGACGACTTCCTTTACGCCATTCTTCTGGCAGCTCTGGAGCTCGGCGAGACGCATGCGGCGCGACGCGTTGGCCACGTCCGGATACTGCGGGCCGACGCCGTTGCAAAAGAGCTTGATGCCGCCTCCGGTGCCCGTGCTCTCGACCTTCGGCGTCTTGAACTTGCCCTGCCGGCCGAACTGTTCCGCAACGGTGGTCGTGAAGGGGTACACCGTGGACGAGCCGACAACGGTGATCGAATCGCGCGCCGTCTGGGCGATCGCGGTGCCGCTGACGGCGGCGAGAACGCCGGCCGCGAGCGAAGAAATCAGGATATTGCGAGTCACGTGTATTTGCCTCCGGTTGTGACGGGCGCATTTTGTGACCGCAACGTTGCGGAAATATTTCAGAGGCGGAAATAAAGGGGAGCGATCTGCTCTAGCAGCAGAACCGTCACAAACCCGGAGGGAATCGGGTGTGCAAATCGATCGGCCCCTCAATTTTCCGCGGTTTAATACTCCCGTAACAAAACTCCTTGCTGCGGTAACACCAGTTCCGTATAACGCGCAGCGATGTCAGCCACTGTCGATCTCACGCTCGATCTCATCGCGCGCAACTCCGTGACTCCCGCTGATCAGGGCTGTCAGGAGGTCATGACCCGGCGTCTCGCGGACGTCGGTTTCAAGATCGAAAACCTGCGCTACGGAATGGTCGACAACTTCTGGGCAACCCGCGGCAAGGGCGGGCCCGTGCTCTGCTTCGCGGGGCACACGGACGTCGTTCCCACCGGCCCGCTCGAGGAATGGAAGAGCGATCCATTCAAGCCGGCCGTGCGCGACGGATTCCTGTTCGGGCGCGGCGCCGCCGACATGAAGAGCGGGCTCGCGGCGATGGTCACCGCCACCGAAGATTTCGTGAAGGCGCACCCGAAGCACAAAGGGACGATCGCCTACCTGATCACCAGCGACGAGGAAGGCCCGTCGGTCGACGGCACGAAGAGAGTCGTCGAGACGCTGCGCGAGCGCGGACAGATGATCGACTGGTGCATCGTCGGTGAGCCGTCGAGCGAGAAGCAGATCGGCGACACCATCAAGATCGGCCGTCGCGGTTCACTCTCCGGGCGACTCACGGTTCACGGCGTTCAAGGCCACATCGCCTACCCGCAGCTCGCGGAGAATCCCGTGCACACGTTCGCGCCCGCGTTGGCCGAGCTCACCACGCGCGTCTGGGACAAGGGCAACGAGTTCTTCCAGCCGACGAGCTTCCAGATTTCCAATTTCAACGCCGGCACCGGCGCGCCCAACGTGATCCCGGGCGAGCTCAAGGCGCGCTTCAACCTGCGCTACTCGCCGGTGCAGACGATCGACGGCCTCAAGGACATCGTCGAAGGCATTCTCAAGAAGCACGGCGTGCGCTTCACGCTCGAGTGGTACGTGTCGGGCGAGCCCTTCTACACCCCGCCTGGCGCGCTGTCGGTGGGAGTGACTCGCGCCATCGAGGCCGAGACCGGCTTCAAGCCCAAATTTTCGACTGGCGGTGGCACCTCCGACGGCCGCTTCATCGCCACGCTGGGTTCGCAGGTGGTCGAGTGCGGCGTCATCAACGCCACGATTCACAAGGTCAACGAGAGCGTGGCGGTCGAGGACATCGATCGGCTGCACCGTATCTATCTGAACACCTTGAAGGAAATGCTCGCCTGAGCACCCTTCGATGCGTCTCGTGACGCATTTGTGACAGCGCCGCGCCGACTCATTACACTCCGCGCCCATAAAAGAGAGACAAGCTCGCAGGGGATGTCGGAACAATGAATTTCATCTCGAGTCTCATGCCTCGCGAGGGGCGTTTCTTCAGCCTTTTCGACAGCCACGCGAAGCTCATCGTCGACGGCGCTCTCGCGATGGCCGACGTGCTGCGCCACTACGACAACAAGACGGACCGCGCGACCGGCATCAAGACGATCGAAGACGCCGAGCACGGTGCCGATCGAATCACGCACGAGACCGTGCAGTTGCTGCACACGACCTTCGTGACACCGTTCGACCGCGACGACATCCACCGCCTGATCTCGCGCATGGACGACGTGCTCGACCTGATCCAGGACACGGCCGAATCGCTCGTCCTCTACGACATCCAGAAAGTGACGCCCGAGGCCACGCAACTCGCCGAGTTGCTGTTGCGCTGCGCGGAGCGCGTGCAGTCGGCGGTGGGCCTCATGGCTTCGATGGCCGACGCGCCGGCGATCCTCAAGATCTGCCAGGAAATCGACAAGCTCGAATCAGAGGCGGACAAGGTGATGCGCGGCGCGATCTCGCAGCTGTTCCGCGACGAACAGGACACGCGCCAGCTCATCAAGATGAAGGCGGTGTACGAAGCGCTCGAGTCGGCCACGGACAAGTGCCAGGACGTCGCGAACACGATCGAAAGCGTCGTACTCGAAAATTCGTGATGGCCAGATCCTGATGGACTTTGGCGCCGTTTCGTTGACGCTGGTCTTCCTGGTGCTGCTAGCGCTGGCGTTCGATTTCATGAACGGTTTCCACGACGCCGCGAACTCGATCGCCACCGTCGTCTCGACCCAAGTCCTCAAGCCGTGGCAGGCCGTGCTCTGGGCCGCGTTCTTCAACGTCGTCGCGATCTTCTTCTTCCACCTGAGCGTCGCGGCGACCGTCGGCAAGGGCATCGTCGATCCCTCGTTCGTCGACAACCGCCTGATCTTCGGCGCGCTCTGCGGCGCGATCGCGTGGAACCTCATCACCTGGTATTACGGGATTCCGTCGAGCTCCTCGCACGCGCTCATCGGCGGCATGATCGGCGCCGCACTCGCCTCCGCGGGCACTTCCCCGCTGCTCGCGCCCGGCATCATCAAGACCGCGAGCTTCATCATCGTCTCGCCGCTGCTCGGCATGCTGCTCGGTTCGCTGCTGATGCTCGCCGTGTCGTGGGTCTGCTTCCGGCAGACGCCACGGCGCGTGGACAAGTGGTTCCGGCGACTGCAGCTCGTGTCTTCCGCCGCCTATTCGCTGGGCCACGGCGGCAATGACGCGCAGAAAACGATGGGCATCATCTGGCTGCTGCTCATCGCGGGCGGGGTCACGACGAAGGATCATCTGCCCACTTGGGTCGTGATCAGTTGCTTCGTGGCGATCGGCCTCGGCACCATGTTCGGCGGCTGGCGCATCGTGAAGACGATGGGCCAGCGCATCACGAAGCTCAAACCCGTCGGCGGTTTCGCCGCCGAAACCGGCGGCGCGATCACGTTGTTCCTGGCGACGTTCATGGGCATTCCCGTTTCGACCACGCATACCATCACGGGCGCCATCATCGGCGTCGGCGCCGCGCAGCGTACGTCCGCCGTGCGCTGGGGCGTCGCCAGCAACATCGTCATCGCGTGGATCGTGACGATCCCCGCCTCCGCCGGCATCGCGGCGCTGTCGTGGTGGTTAGGTGGCCTGCTCTTCTAGCAGCGGCAACGCGCCCTGCTCCTTCGAGTGGCGCAATACCAGCATCGAACGAAATTTTAGGACCTGATCGTCCGCCGCGAGGTGAAGACGCGTGAAATCGCGGAACGCAGGCATGTCACGCGTCGCGACCGTGAGCAGATAGTCGACGTGTCCGGCGAGCTCCGAGCATTGCAGGACCTCGCGGCAGCGTTGCATGCGGCGCTCGAACGCCGCCATGCGCGCACCCGAGGGATTCACGAGCGCAACTTCCAGGTAAGCGACGACACCGAGCCCGGCGCGTAACGGATTGACGATGGCCGCGTGCCGCGTGATCACGCCGCCTTGCTCCAGCCGTCGCAGCCGGCGCAGACAGGTCGGCGCCGATATGCCGAGCTCATCCGCGTAGTCGCGCAGGGCGCGGCGGTTGTCCCGCTGGAGCAGGTCGAGCAACGCGAAGTCGGTCGTGTCGAGAGACATGGGAACTCCCTGAAACAAATGGAAAGCCGCCGCGCCCAGGCTTTTCACGTGTTTCCCGGGTTCCTGCGACGATGGATCGATGAACCGCCCGCTCGCCGCCCTGGAATTCCTGTTCGCCGCGGGCGTCGTGCTCGGCCACAACGTGTGGCGGGTGGTTCCGAACGAGGTGGTGATCCTGACCTTGGTCGCCATCCTTTCGATGCGATTACGGGCCGCGGGTTGGAACTGGACGCTGCTCGGATTCCGCCGCCCCGATTCGTGGCACGTCATCGTCGGGGTCGCGCTGGCCGCCGCGATGCTGCGGATCCTGCTCGGCGACTTCGTCATCGAACCGGCGACCGCTGAGATCTGGCCCGCGCCGGCCCTGCCCGAGGGCGCGAACGACATCGCCGGCAACCCGGGATATGCACTCATGATGCTCGGACTCGTGTGGAGCTTCGCGGCGTTCGGCGAGGAGATCGCGTACCGGGGCTATCTGTTGAACCGCGGGGCCGCTGCCCTGGGTGGGACCAAGCTCGCATTCTGGATCGCGGCCGCCGCGAGCGCGGTGCTCTTCGGCTTCGGTCACTTCTACAAGGGGCCAGCGGGAATCGTCGACTCGGGCGTCGCGGGACTGATCCTGGCCGCCGCCTATCTAGTCACCGGCCGGAATCTCTGGACGTGTGTGCTGGCGCACGGCTTCATCGACACGTTCGCCGTCGTCTCGCTCTACCTCGGCTTTTCCGACTAACGGCGCGTCCGCACCGGCAGGAACGCATTGTTGACGAGGCCGATCAGGCCGAGCGTCACCGCCGAGATCAGCACCCACATCGGCATCGAAAGTCCCAAGAAGGTCCAGTCGATCGTGCCGCACTCGCCACCGCCCGTCATGACCCTGCCTACGACTTCGAGCAGCGGGAACATCTGCACCATCGTGTCGAGCGGCGCGCCACAAGCCGGCACTGTGCCCGGCGGCTGCGCCTGGATCCAGACGTGGCGACCCGCGACCCAGATCGCCGCGCCCGCGACAACGGTCAGGAATCCGCCGTAGACGATGGCGCCGTAGTAGCGCGCGCGATGCAGCCCGGCGATCAGGAAGACGATGCCGAGTGCGCCGATGCAGACGCGTTGGAACATGCAGAGCGGACAAGGAAGCAGTCCCAGCACCTTTTCGGCGAAGATTGCGTAGCCCAGCATGGCCGCGCAGGCGAGCGCGCAGGCGAGATTGATCTTCTGGCGGCGGTCGAACATGCCGGGGACTGTCCCCTTTTTCGACGATGCCCGCAACCCGACCGCGACCTTGAACGAAAAAGGGGACTGTCCCCTTTTCCCGCCGGACTACTTCCGCTCCCGCATCTCGCGCTCGACATCGTCGAGCTTCGTATGGCGCACATCCTTGCCGTGCACCATGTAGATCACGTACTCGCAGATGTTCTTCGCATGGTCGCCGATGCGCTCCAGCGCGCGCACGATCCACATGACATCCAGCGCGCGACGGATACTGCGCGGGTCTTCCATCATGAACGTGATGCACTGGCGCTGGATCGACTCGTACTCCTCGTCGACGACGCGGTCCTGCCGCGCGACGCGCAACGCGGCCTCGGCATCCATGCGCGCGAAGGCATCGAGCGCCTCGTGCACCATCTCCGAGACGATGCGGCCGAGGTGCTTGATCTCGCGGTACTTGTCCGCGGGCCGCTCCATTGTCGCGAGGCGCGAGGCGATGTAGCCGATCTTCTCGCCTTCGTCGCCGATGCGCTCGAGGTCGGTGATCGTCTTGATGATCGCGATGACCACGCGCAAATCGCTGGCCGCGGGCGCGCGAGTGGCCAGGATCTTCTGGCACTCCTCGTCGATGGACACTTCCATGCCATTGACCTTCATGTCATCGCGCGCGACGGATACGCCGAGATTGCTGTCGCCCTCGATGAGCGCGGTCACCGCATTCCCGAGCTGCTGCTCGACCATGCCGCCCATGGTGAGCACCTTGTTGCGCACGCGCTCGAGGTCTTCGTTGAAGCGGCGCGAGATGTGATGCGACAGGTCGGCGGTTTCCATCATTCCCTCAGTTTGTTAGTGCCGCATGACGGCATCATGAACGCGCTCACGCGCTGGCCGCGACGCGTTGCTCTAGCACGCGCTCCGGCGGAAAGTGACAGGTGAAGGTGCTCCCGCGACCTTCGATGCTCTCGATCTGGAGGTGCGCGCCGTGGCGATGCAGCGCGTGCTTGACGATGGCGAGCCCCAGGCCCGAGCCGCCAGTCTCGCGCGAGCGACCCGGATCGACGCGGTAGAAGCGTTCGGTCAGTCGCGGCAGATGCTCCGACGGGATGCCGGGACCGGTGTCGCGCACGGAGAAGTGGGCACCCTGCTCGTCGGTCCAGAAACGGATGACCATGCTGCCGTCGGGCGGCGTGTACTTCGCGGCATTGTCGACGAGGTTCGAGAACGCGGACTGGATCATGGCCTCGTCGCCGACGAGCATCGCGCCCGACTCGATCGCGACCTCGACGGTGCGCGGGTGCGAGTGGCGCGCGAGCACGTCCTTGCGCAACGACGCGGCGAGCGCCGCGACGTCGACGGGCAATCCCTTGATCGGCGCGTCGTTCGCCTCGAAGCGCGAGAGTTCCAGCAGATCCTCGATGATGCGCGTCATGCGATCCGTCTGACGGCGCATCTCCGCGATCGGCGCCGTCAGCTCGCCGAGCCCGGGATCCGAACCGAAAGTCTCGAGGTATCCGGCGACGACCGTCAGCGGCGAACGCAGCTCATGCGACGCGTTGGCGACGAAATCCTTGCGCATCTGTTCGAGCCGCACTTCGCGCGTGACGTCGCGCAGCATCAGCAGTCTCTGCGATTCGCCGTAGGAGATGAGCTGGAACGCGACGAAGCGTTCGATCGGCGTGTCGATGCGCACGATCGCGGGGGAGGAATACTGACCGCCGTGCAGATAGCGGACGAACTCGGGATTGCGCACGAGATTGTCGATGCGCAAGCCCAGATCCGCGCGACGCGTGAGATCCAGCAACTCCCCGGCCTTGCGGTTGAACCAGACGATCTCGCCTTGCGGATCGAGCATCACGACGCCATCGGGCATCGCCGCCGTCGAGCGGCGCAGCTCGCGGAAGAGCCGTGTGAGTCGCTCTTTGTGGAAACGTTTGCGGCGATGGAGACGCACGACCTGCGCGACGACATCGCCCCAGAGCCCGCTCGAATTCGGCGGATCGACGACGCTGCGGTGTTGCAGCCAGAAGCCGAGTTCGCGCAGTTGCCAAAGATTCCAGGCGAGGTAGAGCGCGAGCGCGCCCGTCACGCCCAGCCACACGGCGCCCGCGAACCAGCCCACCGCCGCGCCCACGATCAACGCCGCGACGACGCGCACCGTGACGTAGAGGAAGGCCGTGGCGCCCGAGGTCATCAGAGGGGTTTGGAGGAGAAGCGGTACCCGGAACCGCGCACCGTCTGGATCAGGCGATCGTAGTCGAACTCTTCCAGCGCCTTGCGCAGTCGCCGGATGTGCACGTCGATCGTGCGCTCCTCGACGTACACGTTGCCGCCCCAGACCCGATCGAGGAGTTGCTCGCGCGTGTAGACGCGTTCCGGATGCGTCATGAAGAACGCGAGCATGCGGTATTCGGTAGGCCCGAGCGCGACCGTGCGCTCGCCCGTGCTCACGCGCTGACTCGACTGATCGAGCACGAGGCCTTCGATCTCGATGCGCTCGGCGCCTTCGACCGGCGACGAGCGCCGGAGAACAGCGTTGATGCGCGCGAGCAGTTCGCGCGGCGAGAACGGCTTGGTGATGTAGTCGTCGGCGCCGCCTTCGAGACCCGCGACCTTGTCGCCCTCTTCGGCGCGCGCGGTCAGCATGATGACCGGCAGCTCGCGCGTCTCACGGTCGCGCTTGAGCGCGCGCGTGAACTCGAGGCCGCTCGTGTCGGGGAGCATCCAGTCCACCAGCAGCAGGTCGGGAAGTTTGTTGGCGACCTCGGCGCGCCCGCTACGGGCATCCGCGGCTTCGCGGACTTCGAAACCGGCGCGGCGCAATCCGAACGCGATCATCTCGCGAATCGGCCGCTCATCCTCGACGACCAGAATCTGTTTCGCTGACATGGTTGCGGACACGACTTTCCAGGTGAAGGTTTTGTGGCGTGCGCATTACAACGACAGTCTATTGCAGTTTGATTACGAGGGGACTTCGGCAACGTTATCGCGGACATAAACGGGCAACGCGTCGGCTGGTTTGAGGATTCTCCCCGCCGCGACTTCATGCCGAGCCAACGCCAGGACCTCGGCTGCCCGCGGCAGCAGGTCCGGCAGGATCACAGCGCCCGCCGCGCGGCAGCGCTCGGCGAGTGCTGGCCAGGCCGCAAGGCCACGCCCGACGGCAGCCCACGACTCCCCCGTGACCGGCAACTCGACCGTGCTTTCAGGTCCCACGAGCTCCGGACCCAAGGCCACCGGGATCGCATCCCGGCGGAACGCGCACCAATACACTTCGCGCATGCGCGCGTCGCCCACGACGAGGACTCGTTCGAGCGCAGGCCGATCGCGCCAGACCCGCTCCGCGATCGCGGCGAGATCGGACACGGGCACGACGCCGATGTCCGACCCGAAAGCCAGACCTTGCGCGACGCTGGCGGCGAGACGCACGCCCGTGAAGCCGCCCGGCCCGCGGCCGAACGCAATGGCATCGAGCGACTTCAGCGTTACGCCGCCCTCCGCAAGCAACGCCTGCACCATGGGCAGCAATTGCTCGGCGTGGCCACGTTCCAGCTCGACGTAGCGATCGAGCTGACGATCGCCTATTCCCAACGAGACCGAGCACGCTTCGGTCGCGGTGTCGATCGCGAGGATCCTCATGGGTCCACCCACTCCTGACCGATCCTGGCTTCGGTGTCGGGCTCGCGCACGAAGGACTTCACCGTCGTGACCGCGGTGCCCGCGATGCGCCGCAGGAATTTTTCGGCGTCGAATCCGTCGCGCGTCACGGGCATCGGCGGCAGCGCGGCGCGCAGGACGCGGCCGTAGGGTTTGTCCACGAGTCGCGGATCGCAGATCACCACGACGCCGCGATCCGTCTCGCTGCGGATGAGGCGCCCGACGCCCTGCTTCAACGCGAGCGCGGCTTCGGGCAGTTGGTACTCGCGGAATGCGTTCCGTCCTTCCGCCTTCAGGTGTTCGATGCGTGCCTTCGTGAGCGCGTCGTCCGGCGATGCGAACGGCAACTTCTCGATGATGACGAGCCGCAACGCATCGCCCTTCACGTCGACCCCTTCCCAGAAGCTCGCCGTGCCGAGCAGCACGGCGTTGCCCGATTCGCGGAAACGGCGCAGCAGTTGTTCGCGCGGCGCCTCGCCTTGCACGAGCAGCGGATATTCCCCGAGCTCCGCCCAGCGTGCCCGCAGCAGGTCCGCGGCGCGCGCGAGTGCGCGATGGCTCGTGAACAGGACGAACGCGCCGCCGGCGGACGCCTCGATCAGCGGGACCGCCACGTCGATCACTGCCGGCGTATGCGCGGGCGTCGACGGATCGGGAAGTCGCGGTGGTAGATAGAGTAGCGCCTGCGATTCGAAATCGAACGGACTCGCGATCGCGAGCGTCTCGGCATCGTCGAGGCCGACGCGCGCCGTGAAGTGCGCGAAATCCTCACCCACGGACAGCGTCGCCGACGTGAACACCCACGCCGCGTTCGAGCCTTTCGCGATCTTTGCGAAGCGGGGTGCGATGTCGAACGGCAAGAGGCTCAGCGAGAACCCGCGCGGCGTGAGCTCGGCACTGCGCGCGCCGTCGTTGTCATCGGCGTGCATCACCGTGTCGAGATGCCCGGCGAGCTCGAGCGCGCGCGCCTTCGCTTGCACGATGCCAGGTTCGCGGCCCTGATCGCCGAGGGCTTCCGCCGCCGCGCGCAATGCACCCGACAAAACCTCCGCCGCGTCGGCGAGCGGCGTATCCGCGGCCAGCCAGTTTGGACGCGGCGTGACGCGCAGGACTTCAGCGAGCGCGGCGAGCGCTTTCTCGACGGCGTCGATCTCCACGGTCAACGTATCCGCACGCACGACCGCCAACTCGGTCCGCGCATCGCGGATGAGAAGCTCGACCTGCCGGCTGCCGAAACGCGTGCCGAAGAACTGCGTCGCCAAATCGGGAATCTGGTGCGCCTCGTCGAGTATCAAGGCGTCGACCGTGCCGAGCAGATCGCCGAAGCCGTCTTCCTTCAGCGCGAGGTCGGCCAGCAACAGATGGTGGTTGACGATCACGATGTCGGATTCGAGCGCCTTGCGCCGCGCTTCGATCACGTGGCACTTGCCGACGTCGGGACAGCGGTTGCCGAGGCAGTTGTCGCGCGTCGAGGTGATTTGCGGCCAGAGCGGGTGCGCGTCGCCGAGATCGGGCACTTCGGCCAGATCGCCTGTCTTCGTGATCCCGGACCAGCGCTCGACGCGCGCCAGCAGCCGATCGCGCGTGCCCACGAGGCTCTTCTGCGCGCCCAGCTGCTTCAGGCGATACGTGCAGAGGTAGTTGGAGCGGCCCTTGAGCAGCGAGACGCGCGCGGGCACCCCGATGGCGCCGGCGACGAGCGGCAGATCCTTGTTGAACAACTGGTCCTGCAGCGTGCGCGTGCCGGTCGAGATCAGCACGCGCTTGCCGGAGAGCAGCGCGGGAACGAGATACGCGAATGTTTTGCCCGTGCCGGTCCCGGCCTCGACGACGAGCGGCGCGCGGTTTTCGATCGCGCGCGCGACTCTGTCGGCCATCGCGAGCTGCGAGCGGCGCGGCGTGAAGCCGGCGAGCGTGCGGGCGAGCGGGCCCTGCGGGCCGAAAGTGGTTTGGAGATCGTGCATGCGTGGGCGACCCCGAGGGTCGCGGGCACGCTATCGCGACGGGCGCAGACTGTCGAGGCTCAAATCCTTGAAAGTATCCTGATCCGCCTTGATGCGGATCTTCAGGTAGACGCCCTGCGCCGTGTGGCGGCTCGCCGAGAAATCGGAGTCGCGGAAGCCCGCGAAGTTGTAGCCGACCGACACCCAGATGTTCTTCGCGATCGTCGTGCCGACGTCGAGACCGATCGAATGATCCAGCACGTCCGATTCCCACGAGTGCAGCACGGCGGCGTGCACGCCGACGTCGAAGCGGCGCGTGAGCTGGCGGCGCAGATCGAAGCCCGCGAGGTCGGAGATGCCCGAATACTCTTCGCCGTCGAACGTGCTTGCGACGTAGCGCGCGCCGTACTGCAGGCCGAGCTGCATCGCAGGCGAGAGCTGCCAGTTCGCGTGCAGGTTGTTCACGACGCGCGCGGACTCGAACGTGCCGGCAGTGCCCGACTGATCGTCGTACTTGAGCTCGAAGCGGTCGAACACGATCCAGTCGCTCGAATCGGGGCGGAACGCCCAGGCGAAGCGGCCCACCGCTTCGGTCGACGACGCCAGCGCCATCGACGAATCGAACGCCTGCAGCGAGACGGACATCGCGTGGCCTTCGATCGGCTCGCGATACCAACCCGTCGTCGTGCTCCAGCGCTCCTCGCTATCCGAGTTGCGATGCTCGAGGCGGCTCGTGAACTGCCAGAGCTCTTTGCGGTACGAAGCGCCCACGAAGGCCGCGAAGAAATCTTCCGACATCGAGCCCGACGCCAGCGGCACGTTCGCGTTGAGCGGCTCGAGGTCCGGACCGCGCATCGTGTTGGTCTGATCGACGCCGACATCGAACGCCCACTTGTCCTTCCACGTGAAGCCTTGCGTGAGACCGAAGTTCGCGAAGGTGCGCGGGCCGAACTCCGTCGCCTGCGTGTTCACGCTCGAGTTGACCAGCGTGCGCTCCCACGGGCGCGTGCGCATGCCGATGCGCGTGATGTCCGACTCGATCTGGTCACCCTCGGTGTGTTCGTACTCGGCGTACAGCGTCGTCGAGTCTTCGAGGTGATAGTCGACGCCGAGCGTGGCGCGCGCCGGATAGTCGACGCTCTCGTTCTTGCCACCGAGCGAGGCATCGCCGGCGCCGCGCAACGTGACGCGGCCGCCCCAGACATCGACGCTACCCGTGACGAACGCCTGGTCCGAGACGCGCTCGTCGCCGCTCGCATCCTCGTCAGCGACGTGACGAGCGCCAACGCCCACGTTGTAGTTGTCGCGGCTCATGCGCACGTCGGCGCTCGCGAGCAGGCGCGTCGCGTCGCTCGCGAGCACCGTCTGGTGCTGCACTTCGCCTTCGAGCGTGAACAGCTTGTTGAGCTTGTAGCGCGCGTCCACGCCGCCACTGCGCGCGCCCGTGTCGGCGGTGAGCTGCTGGCCGACGCCAAAGCCCGTCTCGGTCTCGCGCGCCCAGGCGCGCGCCTCGAAATTCTCCGAGACGTGCTTGCCTTCGACGAGCCACGCGGTGGACGAACCAGCACGCAGCGGATCGTCCGACTGGGACTGCGCGAGTTCGGCGCGAACCTTCGTCTCGTTGCTCACGCGCCAGGTGAGGTCCGTTCCGATGACCTGCGAATCGCCGGCCTGGGCGCCTTCGTAGATCGCGCTGGCCGCGAGTTCGATCTTCTCGCCCGCGAGCTTCGTCGAGACGCGCACGCCGCCGGTGGTCTGGTCTTCGCCACCCGAGCGCACTTCGTAGTCGACCACGATGAACACGGGGTTCAAGTTCTGATCGCGGCTGTGCACCGGCTCCTTGAAGAAGATCGTGCCGCGCAGGTAGTCGAGGTCGTAGTCGACGAAGCGCGAGAGCTCATGGCTCTCGATGACGCGCGTGATCTCGAAGCGATCACGCGTCTCGATGCGCAGCTTGTCCGAGCCGATGACGATCGGCGAGCGCGACAGGCGGTAGAGACCGGACGTGCCGTCGCCCAGCAACTCGTCCTGCACGAGGCCCGTGTCCGTGCGCGCCGCGAAGCCCGACACCGAGACACGCTCGCCGACGAAGTCGCTGCGCAGGCCGGAGAGGCTGCGGTTGTAGCGCGTGAGCTCGGTCACCGTGAAGCCCGTGTCGAAGTCACCGAACAGCGCGACGAACTGGCGGCGCTCGATCTTGAGATAGAGTTTGTGCTGCGAGGCGGCTTCGAAGCGCTGCTCCGTGCCGTCGCCGTAAAGAAGATAGTAACGGTCGGGCTCGATCGTGTTCTGCAGGCGGTCGCGCGCGGCATTCTTTTCGCGCGCCGAGTCGTAGGCGACCGTCATCAGGAAGTCGCCCTTGATGCGGCCCTTCGCGAAGAACGCGACGCGGCCGTCCTGTTCGAAGCCTTCTTCACGGTCCGCGGCGCTCGCCGTTTCCATGTTGCCCGAGATCGTGTTGTACGCGGCCGTGCCTTCGGCAATACCGACGAGGATCCAGTCGCGCGCGGCGGGCGCGAGCCACACCTTGAACTCGTCGTTCTGGCGTTCGTTGTAGCTCAGGCGGATGACGGCATTGCCCGTCGTCGTGGTCGGCTCGAGTTCGACGAACGCGAGGCCGCCCTCTTTCACTTCGACCTGCGGTTCGCGATGGCCGACCGACAGGATCTGGTTGTCGTCGAGCTGCTCGACTTCCCACGCCGATCGGTACGGCGACTCGACGCTGAAGCGCGCGATCGTGCCCGCGCGCGCCGGCTTGCCGTACTTGTCGAACATGCGCAGCGCAATGACCGGCGCCGTGCGGCCGTCGGCGACGAGCTTCGAGGCTTTCTTGTCGAGCTCGGCGCGCACCGGGCCACCGCCGTAGTGGACGACGCGGTCGGCACTCCAGACCACGGCGCCCGTCGCATCGACGATCTCTGCCTTGAACTTGTTGTCGCCGTCGACGAGGTCGACGCCGCGCCAGCGGCTCAGGGCCACCGTGTTGTCTTCGTTGAACTGCACGCCGTCGAAGTTGAGGTCGCTGACCGGCGCGCCGTTCACCGTCAGCACGACTTTCGTCGCTGGCGAGTGCTGGATCGCGATCTTGATCGCGGCGATCGGCGGCGTCGCATCGGCTTCCGGCGTGAGCCAACGGATACCGGGCGAGAGCTCGTTCACGTCGAACACCGTCGGCGCCGCGCTTGCAGGCGCAAGGTTCGCGCGCACCGACAACGCCTTCGGTGTCGCGGCGCCGCGCAGCACGACGCCCGTGGTCGCGACCTTCTCGGCCGTGCCGCCCGCGGCCTTGAGCTCGAGCGGCGCGTTCGCTTCGAAACGCGCGCCTTCGATGACGATGTCGACGCGGCGGTTGGTCGCGAGACTCGCCGCGTCCTTAGCCAAGCTCAGCGGTTCGTCCGAACCGTGACCTTCGACGTGCACTCTCGCGGCCGGAACGTTGAGCGCGGCGGCGAGGTAGTCGGCGACGACCTGCGCGCGCGCCTTCGAGAGCGCGTAGTTGTCGGCGAAGACGCGCCGGTTGCGGCCCGAGATCGGCTGGGAGTCGGCATGACCCACCGCGCGGATCGTGAGGTCGCGCGCGCCGCGCCAAGAATCGATCAGCGAGCGCAGCGCCTGCTCGTCGGAGCGCAGCAGTTCGGTCTTGAGCACTTCGAAGCGCGGCGTGAACGTGAACTTCTGGGTCGAGTAGCGCGCGGCACCGCGCGCTAGCTGCGACTCAACCGGCGCCGTGCGCTGACCGGACTTCGACGCCGTGTCGAACATCGCGAGCGCGCGCACGTTGAGCGAACCGTTGGCCGTGGCGGCCGAGCGCGTCTCGAAGCGGATCGTGCTGACGGCGCCCGGCGCGAGCTCGCCCAGACGCGCGACGACCATGCCGTCGGTCGCTTCGATGATCGCGGTGCCCGCGCCCGTGAGCTGATCCTGCGAGTCCGTGACCTTGACGCCGTCGACCGTGGCGCTGCCCGGCAGGTATTCGAAGCCGGCGGGAAGCATGAACATCGCGCGCGTATTACCGACCGGGACGCCCGCGACGGTCAGCACCGCGACGTGCGCGGCGAGACCGTCGCCGTTCGGATCCGGCAGGACCTGCGAAGTAAACCCGAACTGCACGTCACCGACCGGCGCGGCCTTCTGACGCAGCACGAAATCGCTGCGCCACAACGTGCCGGCGTGCAGCTCTGCGAACTGCGAATAGTCGCGGCCCGCGTGGCCCATACGCTGCGCGCAGGGCGCGAGTTCGAGGTAGGCAGGCACGGTGAGCTTGTCGAGCTGGACCGTGTGCGTGCCCGGCTCGAGGTCGTCGAAGTGGAAGCGGCCGTTCTCGTCGGTCACGCCGTAGCGGCCGTCCTCGAGATAGACGCGCACGTTCGCGACGCCCGCGTCCTCGCGGCCGGTCGAATCGCACTGGCCTTCGAACACGCGGCCGACGATGAAGCCCTTCTGCGAGAACAGTTCTTCGTTCATGCGCACCAGCGCGGTCGCTTCGTTCGACGCGACGTTGCCCGGCGCGAAGGCGCGCGCGGTGTTCACGGCATCTTTCGTGCCGCGCATCGCCACAGTAAATTCCACAACGTAGCGCAATGTGACCGTCTGGCCGGCTTCGATGCGCGCGTGCGTGTACGTGAAGCCGGTGCCGTCGGCGGCGATCGCCGGATCGGCGATGCGCGTGGCATCGAGACGCAACGAGCCGGCCCGGAAGCGCGCGCCGGCCGGCAGGCGGTCGACGACGTTGACGTTCACGAACGCGCCCGACTCGCTCGTGTTCTCGAGGGTCAGCGTGTACTGCACGAAGTCGCCGGTGCTCGCGATCTGCTGGCCCGCGCTCTTGCGCAGCAGCAGCGACTCGCCCGACGGATCGAGCGGCAGGTCGACGGCCACCGCGGGCGCGGATGTCACGACGAACGGGTTGCCGAATGAACCCTGCTGCAGACGGTACGGCGCGGCTGGCAGCGTCTGCAGGTCCGCGATCGTGCGCTGCGAGGGGAAGGAATAGTTGCCGGGCGGCAGCACGTCGAGGCGGTAGTTGCCAGGAGCTACCAGCGGGAAGCGGAACACGCCGGCCGGCAGGTTGTACTGCGTGCCGCCCTGATCGGTGACGACCTGGCCCGTGACCATCTCGGAGGGATAACGGCTCACGCCGTCGTCGCCGAACACGTTGGCGGCGAGGCCGGTCGCCATGTCGATGAGTCGCACTCGCGCGCCGTTCACCGGCAGGCCAGTCTGCGAATCGAACACGAGACCGAACGGATCCACCAGCGCATCGGCCTGCGCCGCGTCCGTCGAGTCCATCGGGTCCACGTAGGTCGCGTCGATCTCGGAGTTGCGCTCGACCTGCAGCGCGCAATCCGCCGTCGCGGCGTTGGTCGCCGTGGCGATGTAGCCGACGAACACGCCGGTGTTCGCGCCCGTCTCGGACAGACGCAGGACTTCGACGTCGTTCGTGCCGCGCGCCATCAGGCGGATGTCCACCGTTTCGATGACGGTGGCGTCGCGATTGCGGTCGAGGTCGACGACACGCACGAACAGCGGGTCACCCGCATGCGCGACCGACGTGTCCAGCATCGGGATCGCGCTGAGCGGATCGAGCGTGCCGACGCCCTGCGGCGACGGAGCGCCCAGGGCGACGAAAGAGTTGCCGGCACGACACTGGGTCGGGCCGGCGGTGTAGGTGCTCTGCGCCGACGCTTCGTAGCGCGAGAGCGAAATCGTCGAACGCGACGGCAGCGGCTGCACGGCCAACTGCACTTCGTTCGACAAGGTGGTCCGCGCGCCGCCGCCGACCGCGTATTCCACGCTGCCGACGTTGCGCACGACCGTGCCGGGCGCCGTGACCTGCGCCACGGCCTGCTGCGACAAAATGAGACCCGCAGCAAATAAACACGAAACCCGGAGCAGCGAACTTACGCGGGCCCATAACGCGCCGAAGGCGGGGTAGCTACTAGCTACCCCGCCCTCTGCGTGAGAGTACCCGTTGTTGCGGGCTTGGGACTTGGGTCGTCCCTTCGGGCTCCAGGCCCGTTTACCCGCATCAGTGAACATCATGACGTTTGCTACGCTTCCGTTGATCGGTTGCTTAGTTGATCGTCACGCGGAAGCGCATGGTCACGGCATTGCCCGCGCCAGTCGCCACCGTGGTCAAGGCCGGCGTTCCGACCGTCAGCACGCCACCGGCGGTGCGAACGCAGCCGTCGGCATTGCTGTCGGTGCCGCCCGCTTCCGCCAAGCAGAACGTGATGGTCGCGCCCACCGAGATCTGCACGTTCGACGCGCCGGCGTTGTACGTGCCGGTAGCGAAGGTCGTGTTGGTCGGGATCGGGTCCGTGATCGTGAGCACCGACGCGGGCTGCGCGCCCGTGTTCGTCAGCGTGATCGCGTACTCGACCGTCGCGCCCGGAATCGCTTTCGGGTTGACGAGCAGGTTGAACGGATCGCTGATCACCGTGCTGGTCTTGCCGACCGACAGAGCGGCAGCTGAGATCACGTAGATGTCGTCGGCGAAGGCCGCCGCATCACGCGCCGTCTGGCCGCCCGTGCCCGTGTCCGCGAACACGACGTCGACCACGGTGGCCGTTTCGGCACCCGCGGTCTGCGTCAGCGCGGCCAGCGTCGTCGGGACGCGCGCCGTCGCCGTGAGGCGCACGACCGAGCCCTGACCGTTGGTCGCCGAGATCGGCGTATCCGACACGACGTACACGAACGCGCAGGCGTCCGCGGCGAGGGTCGGAACCGAGGTCGCCGTATCCGACGCCGCGATGTAGCTCAGGCCCACCTGACCGATGCCAGTACAGGCAGTCGACTCGACGAACACACGCACGTTGGTCATGTCGAACGCGTCGAGGATGGCGCTGAAGCCCACCGTCGCACCGTTCGCCTCGTTGGCGCCGGCGAGCGTGTAACCCTGGGTGTCGTTGCCGTCATTGCGCAGGAAGAACGTGGTCACCTGGTTGTTGGCACCGGGGGTCACGTTCGTGACCGCCGCGCCGACTTCCTGAACGATCAAGTCTATCTTGCGGTCGACGACGAACTGGGTGTTGGCACCGTTATTGGTGCCGGGGGTCGAGTTGCCCGTGGGCGACGACTCGATCGGTGTCTGGCTGACGCCACTCACCTGGTAGCTGACCGTTGCGCGGTTGTTGATCTGCGTGCTCGCAGCGGTGCCGATGGCCAGCGCCTGCTGCGAAACCGCGATCACACCGAACGCAACGCAAGCGAGACCGGCTCGCTTGAATTGTTTCAGGGACGATTGCATGGGTACTCCTCTTCTCAACTCTCTAAGAAAAAATCAGTTCAACACGGCGCGGAAGCTCGCGAACGTCGAGGCTCCCGGCTGCAGCGAGTCCTTGAAGGACCAGCGGATGTGCTTGAATTCGTCGGTGCGCGCCTTGCGGGTTGCGCCGCTGTCCAGAACGGTCACTTCGCCGGATTTGGCGAACGACTTGCCGTCGACCGAGTACGCGATGTCCGCGCCCGGGCCGGTCGCGGAGTTCGCGACGTAGGTGAAATGCTCCGGGACGAAGTTGTTGATGGTGACCGCGTCCGACGTCTGCTTGCAGATATTGCTCGCCGTGACAGTCCAGATGACTTCCGCGCCCGGAACGACTTTCGTCACTTCCACGAGCTGCTTCGTCTTGACGCCTTTCGCGTCGACGACTTCCTGTTCGATCTGCGCCGTCGACTTGAGCTCGATGCAGCCTTTCTGTTGCGCGAAGGCCTGCGAGCTCATGCCGCAGGCGAACAACATCGCAAACGCAAAAACTTTCTTCCCCGTGTTCATGTGTATCTCCTTCACAAGCCAAGCATTTCCATTGTTAGTTGATCGTCACGGCGAACGTGATCGTCTGGGATCCGCTCGCCTGGGTGAGGGTGCCGAGCGTCACGCGCACGCGCGGCGTCGGGGCGGCTTCGTAAACACCGGCATCGGCATCGACGCCGTCTGAAAGCAGCGTGCCGTTGAGGCGCAGCGTGCCGGGCACGTACGTCGTATTCGCCGGAACGTTGTCGTTGAACACCGAGGTCGTGGCCGAGCCCGAGCCCGTGGCGCCGACGACGACCGTGTAGTTGATGCGCGCGCCCGGGACAGGACGCGTGCCACCGAACTGGTCGACCACTGCCTGCGACTTCACGGCGTTCACCGTGACGCCGGCGACGAGGTACTGCGCCTGCGCGTCGCTGTCCGCGCCCGTCGTGCCGACGACCGCGTCCGTTCCGCCCTGGCCCTGGCCCGCGAAGGTCGTGCCCGGCGCGCCCGTACCCGTACGCGAGTCGGCGAGCAGGCGCGAGAGGCCGCGGTTCGCATCGACGACACCCGTCGGGATATCGTTGACCACGAGCACCGTGACGAACGCATCGGCGCCAAGCACCGGATCGTTGCTGCCGACGACGTAAGGCGTGTCGCCCGCGGACAGATCGCCGCTCGCGTCGGTGTCGAAGTAGATAGAAGGCGAAGACGGGGTCGGGTCGAACTCGTCGCCGCCGATCACGCTGTTCATGACGAGGCGAAATGTCTCCGGGCCGTTGCCCGTGTTCGTCACGCGGAAGACGAGTCTCTGCTGAGTGGCGCCCCCGGTGACTGCGACGCTCGGCGTCTGCGCCGTCACGACGACGTCGAGAATCTCGGCGACCGTCACGCTGACCGTGTTGGAGGTGGCGGTCGTCGCAACCGTGCCCACGCTGTACGTCACCTCGGCGGTGTTGTTGATCGTGGTGCCCGCGGCGACACCAACGGCATGCGCGGGACTCGTGATGAGTCCGAGCGCCAGCGCGGCGGTGACAGTTAGAGATGTATTTCGCAGTGACAACACGTTCAAAACTCCTCTCGATTCCTAGGTCCCGATCCGGCTTCATCCCGCGACCGATTGCGGACGAAGACGTCAAACTCCCGACTTCCGGGGTTTTGGGGCCTCGCTGAGGTGCATAATAGGAATCAAGGGCGCGAGCCCACGTGACTCGGGTCTCATGCACCCTGTCGCCACTGGGATACGGATCACATATAACGAGCACAGCCCCCGGGGAGGCGGCCCATGCCAGCAAAACGACCGCGCCAGGCGCGGCAAAATGTGACGGAAGTCAACCCAAGGGAAGTGGAAGCGGCGAACGAAAGTTCCGCTCAAGACGGCTTCGCACCCGCCGATAGCCTAAGTCAGCCCGAACTCGAGCACGCCGCGGCGAGAGATGCCGCTGAACAGATCCTGGGCGCCAATCCGTTGTTGGGTATCGACCGTGAAGAGTTGTTAGCCGCGGGCAAACGACTCGTCCGGCTGATGACGATCAATCCGCAAGTGCTCATCGAAGAGCACATCGCGCTCGGCCGCGCCCTCCTCGACATCGCCGCGGGCAGCTCGAAGATCGCGCCCGATCCGCGCGACCGCCGCTTCAGCCACGTCGTCTGGCAGAAGAACGGTTACTACAAGCGTCTCATGCAGGGCTTCATCGCCTGGCGCGGCATGTTGAACCGCGTACTCGATCGCGCCGACACGACCACCGAGGATCGCG
Organism: Pseudomonadota bacterium; assembly: GCA_043747835.1. Lineage (GTDB taxonomy): Bacteria > Pseudomonadota > Gammaproteobacteria > Steroidobacterales > Steroidobacteraceae > CADEED01. Next base: position 19,571 of record JAYTOK010000088.1, on the reverse strand, counting down.
AGCGAGCGCGCTTCGTGCTGCAACTCGCGACGGAGGCTTTCTCGCCGACCAACTCGCTGCTCGGCAATCCCGGCGCATTGCAGCGCCTCACCGAGACGCGCGGCAAGAGCCTGCTCTACGGCCTGACCAACTTCTTCGACGATCTCAACAACAACTTCGGAATGCCGCGGCAGGTCGACGAGCGGAAATTCCAGGTAGGTCGGAATCTCGCGACGACGCCTGGCGCGGTCGTATATCGCGGCGAGACGTTCGAGCTCCTGCAGTACACGCCGCAGACGGATCGCGTTCACAAGCGGCCGCTCGTGATCGTGCCGCCGCAGATCAACAAGTTCTACGCGACGGACCTTTCGCCGGGACGCAGCTTCACGGAGTTCGCGGTCCAGCACGGCATCCAGACTTTCTGCATCAGCTGGCGAAACCCCACGGCCGCGCAGCGCGACTGGAACATGGATACGTATCTGACCGCGTGCAAGCAGGCGATCGACGTCGCCTGCGAGATCACCGGCGCCGACAAGGTGAACGCGATGGCGGCTTGCGCGGGCGGCTTCACGCTCGCGACGCTCCTGGGCCATCTCGCGGCGAAGGGCGAGAACCGCATCGCGAGCGCGACGTTGCTGGTGACCGTGCTCGACACCGCCGCGCCGACCTTGCTCGGTCAGTTCGCCTCGCGTTCGGCCGTCAACGCGACCATCGAGAAATCGAAGCGCAACGGCGTGCTCGAAGGCAGCGAGATGGCGCGCGTGTTCGCGTGGCTGCGCCCGAACGATCTCGTCTGGCTGTTCGTCGCGAACAACTGGGTGATGGGCAATCGTCCGCCCGCGTTCGACATCCTCTACTGGAACTCGGACACAACGCGGTTGCCCGCCAACTTCCACGCCGACCTGCTGCGCATGTTCATGGAGAACCCGCTCAAGGTGCCGGGCCAGATCTCGGCGCTCGGCACGCCCATCGACATGAGCAAGGTCGACGTGCCGGCGTACGTTGTGGCGGGCGTCACGGACCACATCACCCCGTGGCAGGCGTGCTATCAGTCGAAGAATATCCTGCGCGGCAAGATCGACTTCGTTCTCTCTTCGAGCGGCCACATCCAGAGCATCGTGAATCCGCCGACGAATCCGAAGGCGAAGTACTTCCTCAATGCATCGTTGCCTGAAGATCCCGAGACCTGGCTCGCCGGCGCGACCGAACACAGTGGCAGCTGGTGGGATCACTGGAGCGCGTGGTACGCGGGACACGGCGCGGGCGAACTGCCCGCACCAGAAAAGTTAGGCAGTGAAGCGTACCCCGCGGGGGATCCCGCGCCCGGACGCTACGTCCACCAGAGATGACCACCCCTCTCGTCGAGTTCATCGAAGTCGACGGCATCAAGCTGCGCGTCGCCACTCAAAAAGGCAGCGCGAAGGGCGGCTTGCCGTTGCTGCTGTTCAACGGCATCGGCGCGAACCTCGAACTGTGCTTCCCGTTCATGGAAGCGATGCCCGAGAAGGAAATCGTGATCTTCGACGTGCCGGGTGTCGGGCGCTCGGAGATGAGTTGGCGACCGCGGCGCTTCTCCGGCCTCGCGCGCCTCGCGTACCGATTGCTCGACCGCCTCGGCTACCAGCAGGTGGACGCGATCGGCGTCTCGTGGGGGGGCGCGCTAGCGCAGCAGTTCGCGCGCCAGTACCCGCAGCGTTGCCGGCGACTCGTGCTGGCCGCGACATCACCGGGCGTGGTCATGGTCCCCGGCCGGCCCTCGGCGCTCTCGAAGATGATCACGCCGCGGCGCTATCTTTCACCCACCTACATGCAGCGTGCAGGCGCCGACATCTACGGCGGCGAAGTTCGGCGCAATCCCAAGCTCATGTCATCGCTCACCTCCCGGATCATTCCCCCGCAGTTCATGGGCTACGTCTACCAACTGATCGCGGGCATGGGCTGGACCAGCATCCATTGGCTGCACCGGATCCGGCAGCCGACCCTCGTCATGGCAGGGTCGGATGACCCGTTGGTGCCGCCCGTGAACTCCCGAATCATCTCCCTGCTGATCCCCAACAACCGCCTCCACATCGTCCCGGGAGGCGGTCACCTCTTCATGCTCCACTCCATAGATAAGGTGGTCCCCGTGATCACCGCCTTCCTGGAATCCGAGAACCCGCTGGCTTGACATCGAAGTTCCGATCAGTATGATGCGACGCAACATTGCTGCGTCGCAGCAGAGGAGCCTCCATGAATTTCCAGGAAAAAATGTTCGAAGCCACCCAGGACCTGCGCACCCGCGCCGCGACGCTTGGCAAAGCCGCCCTGCTGACCGCCCGTGAACGCGCCACCGTTGCCGCCAGCCGCGTCGAGAAACGCGTCGGCGCGCTCAAGACTTCGCTGGCGACGCTGGGCGTCGCCGGCCGCGAGTTCGAGAAAGTCGCGCGCCGCCACGGCGCCAGGTTCGTGAAGCAGAACGCGACCATCGCGCAGGCTGCCCGCAAGGACGTCACCTCCCTCGCGCTCACGACCTTCGATGCGATCGCGAAGCGCGGCGCCTCGACGAAGAAGAAGGCTAGCAAGCCTGTCGCTCGCAAGAGCGCGTCGCGCGCCCGAGTCGCGAAGGCCGCCTGACCTTCCCCCGCCGCGGGACAATTTTGTCCTGCGGTTTCCGTGCGCCCCGCTCACGGGGCGCGCGATTTTCGTATCGCTCGATACGAGAATTCCTTAACCAATTCGAAGTCCTGCGCATGTTGACTGCTTGCGTTCCGATAGCGGCAATTGATTAGCCCGCTATACTCCGTTGTCTCGCCGCGAGACAGGCGGACAATCCAAGGACTTGCTAATGGCCACAGCGCCTCAGTTCGCCACGCTTCCGACCCTCTCTTCGGCGGTTGCCGACTGGGTCGAGTCCGTCCGCGAGCTCACCACGCCCGATGCAGTCCACTGGTGTGACGGCACCGCCGCCGAGCTCGCCCGCCTCAAGCAGGTGCTCGAGAAGTCCGGCGAGCTCAAGCAGCTCAACCAAACTACCTTCCCCGGCTGCCACATCGCGTACTCGCACCCGTCAGACGTGGCGCGCGTCGAACACCTGACGTTCATCTGCACGAAAAACAAGGAAGACGCCGGCCCCAACAACAACTGGGTGGATCCGGCCGCGGCGCACGCCAAGATGCGGGACCTGTTCAAGGGCAGCATGAAAGGTCGCACGCTGTACGTCGTGCCCTATTGCATGGGCCCGATCGACTCGCCCTATTCCCGTTGCGGCGTCGAGATCACCGACAGCGCGTACGTCGTCATCAACATGTCGATCATGACGCGCATGGGTCGCCCGGCCCTCGAGCGCATCGCGCACGAAGGCACGCAAAGCCTATTCGTGAAGGGCCTGCATTCCATCGGCGAGCTCGACCCGAATCGCCGCTTCATCATGCACTTCCCCGAAGAACTCTCGATCGAGAGCTTCGGTTCCGGTTACGGCGGCAATGCGCTGCTCGGCAAGAAATGCCACGCGCTGCGCATCGCCTCCTGGCAGGCGCGCGACGAGGGCTGGCTCGCCGAACACATGTTGATCGTCGGCCTCGAGAATCCGCAGGGCGAAACGCACTACATCGCCGCGGCCTTCCCGTCCGCCTGCGGCAAGACCAATCTCGCGATGCTGATTCCGCCGGACTCCATGCCGGGCTGGAAGATCTGGACCGTCGGCGACGACATCGCCTGGCTGCACCCCGGTCCCGATGGCCGGCTCTACGCGATCAACCCGGAAGCGGGTTACTTCGGCGTGGTGCCGGGAACGAACCGCGCGACCAACCGCAACGCGTTCGACATGATCCACCGCGACACATTATTCACGAACGTCGCGCTGACGGCGGACGACGAGCCGTGGTGGGAAGGACGCAAGCTCAATACGCCCGTGGTCGACTGGCAGGGCAAGCCCTTCGACGCCGCGAGCGGCGGTGTCTCGGCGCATCCGAATTCGCGCTTCACGGTCTCCGCGAGGAACAATCCTATCTACTCCCCGCGATCGGAGGATCCGATGGGCGTGCCGATCTCGGCGCTCGTGTTCGGCGGCCGGCGGCGGGAAGTCGCACCGCTGGTGTACGAAGCGCGCAACTGGCAGCACGGCGTGCTGGTCGGTGCCTCGGTGGCGTCGGAAACCACAGCCGCCGCCACCGGCGCGGTGGGCGTCGTGCGCCGCGATCCGATGGCCATGAAGCCTTTCGCCGGGTACAACTTCGGTGACTACTGGCGGCACTGGCTCACCGTCGGCCGGAAACTCAAGCAGCCGCCGAAGCTGTTCCACGTCAACTGGTTCCGGCGCGACGCGTCGGGCAAGTTCCTGTGGCCCGGGTTCGGCGACAACCTGCGCGTCATGGAATGGATCATCAAGCGCTGCGCCGGCCAGGTGGGCGCGCAGGATTCGCCGATCGGCTATCTACCGAATCCGGCCGATCTCAACCTGCGCGGCGCGGATGTCAGCGACTCGACGATGCAGGAATTGCTCGCGGTGCAGCCGGATGCCTGGCGACGCGAGGCGGCCGAGATGCGTGAGTATCTGAAGGAGTTCGGGGACCGCACGCCACCGGAGATGCCGGCGGAACTGGCGGAGATCGAGAAGCGGCTGGCTTGAAGAAATGGTGCCGGGGAGGGGTTCTCGTGGTTCGCGGAGAATCGCTTGGGACTAGGGCACGTTAGCGCCACGAACCACGAGAACCCCTCCCCGGCACCACTCTCCTACGCTTCTTCGCAGTAGAAGCGGATCGTCAGCGGCGAATCGCGTTCCGGCACACGGCCGAGCCCGATCAATCCCTCGCCCTTGATCTGCACGCTATCGCGGCGAACGAAGAGTTCCTCTCCGCCCTCCGCCTGCACGAACGTCCCATTCGTGCTCTGGTCGATCAGCACGAACTTGTTGCGGTTGATCTCGATGCGCGCATGCAGGCGCGAGATCAGGTTGCCGCGGATCACCAGATCGTTGTCGTCGGCTCTGCCGATCGCGACATTCGGCCGCTGCTCCGTGAGCATCACCTCGCCACCGTCGAACGTCAGCCGCAGCCGCATCGCGCGCCGGCCTTCGTGCGCGGCCATCGACACCGACGGCAACATGCTCGTGACGTCTTCCGTCTGCCACAGCACTTCGAACAGCGTGACTTCGGCGCCCTGGCCTTTCAGCGTGGCGATGTCTATCTGCCGCACGGCGGACTGCCAGTCCGGCGAGAGCTGCGCGACCATGGCTTCCGTCGTGATGATCTGGCCAGCTTTCGCCTGGCTCGTCATGCGATTCGCGGTGTGCACCGTCGAACCGAACACGTCGCGATTCTCGACGACGACCGGTCCGCAATGGCAGCCGATACGGATCGCGACGTGGTGTCCTTCAGCCGTCAGCTCAGGATTTCCCGTAATCGATTTCTGCATCTTCGCGGCGGCGTTCAACGCATCGTTCGCGACCGCGAAGGTCGACATCACTTCATCGCCCATCGTCTTGATGACGGTGCCGTGATGCTCCTCGGTTGCCTGCTTCATGATGTCGATGCAGGTCGCAACGACTTCACGCGCGCGTTGGTCCCCGAGCTCTTCGTAGAGCCGCGTCGAGCCGACGACGTCGGCAAATACGATGGCGAGTTCGATATCTTTGGCCATAGGGATCAAATGGATGGGCGCGGGTGATTATATACATATGACTTAGAATGGCAGCCCATCCCCCTGTCCCCGCATCGAAATCCGGTCCCATGCATAAACAGACAACCCCGTTTTTCGCGCTTTCCCTGCTGCTTTTTTTCGTTTCCGCCGACGCGGCCGACAAGCCCGCCACGTTTTCCCGTGCGGATCTTTCGGGCGCCGATTCCCTGCGGCAGCGAGCCCTGTCCGACTCGACGGCCTATGAACTCGTGTCATCCCTGACGACCGAGGTCGGCACCCGACCCGCGGGTTCCGCGGGCGACAAAGCCGCGGTGGCCTGGGGCCTGCGCGAGATGCGGCGACTCGGATTTTCGAACGTCCGAGCCGAAGAAGTGACCGTGCCCCATTGGGTGCGCGGCGAAGCGCAGTTCTCGGTTGTCGCGCCCTGGCCGCAAAGCATGCCTACCCTTGCGCTCGGCGGCAGCATCGGCACACCCGCCGACGGCATTGAGGCCGACGCCGTGCAAGTCGAAAGCCTCGAGGCGCTGGCGGCGCTGCCCGCCGACTCCGTGAAGGGAAAGATCGTGTTCTTCAATTTGGTGATGGACCGCACTCGCGATGGCTCGGGCTATGGCCGCGCCGTGCGCGTGCGCGCCGCGGGCCCGTCCGCCGCCGGCAAGCTCGGCGCGGTCGGTGTGGTGATCCGCTCGATGAGCACGAGCAACAATCGATTCCCGCACACCGGCGGGTTGCGATACGCGGCCGATGCGCCGCGCATCCCGGCGTTCGCGATCTCGAATCCCGATGCGGACTCCCTCGCGCGTCAGTTCGGCGCCAACAAACCCGTGCGGCTGCGACTCTGGTCGACCGCGCGCGACCTACCCGCCGAACGCTCGGCCAACGTGATCGGCGAGATCCCGGGCACCGAGCGGGCGAAGGAAATCGTACTGCTCGGCGCGCACCTCGATTCCTGGGACCCGGGCGTCGGCGCGCTCGACAATGCGGCCGGCGTCGCGATCATGATGAACGCCGCGAAGCTCGTGAAGGAGCTGAAACTCGAACCCCGCCGCACGATCCGCGTGGCCCTGTTCGCCAACGAAGAATTCGGCGCGTCCGGCTCGAAGGCCTATCTCGAAGCCCGGCAGGCCGAGGTCGCGAACCATGTGCTCGGCTTCGAAGCGGACTTCGGCGCCGGTCCCGTCTGGCGTCTATCTAGCCGCGTGAATCCGTCCCAACTACCCGTCGTCGACCAGATCCACCGCGCGCTCGGCTCATTCAAACTGGTCCGCGGCGGCAACGAGGCCGCCGGCGGCGCCGACCTCGACGGGCTCGCCAAGCTAGGCATGCCGCTGCTGAGCCCCGACCTCGACGGAAATTTGTATTTCGATGTGCACCACACCGCAAACGACACGCTGGCGATGGTCGACCCGAAAGCCCTGCAGCAGTCGGTCGCGGCTTTCGCGGTCAGCGTGTGGCTTGGCGCGCAGTTTCCCGGCGAGTGGGAACGTGTGACGACGGAAAAGGCGCCGCGGCGCTGACGTAAGGAGGTCGAATGACAGCCGCAGATTTGATCGCGAAGCTCGACCTCTCGGAACATCCCGAAGGCGGCTGGTACCGCGAGGTACACCGCTCGTCCGAGATCATCACCACCGCGCGCGGCCCGCGTTCGGCGCTGACGTCCATCTACTTCCTGCTCGAGTCCAAGCAGAAGAGCCGCTGGCACGTGGTCGCGTCCGACGAACTCTGGCACCACGTCGGCGGCTCACCGCTGGAACTGGTGATGTATTCGCCCGCGACGAAGGCCGTGACTCACGCCGTGCTCGGCGCGCCCACCGACGCGCGAGAGCCCACCGGTGTCGCTCGCGCCGGCGTCTGGCAGGCCGCGCGCAGTCTGGGACCGTATTCGCTGCTGGCCTGCGACGTGGGACCCGGCTTCGATTTCGAGGACTTCGCGTTCGTCGCGTCGATCGACGGCCACGCGGCGCACTTCCAAGGACCGCTGGCGAACTACGCCGACCTGCTCTGATCAGGCTGCCGCTTCGTTGAGTCGCTCGCAGGCTTCGCCCGCTTCGAGCAGCAACTCCGCCGGCGCATCCGGCGCGCGCGCTCCTTCGGAAAGCCGGCGCCGGAACTCCTTCGCGCCCGGCATGCCGGAGTACAACCCCAGCATATGCCGCGCGATCCAGCTCAGTTTTTCGCCGCGCGCGAGCTCGCGGCGCGCGTAGGCCGTCATGCGCTCGAGCATTGCGATCCGGGGCGGCGGGGTTGCGCGAGCCGCGGAGATTTCGGCGAGCAGCATCGGGCGGTGGTACGCCTCGCGCCCCAGCATGACGCCGTCCGCCCAGTCGAGTTCGCTAACTACCTGCTCTGCCGTGCGCAGGCCGCCGTTCAGTACGACCGGCACGGGCGCGATGCGTGTCTTGAGATCGCGCACGACGTCGTAACGCAGCGGCGGGATCTCGCGGTTGTCGCGCGGCGACCAGGCGCCGAGCACGGCCTTGCGCGCGTGCACGATCACGGCGGCGGAGCCCGCCGCGATGATGCCGCTGACAAATCCTTCTAGCGCGGCGCGCTCGGGTTCGCCGAACCTCGCCGCCGCGACGCGCGCGGACTCGCGTTTCTTCAGGCCCTCGCCTTCTAGCTCGTTTGCGTCGACGACACCGATGCGAAGCTTGACCGTCACCGGAATGTCCACGGCATCGCGCATGGCCGCCACGCCGTCGGCGACGAGCTTCGGCGTTTGCATCAGACACGCGCCGAACGCGCCGGAATGCACGCGATCGCTCGGGCATCCGCAGTTGAGGTTGATTTCGTCGTAACCCATCGATGCGCCGATGCGCGCGGCGGCCGCGAGGTCTTTCGGGTCGCTGCCGCCGAGCTGCAATGCCACCGGGTGTTCCTCGGCGTCGAAGCGCAGGAGCTTCTCGCGATCGCCGCGCAAGATCGCGGCGGAGGTGATCATCTCCGTATAGAGAAGAGTGTCGGGCGCGAAGCCGCGCAGGAAGAAGCGGCAGTGGCGGTCGGTCCAATCCATCATGGGTGCGACAGAGATTCTGCGGTCGAGGGATTTGCTCGATTTCTCGACGGAAATGCCTTGTTTTGTAGCGTTTTCCACTTGCGGTGTTGCTGCGGGATTCCTGCGGATTTCGGGGAGTTTACTGGTTGCTGAGGGGACATAAAGGGGACAAGAATCGCTTGTCCCCTCGGAATTCATCATGGCAACCATCAAAGCACGCAAACAGGCGAACGGTTCGACGCGCTACACAGCGGTTGTTCGCGTCCGCCGCGGCACGACGGTGCTGCACCAGGAGAGCCGAACCTTTACGCATCGCACGGCGGCGTTGAGCTGGGCTAAGCATCGTGAAGTCGCGCTTGAAGAGCCGGCGGCGCTGGGTCGGCAACGGCACGGAACGCCAACCCTCGCAGAATTGATCCGCTGGTACATAAACACTTTCGAGACCGTTTCGCGCTGGCAACGTAGCAAGCAAACTCACTTAGAGTTTCTGGAGCGCCATTCGCTCAGCAAGATCGAGGCGCTCACTCTCACGTCTGCCGACCTCATTCGGCACGTGCAATCGCGTCGAGCCGAAGGCGCCGGCCCGGCAACCGTGCTCAACGACCTGATCTGGGTCGGCGTCGTCCTGAGAGCCGCCAAGAGCGTCAAGGAGCTTCCCGTGAATCCCGAGATCGTGCAGCAGGCACGGAACGCGTGTCGTGAGTTGCGCCTGGTTGGCAAGTCGAGGAAGCGCACGCGGCGACCGACCGCCGACGAGCTCACACGGCTGCGAGAGCATTTCAAGAGCCGTGATCGACGTGCCACGATTCCCATGCTGCCTGTCATGGAGTTCGCCATCGCCTCAGCGCGACGGGAGTCGGAAATTTGCCGACTCGAACGGCGCGACAACGATGAGACCAATCGAACTGGCTTGGTCCGAGACGCGAAGCATCCAACTGGCAAGGAAGGGAATCACCGACGGTTCAAGTACACACCCGAAGCTTGGGCGCTTGTCTCCGCACAACCCGAGACGAGTGAGCGCATTTTTCCGTATGACGCCAAGAGCGTCGGCGCCGCATTCACACGAGCCTGTCACCTGCTGGGAATTCAGGATCTGCGTTTCCATGATCTGCGGCACGAGGCGATCAGCCGACTGTTCGAACGCGGCTACCAGATTCATGAGGTAGCCCAGTTCACGCTGCATGAGTCATGGAACGAGCTAAAGCGCTACACAAACCTGAAGCCTGAGAATCTGCGGGATATCGCCCCGCAGACAGCAAGCAAGCCGCGCTCAAAAAGCCGCAAGTCATCCCGCGTTGCTAACCAGCCTTCTGACGCCGGACATCAATCAGCTCAGCGAGATCTGTGGCACTGACGAGCCAGGGCGATTTCTGCCCGCCAAGGCGAAAGGCGCGGCAAGGCAGCTGCTTCGCGGGCGCCCGGCGTCGAGCTTCAGCGCAGCTAAGCCCGAAGTATTTCGGCGCCACGCGCTCAAGCGGAATGTTGGCCTCGCCGAATTCGGCTAACAACCCGAAATATGTGCTGTTCACGACGGTGACCTGCGGAGTACCAGCTATGTATCCGAGACTGCTCCAAAATTCGAAGGCATTGAAGGAGGGGTTTCACCGCTTTTCTGCTGTGAACCTGCGCTTAGCCTTCGTGGAAGACGCCTTCGCTTTGAACCCGTAGCGAAATAGGCAGTTCCATGTAATCTGCGTTGATCCCTTGAGAGTGCAAAAGACACCGACATGGACTCAAAGAAATGGGGCAGCAATCCGCCAGACCTGTACCCAAAAATGCTTGGTCAGCTAATCGCAAATATCGCCACACTCGAACTCTCCCTGCGCGTTGTCATCTATTTGCGCGAGGTTCCGATAGAACAGCGTCAGCCGGTTGCAGAGCGCTTAACGTCGCTTCGTGCCGGAGACACTCTGGAAATCAGCGCCCTAACATCGTGGGATTCTCTCGGGGAACTCATCGCGAAGTACAACCTTCACAATCCAAGCGCAACCGTACCTGAGGACATCAAAGACTTGCGCGATGCGTTCGCGCACGGCCGCATCCTCGCAGACAACCCGACGTCAGACTTGAAACTTGTGCGATTCAGCAAACCGAAAGGCGGTTCCGTTACGGTCGAACTAGCACAAACGATGTCTATCGAGTGGATGGGCGAGCAGATACACAAAATCCACGACATGGCGGAAACGGTTCAGCGGCGAATCCGTGAGCTTTCCGCCCCGAGATTCGATTGAAGCACAAGATCACAAAGTTCAAGAACCTTCAGGTGGCGCTGCAAGAGATTGCGCAGTTTGTTCGCGACCCTCGGCATTTAGACGTAGGAAAGAAGGTCAAGAGGTTCGGCGGGCTGCTGCCTCGCGAACTCTTGGGTAACTGGCTCTTGTGCGCTGTCGCGAACGGCGACGACAAAGGCGGCCCGATGACGTTTACGACCGATCCGGACGGGGGTGATGGAATTCTTTACGACGAAAGGTCGAAGCGATCGTGGCGAACGGAACACGTCTATGTGCCGGTCCCTACCAAAGATGACCACAGGCCCGTTGAGGACCGAATCGCGCTCGCGGTAACGAAGAAGCAAGAGAAGGGAGGTGCTGCTTACGCGAAAGGAAAAGTACTTGTCGTGTTTCTGGCGGGCTCTTACGGTGCGAGCTGGACGGCCAATCAAGCAACGCGAAAGTTGCCGCCGAATGATTTTACTGAGGTTTGGGTCATTTCCTTCCACATGTACTTGGACATGCACTATTTATATGGGATCGCGAGGCTGCGTTTCGAAGGTGATGGTCACGCCGTGACCTATGGAGTGTGTGTTTCTCCTAACTTCGATCATTGGGAGGTTCGACAGCTCGTGGCTCCGGCCTAGTTAACTCATAGACGGTCGGGATCGTCTATGGACCCAGTGACCGAACTAGCTCCCGCAGGCCGAGGCGGATAGCGGCTTCAGTGAAGCCCTTGCCCTTCTTTAGGTTGCACTTCGCGCACGCGACTCGAAGGTTTTCCAAGCATTCTGTTTCGCTCCCGCCGCCAACGTGCGGGATAACGTGATCGATGTGCCATCCGCGAATTCCGCGTTGGTTGATCTGCCAACGGCGCTTGCAGATGTGACATCGCCCGCGCGTCACGTTCCATATCGCTTTTACCTCCGTTGACGAGAACCGCTTCTTCCGTGGATACACGAGCACTGGCCCGACGAATCCCTCTTCATCGTCCTGGGTTTCTGGACGATTGCGTAGGTATAAACGAATATCGAATGGGTCGACTCCTTCGTCGTAGAACTCAAGCGGGTGGCGAAGGGCATGCCGCTGATAAGAAATCACAAACGTGCCGTCCTTTCGATTGACGGATAGAAAATGCTCTGCTTCGCATGGCCTCGCCCTGCAGTTCCACGTCGATCCGCTACCGTCTGTGGAAAGAAACTTCGTGGGAACAGGTACCGATCCCTGCCCGCATCGAAGACACGGGAGCCAAACGAACGGGGAGTCGTTCTTCGACCGCATTTTCAATCCAGTCGGTTTTATGCTCCGCGGCCGTCGCACATGCGGCGCTGGACGACTCGGAGTCTTTCGGCGGACCGGGGTGGTCACGGAGTGATCGCTATGTCTCGTCGCGACCGAATTGTTGGCGAAAATTCATTTGTGGGGACATTTTCGCTCATCCAACCTGACGCGGACCCGTTCTCGTATGGAGTACCCGAATGCGCAGACGAATCGATTGCCAAAGTTGATCGGCACTAAATGGCCGAAGCTGTCATTTGCTGCACTGTACGAGCAAGCGATCGGCCGCAGCCGGCAGCGAAGCTTGGGCGGCGTCGACTAGTCGGTAACCATTGGCGCAAATCATCTTCGCGCGTGCAATGCAGGCGCTGATGTTGTTCGCCCAGCCAGGGCAGCTGATGAGCCAAGCCTCCGATCCGTCCTGAAGCGGAACCTTGTTTGCTGTGGAATGCAGACCAGCCACACCATGAGTGGCGTCCCCTTCGCCGCGATTCGTAACACAGCCCGCCAGAGCAATAGCCAACAGAGCAAAGGCAAATGCAAACACTGGAAACCGAGTCATATGAATACTCCCTGAAAGATGACGATCCGCCATCCGCTCCGCGCGCGCCTCTGTTTGACCTTTGTCCCGCACGCGTGCGCTCCAATGCGTTGTTAGACGTTGCCGTCAAATATGCCTAACTGCTTCAGATCAGACCGAAGAGATTCGGCTTCTGCCTCCACCACGGCATTCCATTTCTCCATTGCGCTCGTTTGGTCGAGGACTATCTTAGCTTGGGCGTCGATGTCCCCTACCCACTTTTTCGGATCCATGCCGACAACCCTGTCCCCGACGCCCACTTGCCAATCTGCTAGCAACAAGTAACCGTTCGCAAGCGCGTTTCGGAGCTGCGGATCGGTGGACACAACTAGTACGGATCGGACGGCTCGCTTGATTCGCTCTTTCGGATGCGGCAAGTGTCGAACGTCTGCAACGCAGCCCGGTCCTGGTAAGTTGGTTCCTGACTCAAGCAGCGCACAGTAGTCCTGAACAATCGTAATCGCATCTTCGGGAGTCATTGCGATCACTTCGCCTCCCTCGGCGCGCTTACGTCCAAACATCCGATCAAGTAGACCCATGTGATTCCCCAGCATTCAAGCAACGTCTAGCTATAGATACTTGATGGTAAATCGAACGGACTTACCTGTCGTTTGCTGCTCGATAGCAGCGCGACCATCGGCAGGATCCTGAGTTTCCTTCGCCTCATCGGATGTTATTTCCCAAGAAGGGCTGTAGCAATGGGTACGGCCCTTACACTTTCGCGGGCGCACGGAGCATTGCAGCCAACTATCTTAGGAGCCCCGCTGCTGCTCACGCTAGAATGCCGACATGCCTGGCATCGAAGACCGCATTCCCGACGTTGATCTGCTTCTTGCGATGGCGCCCGAAGAAGTCGCGTTCCATCTTCTGCAAGTCGCTCGGGAGAATGTGCAAAACGGGATCTTTCATCCCAACACCGTCACTGAGCCGCGACGGCGCATAGGCACACCTCCTGGTACCAGCTATGACGAGCGGCGCTATCCAGAAGTTGAAGTTGCGCTCAAGGAAGCATGGCACTGGATCGAGATGCAAATGCTCGTGATCCCTGCATCTGGGATGAATGGCGCGAATGGCCACAGGCAATTTAGTCGGCGCGGAGCAGCGCTTGTAAATCACGATCAGTTCCGTGCGTTGCAACGTGCCGCAGCGTTTCCGAAGGAATTGCTCCATCCGACAATTGCGGAACGCGTGTGGCTTTCCCTGGCGCGGCGCGAATTCGACGCGGCAGTTTTCTTTGCGTTCCGAGCAGTTGAGGAAGCAGTACGTGATGCGAGCGGGTACGCCGCGACGGACGTCGGCGTTCCAATGATGCGCAAGGCGTTTGCACCCGACACTGGTCCTTTGCGCGACTCGAACCAGCCGCCCGCAGAGCGCGAGGCTCTGATGCATATGTTCGCCGGCGCAATCGGGTCATACAAGAATCCGCATTCGCACCGCACCGTGACGATCGCTGATCACACTGAGGCTCAGGAGATGGTGATGCTGGCGTCGCATCTTCTCCGAATTGTGGAGGCCAGAGACCCGCGCGCCTAGATCTGTGCAAGCCATTGGGCAAACTGATTCACGATATGCAACGTGCAAGCGCCTCTAACCAGACTTTTGTCCCGTTGCAATTGCATGCGATATTGAGCAACGTCCTCACCGACGGTGCCATCGAGTAGTTCGAATCCGAGCACGGCACTGCGCCGAATGCGATCAAGTTGGGGCACTTTCAGGCGGCTACACTGAAAGGGTTCGTGACCGCCCTTTGACGGCGCCCCAGTCGCGGATAAACACGCGAAGTTAAAGGAACTCAGAAAAGAGTGTCGGGCTCCGTATCCGCCAATTCGAAAATCACCGGCTTCGCACGTCATCGCGTCATAGCAGGATGGGCCTGTCGGTGTGGCTGCCGCACATGTTCCAGCAGGGCTTGCGCGACCCACTCGCGTTCTGTCTGTGGCGGTGGCATGCCCCACATGAAGCGCTCGACTTCGTTCGCAAGCCCTTCCCTGCCAATAGCGCGAAGAGTTTCTCGCACTCCAAACCAGCCACGAACCACGCTTCGGCGGGTGTCCAGCATCTGGGCTTTGGCCGGCTCGACCTGCGTGCCACCGACACGAAGCGCGGCTGCGACCGATTTCGCGCGCACGCGAATGTGAGTAGATCGGCCGGCGCGCATTGCCCGATAAATGGCATCACGCTTCTGGGGCTTCGTGACGCCCCGCACAACTCGCTCCGTCGCATTCGCCGCGATGCCTTGCGCCCGGAGGTGGCTCGCGAACTGACGCCGCCACTCCCGCAAGGTCTCCTTGCGAATGTTCATTCGCCTCCCCTGCTCACTCATCGCCTTTACGACCAGATGGACGTGCGGATGGGGCTGGTCGGTGTGCAGCACTAGGGCGTACCGGTGCTGGAGAGCGAACTGTTCCCGGGCAAACGCGCGGCTCGCCTCGAGCACGCCTGCTGCCGGCGTACCCGCCGGCATCGACAGCACTATGTTGTGCACGAGCTTCGCCGGCTTGCGCCCCGGCACGCCGCGGTATGGGGATCGTGATTCCGCGGCATCGAGGTCGAGGTCCCAATCTTCGACCAGCGTCTTTTCCGACCCCTTCCCTTTGAGGTGCTCGCCCTCGTCGGTCTCGATTTCGAACTCCTGACGACTGAGATATTTGAAATGGGCGGCGACCGCCTTGGCGCTATGGCCGCCGCCGGAAATCTTGACCATCACTTCCGGGGTATGCCTGACGGTGCGCGCGATCTGCTCGACTTGAGCGGGCAGCAGCAGCTGCCGCTCCGCTGCAACTCCGCGCCCATGGCTGACGATGTCCAGGAACGCACCTTCGCCAGGGAGTCTAAAGCTGCGACGTGGCATCGCCGGAACTCCAGCTCGATAGGTTGGTGCTGATATACGAGCGAACGTGAACTCGGAGAGCTTCACAGGCTTTGAGGAAATTCCACAGCATCTCGCGGGTAACCCCGGCGCCCGAATCGCCCCGACGCGTAGCTAGCGCGATCTGGTTGAGGTTGCGGCCGATGGCCGCGAGCTCGCGGGTCGACTGCCGAATAGCGCGCAGCTCCGCCTCAGGCAATGGCGTCACGGCGCGCAGGTGAGCCCGGAGCAAGTTGGAGGCATAGGTCGCCGGAGCAAGGCAGCGAGCGGCGGAACGCGCCTGAAGCAGCTGACGGTCGCCCATCGTGAGCCGGACGTAAAGGCGCGCCTGTCGTGACGGACGATCAGCGACGATGACCTCGCCCGTCTCTGCCGCACCGGCGGTATGCAGAACAAGTTCGAGCATGCGCTTGAGCAGCGCGGACTCCGTGAGCTGCTGTCGTTCGGCTGCCGCACGTAGCGCCGCCTTCGTCGCCTGCGACACACGACACTGAATGAATGCTTCGGCTGTCATGAGGAACATCGTGTGACAGCAGCGGCTGAAAGCCAATCCTGCGTTTCGCGCAAAATTCGGCCGATACCTCACACAAGATTAAGGTCGGCGGCATCTGGTGCCTTTCGGTTGTTGTGCGATCACCCGTCGCGGCTCTCTGTCCGGCGATCTGTTAGCGGCCACTTCGAATATCTTGAGCGAGTTTGACGTCAAGCTTGCCCATAACGTTAAGGAGCAGCTGAGCGGCAAGCTGGATCGAGTCGCGCCGATTGCCCACAAATGGAAACGCGCTGAGGCAACCCGCAGATTCTGCGACTACGAGGGCAAGCTCGTTTAGCGCGCACATCAGACCTTCGTATTGAAACTTGGCGCCCATCGTCGACCGCCCGTGTTCGTTAAACATTTGGGGTGCCACAGAGGGCGTAACGTGCACGCCAACCTCCGACAGCAGGCCATAGCGAGAGTTGTCGATGAGCGGACGCAAGCCCTTGTCTTCTAGCTTCAATCGCACTTTAACTGGGCTGAACTCTTTTCTTCTTCGAACATCGTCCGCGTTGCTCCACGACTCCACGAGCCCGGGCTCAGCCGCGAAGAGAAAGAGAAGATTTGCGACCTCACCCAAATTGCGGCTCAGAGCTAACGATTCGTCATAGTAGCCAAGCAGGGCCAGCCGCACCGATGCGAGCGCATGCGTGACCACACGAGCAGTGATCCGTTCAAATAGATGGTCTCCACCTCTGCAGCCGTGGAAGCATGAAGCTTCTTCGGAGAGCATGGAAAGTACGTCACCGAGACATTCGAAAGTTGCTGGAGTGCTCATTCCAAGTTTCGGCATTTCTGCCAATCCTTCAGAAACGCAAAGCATTTCAATCTTTCCGACGGTCTCAAGGAATTCGGTGCCGCGAGGGAATGCTTTCTCGGTAACGGTCATCGTGGCTCTGATTTGTGATTTGCAATGAGTGACTTAGGCTTCGAGGACGCGGCAGCTACAGCTTGGCACTCTATTTCCCACGCGGGCGCTCCACCGTCACGGCGGTGGCGGCAGAGAAGTAAGCGTGTCCGCCTTTTTCCACGCAGAGAAATTCTCATACATTTCCTCTCTTCTCTTGTGGATAGGCACAGCCCATCCAGTCCCTGCGGACCAATCCACGAGATGATCCCAAATGCGACCCGCGTGCCCCAACAGATCCGACAGTAGTAACTGTGCTGTGAATCCCTCGCTTCGAAAGAGTATTTCGGCTCCCGGGACTGGATGCCCGCCGAGTTCGCAGTGGTATCCGTAGTCTTGCCCTCTGAACTTCCCTTGTGCGGCAGCTCGAAGCTTCGCCGGCGTAAAGAACTTCCTGCGCTCTTCGGCGTCGCTTCTCAGCCAACGCTCCGCATCCTTGTCCCTGGTGTGAAAAGCCCATGCCAGGTATTCGATTTCGACCATCTGGCGAATCAGTGCGGCAGCCGCATAGGCGTGGCCGTCGCGGAAGAGACTCTCACTCGCTCCGATGAGTTGACCGGCGATTCGTAGGAGCAATGAAACCGCGACAATCTCATCGCTCCCGTGACCATGTGGCGATTCGCCTGCAGCATGATCACCCCCGAAGATGTGGCCCACAGCGTATAGCTCTTCCCCAACAACAGAGAATTTCTGCGCTGCGTATTTCGCCAGCTTGTGCCGAGAGCTAACCTGCGACGCGTCGACGGCAGCTTTCTGCGCCGCGATCACTTGATCTGGTGACAGGGTCGTCATGAGAGCTAAGGCCCGGGCTTCCCGGTCATTCGATCGCCTGCAGGTACGGTGACATGGGATTTTCGACACGCAGCAGCCGTGCATAGTGCAGCAGCTCCCTGTTCTGCACCCGCTTTCGTTGTCGCGCCAGACGCAGCGCCTCGAGCGCCACGTCCATTCCAAGCTTGTTCCGGAACTTGAAACAATCCACCACGCTGCGCGCGGCGCTGTAGATCTTCAGGGGCATGCCACCGACGCGATGCGTCTCGAGCCCCTTGTTAAAGGTCTTCGAATCGAAGCGATAGACCGTGACGGGAATCGACAGCTTGATGCCGTGATAGCTGCCACGCGCCACGGCCAGGTGAATGGAGGATGGAATCTGGGTCGTGATGTCGTGATACGAAAGCGCGCTGATTAGACAGACAGCCGCATCCGGCGCACGCGCCGCGACCAGGGCGAGATCGGGATGCTCGGCTTCGCCGGCTTCGGCCAGACGGTATAGGCCACGGCCGAGTTCGACGATGCGACCGCTGTCGCGCAGCGTGTAAAGGGCGTCGGTGTGCACACCGAGTGCGATGAGATCCCGGGTGCGCAGCGTGCCGCCCTTTTCGCGGAAGGTTTCCAGCGCTGTGTCGAGATTCCGTGTCTTCATGGTGGGTAATACTAGCGCCACTTGTTACTAAGTGGCTTGCTTATTACCCGACATGCTTCCACAAAACTTCAATGAAACTTAGGTTTTGTGCGTACACGAGGGCATCCTGCTCGTCGCCCCCAAGTCATATGCACGAATCGACACCTCGTGTCCGCTTTTGCATATGGCCTGGGGAGGTCGCTGGCGGAAAACCGAGGACCGTCCTGTTGTTCCCATTTTGGGCACATGATACCTTCGCCCCATGAGGATCATTGCCCGGCGGACTTTGCGGGAATTTGTCGCCAGCCGGGCCGGTCACAAGGATCAGAGTGCACTGAGGTCGGCCCTCGATGCCTGGTTTCATGAGGCGCAGAACGCCGAGTGGCGTAGCAGCGCTCAGCTTAAAGAGTCGTATGCCACGGCCAGTGTCGTGTCCGCGGATCGTGTGGTGTTCAACATCAAAGGCAACTCCTATCGACTGGTCGTGGCCATCGACTACGAGAAGAGCATCGTGTGGATCAAGTGGTTAGGCACCCACAAGGACTACGATAAAATTGATGTGACGGAGGTGGAGTATGGCGATTGAAGTCAAACCTATTCGAAGTGCTGCGGACCATCGCGCCGCGATGACGGAGGTAAAACGCCTCTGGGGCTCAAAGAGCGGCACCCCCGATGGGGATCGCCTTGATGTGCTCGCAACCCTGATTGACGCCTATGAAGCGCAGCACGAGCCGATTGATCGGCCCGATCCAATCGAAGCCATCCGATTTCGAATGGAACAGCAGGGGCTGACGCGCAAAGATCTGGAGCCGCTGATCGGCACGCGCACGCGTGTTTCCGAGGTGCTCAATCGCAAGCGGACTCTTTCGATCGGGATGATCCGGCGATTACACGCAGAGCTTGGTATCGCCGCAGAGGTATTGATTCGAGCCCCGCGACTTGCCACCGGCGGAAAATCACAACGCGCCAGTCGCGGCCGCTAAACACGGGCGCGAATGCGCATGCTTCATCCGAATCAATTTGTGGTCGACGAAGCGTGGATAGCGTTCCGACTCAATAGCGCGCCTATCCGGACCAAAATGGACGGCGACTTCAACTGCATCGCGCTCATGGACGCAGCGAGTTGTTTCATTCTCAGCTCCGACCTCTTTCCTCTGAGCGTTGCGGACGCCGACCAGTTGCCAGTCCGACGTCTGCTGA
>JAYTOK010000087.1:0-22445 GCA_043747835.1 Pseudomonadota bacterium | reverse complement strand
CACGAGCGGCGACACCTACCTGTTTAACGCTGGCGACGGGCACGACACGATCGTCGACGGCAGTTACGCGTCCTACGCGGACACCCTGCGCTTCGGCGCGGGGATCAATCCGGGCGACATCGCCTTCGCCCGCAACAACGACGATCTGCAGGTCATGACGGGCAACGGGGAAATCACGGTGGCCGGCTGGTTCGATGAATCCGGCACGCATCGGCTCGAGAATTTCGAGTTCGCCGACGGAACGGTGTGGCAATGGGGCGAAGGCGATCCGGGAACGCCCGGCGGCTTCGTGACTCCGCAGGCGCTCTCGGCCGCGCAATCATTGCTCGGAAGCACGCCGTCCGAACCTGCATCGCCCGCGCCGGCGGCCACCGAACTCTCGCCGATCGGAACGTGGGATCTATTGCACGCGCTCACTGACTTCGACGCCAGCAATGGCACGGCGCACGCGGCGGGATCGATGGACGACAGTAGTTGGGCGTCCGGCGCCACGCTGCTCGGCGGCGGTGGCGTGCAAGAGTTCGAACGTCTCCGCACCGCACAGGGCTCGCGCCACGTCGTGGGTGCGGAGCTCGACGCAAAGCTCGCCTGAGTTGACCGGGGGAGATTGGGCCGCGCTCCGGTCGGAGCGCGGCCCGTTTTGCCGAACGAGGCTCAGCGCGTCGCGACGACCACCGCGGCGCCCGCCATCGCGACGCCGGAACTGCGATTGAGCCGGCGCACGGCGGCTGGTGTCGTGAACATCGCGCGCGCACGCGCCGCGAGGAACACGTACGAGAACAACACGACGGGCTGCACGATCGTGATCGCGAGCGACACCTCGACGAAAGTCAGCGCATTCATCGTCGTCAGGTCCACGACGGTGGGCAGCAGCGCGAGGAAGAACAGGATCGCCTTGGGGTTGGCGAGCGTGAGCATCAGGCTCGCGACAAACGTGCGCCAGCCGTGCTGCCGTTCTTCGCCTTCCGCGACCGCGACCGGCCGTGCCGGCGCAGTCCAGAGTTTCCACGCGAGGTAGAGAAGATAGGCGACGCCCGCCCATTTGATGGCGACGAACACCGCCGCGGCGGTGTTCGCGAGGGCGGCGAGGCCCGTCGCGGCGATCGCGAACCAGACGAAATCGCCGACGAGAAATCCCGCGACGAACGCCGGTGCGCCCTTGAATCCATGCGCGAGCGAGCGCGCGATGATGGCCGCGATGCCGGGGCCGGGCGTGGCGACGGCGAGTGCGTAGACAGCGCAGAAGGTGAGCAGACCGTAGATCGACATGGCGTTTCCCCGCTGGAAGTGTGCCATGAAAGCACGATTGTCCGTCCGTTTCCTAGAGCCCGCGCAGGTGCGTGTCGAACCAGCGCACGGTCTCGCCGTAGTAGTTCGGCCACTCGCGTGGGCGGGCGCCACCCGCGCCGAAGTCCGCGCCATGTTTTCCGCCGGGCACAGTCACGAGCCGCGTCGGCACTTGAGCGGCGAGGAACGCGGCTTCCATCGCCACCGATTGCGAGTAGGGGACGAGATCGTCCGCGTCGCCGTGAATGAGCAGCGTCGGTGGCGAGCGAGTCGAAACTTGCGTGACGGGAGACGCGGCGTCGTAGGCTTCATTTGCCGCCCCGCCCGGCGGCGCTTCCATGTACGAGACGACGAAGTTCGCGCCGGCCGCCGTGGGCAAGGCGCGCAAGTCTGTCACGGCCGCGCGCAGCACGATGGCCGCGAGCGTTGCGGGTTCGCGATTCACGGCGTCCGGATCGTCGGGCGTACCCGGCGCCGCGCGTACGGCCGCGAGCGAGATCAGATTGCCACCCGAGGAACCGCCGAGTCCGCCCAGTCGCACGCCGTCGATGCGGTACGCCGCGGCGTTCGAGCGCACGAAGCGGATCGCGCGCTGCACGTCTTCGATGGCCGCGGGATAGTGGAAGCGTGGCGCGCCGCGATGATTGATCGCGAACACGGTGTAGCCCGCGGCGGTCAGCGGCGGGCCCCACAGATCGATCTGCGTTTCCTTGATCGGCCGCGCGCCGTAACCTGGGTCCGCCTGGAAACCGCTGCCGGCGATGAAGACGATGCCGAAGCCATTCGGTCGCGCGGGGCGGTGGATGTCGAGCAGCAGCGCGGCGCCCGACACCATTCCGTAAACGACATTGCGCCCGACGGTGACTTGCGGGGGCGCGGGAGCCGCGAACCCGCAGAGCGGGATCGCGACCAGCGAGACGGTCGCGAGCAGCGCCAACGAGAAGGCGCGCGACACGTCAGCGGCGTCCGCTCGTGCCCTCCGCCATCACGACTTCTTCCGGCGCGTTGACGAAGTATCCCTGGATGAACTGCACGCCCAGCTGCCAGAGCACGGCCATGGTGTTCGCGTCCTCGACGCGTTCGGCGATGGTCTCGATCTTGAGCTTGACCGCGGTCTCCACGAGTTTCTTGACGACAGTCTGCGTTTCGAAGTTGCTGGCGAGATCCTGCATCATCGCGCCATCGATCTTGATGAAGTCGAGCGGCGCCATCGACAGTAGTTTGAACGGGTCGCGACCGGAGCCGAAGCGTTCGAGCGCGATGCGGAAGCCCAGCTTCTTCAGCGCGTTGAGCTGCGTCACCGACGCATTCATGTACTGCTCGGCGATCGTCTCGGTGATCTGGAAGCAGATCCGCGCGGGCACGTGCGCGCCGGTCGCGACTTGCGTCTTGAGCCACTCGGTGAAGTTGGGGTCGACCACACTGTCCCTGGACAGGCGCACGAACAGGCAGCCGGGCTTCTTCTGTGCGGCGAACGACATCGACGCGCCGACGACCCAGCGATCGATGTTCTTGAGCAGGTCGTTGCGCTCCGCCGCGGCCATGAACTCCGCGGGCAGCACTTCCTTGTTCTGGTGATCGAGCATGCGCACGAGCACGTCGAACATGTTCGGGTCTTCGCCCTGCAGACTCGCCACCGGCTGTTGCACGAGACGGAAGCGATTTTCCATCAGCGCCGACTTGATGTGCTTCACCCAGATCTTGTCGTAGGCCTGCACGCGCGTGTCGGTGTCGGCCTTGTTGAGGTGATAGATCTGGTTGCCGCCTTGCGAGCGGCCGCGGCGCACCGCTTCGAGGACGTCGGCGATGACGGCATCGACGCTCGATCCCGCGGTGGGGACGGCGGTGAGGCCGATCGTGCAGCTCGAATGCACGGACTTCTGCCCGACCGTGGACGTGTTTTCGCTGAAGCGTGCGAGCACGGCTTCGGACCACGCCTCGACGTCGTGCGAATTGCCGCGTTCGATGAGCGCGAGGATGGAGACTCCGGAGAAGCGCCCCGCGATGTCGTTGGGTCCGAGATGCGACTTGAGGATCGCGGCATATTCGCTCACGAGTTGCTCGCTCGCGCGCGCGCCGACGTCCTTTTCGAGCTCCGCGAACTTGTCGGGCCGCACGAGCGCCATGAATCGCACGCCGCCCACAGGCGGCGCGCTGATGCGCACGCCGATCGCGTCGAGCAGCGGACGACGCAGCAGGAGCCCGGTCGACGAATCGCGTTTCACCACGTCCGACAGATCGGTGGTGAGCTGGCGCTCGTCGCGCTTCTTCGCGGGCACCATGATGCGGACGCAGGGTTCGTTCTCGAATTCGCCGGGCGTGAGCACGAGATTCAGTTCGAGCTGCGTGCCGTCGCCGAGCAGGGCGTTCACCTTGAGCGGGTGATCCGTCCACTTGCCCTGGCCGCAGGCGACGAGCGCCCCTTTGAGCGGCGCGTGCGAGCGGTCGTCGAAGAGGTCCATCAACGGCTGGCTGACGATGCCGCTGTCGTCCTCGTAGCCGAACAACTCGAGCCACGTCTGGTTGGCGTCGACGACGATGCCCTCCTGCACCTGCAGGATGGCGTCGTTGGAACGTTGCAGCACCGACTGCAGCTGGCGCCGGTAGTCGCTTGCGGACTGCAGCGTCGTGTTCAGCGCGCGCTCGAGCCGGAACGAGCGCAACTCGCGCGACATCACGGCCATCACGCGCTCCGACGCGGAGAGCGAGACGACGTCGCGCGCGCCCAGCTTCATGCCCGCGGCGATGTCGGCTTCGGACAGGTTGGGCCGGACGATGAGCAGCGGCACCTGGGGTGCGAGCTGATCGCGAATCGTGGCGGCCTGGCGCGTGTCGGCTTCCGACACGTACGCGCAGACGAGTAGCTCGGGGTTGAGCTGTTCGAGCGCTTCGCCCAGGTCGCGCACCGCCGGGATCCAGGTGCAATGCACGGGTTCACCTGCCTTGCGCATCAGGCTGTTGATGAACTCGGACGGCTCACGTTGCGGCGAAAAAACGATGAGCGGAACGGCCGTGTTGTCCGTCAATTGACTTCCCCGGTGACGCCGCGGAGTTGCGCGGCGCCTCAAACAAGCGAGTCAGTTTAACACCCACCCCCCGGGCGGCATGCTGCGAGTGGGTTCACATTCCCGCCTCTACGGGCAAACCCGCAAGCGGATTGGCGTTGTCTGGGGTCGGCCGGTATCATCCGCCGTCTTTTTTGCGGCCCCACCGGCGGATTCCCACATGTCCAATTACTCAATGAACGAAATCCGCGGCGGCATGAAATTGCTGATCGATGGGGATCCGTATTCGGTCATCGACAACGAGTACGTGAAGCCCGGCAAGGGTCAGGCGTTCAACCGCATCCGCGTGCGCAACCTGCGCACCGGCCGCACCGTCGAGAAGAGCTATCGCTCCGGCGAGTCGATCGAGGCCGCCGACGTCATGGATACGGAGATGCAGTACCTCTACAAGGACGGCGATTTCTGGACGTTCATGAATCCCCAGAACTACGAGCAACTTCAAGCCGGCGAGTCGGCGGTCGGTGAGGCCGCGCAATGGTTGAAGGACGGGACGGTCTGCATCATCACGCTGTGGAACGGCGTGCCGCTCCTCGTGACGCCGCCGCCGCACATCGAACTCAAGGTCGTCGAGACGGATCCTGGCGTTCGCGGCGACACCGCGACCGGCGGCAGCAAGCCGGCGAAGATGGAGACGGGCGCCATGGTGCGCGTGCCCCTGTTCATCAACGAAGGTGAAGTCCTGCGTATCGACACGCGCACGGGCGACTACATCTCGCGCGGCAAGGGCGAGGGGTCGCACTAACCGAGCGAGTCGACGAAGATCTTCGCCACCGCTTCGAGTCCTTCTCGGTCGCTCGGCCCGAAGCGCGCATGATTCGGACTGTCCAGATCGAGCACGCCGAGTAGTTCGGCGCCGCGCAGCAGCGGCACCACGATTTCCGAGTTCGACGCCGAGTCGCAGGCGATGTGACCCGGGAATGCGTGCACGTCGTCGACGACCACGGTGGTGCGTCGTTCGGCCGCCGTCCCGCAGACGCCTTTGCCGAGGGCGATCCGCACGCAGGCCGGCTTGCCCTGGAACGGACCCAGGACGAGTTCGCCACTCTTATATAAATAGAATCCCACCCAGTTGAGACCCGGCAGCGCGTCGTAGAGCAGTGCGGCGGTGTTGGCGGCGTTCGCGATCGGGTCGCGCTCGCCCGCGAGCAGCGCTGACAGGTCGCGCGCCAGGTCGCGATACGCGGCATCCGCGTCGCTGAAATCGAAGCTCTTCGACACGTGAGACATCAGGCGCGCTCCAGAGGGAATGCCATCACTTCGTCTATCTTTGAAGCACCGCAAGCGAGCATGAGCACGCGGTCGAAGCCGAGCGCGACCCCCGCGCAATCGGGCAGCCCGGCATCGAGGGCCGCGAGCAGGTTCGCGTCGATCGCCGCGGCGGGAAGTCCGCGCGCCGCGCGATTTGCCAGATCCGCCGCGAAACGCGAGCGCTGCTCGGCGCCGTTCGAGAGCTCATGGTAGCCGTTCGCGAGCTCGATGCCGCGATGGTAGAGCTCGAAGCGCAGCGCGACGCGCGGATCGTCCGGGTCGAGGCGCGCCAGCGCGGCTTGCGACGCCGGATATCGATGCAGGAACGTGAGCGCATTCGCACCGAGCGACGGACCCACCTGCGCGCCGACGATGAGATCCAGCAATTCGTCGCGGCCGGCATCGCGCGTCGGCGCGCCATCGAAACCCAGCGCCTGGGCCGCGCGCCGCAGTGCCGTGTCGTCGGAATCGAACGGGTCGACATTCGCGCAGCGTTGCAGCGCGTCGCGGTAGCTCACGAACTCCACCGGCAACTGGCTCGCGAGCACTTCGTTCGCGAGCGCGGCGACTTCGCGCATGAGGTCGTCGAGCGAGAATCCGAGCCGGTACCACTCCAGCATCGTGAACTCGGGGTTGTGCAGCCGGCCGCGTTCGGCGCCGCGATACACGCGGCAGATCTGGAAGATGTCGCCCGAGCCTGCGGCGAGCAGGCGTTTCATCGCGTACTCCGGCGACGTGTGCAGCCACAGCGGCGTCGGATGTCCCGCCATGTCCACGCGCACGCTGCCGAGATGCACGTCGGAGACCGGCGCGTTCACGAGCGCGGGCGTCTCGACTTCGAGCACGCCGCGTGCGCGGAAGAATTCGCGGGTGGCTGCGAGCGCCGCGGCACGCCGGCGCAGCGCGGAAAGACTCGCGCTCGGCCGCCAGCTCTCGTTCATCGCAACAGCGTGCCGATGCGCTCGCCCATGCGCAGCGTCTGGCCCGCGACGAGTTTGTCAGCCCAGCTCGCGGCGCCCGCCGGCAACAGCACGATCACGGTCGAGCCCATGTTGAACCGCGCCATCTCGTCGCCCTTTTTCAAGGCGAGAGGGGCGAGTGTCGCCGGCACGTGCGGGCCGCCGGCGGGTAGTTCGGTGACCTCGCGATGTTTGCGCGGTGTGACGTCGCCGTGCCACACCGTCGCCATGCTGCCGACGTTGAGCGCGCCGACGAGGATCACGCCCAGGGGAATGCCGCCCGAGTCGAAGCCGCAGAACACGCGCTCGTTGCGCGCGAACAGACCGGGCACGAGCTGTGCCGTGGTGCGGTTGACGCTGAACAGTCGGCCAGGCACATAGAAGGTCTGCCGCAGTTCTCCCGCGATCGGCATGTGGATGCGGTGGTAGTTGTAAGGGGCAAGGTAGATAGTCGCGAAGTGCCCGCCGGCGAAGGTGCGCTCCCACGCCGCGTTTCCGGCCAGGAGGGCGCGCAGTGAATACTCGTGACCCTTCGCCTGCAGCAGCCGGTCGGCGGCGAGAGGGCCGGCTTCGCTCACCGTTCCGTCGACGGGCGAAACGATTGCGCGCGGATCCGTGTCGACGGGACGCGTTTCGGGGCGCAGCGCGCGCGTGAAGAATTC
Organism: Pseudomonadota bacterium; assembly: GCA_043747835.1. Lineage (GTDB taxonomy): Bacteria > Pseudomonadota > Gammaproteobacteria > Steroidobacterales > Steroidobacteraceae > CADEED01. Next base: position 15,224 of record JAYTOK010000087.1, on the reverse strand, counting down.
GTTGAAGCTCGCATACGCGGTGGGATCGGCCTCGACCGCGTCGCTCATGTCGGGGTGAAACCCGCGTACGAAAAGTCTTATGAGCGCGTTCTTGAATGCGGGAGCACGCGAACGCGTGGCGGCGAGCACCAGTCGCGAAATGCCATGCTGCGGCAGCAGATGCTGGAGCGCGACGAAAGCGCGGCCGCCCGCGCCGGGCGCGGCTTCGCTCATGAGCTCGCACCGAGCGCGTTCCGAAGCTTCGCAAGATCGCGCGCCAGTGCATCCGCCCGCAATGGCGGCGTGAACACCGCGACGATGCGTGCATTGGAGTCGAGCGCGAACACGGTCGCGGAGTGGTCCATCGTGTAGTTGCCGCCGCCGAGATCGACCCGGGCGGACGCGACGCCGAAAGCACGCGTAACGTTCACAATCTCGGGCGCGCTGCCGGTGAGGCCGATAAAATCGCCGCCGAATGACGAAATGTACCGGCCCAACTGTTCGGGTGTGTCGCGCTCCGGGTCGACGCTGATGAGCGCAACCTTGAGTCCCGCCAGCTTTGCATCGGCGAGTGCCGCCTGCTTCTGCACGATCGCGAGCAGGCCGAGAGTCGTGGGGCAGACGTCCGGGCAGTGCGTGAAGCCGAAGAAGACGAGCGTCGGGTGGCCGCGCAATGACGCCGGCGTCGCGGGCGCGTTTCGCGTATCCCGCAGCGAGAATGGCGCGAGCACGCGCGGTTGCGGCAGCGCCGTGCCGGACTCGAGCGCGGGCAGCGCCGGCTGGGTCACGAGACGGCTCACATACACGCCGGCAATCGCGGCGACCACGGCGATGGCGCCGACAGAAATCCAGTAGCGGTTCGACATGGCGCGATTATCGTCCAAGTCGAGCAACAAGTCGGCACCCCGCCCGCGCCCCACGGTGGGCGAGCTCATGCTCGACGCCGAGCGGCGCCTGCGGCGCGCGCGGGTGTTCTTTGGTCACGGCACGGACAACGCGCGCGACGAAGCCGCGGCGTTGGTTCTGCATGGATTGAAAATTTCACACGACGCTCCCCGGAAAGTCCTTCAGCGTCGCCCGTCGGCTGCCGCGCGTGAGCATATCGCTGAGCTGCTCGAGCGGCGCATCGCCGAACGTCTGCCGCTCGCGTACCTCACGCACGAAGCCTGGTTCGCGGGGCTGAAGTTCTACGTCGACGAGCGCGTGCTGGTCCCGCGCTCGCCGCTCGCCGAGCTCATCGAAAGACGGTTCGCGCCCTGGGTCGACCCCGCGCGGGTCAGGCGCATCCTCGACATTGGAACAGGCTCGGGATGTATTGCGCTCGCGTGCGCGAAGGCCTTTCCGCGCGCGCGCGTCGATGCCGTGGACATCGATGCGGACGCGCTCGAAGTCGCGGCCATCAACCGTCGCCGGCTGCGTCTAACAGAACGTGTTCGACTCGTGAAATCGGACCATTTCGCGCGGCTCGCGGGCCGCACCTACGATATCATCGCGACCAATCCGCCCTACGTCGGCGAGCGCGAAATGCGCGGACTGCCGCGCGAATACCGGCACGAGCCGCGACACGCGCTAGCGTCCGGACGCAATGGTCTCGATTCGGTCGCCGTCATCCTGCGCGAGAGCGCGCGACACCTGAAGCCGGCAGGGCTGCTGGTCGTCGAGGTCGGCAACACGGAGCGTGCGCTGCTGCGCGCATTTCCGCGCGTGCCGTTCACCTGGCTCGATTTCGAGCGCGGCGGCGGCGGTGTTTTCATGCTCACGCGCGAGCAGTTAGTCAGATAGGTCGCAAATGTCCGGTAACACGATTGGCAAATTGTTCACGGTCACCACCTTCGGCGAGAGCCACGGGCCCGCGCTCGGCTGCATCGTCGACGGCTGTCCGCCGGGCATGGATCTCAGCGAGGCGGACTTGCAGGGCGACGTGGATCGGCGCCGAACCGGAACGTCGCAGTTCGTGAGCCAGCGTCGCGAGGGCGACGAGGTGAAGATTCTCTCGGGCGTGTTCGAAGGCAAGACCACGGGGACCGCGATCGGCATCCTCATTGAGAACACCGACGCGCGTTCGCGCGACTACGAGAAGATCAAGGATCGCTTCCGTCCCGGCCACGCGGACTACACCTACCAGCAGAAATACGGCTTCCGCGATTACCGAGGAGGAGGCCGCTCTTCCGCGCGTGAAACGGTCATGCGCGTCGCGGCCGGTGCCATCGCGCGCAAGTACCTCGCGGAAAGACTCGGCGTGCGCATCAGCGGCTACCTCTCCCAGATCGGCGACAAGATTCTCCAGCCGGTGAAGCCGGAAGCGGCGTATGAGAATCCCTTCTTCTGTCCCGATCCCGCGCGCGTGCAGGAACTCGAAGACCTCATGTGGAAGATCCGTTCCGACGGCGACTCGTTGGGCGCGAAAGTCACCGTGATAGCGAAGGGCGTGCCGCCGGGTCTCGGTGAGCCCGTGTTCGATCGGCTCGATGCCGATCTCGCGCACGCGATGATGAGCGTGAACGCGGTGAAGGCCGTGGAGATCGGCGCGGGTGTCGCGGCCGCCGCGCAACTCGGCAGCCAGCATCGCGACGAGCTCACGCCGACCGGGTTTCTCAGTAACAACGCGGGCGGGATCCTGGGCGGAATCTCCTCGGGTCAGGATGTCGTGGTCCACGTGACGCTCAAGCCGACGTCCAGCATCCAGGTGCCGGGCAAGACCATCGATCTCTCCGGCAATCCGGTCGACGTCGTGACGACCGGCCGACACGATCCGTGCGTTGGCCTGCGCGCCACGCCCATTTGCGAAGCGATGCTCGCGATCGTGCTGATGGATCACTTCCTGCGGCAACGCGGCCAGAATGCCGATGTGCGCAGCGCGACACCCGTCATCACCGCGCCTCGCTGAGCGCGGTGGCGTCGGCCGAGCATCGGCCCAGCGTCGGCCAAGCCTCGGGGATTGGAGGTGTTAGGTGAGCATGACCTTCAGCGTAGTCAGCGGTTTGCGACCGAAGGCGCGAACCGGGACACGGTTTGTGCCCGAAGCATCCGGGAAGATATAAGTCACACGAACGCGTGACTTAACTTATGAACCCTCTCGATCGACAACTTCAGGCAAAGTGCGGGTACGGATCGCGTCTGCGCGCCTCGAATTTTGGTGCGAGAGCATATTTAAGTTATATTGCGGGCGGTTTCAGCTTAGGGCCGGAAGTTTCCGCTCTAAGCTTCTGTTTCGATAAAGAAATCTCATAGCCGACGGTAGTTGTGGAGACGCGAATGAAGCGTATGGGTCTTGCCCGGGGTTTGCTCACACTGCTGCTGATACCGGGACTCTCCCAAGCTCTCGGGCTCGGTGACGTTCATCTGAACTCGCCGCTCAATGCGCCGCTCGACGCCGAGATCGAACTCGTCAACACGACTCCCGAGGACTTGGCGACGCTCGAAGCGAAGCTCGCGTCCAAGGAAACTTTCGAACGCTACGGCCTCGACTGGCCGCAGTTCATGTCCGGCGTCACCGTGACGCGCGATCGCTCGGCGAGCGGCGCGCACGTGCTGCGCATCAAGTCGACCGAAACCGTCACCGAACCTTTCCTCACGCTGCTCATCGAAGCGACTTGGGGTCGCGGCCGTCTCGTTCGCGAATACACCGTGTTGCTCGATCCCCCCGTGTTCGCGCCAAACAGCGTCCAGTCCGCGCCAGTCGCGGCGCCGTCGACGGGCGCGACGCAGAGTTCGGGACAAATCTCACGTCCCGTGCCGCAGGAAACCCCCGGTTCGATGACGGCAGCGCCCGCAGCTGGCGGCGGCGACAGCTACGAAGTACAGCGCGGCGACAGCCTCTCCGCGATCGCCCGCCGGCTCTCCGCGAGCACGGGCGCGCGTTCCGACCAGCTCATGGTGTCTATCTACCGCGGCAATCCCGGCGCGTTCGACGGCGACATGAACCGCCTGCGCGCGGGTTCCGTGTTGCGTCTTCCAGCCGGCGATGAAATCGCCGCTGTTTCGCCGTCCGAAGCCAGCGGCGAAGTCCGTCGTCTCGCGGGCACGTGGGCGGCTTCGTCCGGTGCGTCGGGCAACGGGCGCCTGAGGCTCGTGCCGCCGAGCGAATCGTCGGCCCGCGCCGGCACGTCGGCAGCCGATGCCGCCGAGATGGGCAACCTCCGTGATCGCGTTCTCGACCTCGAAGGCCAGCTGAACGAATCGAAGCGCATGCTCGAGCTGCGCAACACCGAGCTCGCGAATCTCCAGGCAAAGCTCGCGGCATCCCAGCAGGGCGCACAGCCCACGCCGCAGCCGGTGACGCCGACGCCCGTGGAGCCGATTCCGCCCGAACAGACCGCCCAGGTCACGCCGGATCCGGCGCAGCCTGAGGCGACTCCGCCGGAAGCCGTGGTCACGCCGCCCGAAGCCACGACGCCTGAGCAGCCCGCTGCCACGCCCACGGAGACGCCGACCGAGACGACTACCGTCGCTAGCGAAGACAGTGCGGCCGGCGAAGAGGGCATCGTCAGCAAGATTCTCGACTATTGGTATGTGCTGGCCGGACTGGTCGTGCTCGGACTGCTCTTCGTCGTCCTCAAGTCGCGCGGCAAGAAGAAGACGGCTGAGTTCGAAGACAACCTGGGCCGCCTCGCGGAACAGGGCGGCGACCGTCTGTCACAGCCGATGGACTCGCTGTCCGACACCGGACGCATGCGTGCTCCGCAGATGGCCGTGCCCGACGACATCCTCGTCGAGGAATCCGGCACGCATCGCGCGCTGCAGGAAACGCAGGACATCCCGCTTTCCGCGGCGAACGTGCGCACCGACGAAACCATCAGCAGCGAGACCGCGGCCAACCTCGACCAGGGCGATCCTCTGGCCGAAGCCGATTTCCACATGGCGTATGGTCTCTACGACCAGGCGGCCGACCTGGTTCGCATCGCGATCCAGCGCGAACCCGATCGCCGCGATCTCAAGCTCAAGCTCCTCGAAGTGTTCTTCGTGTGGGGCAATCGCGAGCAGTTCCTCACGCTCGCGCACGAACTGGGCGGCTCGCGCAGTCAGGCGCCGGCGGGCGAGTGGGACAAGATCGTCATCATGGGCAAGCAGATCGCGCCCGAGGATCCGTTGTTCGCGGAAGGCGGCGGTGGCGGTGGCTCGATGGACGTTGACCTGGACCTCGACGCGGGCGGCGGTGGCCGCGTGGACTTCGATCCGTTCGATGTGAGTTCACGCATGGACGTCACGGGCGGCGGCAGTCCTGACCCGATCGATCTCGATCTCGGCAACGCGCTGCGCGATCCCGATTCCACCGGTGAGAGGACGGCGCTGCCGAACTCTCCCGCGAGCAACCAGACGACACGCGAGATGACGGTCAAAATGACGCTGGCCGGCTCGGAAGCGCCGACTGTCGAACAACCGGCTCTGCGAGCGATGGACGAACCCACGATTCGCGAAAAAGTCGACGGCGCGATGCGCCGCAAGCTCTCGTCCGACCAGACGGCGGAGCTCGCGCTCGACGATCTCGGTCTCGAACTCGGTTCCCTCGAACAGACGGATTCCCAGATCGGTCTCAAGCCCGTGGGCGGCATGCCTCGCGGCAATGACGCCAATGCACCGACGATGGTCGCTGGCCTCGACGAAAACTCACAGCGCCTGCTGGCGGCCGCGGCGGCGCGTAGTGGCGCGGGCGGCAATTCCGACGATGCGCTCACCGAACACGGCGCGAGCGGCACCTGGTTCCTGACCGAGCGCGAGCTCGGCGGCGACGTCGATCTCATGAAGGGCCGGTCCATCGACCCGAATTCGACGGCGTCGATGGCCAAGTTCGAGATGCCCGACGAAGGCTTCGACGTCTCATCGACGTCGCGTCTCGCGGCGCTCGATCGCGCGAATCTCGATTTCCCGGTGGAGCCCACGCAGCAGCAGCCGGCCATGGGCGGCCGCGGCAACATCGACCTCGATCTCGGCGTGGCGAGCGGCAACTACGAACTGCCCGGCAGCGCGACCGAAGAACTCGCGGTGCCCGACCTCGAACCCGTCACGCTGTCCGAAGTCGGCACGAAGCTCGACCTCGCACGTGCGTATGTCGACATGGGCGATCCAGATGGCGCGCGCAATATCCTCAACGAAGTCCTGAGCGAAGGCTCCGCGTCGCAGAAGCAGGAAGCCCAGCGACTGATCGAGTCGCTGCCCGGCTAGCCCGCCCGAGGCGTCAAACTCCGAATGCCTCGATTCGCGGCCGGCCTCGAATACGACGGACGCGCCTATTCGGGCTGGCAACACCAGCCCGGTCTCGAAACCGTCCAGGATGCCCTGCAACGCGCGCTGTCGCGCGTCGCGGATGCGCCCATCGAATGCGTTTGCGCGGGGCGCACCGACGCGGGCGTTCATGCGCTGGGGCAGGTCGTCCACTTCGACTCCGACGCCGCGCGCAGCGAGCGTGGCTGGCGGCTCGGCGCGAATTCCTATCTACCCGACGACATCGCCGTCACCTGGCTGCGCGAAGTGCCTGGTCACTTCCATGCGCGTTTCGGCGCGCTCGCGCGCAGTTACCGTTACATGATCCTCAATCGCGAGTCGCGCCCGGGGCTGGCGCAGGGACGCGCGACCTGGGAGCGACGCCCGCTCGACACCGTGCGCATGCACGACGCCGCGCAGGCATTGCTCGGCGAGCACGACTTCAGCGCCTTTCGCGCGGTGGAATGCCAGGCGAAATCGCCCGTGCGCAAAATGGAGACGCTGAATGTCGCGCGCAGCGCCGAGTGGGTGACGATCGACGTCACCGCCAATGCCTTCCTGCATCACATGGTCCGCAACATCACGGGGCTGCTGTTGTCCGTCGGCACGGGCGACTCGCAGCCCGAACGTGTCGCCACCGTGCTTGCCGGCCGCGATCGCACGGTCAGCGCGGCGACCGCGCCCGCCTGCGGTCTCTACCTCGCCGCCGTCCGGTATCCCGCGGAACTCGGACTGCCCGTGACACACCCGGCTGCCGTGGTTTTGCCGCAATCCGTTATTATCGGCCGCTCTTTGGGGTAGGCGGAAAGCTATGTCCTGGTTCGAAAAGATCATGCCCTCGCGGATCAAGACCGAACGTCGCACGCGTTCGGTTCCGGAAGGCTTGTGGATCAAATGTTCGGCCTGCGACGCCGTGCTCTATCGCGCCGAGCTCGAGCGCAATCTGAACGTCTGCCCGAAGTGCAGCCACCACATGCGCATCGGCGGCCGCGAGCGGCTCGCCCGCTTTCTCGACGAAGGCGAGCAGTTCGAGATCGGTGCCGAAGTCACTCCCGAGGATCCGCTCAAGTTCCGCGACAGCAAGCGGTATCGCGATCGTCTCGCCGCGGCGCAGAAGGCGACCGGTGAGCGCGATGCGCTGATCTCCATCGCGGGCGCTCTCGAAGGCCTGCCCATCGTCGCGTGCGCGTTCGAGTTCAAGTTCCTGGGCGGTTCGATGGGCTCCGTCGTCGGCGAGCGTTTCAAGCGCTCCGTCGACAAGTGCATCGAGTTGCGTGCGCCGCTCGTGTGCTTCTCGTCGAGCGGTGGCGCGCGCATGCAGGAAGCGTTGTTCTCGCTGCTGCAGATGGCGAAGACCGCCTCGTCGCTCGCGCGGCTCGCGCAGGCGCGACTCCCGTTCATCTCCGTGATGACGGATCCCACGACCGGCGGCGTCTCGGCCAGTCTCGCGATGCTCGGCGATCTCAATGTCGCCGAACCGCGCGCGCTGATCGGCTTCGCCGGGCCGCGCGTCATCCAGCAGACGGTGCGCGAGACTTTGCCCGAAGGTTTTCAGCGCAGCGAGTTCCTGCTCGATCACGGCGCGCTCGATCTCATCGTCGACCGGCGCGACATGCGCGAGAAGCTCGGCGCGATCCTGCGGTTGCTACTGCGTCAGCCCGCCGCCACGCCGCAGCCCGCCGCGACGGCCTGAATGCGCTCGCTCGCCGACTGGCTCGAGCGACAGCAGCAGTCCCACCCCAAAGCCATCGACCTCACGCTCGCGCGCGTCCGCGACGTGGGTGCGCGCATGGGACTCATCGACCCCGCGTATCCCGTCATCACGGTGGCCGGCACCAACGGCAAGGGCTCGACCGTCGCTCATCTCGACTCGCTGCTGCGCGCGCTCGGAAAACGCACCGGCCGTTTCACCTCGCCGCACCTGCGCCGCTACAACGAACGCATCTGCATCGACGGTGTGGAAGCGACCGACGCTGCGCTCATCGCCTGCTTCGAGCGCATAGATTCCCTGCGCGCTGACGTCACGCTCACGTTCTTCGAATACAACGCGCTCGCGGCGCTCGACCACTTCCGCGAGCGGGGCGTCGAGATCGCGGTTCTCGAAGTCGGGCTCGGCGGGCGCCTCGATGCCACGAACATCGTCGATGCCGACGTCGGCGTCGTGTGCTCGATCGGCATGGATCACGCGGACTGGTTAGGCGGCACGCTCGAGGAGATCGGCCGCGAGAAGGCGGGCATCTTCCGCCGGGGTCGGCCCGCGGTGCTCGCGAGCGCGGACCTGCCGGCGTCGGTCGCCGTCGTCGCGGACGAGGTCGGCGCGGTGACCATCACGACCGGTCGCGACTACCAGGTGAGCGAGCACGCCGGCGGCTGGGACTTCGAACTCGGCGCCGTGCGGCTCGCGCGGCTGGCGCGTCCCACGATTCCCGGCAAGCATCAGATCGGAAACGCCGCCGCCGCGCTCGCGGCGCTCGTCGCGGCAGGATTCGGCGGACGTCTCTCGTCCGCGCTGGTGTCGATCGCCTTGCGCGCGACGCGTCTCGACGGCCGGTTCATGATTGTTCCGGGACCCGTCGAGTGGATTCTCGACGTCGCGCACAACGTGCCCGCCGCGGAAGGGTTGAGCGCCAATTTGCGGACGCGGCCGCGAGCCCGCCGCACCATCGCGGTGTGCGCGATCCTGGGCGACAAGGACATCCTCGGCATCACGACCACGCTGCGCGACGAGTTCGACGTATGGATTCTCGCCGCGCTCGAAGGGCCGCGTTCGGTCGGCACGCGCGATCTCGCGGCGCGTCTGCCTGCGGACGCCGTCGTCCATGCGCAATCGGCCGACGTTCCTGCCGCGTGTCGCGCGGCGCGCGAGCTGGCGCAACCCGGCGATCGCGTCGTCGTGTTCGGTTCCTTCCTCACGGTGGGTCCGGCGCTCGACTTCCTTGGGCTATAGTCGCGTCATGGATTCGCGCGCGAAACAACGCATCACCGGAGCCGTGATCCTGGTCGCGGTGTTCGTGCTCCTCGTGCCCGAACTACTGACCGGTCCGGGCGACGAGCAGGGCAAGGACAATGAAAGTCCGGCCGCGCCAGAGGAAGCGGGCCTACGCCGTTACACGATCGATATCGACGCACCCGCGAAGCCTGCGCAAACGGCACAGGCTCCACTGGCAGCGGTGGAATTGCCCACTCCCTCGGCGGCAACACCGATGGCGGTGCCGGGCGAAGCGGCGGCGCCGGAACCGACTCCTGCCGAGTCCACATCCACGACGCCGGATGTCGTTGCTCCCATGGCCATCGCGCCGGTCCCCGCGCCGGTGTCGCTGCCCGTGCAGACAACCCCGGCCCAGAGGACACCTACCCAGACCGCTCCCGCATCAGCGCCGCGCGGAGATTCGCGACCCGTGGTGAAGCCGACTCTCGCGGGAGCCTTCGCAGTCCAGCTCGGCAGCTTCTCGAGCCATGACAACGCGAACAAGCTGGTTCGCGAGATGACAGCGAAGGGATTCGCTGCGTTCATCGCACCGATCACGAGCAATGGCCGCGAGCTGTATCGCGTGCGTGTCGGCCCCGCGCGCGATCGTGCCGCCGCCGAGGCACTGGCCACGCAACTGCGTCGCATCGGGCAGACCGGCAGCATCGTGTCCATTTCGTGATGCGGCGCCCGCTCGGAGCTCCTATCCGGTTGATTCGTCGAGTACAATGCGCCGCCTCCTTCGAGAGCGACGCCGCAAGAATCAACACATGATTGCAGTCGACTACATCATCCTCGCCATCATCGTGCTCTCCGCCTTGATGGGCCTCGTCAGAGGGCTCTTACGCGAGGCCATCGCGGTCATAACGTGGTTCCTCGCCATCATCCTCGCGTGGACCTTTGGCAGCTCCCTCGAACCTGCGCTGGGCGGTGTACTGGTCGGGTCGCCGCTGCGGATCTGGGCCGCCCGCGTCATCATCTTCGTGTTCGTCCTCTTGTTGGGCGGCGCGATTGCCACCATCGTGGGGCACTACGTTCGAGTCTCGATGTTCGCCGGCATGGACAAGTTCCTGGGCTTCGTTTTCGGGATCGTGCGCGGCGTCGTGATCGTGGGCGCGTTCGCGATCGCCATCCAGGCGCTGCGCATGGACGAAGATCCGCGCTGGAAGAACTCGCGCATGCTGCCGTTCGCGACGGGTGTGGCCGACGCGCTGCGCAGCGTCGTCGGCGAGAAGCTCGAACGACTGGAAATGAAGCTCGGCGAAAAAGCCGTCTCAACCTGAGGACTGAAACCGAATGTGCGGAATCGTCGGAATCGTCGGCACCAGTCAGGTCAACCAGCGTATCTACGACGCGCTGACGGTTCTGCAACACCGCGGACAAGACGCCGCGGGCATCGCGACGGTTCAGGATGGTGAGCTGTTCGTCCGCAAGGGCCAGGGCCTGGTGCGCGACGTGTTCGAGCAGCACCACATGCAGGAACTCCGGGGCAACATGGGCATGGGCCATGTGCGTTACCCGACCGCCGGCGGCGACAACGCCGCGGAAGCCCAGCCGTTCTACGTCAATGCTCCGTACGGCATCTGCCTCGCGCACAACGGCAACCTCACCAACGCGCGCGAGCTCGGAGAAGTGATCGAGCGCGAAGACCGCCGCCACCTCAACACGAACTCGGATTCCGAAGTACTGCTCAACGTGCTCGCGTCCGAGCTGCAGCGCGTCGGCACGCCGCGCGTCATGCCCGCCGATATCTTCGCGGCCGTGAGCGCCGTCTATCGTCGATGCCGCGGGGGATACTCGGTAATCGCGATGATCATCGGTCACGGGCTGCTGGCCTTCCGCGATCCGAACGGGATCCGGCCGCTGGTGCTCGGTCAGCGCGAGACGCCGAAGGGCGCGGAGTGGATGCTCGCGTCCGAGAGCGTCGCGCTCGACATGCTCGGCTTCAAGCTCGTGCGCGACATCGCGCCGGGCGAAGTCGTGTACATCGACATCCTCGGCCGCCTGCATTCGCAGGTCTGCGTGGCCACCACGCGCCATGCGCCGTGCATCTTCGAATACGTGTACTTCGCGCGGCCCGACTCGCTGATCGACAACATCTCGGTGCACCGTGCGCGCATGCGCATGGGCGATCGGCTCGCGGAGAAGATCCTGCGCGAGCGGCCGAACCACGAGATCGACGTGGTGATCCCGATTCCCGACACGAGTCGCACGAGCGCGATGCAGGTGGCGCAACACCTGAACGTGAAGTACCGCGAAGGCTTCGTGAAGAACCGCTATGTCGGTCGCACCTTCATCATGCCGGGGCACGAACAGCGTTCGAAGTCCGTGCGTTCAAAGTTGAATGCGATCGACCTCGAATTCCGCAACAAGAACGTGCTGCTCGTCGACGACTCGATCGTGCGCGGCACGACGTCCGCGCAGATCATCGATCTCGCGCGCGAGGCGGGCGCCCGCAAGGTGTTCTTCGCTTCGGCCGCGCCGCCCGTGAAATTCCCGAACGTGTACGGAATCGACATGCCGGCCGCGAGCGAGCTCGTGGCGAGCAGCCGCACCAACGACGAGGTCGCGACATTGATCGGCGCCGACTGGCTGATCTACCAGGACCTGTCGGATCTCATCCAGGCCTGCGTGCACGATCACTCGAGCATCAAGGAGTTCGACACCTCCTGCTTCTCGGGCCAATACGTCACCGGCGATGTCACCCCCGAGTACCTCGCACGTCTCCAGGCGGAGCGTTCGGATTCGGCGAAAGCCTCGCGGCGCGAGGCTCAGGCCAGTCTGAAGATCGTCAAGATCTAGCGGATCCGCGCCGTCGCGCGACGAGAATGTCTTGAACGCGCGGCGTCTTCTCCTCGAACTCTTCGATGCCGCATTGCGTGCGGTGGACGGCCGCGTGGTCGTCGAGAGATTCCTGCGTGCGTCTCGCGTCCCGGGTCCCGTCGCGGTTTTCGCGATCGGCAAGGCGGCGAGCACGATGACTCGCGGCGCACATGCGGCGCTCGGGGGATCGATCGTCGAAACCCTCGTGATCACGAAGGACGGGCATGGCGAGCCCGAGCTCGGACGATTGCCCGCGACGACGTTGCTCGAGACCGCACACCCGACTCCCGATGCGCGCAGTCTCGCGGCCGGCGCCACGCTCGAGCAGCGATTGCGGGTGCTGCCGGCTGCAGTCACGCCACTGTTCCTCGTGTCGGGCGGTGCCTCTTCTCTCGTGGAGATTCTTCGCGACTCGGTTTCGCTCGACGACCTCGCCGCGCTGAACGCGCGCGGGCTCGCGGCGGGCTGGGACATCGGGACGCTGAATGCCGAACGCACGAAGCTGTCGGCGCTCAAAGGAGGCGGGATTGCGCGACTGCTGAATGGCCGCGCCGCGCTGGCGCTCTTCATCTCGGATGTGCCCGGCGACGACACGGGCGTGATCGGCTCCGGATTGTTAGGCCGGGACGTGGACAGGCGGGATGCGATCGAGCGGCGCATCGTCGCGAACGTCGATCAGGCCGTGCACGCAGTGCGCGACGCGGCGGAAATTCGCGGTCTCGAGGTCGAGGTGCGCGCCGCGCGATTTGCGGGTGACGCTCAGCGTGTCGCGCGCGAGTTCGTCGACGCGATGCGCGCAACGCCGGCGTCGGTGCTCGCGTGGGGCGGCGAATCCACGGTCGAACTGCCGCGGAATCCGGGCCGCGGCGGCCGCAACACGCATCTCGCGCTCGGCGCCGCGCGGCTGCTGCGCGCCGACGAAGCGCTGACGATCCTGAGCGCCGGCACCGATGGCACCGACGGTCCCACGAGCGACGCGGGCGCGATCGTCGATGGCCGGACTCTGGAGCGCGCGGAAATTGGTGGCTGCGATGTCGAGCGCGCATTTCGTGAATTCGATTCCGGATTCGCACTCGAAGGCGCGGGCGATCTCGTGCACACGGGCCCAACGGGCACGAACGTCGGGGATATCCTGATCGGCTGCAAACGCCTGCCTCGCATGGTCTAATTGAAACGATGCGCCTGATGCTCATCGACGACGATCCGCGTTATCGCACGCTGCTGCGGCACCACATCTCCTGTGGTTGGCCCGACGTCGAGATCGTGAGCTATAACCCGCGCGTGCGCGGTCCGTTGACGCCGGGATTCCTCGCGCAAGGATTCAGCGCGGTGCTGCTCGATCACGGCTGGAAAGGCGGCTCCGGCATCGACTGGCTCAAGGATTTCACGCGACGCGACGGCTTTGCGCCCGTCGTGTTCCTCGCGTCCGACGATGAGTCGCCCGACGCCGTGGAGGCACGCGCGAACGGCGCCTTCGAAGTCCTCGGCAAGGCGAAGATAAAACACACGAAGCTCAACGACGCGATCAAGCGCGCGGAAGACGAGCAGTCGAAGGCGCAGAGTCGCTGGCGCATGTCCGCGGGCGCGCGCATGGCGCAGGACTTCGCGGGCGCGCGACTCAAGGAATACCGGCGCATCGAGTTGATCGCGAGAGGCTCGGTGTCGGAACTGTTTCTCGCCGAGAGCGCGAAGGACGGCAACGTCGTCGTGCTCAAGGTGACGCCGGCGATCCGCAAGGAAACGGGCGTCGATCAGTCGATGGAGCGGTTCCTGCAGGAGTTCGAGATCCTGCGCGGCATCCAGCACCCGAACATCGTGCGCATCTACGACCTGGGCGTCACCGACGATCACCTGTTCCTCGCAATGGAGCATTTCGCGCGCGGCGATCTGCGCAAGCGCATGTCCGAAGGGCTGACCGCGCGCCAGTCCCTGACGTACGCGCGCGACCTCGCGTACGCGCTCGAGGCGATTCACGAAGTCGGCATCTTCCACCGCGACCTGAAGCCGGGAAACGTGATGCTGCGCGACGACGGCAGCATCGCGCTCATCGACTTCGGATTGGCGAAGCACGTCGCGCTCAAGATGGAAGTCACCGACAAGGGACTCATCTTCGGGACCCCGCACTACATGAGCCCGGAGCAGGGCCACGGCAAGGAGATCGACGCGCGCAGCGACCTGTATGCGCTCGGCGTGATGCTCTACGAAATGCTGACGGGCAAGAAGCCTTACGACGCCGAAAACCATATGGCTATTCTCGTCCATCACGCGAAGGCGCCGATCCCCAAACTACCGGAGCGGATCGCGTCGTTGCAGCCGCTCATCGACACGTTGATGGCGAAGGATCCCGCGAACCGCCCGACGACCGCCGCGATCGCCGCGACGCTCATCGACTTCGCGCTGCAGACGCGCAAGGCCGGGGCGGCCGCCGCCGCCGCCGCGAGCGCACCCGACACGACCGGCACCGTCGCGCCGATCTTCGAAGCCGCTCCACCCTCTGAACTCGTGTCGCCGGCCGCGGAACCCGGGCCGGCGTCCACACCGATGCCGGCAGAGCCGAAGCCGTGAGCGAGCGGCGCGAGTCGGCCGCGGCCGCGCGTTTCGCGCGCGCCACGGGCGGCACCATCCTGCGCGCCCCGACGCCGCGCGCGTGGGTCGAAGCGGCGGCCAAAGACCTGCCGACGCTGCTCGTCGATCATTCCAACTGCGAGAAGAAGGCCGCGTCGACCGCGCTCGCGCTGATCTTCGCGTATCCCGAGGATCGCGCATTCAACGTCGCGCTATCGCGCCTCGCGCGCGAAGAGCTCAAGCATTTCGAGCAGGTCGAGCGGCTCATGAAGCGGCTCGACGTGCCTCACAAACGCATGCCGCCGGGCCGCTACGCGAGCGAGCTGCGCAAGCAGGTGCGTTCGCACGAGCCCAAACGCAAGCTGGATCTGATGATCGTGCACGCGCTGATCGAGGCGCGGTCGTGCGAGCGATTCCGGTTGCTCGCGAAGAAGCTGCCGGTCGAGGTGCGCGACCTGTACGAGCAGCTCGAGCGCTCGGAGGCACGGCATTTCGAGATCTATCTCGAGTTCGCCGAGCGCGAGTTCGAGGCGGAGGAGATCGCGGAGCGGCTCGAGATCATCGCCACGCGCGAGGCGGAGCTCGCGACGTCACCCGACTCCGAGCTGCGCTTTCACTCCGGTCCGCCGCGTTGAAGGGGTCGGATCTGTTTGAGAAATGGGGAATGTCCCCATTTCTCAAACAGATC
>JAYTOK010000086.1:0-119403 GCA_043747835.1 Pseudomonadota bacterium | reverse complement strand
CTGGTGCGCGCGGTGATCGAGGAACAGGAACGCACGATTGCGGATCTCGAGACCTACATTCGCAGCTAGCGCGGCGCAGATCGAGGGCGAGATCGACTATTTGCGCCAGAACGTCGCGGTGAACAGCACCAGCACGCTGAAGATTTCCAGGCGTCCGATCAGCATCGCGAACGTACAGATCCAGGTCTGCACGTCGTTCAGCCCGGAGAAGTTGGTCGACGGCCCCACGGCGCCGAGACCCGGACCCACGTTGTTGATTGAACCCACGACCGCCGAGAACGACGATACGAGATCGAGATCGGTCGCGAGCAGCGCGAACGTCATGACGAGGATCGTGCCGAAGTAAAGGAAGATGAACGCGAGCACCGAATAGGCGATGCGGTCCGGAATCGCATGTCCGCCGATGCGAATCGGGATCACTGCACTCGGGTGGATGAGTTGCTTGAGCTCGCGGTGCGCCTGACGAACGAGCAGCAGCGTTCGAAACATCTTGATGCCGCCGCCCGTGGATCCGGTGCTGCAGGTGATGCAGCTCAGGAACAACAGCCACACTGGCAGGAACGCGGGCCATTGTTCGTAGTCCTCCGTGACGAACCCCGTCGTCGTCGCGATCGACACGGTGTTGAACACCGAATGGCGCAAGCTCTCTGCGGTCGTCGGATACGTCCCGTCGACCCACAGCAGCCCCGACACGATCACGATCGATGCGCCAAGCAGCGTCAATACCGCCTTGCCTTCGGAGTCCGTCGCGTAAGGTTTGAACGAGATCGTGCGGAACGCCATGTAGTGGCGCGAGAAGTTGAGCGCGGCAACCACCATGATCGCAATCAGCACGATCTCGATCGCGAACGAGTCGAAGAAGCCCACGCTCACGTCATGCGTGGAAAAGCCGCCGAGCGAGATGGCCGACATGCAATGGCAGATCGCGTCGAACCAGCTCATGCCGGCGATGCGCAAGCCGACGATGCCGAAGGCCGTCAGCGCGAGATAGGTGAACCACAACGCCTTCGCGGTCTGCGTGATGCGCGGCGTCAGCTTCTCGTCCTTCACGGGGCCGGGCGTCTCCGCCTTGTAGAGCTGCATGCCGCCGACGCCCAACAAGGGCAGCACGGCAACCACGAGCACGATGATGCCGATGCCGCCGATCCAGTGCAGGATGTGACGCCACAGGTTGATGGACTGCGGCAGATCGTCGAGGTGGTTGAGCACCGTCGAGCCGGTCGTGGTGAGGCCCGACATCGCTTCGAAATAGGCGTCGGTGAACGACAGGTCCGGCAGCGCGATCATCAACGGAATCGCCGCTGACGCGGACATCAACACCCACGAGAGCGTGACCAGCAGGAATCCGTCGCGCGGCTTGAGCTCGCGGCGGAAACGGCGCGTCGCGAGCGCGACCGCCATACCGATGACGACGTTGATGCCGGCGGCGGCCAGAAAATCGAGCACGGCACCGTCACGAGCACCGAGCGACCACGCGATGGGCAACAGATAGAGCAGGCCGAAGAAGGCCATCATGAGACCCAAGACGTGCGCGACGGCTAACAAGTCGACGCTCCCTTGAACATCCTTTGGGGTCTCAGCGGCCGCCGGGGCCGGAGAACAGGCGTTCCACCTGCTCGACGTGACGCCGGTCCGAAAGGAACACGATCACATGATCATCGTTCTGGATCATCGTGTCGTGATGCGCGATGGTGACCTGGTCGCCGCGCACGACGGCGCCGATGGCGGCGCCCTCCGGCAGCGGGATCTGGTCGACGCGCCGGCCGACTACGCGCGAGGTCTTGTCGGTGCCGTGCACCACGGCCTCGAGCGCCTCCGCCGCGCCGCGGCGCAGACTGTGCACGCGCACGACGTCGCCGCGCCGCACGTGCGCGAGTAGTGAGCCGATCGTGATGGTCTGGGGCGAGATCGCGATGTCGATGCTGCCGCTCTCCATGAGGTCGGCGTACGACGGCTTGTTGATCAGCGCCATCACCTTCCGCGCGCCCAGACGCTTCGCGAGCATCGCGGAGAGGATGTTCGCCTCTTCGGAATTCGTGAGCGACGCGAACACGTCGCAGCTGTCGATGTTCTCTTCGATGAGCAGCTCCTCGTCCGCGGCGTCGCCGTTGAGCACGATCGTGTTGAGCAGAGCCTCCGAAACACGGCGCGCGCGCTTGGGATCGCGCTCGATGAGCTTCACCTGGTTCGTCTCTTCTAGGCGGCGCGCGAGCGAGAAACCGATGTTGCCGCCGCCCGCGATGACGACGCGCTTGGCCGGCGCCTCTTCCTTGCGGATCTCGCGCATGAACTTGCTGATGTCGTCGCGCGCCGCGATGAAGAAGACTTCGTCGTTCTCCTCGATGACCGTTTCGCCATCGGGCATGATGCTGCGCCCGTTGCGGTAGATAGCCACGACGCGCGCTTCGGTGTTCGGGTGATGTTCCTTGAGCGCCTTGAGCTTCTGGCTCACGAGCAGGCCGCCCTTGCGCGCGCGGATGCCGACGAGCCGCACGCGACCGTCCGCGAAATCGAGCACCTGCAGCGCTCCGGGAAACTTGATCAGTTGCGCGATGTACTCGGTGACCAGCTGCTCGGGGCTGATCCAGACGTCGACCGACAACGCCTCGTCCGCGAATAGCTTGGGGTGCTTCGTGTACTCGGACGAGCGGATGCGCGCGATCTTCGTGCGCGTGCGATAGAGCGTGTACGCCACTTCGCAGGCCATCATGTTCACTTCGTCGCTCGAGGTCAGCGCGACGATGATGTCGGCGGACGCGCAGCCCGCGGCCTCGAGGACGGATGGATAGGCGGCGTTGCCGGCGACCGTGCGGATGTCGAGGCGATCCTGGAGATCGCGCAGCACCTCTTCATTGGTGTCGACGACCGTGACCTCGTTGGATTCCTCGCGGGACAGGTGGTATGCCGCGGTGCGCCCGACTTGCCCGGCGCCGAGTATCACGATCTTCATGGGGGCCGTATTGTAGGGAATAAATGGGGTCAGACCCCATTTACTCCATTTACTGGAACCTTCGTGCCGCCCCGCCGGTCGCAAGACTACGCAGGAGAGGTCCCATGAATCACGCGGCCGGATGGAGTCTCGCGCTCGTCATCAGCTTTGCGGCGGATGCCGCGGAACCGGCCGGACCCTCGCAACCCGCCAAGGCGCCTCGGCTTGAGGCGACTCCTCAAGCCAAACCGGCCTCGCAAGCCGCCGCCTCTCCGTCGGCGCCGCCCGCCAAGCGACTCGACCTGCGTGTCGGCAAGATCCGCGACCTCATGACCCGCCGTGAAATGGCGGCGCTACTTGGCGCGCCGGACTGGGAGAAGGACACGATCGTCGTCGAAGGCCAGCGGGAGTTGCTGCCGATGAAGTTCGAAGAAACGATTCCCGCGGGATTTCCACCGGCAACCTTGTGGTGGATGCTCAAGAATCCGGGTCAGTCATGGCGGGCGCTGCTTCCCGACCTCAATCGGCCGGATCCGGGACCCCTCACGATGGAGCAGAAAGTCCCGCAGCGCGAATTCCGGTGGGGGCCGTAGTGGTGCCGGGGAGGGGGTTCGGGGTTCGCGCCCGGCGCGGCCTAACTAACTAACTGCTGCGCCGCGAACCCCGAACCCCCTCCCCGGCACCACTACCGGTGCGCGTTGATGGAGTCCCGCAGTTCCGTCGCCGCCTTGCGAGCGGCATCCGCGAAGTCCGCTCCCGAGCTCGCATAGAGGATCGCGCGTGACGAGCTGATCACGAGACCCGTGCCTGCTGCCGTCTTGCCGGCCGCCATCACCTTCGCGACATCGCCGCCCTGCGCGCCGACGCCCGGCACCAGAAACGGCAGGTCGCCGACGCGCTTGCGGATATCCGCAAGCTCCTCGGGATACGTCGCGCCGACGACGAGCATGCAGTTGCCTGCAGCGTTCCAGTCCTTCGCCACCGTCTCCGCAACGTGCTGGAAGAGCTTCTTCCCCGGGCCGACGGTCAGATCCTGAAAATCCTTCGCGCCCGGGTTGCTCGTGCGACACAGGATGATCACGCCCTTGTCGGCGTGCTTGAGGAAAGGCTCGACGGAATCGCGTCCGAGATAGGGATTCACGGTCACCGCATCCGCGCCGAAGCGCTCGAACGCCTCGTGCACATACTGCTCGGCCGTGCTGCCGATGTCGCCGCGCTTGGAATCCAGGATCACGATCGCGTTCGGCGCCGTGGCCTTGATGTAGTCGATCGTGTGTTCGAGCTGCGTCTCCGCGGCGTGCGCTGCGTAATGCGCGAACTGCGGCTTGTACGCGCACACGAGATCGCGAGTCGCATCGATGATGATCTTGTTGAACTCGAAGATGCCGCCCGGCGCGTCGCGAAACTGATCGGGGAATTTCCTGGGTTCGGGATCGAGGCCCACGCACACGAGCGAGTTCGTCGCCTTCCACGCTGCCGCGAGTTTCGCGGAAAACGGCTGACCGCTCACCTAACAACCTCGAGATATTCGAGCATCATCACTTTGCGACCGAGCGATTGGAAGTTGACCTCGATGTTCGCCTGCGGCCCCTGGCCTTCCACTTTCAGGATCACGCCCTCGCCGAACTTCTTGTGCCGCACGCGCGCGCCCAACTTCACGCCGGGCGCAAGCTCCTCGGAAGGCGCGCGGAACCGTCCGGCCGCGACCGGACGTGAGATCTGGATGCGCGGCCGCACCTCTTCGACGAGCTCATCCGGAATCTCCGCGATGAATCGCGACGGCGCGCCGAAGGTGTCCATGCCGTGCAGCCGGCGCTGCTCGGCGTACGTGATGAACAGTTGTCGCATCGCACGCGTCGCGCCGACGTAGCAAAGACGCCGTTCCTCTTCGAGCCCCTCGGGATCGTTGAGCGATCGCTGGTGCGGAAACAGGCCGTCTTCCATGCCGCTCATGAACACCAGCGGGAACTCGAGTCCCTTCGCCGTGTGCAGCGTCATCATCTGGATGCAGTCTTCCCACTCCGCCGCCTGGCCTTCGCCGGACTCGAGCACCGCGTGCGAGAGAAACGATTCGAGCGGCGGCAGTTTCTCATCTTCGCTGTTCGCGACATCGGGCGAGAACCCGCGCGCAGCGGACACGAGTTCGTTCAGGTTCTCGACGCGCGCTTCGCCGCGATCCGAGGCCTTCTCCTTCTTGTGGTGCTCCACGAGACCCGAGTTGTTGATGACGTGATCGACCTGCTCGTGCAGCTCGAGGCCCTGGATGTCGGAGCCGAGTTGCTCGATGAGCTTGAGAAATCCGTTCACCGCGGCCTCGGCCTTCGGTCCCAGCATCCCGTGCGAAATGCAGTGCGCGGCGGCTTCCCACAGGTGCGTGCTGCCGGCTTTCGCCTGCTCGCGGACCTTGTCGAGCGAGGTGGCGCCGACGCCGCGTGTCGGCAGATTCACGACGCGTTCGAACGACGCGTCATCGGCATGATTGGTGATCAGACGCAGATACGCGAGTGCATCCTTGATCTCAGCACGCTCGAAGAACCGCAGGCCGCCGTACACCTTGTATGGAATGCGCGCGGAGAGAAAGGATTCCTCGAACACGCGCGATTGCGCGTTGCTGCGGTAGAGAATCGCGACGTCGCGCCGAACGCCGCCCTGCGCCATCCACTCCCTGATGCGGTTCGTCACGAAGTCCGCTTCATCGCGCTCGTTGAACGCCGCATAGAGCCGGATGGGCTCGCCGTCGACACCCTGCGTCCACAAGTTCTTGCCGAGGCGCCCGGTGTTGTTCGAGATCAGCGCATTGGCGGCCTTCAGGATGTTGCCCGTCGAGCGGTAGTTCTGCTCGAGACGGAACATCTTCGCGGCGGGAAAATCCTTCGTGAAGCGCGTGAGGTTTTCGACGCGCGCACCACGCCAGCGGTAGATGGACTGGTCGTCGTCGCCGACGACGAACGGCGCGCCTTCGGGTCCCGCGACCAGCAGCGCCCACGCGTACTGGATGTTGTTCGTGTCCTGGAACTCGTCGATCAGGACGTGCCGGAAGCGCCGACGATAGTGAGCCAGGATTTCCGGCCGATCGCGCCACAGCTCATACGCGCGCAGCAACAGCTCCGCGAAATCGACGACGCCCGTCCTCTGGCACTGCGCTTCGTATTCCTTGTAGATGCGGATCAGTGTCTGCCGTGTCGGATCGCCGGCGTCCTTGAGCACGCCCGGACGGAAACCTTCGTCCTTGTTGTGGTTGATGAACCACTGGACCTCGCGCGGTACCCAGCGCGCTTCGTCGAGCTCCATCGCGCGCACGATCTTCTTGATGAGGCGTTGCTGGTCCTCGCCGTCGAGGATCTGGAAGCTCTGCGGCAGGTTCGCGTCGCGCCAGTGCAGGCGCAGCAGGCGGTGCGCGATGCCGTGGAACGTGCCCACCCACATGGCGCCTCCGGGAACGCCTAACAACTTCTCGAGGCGCGCGCGCATCTCCGCGGCCGCCTTGTTCGTGAACGTCACCGCGAGGATCGAATGCGGCGATGCGCCTTCGTTCTGGATCACCCAGGCGATGCGGTGGATGAGGACGCGCGTCTTGCCGGAACCCGCGCCGGCGAGCACGAGCACGGGGCCGACGGGCGCGGAGACGGCGCCGGCTTGCGCGTCGTTGAGGCCGCTGAGAAGCGGGCCATTCTTGGCGGTGGAGAGGTCCATGGAGGGCGCGAATGATACGGCCTGCGCGCCGCAAATCGAAGGTGATTAAAAATGGGGCCTGACCCCAATTTTCAGAGACCCATCTTCGGCGGCCCCTCGGCGGTATCTCCCTGCGCCTCGATCTTCCGCACATTCGGCGCGATGATCTTCTCGTCGAAGTACTCGAGGATCGCCGCGACCAGCGCGAGGAACACCGGACCGACCACGATCCCGATCGTGCCGAATGCCGCGATGCCGCCGACCACGCCGACAAACACCATGAACGCCGACACCGGCGCGTAGCGCGCGACGAGCACGGGCCGCAGGATGTTGTCGGACGTCGAGACGATGACTCCCCAGACCAGCATGAACACCGCCATTCCCCAGCGGCCGGACGCCGCGAGAAAGAGCATGCCGGGAATCCACACGATGGCCGCGCCGCCCGCGGGTAGCAGCGCGAGGATTGCCGCGAGCACGCCGAACACCACCGGCGAGGGCAGCCCCGCGATCGCGAAACCGATTCCGACCAGGACTCCCTGGCAGATGGCCGTGAGGCCGATGCCGTAGAACACGCCACGCGTGACGCTCGACAGGTGCTTGAAGAGCTGCTCGCGATGCTCCGATGGCACCGGGATCAGGCGCTGCAGCTTCTCGAACATGTCGCGCCCGTCGCGCAGAAAGAAGAAGAGCAGGAACAACATGAAGAAGAAGCCGATGAGCGTGCCGAGGGCCGACAACACGACGCCGCCGCTCATCGACGCGATGTTCTTGAGCACCGTCTGCGCGCTGCTCGTCAGCCATTGCTGAAATTCGCCGCCCGAGACGGAAAGCTCCTCGCGTGCGAGACGCGCTACCGGACCGATGACCGGATACGTTTCGAGGCGCCCCAACAGGCTGCCATCGATTCGAAAATTGCTGTCCTGCAGATAGGCCACCAGCGCGCGCGCCTGATTCGCGAACACGACGCCCAGGAATGCCAGCGGCGTCATCAGCGCAAACGGCGTGAGGGCGGTCATGATGCCGGCGGACCAGCCTTCGCGCCCCTTGAGCTTGCGGGTCAGCCAGCGGTGTACAGGAAAGAGTATGAAGGCGAGGAAAATCGCCCAGGCCATGGATCCGGCGAAGGGCTGGATGACCAGCAGGAGTCCGTAGCCGACGAGAGCGGCAAGGACCACGAAGAATGCTTTTTGGTAGAACTCCACGCGCGTACTTATATATGTGCGCGCGGAGTCCGGTCTATAGACGAAGCAGACGACGCGAATGAGACCCGAACGGCAAGGGAATGCTTGTCTACCGCTACCTGGTCCGCGCACCGCGGCATCCCGAAGACTCGCCCTGACCGAGCTAGTGCGCGGCGGTCCTTCGCCCTGTCCCCAGAATCGAACCTACGATCACCAACGGAAACCCGATCGCCATGCCGAGCGTCAGCGGCTCGTCGAGCACCAACGCGCCCAACATGATCGCGACGGCGGGATTCACGTAAGTGATCACGGTCGCGCGCGCGGGGCCGACTTCCGCGATCAGTGCGAAGAAGACCATGAACGCCGCGGCGGTACACAGTACGCCGAGTCCCACCACGGACCACGCGGCTTCCGCGGGCACAGCCTCTGGCCACAGAAACGGTGCGAACGGCGCGTAGATTGCCGTCGCGATGATCAGCGAGCCGGTGATCACGCCGATGGCCGGCACGTCCTTGAGCTTGCGGTCGATGATGATCGGACCGATCGCGTAACAGAGCGACACGACGATGATTGCGCCGACGGCGGCGAAATCCGTGAAGTGGATGTCGAGGCCGACGAGCAGCGCGACTCCGGCGAAACCGATGACGAGACCGATCAACCGGCGCATCTCGAGCTTCTCGTGTCCGAGTTTGGTGATGATGAGCGCGGCGAATAACGGCACGACCGCGATCATCAGGCCAGCGGTCGAGCTGTTCAGGCGTGTTTCGGCGTGGCCTAACAACCACCAGGGCAGGCTGATCTCGATCAGTGTGAACGCGAGCAGCCACTGCCACTTGCCCGGCGCGAATACCGGCGCCAGCGCCTTGCGATGCAAAGCGAAAGGCAGCAGCAACAGGGCGCCGAGCAATGTGCGCGCGCCCGCCATCACGGCGGGATCGATCGAGGTGACCGCGATGCGGATCAGCAGATACGGCATGCCCCACAAGAGTCCGAGCGAGAGAAAAAGAATCCAGCCACGTTTTGACATGTAGACAATTGTAGAGAAATGCCGAACTCAGAATCGGCGGTTTGCGGCGAATTCATGCAGTACAGTGCTGGCGAGGGCAAGCAATTCTAATGTCGGTATCCAACAGAACTACTGCTGACGGATCGAAGTCATGACTTTCGAATACATCGGTGTCGATCAGGCGATCGCAAGCCACGGGTTGCGCATGGTCGTGCTCGACGGTGTGCCGAGCCCCTGGAGCGAAGCCGCCAAGGGCTTCTTCCATCTCAAGCGCATTCCCTGGGTCGCGACGCGCCTCGTGTACGACAGCGAAGCGCTGAAGGTCTGGGCGGGGCAGTTGAGCGCGCCCATCGTCGCGTTCGATGGCGAGCCGCGGCGGTCGGGATGGGAGGAGATTCTCATGCTGGCCGAACGGCTCGCACCGCTGCCGGCATTGCTACCGACAAATGCCGACGCGCGCATGCGCGCGCTCGAGCTCGCCGCAAAGTTCTGCGGGCCAGACGGTCTCGGATGGACGCGTCGATTGCAGAACGTTCACGCGGGCCTGAAGAAGATCGGCGGCTTCAATGAGCGGATCGCGGCCTACCTCGGCCAGAAGTATGGCTACACACCCGAAGTCGGGACGACGGCCGGCGCGCGGACGCGCGAGTTGTTAGACGCGTTCGGCTCGACGCTGCGCGCGCGGCGTGCCGCCGGGAAGGAGTACTACCTCGACGCGCTGAGCGCGGTCGACGTCTACAGCGCCACGTTCATGGCGCTGTTCAAGCCGCTGCCGGAATCCGTCTGCCCGATGAATCCCGGCGTCCGCGCGGCGTTCGAATGGCTGGACGCCGAAACGGCAGCCGCGATCGATCCGATCCTCTTCGAGCACCGCGACATGATGTATGCGCGGCATCTCGAGCTGCCGCTGTCGCTCTGATGCCGGACGTCCACGCCTCCGAACTGCCGCAGGGCGCGCTGTTGCGCGTCTACACCGATGCCGGCGACTACACCGACTGCTTCGCGACGGGGATTTCGCGCGAGGTGACGCACTCGGAATTCGTTGCCGCGTTCTACAACACGCGCCTCTTCAAGTTCGAACGCCTGATCCTCACGTTCATCGGCAAACCGTCGACCGATGCCGAGGCGCGTGAGCTCGCGGAAGGAAAGCGCGACAGTTTCGCGGCGTGGACCGTCGAAGGTCGCGCGACGGATCAGCTGCTGCTCTGTGACTTCCAGGGAAAAACACGCTCGTGGTTGATGGTCGAACCGAAAGGCGGGACCACGCGTCTCTACTTCGGGTCCGCGGTCGTCAAGCCGCCAGGCGGCAACGGCGAGAAGAGAATGACCGGTGGATTCCAGGCGTTGCTCGGATTCCACAAACGTTACTCGCACGCGTTGCTGAGCGCGGCGCGACGCGCACTGATACGCGCGGAGTAAAAAGATTCGGTCGCGAAACCTGCGTAAGATCGCGCGCTTCGCAAAACCGAGCTCGCCGCATGCCCAAGCTTCGCGTCCACAGTTTCGCCATCTCTCTCGATGGCTACGGCGCAGGTCCCGCGCAGGATCTTCAGAATCCGCTCGGCGTCGGTGGAACGGAACTGCACACCTGGGCGTTCGCGACGCGCGCGTTCCAGACGATGCACGGAGACGGAGTTGGCGAAACCGGCGTCAACAACGACTTCATCGAGAGCGGCTTCGCGAACATCGGCGCCTGGATCCTGGGCCGCAACATGTTCGGTCCGATTCGTGGAGGGTGGCCGGACGAGGAGTGGAAGGGCTGGTGGGGACCGAATCCGCCGTATCACTGCGACGCGTTCGTGCTCACGCACCATCCGCGAAAGTCATTCTCGATGGAGGGCGGGACGACGTTCCACTTCGTCACGGACGGGATTGAGTCCGCGCTCGCGCAGGCGTTCGCGGCGGCGAAAGGCAAGGACGTACGGCTTGGGGGCGGTGTCGAGACGATCCGCCAATACCTCACGGCGCGGCTCGTCGACGAAATGCACATCGCCGTCGCGCCGGTGTTGCTCGGTGACGGCGAGCACCTGTTCCTGGGGCTGGACCTGCTGAAGCTCGGCTATGAATGCACACAACACGTTGCGACGCCGAACGTGTCGCATTTCGTAATAAAGGGGACAGATCTATTTAGCCACTAAATAGATCTGTCCCCTTTATTTCACCCCGCGCTTCTTCCATCGCCCAGTCCACGAACGTGCGCACGATTGGCCGGCGGAAATGCGCCACCGGCGCGGTGAGGAAGTAGCTCCACGGCGCCATCCACCGCTCCTGCGTGACACGCACGAGTTGGCCGCGAGCCAGCAACGGCGCGACGTGCGGCGATCGGCCGATCGCGATGCCGAGCCCCGCTACCGCGGCACCGATCAACACCACCGAATCGCTGAACTGCGGCCCGCGTCCGACGGCGGCCGTGGACAGACCCGCGCGCTCGAACCAGCCGCGCCAACCCAGCCACGGCTGTTCCGGCGTGGCGTCGATGTCGTGCAGCAGTGGATAGTCGGTGACGGACGCGAGCGTGTCCGGAATGCAGCCGCCGGGAAACAGCTGCGGGCTCGCAACGGGAAACAACTCCTCGCGGCACAGCAATTCGCCGTGCAGCCCGCGCCCCGGCGCGGGTGCGAAACGAATCGCGAGATCGATCGCATCGCGGCGGAAGTCCATCACCTGCCGCGACGTCCGCAGCACCACGTCGATGCGTGGCGCCCGCTCGCGGAAGCGGTGCAGGCGCGGCAGCAGCCATCCGTTCGCGAACGCCGCGAGCGTCGTCAACGTCAGCACGCCGTCCGCGCGCTTGGCGCGCACGCGCGCAGTGGATTCGCCGAGCAGGTCGAACCCGGCGGACAGTTCCGGTAGATAGTCACGCCCCTGGTCCGTGAGCGCGAGGCCGCGCGCGAGCCGCTGGAACAACACCGTGTCGAGGTACTCCTCGAGGCGCCGCACCTGCTGGCTCACGGCCGCGGGTGAGACGCGCAGCTCGGTCGCCGCGGCAACGAAACTGCCGAGGCGCGCGGAGGTCTCGAAGGCGCGCAGGGCATTGAGAGGAGGAAGTCGTCTGGCCATGCCAGCGCAAGAATAACTTAGCCTCAGGGAAAATCCTTCCCTGTCGTGGGTCGGGCCGCTTGCGCCGATACTTCAGCTCGGCCTGACAGGACATCTCCATGCACCTCTTCGACTATCTCGACTCCGGCAATGGCTTCAAGGTCCGCCTGCTGCTCGCGCAGCTCGGCATGAAATACCAGTGGACGAACGTCGACATCGACAAGGGCCTGACTCGCACTCCCGAATTCCTGCAGAAAAACGCGAACGGACGCATTCCGACACTCGAGCTCGACGATGGGACGTTCCTGCCCGAGTCCAACGCGATTCTTTGGTATCTCGCGGAGGGCTCGCGCTTCGTACCGCCGACGCAGCTCGGTCGCGCTCAGGTGCTGCAATGGATGTTCTTCGAGCAGTACAGCCACGAGCCTTTCGTCGCGACCGCGCGCTACATCGTGCGCCACTTCCCGAAGGACCATCCGCGCCAGTCGGAGTTGCCGATGCGCATCGAGAAGGGTCACGCCGCCCTGAAGGTGATGGAGGGCCACCTCGAAAATCGCGAGTTCTTCGTCAACGATCGGTACTCGATCGCCGACATCGCGCTGTACGCCTACACGCACGTCGCCGCCGACGGCGGTTTCGACCTCTCGCCTTATCCGAACCTCAACGGCTGGACTGCGCGCGTCGCGGCCCAACCGGGATACCTCCCGCTGCTCCAGAAACCCGCCGCATGACGTTCGCCGCCACGCCAGCCCCGCCGTATTTCGCGGTGATCTTCACGTCGCGGCGTACCGCCGTGGATGACGGCTACGGTGCAATGGCCGATCGTATGGTCGAACTCGCCTCGCAGCAGCCCGGCTTTCTCGGGGTCGAGAGCGCGCGCGGCGCGGATGGACTCGGGATCACCGTCTCGTACTGGGCCTCGGAAGCCGTCATCGCCGCGTGGAAGGCGAACGCCGAGCACCGCGTCGCGCAGGCCGGGGGCAACAAGAAGTGGTACGAGCACTTCGAAGTCCGAATTGCGAAGGTCGAACGCGCCTATCCGGGTCCTTGCTGACCTCGTCGCCACAAGGCGACGTTCTCCGGTTGTCTCTATGTGCGAACGGCAGTTAGCCTTGCAGGCCCGATAACCCTGGGGCCGAGGGATCCATGCGGAAACTGCTGTTCCTGAACTCCGCGCAACGCTTCGGCGACTTCGCGCTGCTGTTGCTGCGCCTGTTCGTCGGCCTGTTCCTCATCTGGAGCGTGTGGGACAACATCACCTCGGCCGAACGCATGCGCGAGTTCGCGGGGTTCCTCGCCAAGAACGACTTCCCGAGCCCAACGATTCTGGCGCCGCTCTCCGTCTACACGCAGTTCCTCGCGGGTTGCGGCATCGTGCTTGGCCTGTTCACGCGCTGGGCGGGCATTCTCTGCGCGATCAACTTCGTCGTCGCGATCGTGATGGTCGACCGATTCCTGGGCCTGCGCGGGACCTTCCCGTCGGGCTGTCTGGTCCTGATTGGCCTCTATCTCGCAACCCACGGCGCGGGCCGCATCTCGATCGATTCGGCGATGAGGGCGAACGAGACGCCGCGAACGAGCGGTGGCGTGCGGCTGAAGCGATAGCGTGGCGCGCAACGTCGAAATCAAGGCGCGCATCGAAAACGTCGCGCTGCTCACGCCGAAAGTCGCCGGGCTCGCGAGCGAAGGCCCGCTCGAGATCGCCCAGGACGACACCTTCTTCACCTGCGACACCGGCCGCTTGAAGTTGCGAGCGTTCTCCAACGATTCCGGCGAGCTGATTTTCTACCAGAGAGTGAACCAGCAGGGCCCGAAAGAGTCCTTCTATCTACGTTCACCCACTTCATCCCCCGAGTCATTACGTGAATCGCTTTCGCTGGCCTACGGACAAATCGGCCGCATCCGCAAATACCGCACTCTCTTCCTGGTTGGCCGCACGCGCGTCCACCTGGACCGGGTCGAGGGCCTCGGTCACTTCCTCGAACTCGAAGTCATGCTGGTGGATGATGAACCGGCCGAATCGGGAGTTCGCGAAGCGGGTGAGCTCATGCATGCGCTGGGAATCCAGCCCTCGCAGTTGATCGACGGCGCCTACCTCGACCTGGTCCTCGCCCAGCAGGGACCGCAGGGGAGAATTTCTTGAAACCGACTTTTCTGGGCTTGATCATCTCGGCGGTCGCATTCGCGGGCAGCACGTACTACTTCTGGCAGCAACTGCAGATCGAGCGAGAGCGGGCCGAGCAGGTGGCTGCGCAGAGCGAGTCGCTCAAGCAACGCATCTCGGAGCTCGAGCAGGCGCGCGATGATCTGGGCGCCTTCGAGTTCGCTGGGCCCGAATCCTCTGTGAAGGGCGACCACGCCATCGCGAAGTCCGCGGCTCTTGCGCCGGGACCCGCGCCCGAAGCGGCGGCGGCATCCGAACCGCAGAACGGGTTCCAGACGCGGCCGAACGAACCTTCACCGGCCATGCGGAAGATGATGCGGGCGCAACTGCGCTCCAACAACAAGCGGTTGTACGGCGAGCTCGTCGCGCAGATGGGCCTCACCGAGGAAGACGCCAACAAATTCTACGATCTGCTGACCGAGCAACAGGCCGCCAACTTCGGCCAGATGCGCGGGCTCGAGCCGGACGAGGCGCGCACGAAGCTGCAGCAGTCACGAAGGCAAACCCAGGACGCGATCGAGAACCTGCTCGGTACGGACAAAGTTGCGACGTACAAGGAATACCAGGAAACGATGGGCGTTCGCTCCGAAGTCGACATGATCGCGCGGCAGCTCGAGGCGATGGAGAATTCGCTCACCGCGGATCAGCGCAAGAAGCTCGTCACGGCGATGATCGAGGAACAGAAACGCGTCCCGCAACCGGAGTACTCGAGCTTCGGCGACCGCGAGCTGTACAACAAGGCTCTCACCGATTGGCAGGCGCAGTACAACGATCGCGCGACGGATCGCGCGCGCAGCATCCTGAACAGCGAGCAGATGTCGTCATACGACGAATACCAGCAGTGGCAGACGGAGATGCGCGAGAATTTCCGGTCGGCGCCGGGCGGACGCCGCATGCGTGGCGGCAACTCCATGACGATGACGACCTCGCCCGCGTTCATCGGACCGGTCACCGCGCCCGCTGCCCCACCAGCCAAAGAGTGAGAGAGCCTTCATGAAATATCACGGCAGTTGTCATTGCGGAAAAGTGGAATTCGACGTCGAGCTGCAGGTGGGCAGTGCGATCTCGTGCAATTGCTCCATCTGTTCGCGACGCGGCTCGCTGCTGGCGTTCGCGCCGCGCGCAAACCTCACCCTGCTGACGCCCGAAGAAAATCTCGCGACATACACCTTCAACAAGCACGTCATCAAACACCGCTTCTGCAAGACCTGCGGCATTCTCCCGTTCGGCGAGGGCACCGATCCGAAGGGCGTCGCGACGGTCGCCGTGAACATCCGCTGCCTCGAGAGCCTCGACCTCGACAAGGTCCCGATCACGAAGTGGGATGGTCGCTCGGCCTGAAGGGACGTATGCGTCCGAAAATCCGCGCCCTAGCGCTTTAGCGCGGCCCTGATTCAGTGCCTGCGGGTCCTCGCGTCGGGGCGAAAGAGCTTCCTCTTCGTTGGCTCCGAGCGCGCAGGCCATGCGGCCGCCATCTACTACTCGCTCGTCGAGGTTACTGTGAAGAAGGCCTTTGCATTGCTCGGGCATCGCGTGCAATAAACGGGGAAGTGATCACCCGGTGAAGGGCATCACTCTCCGTGTCCGCTTGGCGTTTCCAACATCGGCATCCATTGCTTGCAATCCAGAGGACCTTCAATGAAATCGTTTGTGCTTTCCACATTTGTACTGTCCTTCGTACTGCTAGCCGCTAGCGGAACGTCCCTCGCCGATGACAAGAATAAAGCCACGCCCTCACCGAGCGCCCAGAAGCTGTCAACGGTCGGAGGCACCCTAAAGCTTTCCAAGAGTGCCTTGCCGGCAGCGCCGGCCGTGCCGGCGGCCTCGTCCCGTTCAAGCGAAATCCCGGTTTATGACCCGGTCACCTTGGCGCTTGAAAAATGGAAGCGGGCGGGCGCCACGTACGCGGCGGCAAGGATCGCCTACAGGACCAAGAAGGACACAGAATGCCCGAGCAGGGAGTACACCACTTCGGATCAGTCCGCCGCAGGCTGCACGGGGAGCGACACAGTCGCTGCCTGCAGTGCGAAGCTGTATCAGCAGTGCTGGCTGCCATCGGGCAGAGCGTACAGTGCCGCTCAACGCGGGTTCTTTGATGCAGGCATAAATCTGGACTCAGCACTCAAAGCATACATGACTCAGGTTGGGGTGATCCGGGCCGAGTAATGACGGCAGGACACTCTGGATAACAACCCCCCGGCAGTTTTCCACCAGGGGCCATTCTTTCGAACAACCTATCTACTAGACGCTTTGGCGTTGGCGTAACCGGCACCTAACGAATGGATCGACTCCTCTATCTATGCGCGGCAGTGGCTGGGGCGACGGGAGTCGCACTCGGTGCATTCGCGGGGCACGGCCTCAAGGCGTGGCTCACCCCCGACATGCTCGCGGTTTTCGAGACGGGCGTGCGCTACCAGATGTACCACGTGTTCGCGCTGTTCGCGGCGGCGTGGGGCTTCGCGCGCTGGCAGCACCGCGCGTTTGCTTGGGGCGGAGCGTTGTTTGTCGCGGGAGTCGTGATCTTCTGCGGATCCCTGTATGCGCTCGCGCTCTAGGGAACACGATCGTTCGGCATGTTGACGCCGGTGGGTGGCCTGGCATTCCTCGCCGGCTGGCTCTGTCTCGCCTGGGGGTCGGCCGCTAAACTGCGGCCATGATCTTTTACGACTACTACGCCGATGTGCCCGACGAAACACTGCGCGAGTTCGTCAACAAGCAAGAGCTCTGCCGATTCGTGACCGTGAGCGCGAACGGGCAACCGCACATCGGGCTCTATCCCTTCCTGTTCCTGGGCCCCACGATCGAGATCCACCTGCATCGTTCGGATGAACAGCTCGCAGACCTGCGTGCCAACCAGAAATGCACGTTCGAGGTCGATGAGATCCACGGCACGATTCCATCGCATTGGGTCCATGCGACGAACGCGATGTTCGCGACCGCCTATCACCGCACGGTGATCTTCGAATGCGAAGCCGAGGTGTCGGAAGACCCGGAGGTGTTGGCCGCGCAGCAGCAGCGGCTCATGCAGCACTATCAACCGGATGGCGGCTACAAGCCCGTGACGACCGAGCAGGCGATGTACCGCGGGCCGTTCACGGAAATCTCCGCACTCACGCTCACCGTGCGCGAACGCAAGGTGAAGTGGAAGCTCGCGCAGAATCGCGATCGACCGACGCGCGAGACGCTCATCGCGAACTTGCGCGCGCGCGGACGTCCCGCAGACGCGAGCGCCGCGGATGCGCTGCAATGGACACTCGACCGCGAAGCGGCGAAGTAGCGGCCGGAGCGCCGCTCGTCCGCATCCTCGCGGTGTGGATGCTCATCATGCTCGTCGAAACCGCGCACGGCGCGATGCGCGCGATCTTTCTCGCTCCGCGAATCGGCGATCTCGCGGCCCGGCAGATCGGCGTCGTGATCGGCAGCGTTCTCATCTTCGCAATTGCGCTGGCGACCCTTCGCTGGATGCGGACCCGCACGCCGCGCGCGCAGATCGCGGCGGGCATCCTCTGGGCCGCACTCACCATCGGCTTCGAAGTTCTCTTGGGTCTCGCGATGGATCTCGATGCCTCGCGCATCCTGTCGGACTACCTGCCCTGGCGCGGCGGGCTCATGGTGTTTGGACTCCTGTTCATGGCGGCGGCGCCGCGGCTCGCGGCTAGACTGCGCGGCATATGAATGCACCATTGATCACGCACAAAGGCGGTTGCCACTGCGGTCGCGTCCGATTCGAAGTGGATGCGCCCGCCGAACTCGTCATCGACGACTGCAACTGCTCGATGTGCAACCGGACGGGCTATCTGCATCTCATCGTGACCGCGGATCGATTCCGTATCGTGCAGGGCGAGGATGCGTTGACGACATACACGTTCAACACACGCACTGCCAAACACCTGTTCTGCTCGACGTGCGGCATCAAACCCTTCTATGTGCCGCGCTCGCACCCGGATGGCTGGAGCGTGAATGCGCGTTGCATCGATTCGGACACTGTGACGGGGATGAAGATCAACGCGGTGGATGGCAAGAACTGGGAGAAGCATTACCCGGTGGGGCGCGGGTAGGGGACTGGCTCCATTTTCGGCTTTGCGAAAATGGTGCCTGTCCCCGCTCTGGACGTCGCGGTAAAAGGGGACTGATCTTTTTTCCGCAAAGCCGGAAAAAAGATCAGTCCCCTACCAACGATTCCGCAACTCCCGCAGCTTCACGAACACGGTCCGCGCATCCGGCTTCTCTCCGATCTCCGGAAACCGCTGCCGCAGACCTGCCACGATCTCCGGGTTCTGCAATCGCAGAAACGCATTTACGCGCTTCTCCTCTCCCATCGTCGTCACGCGCGCCGCCGCCGCCTCCTGCGCGCGCGCCGCCGCCATCGCCTTCGCCGCCTCGGCATTGCCCGGTTCGCGATCCAGCGTGAACGCGAGATTGCGCGCCATGTACTCGTGGCCCGGGAATACGCGCGTCGCATCCGGCAGCCGCGCGAGCTGATTCACGAACGTTTCGTAGAGCAACCCGGGATCGCCGCCGTTGTGGCAGTTCCCAGCGCCGGCGTTGAATAGTGTGTCGCCGCAGAACAGCGCGGGCGCATCGCCGTGCGCGAGCAGGCAGACGTGCGAACGCGTATGGCCCGGCGTGTCGAGCGCTTCGAGCTCGACCGTCTTTCCGACACGGATGACATCGCCGCGCACCAGACCTCTATCTACCCCACCGATCATCGAAGCCGCACCCGCATGCGCGAGCACTTTCGCGCCGGTCGCCGCGACGACTCCCGCGTTGCCCGCGGTGTGGTCGTTGTGCTCGTGCGTGTTCAGGATCTGCGTGATGGTGAACCCGCGTTCGCGCGCGAGGTCGAGGCATTGCCGCGCGTCGAGGGGATCGATGACGATCGCCTCGCCGGATTGCGTGCAGGCGATCAGGTACTGAAAATTCCGAAGCGAATTCGCCGCCCAGATGCGTTCGATCAGCATCGGGAGAGACTATGCCCTGAGCGCCTCGTCGAACAACCCATGCTGCGGCTTCAGCGGAACGCGGATTCGCACGGTCGTTCCTTCGCCGACGATGGAGTGGATGTCGATCCTGCCGCCCATGAGCTTGAGCCGCTCACGGATGTTGAACAGTCCGAAGCCGCCGTGGCGCGTCGGCAGCCGGTTGATCGAGTGCACTTCGAACCCGACGCCCGGGTCGAGTACATCCAGCGTCAGCGTGTCATCGACCACCGCGCAGCGCACCGTCGCGCGCTTCGAGCGCGCATGCTTGACGACGTTCTGCAGCAGTTCGCGCACGGTCTGGAACAACAGCACCGTCACCTGATCCTCGAGTGGCTTCGGCAAGCCGTCATCCTCCACGGTGACGATCAGCCGCTGCTGCTTCCCCGCGCGATCCGCGAGCCAGCGCAGTGCTTCGAGCAACCCGCTCTCGTGCAGACCCGGCGGCGCGAGTTCGAGCATCAACGTGCGCGTCTGCGTCGTCGTGTCCGCCAGCACCTGCTCGGCCTCGACGAGCAGCGCGATCTGATCGCGATCCTCGACCTTGCGCTTGATCGTCGCCAGCAGCATCCCCAGACCTGCGAGATTCTGCGCGGGACCGTCGTGCAGTTCGCTCGCGAGTTTGCGGCGCGCGCGTTCCTCCGCGAGCGTGATCTCCGTCGCGAGCGCGCGCAGTTGCGCATCGTGCTGTGCGAGAGCGTGTTCCGCCTCGCGCATCGCCGTGACGTCGCGGGCCGTGCCCCAGAAGCGCAATACCTTTCCGTGCTCGACGATGCCGAGCATCGAGATCAGCAGGACGCGATCGAGGCCGTAAGGTCCATGCACGACGTGCTCGATGTTGCGCACCTGGTAGCCGTTGTGGATCGCGTCGCGGATTCTCTCGATGTAGATCTTCGACCAGGTCGGGTGATCGCCCAGCTTCGTGCCGACTATGGGGCTTTCCGCTTCCTTCACGCCGAGCGACACCATGAACGCCGTGTTGCATTCGGCGACGAAGCCGTGCTTCCGCACCCAGGCTATCTGCTCGTCCGCGGATAGCGTGACGGGCATCGGCTCCGCGAGCTCCGTGCGGAAAATGGCCTCGGAGCTGTTCACGATGAACGCGCGATATCGTTCGTCGCTGGCGCGCGCGAGCCCGATCGCGTCGTCACGCTCGGCCATGACGGCTTGCAGCAGCAGCACCGGAAGCACGCACAGTGCGAGGAAGGTCTGCAACTCGTAGACGTCGTCGAACGGACCGAGTCCGCGCGTCGTCGCGAGCGACGCGATGGCGACGGTGATTCCGGCGGCGAGAGCCGTGCGCCGCGGGCCGCCGATCATCGCAATCCAGACGAGCACCGGGTAGACGATGTAGGGCACGTCGAGCGGCGACGTCAACGCGCCATCGCGGCGCAGGAAAACCGCGGCGAGCATGATGAGCAGCACCGCGAAGGCCGAGAGAGTCGCAGTGCGGCCGCCGCGCGCGCCCGACAGCACGAAGCCGTGGAAGCCGACCGTCAGCACGAGCGGTGTGATCACGAGCGCGCCCAGGAAGTCGCCTATCCACCAGTTCTGAACGCCGAGCCAGAATTCGTCGCTGCCGAGCGTCAATCCGCCGCGCAGAGATTGCGCGATCAGCGCGCAGAGCAGGGTGGAGATCAATGCCGCTGCCGCGAACCACAACACGTGAGGCAAACGCGCGAAGGAGATGGGGCCGCGAACTCCGAGATGCATGAGCCACGCGCCGAACACCGCCGTTCCGATCTTGACGGGGAATAACAGGCCTGCGACTGAGAAGGGAATCTGCGGCGCGAATACCGTGTGTGCGAACAGCTCGGAAATCCACGCGAGCACGAACAACGCGAAGAAGTATCGCGGTGGATAGAGCAGCAGGAACGCGAACAGGGCTCCGGTGGCGGGCCAGAACACCGCGACGCCATGCGGCGCGATCAGCGAGGTGAGGCCTATGCCGACGGCGATGAAATGCAGGGGAAAATAGACGGCCGCCGCCGGGAGCGGACCTAACTTCAGACCGAACGGTCGAAGATGACGATTCATGACTCGGGCAATGATAGAACGAGACCCAGGCCGTAGCTTGCATGCGACGATTTGTTGTCTGCTACAAAACCGGCATAGTGGGCGTCCTGCCATAGGGGACAGCCCTAATCACGAGGGATAAGTCGATGATTCGTCAACCGAGAATGCGGGTTTTGGCGGCTCTGCCGCTCATCATGGGGCTGGCGTCGTGCGGTGGTGGTGGCGGCGACGGCGGTGGCGGGTCGAACCGGCCGGTTAGCGGCTGGGTCTCCGGCGTGTTTCAGCCGTCGGACCGATTCGTGGATCGTTGTGTCACGCCGCGTGCGGGAACAAATGACCGCACCGGGACCGTCCTCGACGAGAAGAACTGGCTGCGCTCGTGGACCAACGAACTCTATCTTTGGTATGGCGAAGTTCCGGACCGCGATCCCGGTACCTACGCCGTGCTCGACTATTTCGACCTGCTCAAGTCGCCTGCGCTCACGCCCTCCGGTCAGGCCAAGGACCAGTTCCACTTTACGTACGACACGGACGTGTGGCTCCAGTTGTCGCAGGGTGGAACCTCGGCGGGATATGGCGCTGAATTCACGATCCTCGCGCCCGCGCCGCCGCGCCGGATCGTCGTCGCGTTCACCGTTCCCGGTTCACCCGGTGCCGCGCAGTTCATGCGCGGCGACGAGATTCTGACCGTTGACGGCGTGGACGCCGTGAACGGCGGCACGCAGGCGAACGTCGACACGCTGAACGCGGGCCTGTTCCCCGACACGATCGGCGAATCGCACACCTTCACGGTACGCGACACCGGCGGTGTCACGCGCACCGTCACGATCTCTGCCGCGACGATAACGAATGTGCCCGTGCCGCTCGTGAGCACCCTCGCGACACCGTCCGGCCCCGTCGGCTACATGGTGTTCCACGATCACATCTCGACGGCGGAGACGCCGCTCCTGAACGGCATCAACCAGCTGCGTACCGCGAATGCCGGCGCGCCCGTGACGGATCTGATCCTGGATCTGCGATACAACGGTGGCGGTTATCTCGATCTCGCGAGCGAAGTCGCGTACATGATCGGCAACACCACGCTGACCAGTGGCCGCACGTTCGAACGCATCGTGTTCAACGACAAGCACCCGTCGCGCGATCCGGTCACCGGCGAGACGCTCGCGCCCACGCCGTTCCTCTCGAGAACACAAGGTTTCCCCGGCGCGGGTCCTGCCAACGTCACGCTGCCGACGCTGAACCTCAGCCGCGTCTACATCATCGTGGGACCCGGCACCTGCTCCGCGAGCGAGTCCATCATCAACGGTCTGCGCGGTGTGAACGTCGAAGTGTTCGTCATCGGCTCGACGACCTGCGGCAAGCCTTACGGCTTCTACCCGACTGACAATTGCGGAACTACCTACTTCACGATCCAGTTCCGCGGCGAGAACGCCGCGAATTTCGGCGATTACGCGGATGGATTCTCG
This sequence comes from Pseudomonadota bacterium, assembly GCA_043747835.1. Classification (GTDB taxonomy): domain Bacteria; phylum Pseudomonadota; class Gammaproteobacteria; order Steroidobacterales; family Steroidobacteraceae; genus CADEED01. Next base: position 96,951 of record JAYTOK010000086.1, on the reverse strand, counting down.
CCGGCGAACCAGCCCGTCGCGACGCGCGGCACAACGGTGCCGGGATGCTCCGTCGCGGACGACTTCACGCGTGCGCTCGGCGATCCGAACGAGAGCCGCATTGCGGCCGCGCTCGCATTCCGCGCGAGCAACAACCAGACGTGTCCGACCGCGAGCGGGTTCACCGATCCGCGGATCAACAAGGCGCAGTTGTACTCGGCGGAGGAGAGATCGCTGTGGGTGTCGAAGCCCGCGGCGCGCGAGAACCGGCTCCTGCGTTAAAGGGGTCAGATCTGTTAGAGCAGATAGGGGTCAGGCACCGTTTCGATGGAGGCGATTGACCCTGGCCTCCGGCGGATCGCGTTAACCAAACCATGCTTCGCCGCGCGCTGCCTGTCTTCTTGATCTGCCTGGCCGCTTGCGGCGAGCCCGCCGAAGATCCAATCGCGCGGGACTTTGCGGTAGTGAAGGCCGCGCTCGCGAACATCTGTCAGTCGCCTGAATTCCCGCGAATGGTGGTAGCCGACGAGCCTGTTGACTACAGCGATCACGGCATCCCCAATGATTGGAGCCATGCTGCTGACTACTCGCAAGACTTCAAACGACGCGCGAAGGAAACTTCACGATGGCCGATCGGCGAGATCTGCACGAACGCGCGCGTCGTGTCACAGCAGGCCATCGACGCGGAGCTCGCGAGGGATCAGCGCATTCCGCCGGGTTGGGAAGCCTTCCACACGACATTCGGTGCCATGGGTCTCAACGCGTATTCGCGCCCGGCCTATTCACGCGACGGCAAGCACGCCGCACTCTACGTCGACACCCACTGCGGTGTGGGGTGCGGAATGGGTCTTCTCCTCGAGCTGGAGCTGACCGACAAAGGTTGGAAAGTAGTTCGCGCCGTCGGGACTTGGCTTTCCTGATTGGATCAACCCGTTTCATCAATACCTCAATCGGTTCCGTGAAAAAGGCGCTTCGGCGCCTTTTTCTTTTTCCGCTTTACGAAACCTTCCCGGCGCGCGCCCTCACTCATCAACCGACACAACACGCAATGTCGGAGCCGCCATGTACACACGGAAGTCGGAAGATTCACGCGCAACGCGCACCCTCAGGGGATTGACGCTGCAGATAGCCATCGCGACGCTGGTCGTCGCCTGCGGCGGAGGCGGCGGCTACGGAGACGATGACGGTGGAGGCAACCAGGCGCCACCGCCGCCACCGCCCGTCGTGCGCGACGCGCAGTTCACGGACGACACGATCTCGGGTCTGCGCTTCGCCGTCGCGAACGCCGGCGAAGGGGCGACCAACGGCGTCGGCCGGTTCCAGTTCGTCGAAGGCCGGAAGATAGACTTCCTCGTCGGCAACGCGACGAACCGCATCCTGATCGGCAGCGCGACGCCCGGTGCAGCGCCCGCGGGAATCGTCTCCTTCAGCCTGCACGACCTCACGGAAGTCCAGGCCGCGAACGGCGATCTCTATCTATCGAACCTGCTGCGCCTCCTCGCGCTGCTCGACACGAACGACGACACGACCGATGGCTTCCAGATCGACACCACCGCGGTGAACGCCGTCGCGGCTGCCGTCAGCGGCACGCGCACGATCGACTTCGCTGCCGCGAACTTCGCGAACGACGGCGTCATCACGGCTCTCGCCACCGCGCTCAGTCGCACACTCGTGAGCGGCGACGAGATGCTCGGCCGCTACCGGCTGCTGTATCGGCAGGTCCGCTCCACCAGCATCGCGCTGACCGGCGACGACACGCGCGCCGTCGTCGTCAATCGCCAGAAGGCCAGCGTTTCGGTGATCCGCGTGCGCAACACGGACGGCACCGACGCCTCGCAGTTGCTCGCGGAAGTGCCGGTCGGCAGGGAGCCGCGCTTCGTGGCGATCTCGCCGAACGACACGCGTGCTTACGTCACGAACGCCGTTGACGGCACAATGAGCACGATCGATCTCACGGCCGCGACGCCGGTGGCGCTCGGCAGCCCGCTCGATGTCGGCACCGAACCGCGCGGCATCGCGATCACGCCGAATGGCACTTACGCATTCATCGCCGGCCACACCACCGGCGACGTCGCGGTGGTGCGCCTCGCCAACGGCGAAGTCGTCGGTCGCGTGCGCACCGGCGGCAATCCTTACGCGATCGCCATCACCAACGACGGCGACAAGAACGACAACGACGAGCGCGTGTTCGTCACACAGCTCTTCGGCGAGATCATCGACGCCGCGCGGCCGGACGGATTCGACGACGCCAAGCGTGGAGTGGTCAATTCCTTCCGTGTCGGCGATGCGGTGGCCAACGCCGCGAACGTCACGCCGTCGCGGCTGTTGCTCGAGCCGATGCTCTCGGGCTTCAACGCGGATCGCCGCAACTTCTGCCCGCAGACGCGCGCCGCCTTGCAATTGGCGGGCACGGTCCGGTACTTCAACAGCGGCGCCGACGGCTCCGGCAACGGTGCATTGGCGCTCGCCAAACCCACGTTCTGCCCGGACGTCGCCTCCGCGAACATCGATGCCACGGGCCCCATCGGCCGCGTCGCACAGAAGGTGTACCCGAACATGTTGTTCGGCGCGCTGCTGCGCGGTCCGCTCCTCTACGTGCCAAACGTCGGCGCGCAGCCCGAGCCGCCCGTGAACTTCAACACGAACATCCAGGCGCTGGTCGGCGTGTTGAGCGCGGCGACGAATTCCGAAACGCCGCTGTCCGTGAATCTGAACACGTACGTGCCGCGCGAAGCGACGCCCGCGAGTCCGACGACCTCGCTCGACAAGCTGTTCCTCAACGACATCGTCGCGATCGAAGCGGATCGTCGCGGCCGCGACTTCCTCGTGGCCAGCCGCGGCGGCAACTTCGTGATCCGCGCGACGATCGGCACGGACTTCAAGCTCACGACGCTCGACGCGAGCAACGTTGCGCGGCGTTTCCAGACGGGCAACCTGCCGAGCGGTGTCGTGATGTCGCGAGATGCGCGCCGCGCGTACACGAACAACGAATTGAACACGTCCGTCTCCGCGCTCAACCTCGAGAACAACGCGGTGATTGCGCGCGACATCGAGTCGAGCGCGCCGCCCGCGCCCGGCACGATCGAACATCGCCGGCTCGTCGGCAAACTCGCGTTCTTCACGGCGCTTGGACTTCCCGACAAGCTGGACACCAGCGGCGACGGCGCGTTCGACATCGCGCTGCGCGACATCGATCCTCTGGCGCACCGTGGCAAGGCGTCCAACAACGCGTGGTCCGGTTGCGCCTCTTGCCACGACGACGGCCACGCCGACAACGTCACCTGGATCTTCGAGACCGGTCCGCGGCAGACGATCCCGCTCGAAGGCACGTTCGCGCGCAACGATCTTGCGGATCAGCGCATCCTCAACTGGAGCGCGGTGCGCGGCTCGAACACCGACTTCAACAACAATGCGCGCGGCATCCAGGGCGGCACCGGCTTCGCGACCAACGTCAATGGCGTCGACAAGACCTCGCAGGTCTTCAATCACGGCCCGACACGCGGCATCAGCGACTCTCTCGATGCGATGAGCGAGTGGGTCGCGACGGTGCGCGCACCGATCATGCCGGCGATTCCCGCGGCAGCGAACACGCGCGGCCGTGAGCTGTTCGCGTCGGTGTGCGCGAGCTGCCACGGCGGCAGGAAGTGGACGAAGAGCCGCACGGCCGGGCTCTACACGGACAATCCGCTGCTGCAGGTCGATCCGGTGGGTCCCGCGTTCTTCACGGGTGTCGGCATCAACGATGCGGGCGTGACGATGGCGGGCCCGCAGGTCGTGCGCATCACCCGCCCGTTGGCCGGTGTGCTGACTCTCCTCGACAACGTGGGCACGTTCGATGCGGCGAGTCCGATCGAGATCCGCGGCGCGGCCGCGGTGGCGGGCCAGACCACGCAGGGCTTCGCGCCCTTCGGCGGGCTGGGATTCAACACGCCGTCGTTGTTAGGCGTCGCGTACTCGGGGCCGTACTTCCACGATGGATCCGCGCACACGCTCGAGCAGGTGGCGACGCGTCACAACCTTGGGTTGACCGGGACGATGGCGACGAACATGAACGCGCAGGATCTGGCGGATCTGCTGGCCTTCGTGCGCAGCGTCGACGATCAGACGCCGGCCTTCGCGTCGCTGGCGGATGCGTTCGCGCAGTGAGCGCTAATCGAACTTCAGATTGATCTCGACTTCGGGGAGCAGGGATGATGGGTCGAAATACGACCCGTCATCCCGCGCCGCAAAGACGCCGCCCGCGATCACGTAGTGTGGAGTCCGGTCGATGTCGACTCGATACACTTTTCGCGACTGCGCCTTACCGCGATGACTCGGCGGGATGTATTCGATCACTTCGTCGATGAGGCACTGCCCGATCGTGAAGTCGTTGAGCCATGCCGGCAGCGACATCCAGACGACTCCGCGAAACAGCAGTTCGATGCGGCGCGGGCCGCCGTCATCCCGATCACCCGATCGCAGCAGCAGCACGCCATGATGCTGGTAATACAGCACGAGGCCGAACAGCCCGTTGAATCTCGCGGGTAGTGAGAGCGCGTCCGGCGAGCTCAAGGCGAGAGCACACCCGGCAGGATCGACTGCGTCGTCGGCACGTAATGATCGACGAGCAGCGCCGCGAACAGCCACATCAGATAGGTGATCGAAAAACGAAACACCTTCATCGGCAGGTGCGTGCGATCGGAAATCTTCAACTGGTACGCATGGAACAGGAACATGCCGTTCAGCACGAGCGCGGTCGCAAGATAGATCAATCCGCTCATGCCCGTCACGAACGGCATCAGCGTCACTGCGACTAGCAAGATTGTGTACAGCAGGACCTGCAGCCGCGTGAACGCGACTCCGTGCGTGACCGGCAACATCGGAATGCCAGCCTTCGCGTACTCATCCTTGCGCGCGATCGCGAGCGCCCAGAAGTGCGGCGGCGTCCACACGAACACGATCAGGAACAACAACAGCGCGTTCGCCTCGACCGAGTTCGTCACCGCGGCCCAGCCGAGCACCGGGGGAGCTGCGCCCGCGGCACCACCGATCACGATGTTCTGCGACGTCGCGCGCTTGAGCCAGACGGTGTAGACCACGGCGTAACCGATCAGCGATGCAAATGTCAGCAGCGCGGTCAGCGTATTCACGAGCACAATCAGGATCGTCATCGACAGCGCGGCGAGCACGCCCGCGAAGACCAGCGCGGAACGCGACGTCATCTTTCCGGTGGGCAGCGGGCGGCGCTTCGTGCGCGACATCACGGCATCGATGCGCTCGTCGAGCACGTGGTTGATGACCGCGGCGCTGGCGGCGGCGAGTCCGATGCCGAGGTTGCCGAAGATCAACGCGTCGACGGGCGGCAAACCGGGGACAGCCAGCAATGTGCCCACGATGGACGTGAACACGATGAGCATGACGACGCGCGGTTTCGTCAGCTCGTAATAGCCCCGCCAAGGAGTCGTGGCGGCAGCTGCGACGATGGGTTCTGGGGTTGCCAAGGAGCCGGTTCCGTAAAGAGCGCGGAAGTTTAGCCGAATGATCGGCCCCAACGAGCCGGAAATAGGCCCGGAAACCGGCCTAGAAATCCGGCGTAGGACGCAGCTTCCGGTTCAGCAGGACGGTCGCCGCCACGAGCAGGGCCGCGCCCGCGTTATGTGCGGCCGCAAGCTCGAGCGGAAACGCACGCTTCACCATGAAATACGCGATGCAGATCTGCAGCGCGAGCGCGGCAATCACCGCCAGTCCGGCCCACCGGACCCCACTGCCGAGTCCGCGGCGCCAAGTCGCGAACGCCGCGAGCAGCAACAGGATCGACGCGACGACGGCTCCCACGCGGTGCGAGAAATGGATGGCGACGCGCGTGGGGTGATCGAGCACGCCGCCCGCGTAGTTGATGCCGAGCCCGCGCCAGAGCACGAATGCTTCTTCGTAGTTTGCCTGTTGGGGAATCCACTGGTCCTGACACTTCGGCACGTCGGGGCACGCGAGCGCCGCGTAGTTGCTGCTGGTCCAGCCGCCGAGCGCGACCTGAACCGCGAGCGCCGCGAGCGCGAGTCCGGCGAACATCCGCGCCCGCCCGCCGATCTCCATCAACCGGTTGCCGACGAGCACCGACTTGCAATCGAACGGCCGCGACGTGCCGCGCAACGACAGCCATAACCAGAGCAGCAGCGCGAACGTAGTGAGTCCGCCGACGAGATGCCCCGTCACGACGAGCGGCTTCAGCAGCAAGGTCACCGTCCACATGCCGAGCATGCCCTGGAAGATCACGAGCGCGAGCAGTCCGAGCGAGAACAGCACGCTCACACCGCGCTCACGCCGCGCGCGAATCGATAGTGCGGCGATCACGAGGATCAGCAATCCGAGCGTGCTCGCGGCGTAGCGATGGATCATCTCGATCCAGGCCTTGCGAACATCTGAATCGGTTGCGTAGTGCTCCGCCGACCCGGTGGGCGCAACGTGCCCGAAGCATCCCGGCCAGTCCGGGCATCCAAGACCCGAATCCGACAATCGCGTGTAGCCGCCAAAAACCACGACGACGAAGCACAGGATCGCGCCTACCAACGCCAGGTGCCGGATCCAGGTGACTTCGCGTACCGCGATCATCAGCCGATGTGCGAAAGCTTGAGCAGCTTCTTCAGATCGCTGAGCAGGCCCTTCGTCGTCTCGCTCGCGTCATGACGCATCATGAGATTGCCGAGCGGATCGACGATGAACAGCGTGTCCGCGCGTTCAGCGGGAAACTGCGCGACCAGCGCCTGCGCTTCGGGCGATGAAGCGTCGAGCGCGATCAACCCCGGATGCTCCGCGGTGAAATACGCGGTGTCGCAGCAGTTGCCGGTCGCGAGGAACACGCGCTGCACGCGCGTCATCTCATTGTTGAGCGCGAGGCGCGATTGCCGGCCGAACACGAGCGCGCGTTCGCAGGCAGCGTCGCAGGCGCCGTCGCCTATATAGATGAGTGTCCATTTGCCGGCGAGCACGCTGTCGGGAGTGGCGGTGCCATCGACCGCGCGCAATCCCGCGACGGTCAGTGGCCGCGCGGGATCGATCAGCACGCCCTTGCTCGCGGAACCCGACGGACGCCACACACCGCCGTAATACATCGCGAACGCGATGATCACCGGCGTGAAGAACATGGCCGCGAGAATCAGCAGAGTGCGCCGGCCGCGGGCACGAGGATCTTGCATCAGGACACCTTGCGAAAATTGAGGCCGAAGTAGATCACGAGCAACACGGCGGCAAAACCCCACCACTGGATGGCGTATGAAAAATGACGCGTGGGCGCGAGGCCCGGGGGTTTCCACTCGCGGACGTATCCCGCGGGAGCGTCAGCATCGAGCAGCAGCATGCGTCGTGAGATCTTCTGGCCGAGCGAGGTCTCGAGTTCCGCGTGCGACGGGAAGCTCGTGAGCTTGGGCCACGAGGCGCCGCGTTCCGGCGCCGCGCGCCCGCTAGCCAAACCACTCGCAGGCAACTCGTCGACGTACCCCGAGATCGTGAGCGACGCATTCTCCGGCAGCGACACATCGGGCAAGCGATCGCGATATCCCGAGAAGGGCAGCCAGCCGCGATTCACGAGCACGCGTCCGCCGACATCGCGCACGAACGGAGTCAGCACCTCGTAACCCGGCCTGCCCGCGTGCGAGCGGTTGTCGAGCAGGAACTGGTGCGCGGCGTCGAAACGACCGCTCATGCGCAGGTGCGAAAATCTTTCGACAGTGTCGGGATCGCGGGTGCCGAGATCGGTCGCCGCCGCGTTCCGCTCGTACTCGAGCCACACGGCCTGCCTTTGCGCGCCGCGCTGCCATTGCCAACGCCCGAGGCTCACGAAGACAGCCAGAAGAACGACAGTGGCGAGGGTCATCGGCCAGGACGGCGCGAACACCCTCCCGAACGCGGAAAAGCGGATCGGCATGGGGGCGGGGAGTATAAAGTCGCGCCTCATGGAACCGATCAAAATTCTTGTCATCATCGTGCTCGCCGCGATCGTCATCAGCCTGGGCAGCGCCCTGTTCCACCTCTCGAGCGGCAAGGGCGATTCGAAGAAGATGGCGCGCGCGCTGACTATCCGGGTCGGCCTCTCGCTGGTCCTCTTCATTCTGTTAATGGTGGCCTGGGCCAACGGCCTCATCTCGCCACACGGCGTCGGAAAATAGGGGTCAGGCCCCAATTTCGGCTTTACGACCCGCCCGCCGTCGGCTACTGTTCGCGCCCCATGATTCGCCAGATCACGAAAAAGACGCTGAAGACCAAAGCCCCCGGGGCCTTGGGATCTTGCGCGCGCTGATCAGAAGCCGAACAGGAATACCGAAGGCCCCGCGAGGAAACCCGCGGGGCCTTTTTCATTTGGGAGCCAGGAAATGTCATTGTCAAACTTGAAGAACAGAACCCCCGTCGTCGCGATTGCAGGCGCCACCGGCGCCGTCGGCGTCGAGCTCATGGAGTGCCTCGAGCAGCGCAAATTCCCGCTGTCCGAACTGCGCCTGCTGGCCTCCGCGCGTTCGGCCGGCAAGAAGATGAAGTTCCGCGGCGCCGATGTCGCCGTGCAGGAGCTGACCGATGACAGCTTGAAGGGCGTGGACATCGCGCTGTTCTCCGCGGGCGGCGCGCAATCGAAGCGTTACGCGCCGGTCGCCGTGAAGGCCGGCGCCATTGTCGTAGACAACTCATCCGCGTTCCGCATGGACGAGAACACGCCGCTCGTCGTCCCCGAGATCAACGCGGGTGCGCTCGCCAGGCACAACGGAATCATCGCGAACCCGAACTGCGTCGCGATCGTCGCTGCCACGCCTCTCTGGCCTATCCACCAGAAGGCGCGCATCAAGCGTCTCGTCATGAGCACGTACCAGGCCGCCTCGGGCGCCGGCGCTGCCGCGATGGAAGAGCTCGCCGAATCGACGCGCGCCTTCCTCGAAGGCCGGCCGTTCACGCCGAAGGTGCTGCCGCACCCGTACGCGTTCAACGTGTTCTCGCACAACACCAAGGTCGATCCCGAGACCGGATACAACGAGGAAGAGACCAAGGTCATGCAGGAGACGCGCAAGATCTTCGGCGAGCCGGATCTGCGGATCACCGCGACCTGCGTACGCGTGCCCGTTTTGCGCGCACACTGCATCGCGCTCAACATCGAGCTCGAAAAAGCGCTCACGCCAGCGGAAGCGCGCGCTATTCTCGCGTCCGCGCCGGGCGTCCGCGTCGTCGACGATATCGACCGCAACTATTTCCCGATGCCGGTGGACGCGAGCGGCAAGGACGAGATCCTGGTTGGCCGCATCCGCAAGGACATCAGCGATCCGTCGGGCAAGTCGCTGTCGTTGTTCGTCGCGGGCGATCAGTTGCGCAAGGGTGCGGCGCTCAACGCGGTGCAGATCGCGGAGAAGCTGCTGGGTTGAACGATTTCCGAGGGGAGAGGTCCGAGAGGGCTTCCTGTGTTAGCGAGGCCAGCCATGTTGAAACACGAGTTGTCTGCAGAAGATCTCGATTTCCGCTTGGCATTTGAAGCGGGCGCATATGCGCCCGCGGATTTTTCCCATCGCGCGCACGTGCGGCTCGCGTATGTGTACCTCGCCGATTGCGACGTCGACCTCGCGCTCGAGCGCATGCGCGCGGCGCTCTTGATGTTTCTGTCCCACCACAACATCCCGGCCTCGAAGTATCACGAGACGCTGACGCGCTCGTGGCTGCTCGCCGTGAATCACTTCATGCATCGCACGCCCGAAGCATCGTCGGCCGACGATTTCATCGTGCGCAATGCGATCCTGCTCGACAGCAAGATCATGCTGACGCACTACTCCGCGGGGCGTTTGTTCTCCGAGGAAGCGCGTGCCGAATTCGTCGCGCCGGATCTGGATCCGATTCCGCGGCATCACGCGGCGTAGCGGCAAAAAGGGGACAGATCTATTTAGCCGCTAAATAGATCTGTCCCCTTTTTGCCGTCCACTTAGTTAGACACCCTCGCGCCTTAAACTGCGCGCGCAGGCGTCCGCCTGCGTGGCACGCGCGTTGCAATCTCCTTCCGCGAACCGCCTCGTCGAGGCGACACCGGGAGTCGAGATGAATCCAGCCAGAAGCGTTGCCACCTGCATGACGGCGCTGATCCTTTCCACCACCACGCAGGCCGAGGATTCCGGCTTCTATCTCGGAGCCGGCATCGGTCAGGCGAAGCAGAGCGAAATCGGCTTCGAGGACAGCGACACCTCGTTCAAAGTGCTCGGCGGCTATTCGTTCAACGAGTATCTCGCCGCCGAGGGTGGCTACATCAATGGCGGGTCGCTGAAAGACACCTCCGACGGCTTCGACATCGAGATCCGCAACGACGGCTTTTACGTCGCCGCGCTCGCCAAACTTCCGCTCGGTGACGTGTTCTCGCTGTACGCGAAGCTCGGATATGTCATGTACGACTCGGAGATCTCCGCCACGAATGGCGTCAACTCCCTGTCGTTCACGAACAGCGACGAAGACCTGCTGTTCGGCGGCGGCTGCGAATTGCGGCTCGGCGACAACTTCCGGCTGCGCGTGGAGTTCGAAAAGATCAACGTGCCCGACGCCTCGTTCGAGATGATTTCGTTAGGCGCCAACTACCAGTTCTGACCACACCCGGGGTGTCCACTTTCGTGGACATCCCGTGCGCGCCCAGTCTGCTGGTACATTCCGGGACGGTCCGCCCATGACTAACTCACTACCACTCCCGCGCCGCGCATGGCACGCCGCGCTACTGCTCTGCCTCGCGCCGTTCGCCGGCGCGCAAACGACGGAAACCGCGTCGACCGAACCGCTGACGGTCGAAGACATCGGCTGCACCGGCAACACGGCCACGTCCTGCGATTTCATCCGCGACCACCTCTATCTACAACCGGGTGAGACCCTCGACGAAGAGGAAGTCCGCAATGCGGAGTTGCGCCTGTCGTCGCTGCGCAATTTCGAATCGGTGAACATCCGGCTCGAGAAAGGCGCTCGCCGCGGCGCGGTCATCGTCGTGATCGAAGTGGAAGAGGCGAGTCCGATCACGACGGAGTGGCTGCTCGGCCTGTCGAGCCGTCCCGACTCGGATCGCCTCGTCTTCGCGGGCCGCATCGGGCATCAGAACCTGTTCGGCGAAGGCAAGGCCATCGACTTCACCGGTGTCGTGATCCAACCCATCGGCGGCGACGACTTCAACGAGGGCCACGAACTCAGGCTGCGTTACGCCGATCCGCACCTGTTTGGCTCGAAGCGCTATTTCGCGATCGCGAGCGCGGGCACGCAAAGCACTCGCTACCGCGATCGCTTCGGCAACTACACGAGTTACGACTCCACGAGCTTCGACGTGCGCGTCGGGCGCCGCTTCGGCGACTTCTCGTATCTCACGATCGGCGTGAGCAATCGCGCGGATCTGTCCTGGACCTGGGGTCGATGGGAAAGTGACGGCTCGTTCCTGACCAGGGACGCAAGACCGCAGCCCACCAAGCCGAGCATCGCCTACGGGTGGAGTTCCGAGGACGACCTGCACTTCCCCACACACGGCTCGAGCTTCCACCTCGCCGCCGGCGGCGGGTACTCGCCCGTGCAGTTCCGCAAGACGTGGCCGCTGGCCGGCGCATTCCTGACGTTCAAGGTCGGCGGCGACCCGAGTCCGGAATACCGACGTTCATTCAGCGAGAGTCAGGCGCTCGCGTTGACGTACGCGCGACCCGTGACGCCGGGCGACAACATCCAGCGGGGTCGCTGGTATGTCGAACCAGGCTTCGCATTCATCGGCTATTCGTCGAGTGGCAGCAGCTTCTACGAATACGGTCTGAAGGCCGGGTTCCGCGCGGACACGCGGCTGTTCGGTCTCGTCGACCTGTACGTGATCGGCCGCAAGGATCTGACCCTGTGAGGCGCGTCATCGCCATGCTGCTGCTGGCCGCGCAGCCCGCGTTCGCCGCCGACTCACCCGCGCAGGTCGTGCCAACGATCGTAGATGGGAAGCTGGGAGCGCGCGTGGAAGCGATCGCCTTTCCCCCGACGTTGCCGAAGGAGCTGACCAGCGGTCTCACGAACCGCCTGTTCGCGCGCGTCTCCGTGCTGGATGCGCAGACCGTCGTCGAACAGCGCGCCATCGAGATCGCGCTACGCTATGACCTGTGGGACGAGAAGTTCTCGATCGACAGCACGGTGGACGGCACAGTCGTGGATGCGAAGCGCCTCGTGAGCGTCGCGGAAGTCGACGCGCTGCTGCGAGCGCTGCCACTGCCCAAGCTCTTCGAAACGTCGGCATTGCGGCCAGAGCGCGAACTCGTGTTGCGCGTGGAAGTGCTGCTGAATCCGATTACCCGGGAGAAGTTGCGCACGATCCGCCGCTGGGTGGCCCGGAACAGCTCGCTCGAGGTCGGCGAAGCCAGCGGAATGTCGACGTCGAACGCGACGTTCAACCGGATCTTCGACCAGTATTCCGCAAAGTCCGACGTGGCCGCCGTCTGGCGTGTGGACGCGTCGAGTCCGCCGTTCCGGCTCGGCAGCGTGGCGAATGAAGGGCGCTAGAGTCGTTCCGCTGCTGGCGGTGAGCATCTTCGTGATGGCCGCGCTGCCGCTGCTCGCGGCTCTCTATCTAGTGCAGGATGCGCTGCGCACCAGCCTGGATCTCGGCTTCAACCCGCAGGTGGTGCGCACGCTCGACCAAACATCGGCGAACCTGCGCACCCTGGGCCGCCTCGATCCGGAGCAGCGCGCCGTGTACCGGGCACAGTTCGACGAAGTCGAAGAGCTCAAGCAGGTGTACTCGGATCCGGAACTCGTCAAGCGCAGCATCCTCGAATCGCTGCGCCTGTATTTCGGCCTGGGCCTGGGCGCGGCGCTCCTGCTGTCGATCGGCGTGGCCACCCTGCTCAGCCGTCGCATCGCGCGCATCCACGCGCACAACCTCGCCGCGCTCTCGCGCGAGCGCGACCAGGTGCGTTACCTGCAGGAAATGGCGTCGTGGCAGGAACTCGCGAAGATGCTCGCGCACGAGATCAAGAACCCGCTGACGCCGATCGAAGTCCTGGTCACGTCCCTCTCGAAGGCCTATCTCGGCAAGTCGCAGCCGGACTTTCTCGCGCACCTCGAGCAGACGAAGCTCATGATCAGCGAGGAGCTCAGCCACCTGAAGGCGACCGTCAACAAGTTCAGCGAATTCGCGCGGCTGCCCCAGGTGCAACTCTCGGACGCGGATCTCGTGGAGGTCGTGCGGCGTCAGATCGCGGCGCTGCCGGAGCTCACCGATCGTGCCGAGTTCGCCGTGCGCGCACTGCCGGATTCGATTCCCGCGAAGCTCGACATCACGCTGTTCCGCCAGGTCCTCACCAACCTCATCCGCAACGGCCTCGAAGCGAATCCGGATCGTCGCGTCCGGTTCGACATCGCCATGGAACGCGGCGCCGACTGCATCCTGCTGCGCATCCGCAACGACGGCGTGCCGGTCGATCCCGATATCGCGCCGCGCATGTTCGACCCCTACATCTCGAGCAAGTCCGGCAAGGACAACATGGGGCTTGGGCTCGCGATCGTGAAGAAGATAGTCCTCGAGCATGGCGGCGACATCCGCTATGCCGCAAGTGGGGAGAATCCGGAGTTCGTGATCTCGCTGCCGGTTGCCGCAGCATGAGCGCGCCGAAACCCGTGGTGCTCGTCGTCGACGACGAGAAGAACATCCGCGCTGCGATCGAGATCGCGCTCGATCAGGAAGGCATGCACGTGATCTCCGCGCACGATGTCGCTTCGGCGCTGCGCACGCTGCACGAGCGGCTCGTCGACGTGATGGTCGTCGACATCCGTCTCGGCGAGGTGAGCGGTCTCGAGTTCTTCCGCAGAGCGCAGGCCGACGGCGTCGCGCCGCCCGCGATCTTCATCTCCGGCCACGCGACCCTCAGCGAGGCCGCGCAGACCGTGAAGCTGGGCGGCTTCGATTTCCTCGAGAAGCCGTTCACGGCGGAGAAGATTGCCGTCACCGTGAAGCGTTGCCTCGAGATGTCTTCGTTGCGCGAGCGGCTGCGTCTCGCGAGTGCGAATCACGGCACGACGGAAATCGTGGGCCACTCCGCCATCATCCGCCGCGTCATCGGCGACGCGATCAAAGTTGCGCTAACGAACGCGACGGTGCTGATCACTGGCGAGAGCGGTTCCGGCAAGGAACTGGTCGCGAACTGCATTCACGCGAACAGCGCGCGGGCGCAGTCGCCGTTCGTGAAGGTCAATTGCTCGGCGATCTCCGAGAGTCTCGTCGAAAGCGAGTTGTTCGGCCACGAGCGCGGCGCGTTCACCGGTGCCGTGGCCGCGCGAAAGGGTTTGTTCGAGGTCGCCCATCGCGGCTCGATCTTCCTCGACGAGATCGCGGATCTCTCGCCGGGTACGCAAGCCAAGATCCTGCGTGTGCTGCAGAACGGCGAAATCCAGCGCGTCGGGTCGGAGCGCACGACGACGGTGGATGTACGCGTCCTCTCCGGTACGCACAAGGATCTGAAGGCGGCCGTGGCCGAGGGACGTTTTCGCGAGGACCTCTACTATCGACTCAACGTGGTTCCGATCCGCGTGCCCAGCCTGCGCGAGCGCAAGGAAGACATTCCGCTACTCGTGCAATCGCTGCTGAAGCGACTCGGCGAGCGCAACAACGTGCGCGTGAAGCCGATCGACGACGACGTGCTCGAAGAGTTGAGCCGGCACGACTGGCCGGGCAACGTGCGCGAGCTTTCGAACCTGCTCGAACGATTACTGGTCATGAGCGGCGAGCGCATCACGCTGCTCGATGTGCCCGAGGAGTTCCTCGCCGCGCCGGAGGCAGGCGTGCATCCGGGCGCATCATCGCTGAAGCAGTACCGGGACCGCGCCGAGCGCGACTACATCGTCGCGACGCTGCGCCGCCTCAATGGAAACGTGAGTCAGGCCGCGCTCGAGCTGGGCGTCGGGCGAACCTATCTACACAAGCGCCTGGCCGTGCTGGCCATCGGGAAGAAGGACTTCCTGGCCTGACAGGGTCTCTAAGGGGTCAGATCTGTCAGTCATCTAACAAAGCTAGCGGCTCGAATCTCGTCCGATCGCCGCGATCGTTACGAGAGTATCTGGCGCGAACTGTCCGCCTCGCGCCGCGAACTCCGCGGCACTCAGTCGCTCCTGGGAAGAGATCTCGAATGCGGCGTCGAACGACCCCTTGAAAGAGTGCGCTAGCAAGAAGACGCTTGCCTTGGCACCTGTGAGCGCAGCGACGATCTCCGGCAGCACATTTCGATCCAGTCGCGCTTTCTCATTCGCCTGGAATTTCGTGAGGTGGGCTGTGATGGCACGCTCGATCCGTCTCGCTGTCCATCCCTTCCGCGCGTAGCGCCTGCGCAGTACCTGCGGATCTTCTGATTGAGTCTGCGCAGTATCGTAGTAGAGCGAGCACGCGCAATGGCCGTCGCTGATCGTGAATTTCGTTGCCGACGTGCCCATCGCAGCGACTGAAGGATTGCCTGTCGGTTCCGCCACGATCCCGCGCTCCGTGAACGCGCGCAGCGGATCGCCACGACACCCGCTCACACCGACAAAAACGATCCAGCACATGACTATAAGGGGTCAGATCTATCAGAGCTCTAACAGATCTGACCCCTTAGTCGACCTTCAGGTCTTTCGCGCTGACGCCGAGCCGCCGCGCCGCCGACAACACCGCCAGCACCGACGCCGTCGCGATGTTCGCGTGGCGACCGACCCCGTATCGAACCCCAGCCACGCCATCCCGCGCCGCTTCGACAATCGCCAACGCCGACGCATCCGCGCCCGCGCGCAACGCGCGCTCCTCATAGTTGTCGATGCGGATCGGCAGCGACAACGCGTTCACCGTCGCCGCGATCGGCCCCGAGCCGATGCCGCGCAACCGCCGCCGTTCTCCGGCCACCGTCATCTCCAGCTCGATGCCCTGCTTGTCGCCTTCCTCGAACAGGTGATGCGCGTGATACGCGACATCGAAGTCGATCGTGAGGTACGTCTTCTCGAACAGCGCCCAGAGCTGCTGCGACGTCATCTCTCCTTCCGCCGTGTCCATGTGCTTCTGCACGACGCTGCTGAACTCGACCTGCATGCGCCGCGGCATCACGACCCCGTAGTCGCGCTCGAGAAGATAGGCGATGCCGCCCTTGCCGGACTGGCTGTTCACGCGGATGACGCTCTCATATGTGCGCCCGAGATCCGCCGGATCCACCGGGATGTACGGCACTTCCCAGATCGCGTCCGGCTTCTGCGCGCCCATGCCTTTCTTGATCGCATCCTGGTGCGAGCCCGAGAACGACGTGAACACGAGGTCGCCGACGTACGGATGCCGCGGATGGATCGGCAAGCGCGTCGCCTGCTCCACTTCGCGCGCGACTCCGTTGATGTCGGAGAAATCGAGGCCGGGATGAATTCCCTGCGAATAGAAATTCAGCGCGAGGTTCACGAGATCGACGTTGCCCGACCGCTCGCCGTTGCCGAACAGACAACCTTCGACGCGCTGCCCGCCCGCGAGCATGCCGAGCTCGGCCGCCGCGACGCCGGTGCCGCGATCGTTGTGCGTGTGCAGCGAGATGATCACATGCTCGCGGCGCTCGAGCCGATCCGACATCCACTCGATCTGGTCCGCATACGTGTTCGGCGTCGCGTTCTCGACCGTCGTCGGCAGGTTGATGATGATCGGTCGCCCCGGCCCCGCATCCCACGCGCGAATCGCCGAGTTGCACGCCTCGAGCGACACCTCGAGCTCCGTCATGCTGAATGCTTCGGGCGAATACTCGAGTCCCCACTTCGTGCCAGGCAGCGCGTCGGTCAGTTGCTTCACCAGCGCGACCTGCTTCGTCACGAGCGCCATGACTTCAGGGACGCTCAACCCGAACACGACCTTGCGCCACACCGGCGCGGTCGCGTTGTAGACGTGCACGATCGCCTGACGCGCGCCTTTGACGGATTCGACCGTGCGACGGATCAACTCCTCACGCGCCTGCGTGAGCACCATGATCGTGACGTCATCGGGGATCAGGTTCTGTTCGATGAGGTCGCGCGCGGTGAGGAAGTCCGTTTCGGACGCCGACGGGAAGCCGATCTCTATCTCCTTGATTCCGACACCGCAGAGCACCTTGAACAACCGCTTCTTGGTCTCGCGGCTCATCGGCTCGAACAGTGCCTGGTTGCCGTCGCGAAGGTCGGTGCTGCACCACACGGGCACTTTAGTTAGCTGGCGCGTCGGCCACTGCCGATTGGGCAGGTCGATGCGCGGAAACAGGCGGTACTTTTTGGAAGGGTCCTTCAGCATGGCAGTGGCTCTCGATGAATCCGACACGTGACTTCCCCGCGTTGGTGGCGAGAGTCAGGGTTTCCGTCTTGTTGGCGCCGACGGGTGGCGCGTGTGGGTGTTGCGGCTAGGCCGCAAGAAGGAGGAGCGAACGAAGCAGCGCCGGCGCGGTGGCGCGGCGTTCGGGGGCGAAGCCCGGTTGTTCGTTGCAAACCATGCAGGGCAACCTACCTGAGTCCCCGTGGAAGCACAACGGTGGAATCACTGCGGCGCGAGTATCTCCCGCACGCTGCCCCAGCGATAACGCAGGCCTTCCGTCCCGACATTGTCGCTGCGGAAGTACACCGTGATGTTCGGCTTGCCCGACTCCGAGCCTGCGCGTGTCGGAGCAGCAGTGAGCCGAAGCCCCGGATCGACACCCAACTTGCACGCACTCGCGCCGACGCCGAAATTGCTGCCGGTATCGACGACCTCATTGAGCTTTGTCCACGTCCCACCGTTCACACCGCCGGTCTGGTCGATCCACAACTCCTGCTTCACATTGCCGTTCGCCAGGTCGTAGACGACGTGCTTGTACCCGATCCACAGGTTGTAAGGCATGCCGCCGGAGAACAGCGGCTTGTTGAGGATCGCCGTCGACGAGGGATGGTTGGTCTCCTTCTCGAAATCGACGCGCCCGTCGTAGCGCATGCGCGCGCCGATGCCGCGCGTGTCGCACTTGTCGACAGTCTCGCGTCCCGTCGTGCCATGGTTCGACCGCGCGATTGCGACCATTCCGCCGTACGCGGTGTTGCTGTCGGCGACGCGCTGGAAATACATCGTGATCTCGACGTTGCGGAATTGATCGAGCTTCGCGGGATCGTGGATGTACATTCGCGGCACCGCGCCCGAGATGCGCAGCACGCCGTCACCCGTCGTGCGATACGTCGCGTCGCCATGGTTCGCGTTGAACCAGGGATCGGAAGGATCGATGCCCGTGAACGTACGCGGATTCGAGTTCCATTTCGCGAACCACGACTTGCCGCCCGAGAGCGTGGGATACAGCAACCTGACACCGAACTGATCGTTGCCGCCCGGCGGTGGCGGATTGCTGACGGGCGTCGCAAATACGCTGACTTCGGTGAGGCTGTTCCAGTTGTTGACGCTGTTGCGGTGGCCGAGATAGCGGATGTAGCGCGTCTGCACGTCGGGGAAGTCGTAAGTCTGTTCCTGCGTCGTCGTGCCGCTGCTTTCGGCGCTCCAGATCGTGGTCCACGTCGAGCCGTTACCCGATGTCTGGATGTCGAACACGTTGCGCCTCTGATTGCCGAGGTACACGGCGATTCGCAGATAGCCGACCGTGCGCACGCTGCCCAGGTCGTACGCAATCCACTGGTTGTCGCCTTCCGCGGACCAGCGCGTGTTGAGATTGTTGTCGACGGTGTTCGCGGGCACGTTGCCGTCGTGGGCGCTCGCGGTAACGGCGCTGCTCGAGGGTGTCACCTCGACGTAAGTGATCTGCGCGAACGCGAGTTGGGAGGAGATGAGAAGCGCCGCGGCAGACAAGGCGCTGCGAATCGAACGCGCGAACCGAATCGGGATCATGGTGCACTCCTTCGCACAGCGCCGCGTCCGTTTGCGGCCAGGGTGGGCGAATGTAGACAGGCCCGGACGCACTCCGCAAGTATCGCGTGATTTCGATGAAGCGCAGCTCGTCGCGAGACCGGGAATTTCCTGCACAATCTGTCGAATTCCCCTCCGCCGGTTCGACTATGTCGTGAACGCAGCGCCATCGGCCTGGCGAGCACTACAGGAGATGCCATGACGCAGTACCTCGTTGCGATTCACCACCCCGTCGGCTACGACGGTTCCACCGAAACGGAACAGATGGGCCGCGATATCGACGCGCTCAACGACGCGATGGTGGCGGCGGGCATCAGGATTTTCGTCGGCGGATTGCGCCCTGTGAGTCACGCGAGGTCGGTGCGCGCACGGCCCGATGGCGCGGTGCTAGTCACCGATGGGCCGTACCTCGAAACCAAGGAGCACATTGGCGGCTTCTGGGTACTCGAGCTCGCTGACATGGATGCGGCGGTCGCGTGGGGACGCAAGGCGGCGATCGCGTGTCGGGTGCCCGTAGAAGTGCGGCCGTTCTTTTGAGGAATAGCCACCAAAAGAAAGGGCGCCGACGCGCCCTCATCGCATGAAGGGGGACAGACTGAAGTCTGTCCCCGGGTAGCCGGTCAGCGCGGCGTCAGATCCAGTAGACGAACACAAACAGGCCTAACCACACCACGTCGACGAAGTGCCAATACCAGGCAACCGCCTCGAACGCGAAGTGACGCTCGGGTGAGAAGTGGCCCTTCATGGTGCGCAGCCAGATGCAGAACAGCATGATCGCGCCCATCGTCACGTGGAATCCGTGGAATCCCGTGAGCATGAAGAACGTCGAGCCGTAGATGCCGGTGCCGAGCTGCAGGCCGAGCTCGTTGTACGCGTGGCCGTATTCCAGCGCCTGCAGATAGACGAACAGGAAGCCGAGCAGGAACGTCAGCGCGAGGAAGACGTTGAGCAAGCCGCGCTTGCCGGCACGCAGCGCGTGATGTGCAACGGTGACCGTCACGCCGGAGGTCAGCAGGATGATGGTGTTCCACGCCGGCAGACCGAACGCGGGGATGGTCTCGAACGTGCCTTCGACGCGGGGGCTCAAAGACGCCGGGCCGTTCGTCGGCCATGCGGTCTCGAACAGCGGATGCAGTTCGATGTGCCCGATCATCTTCGTGCCTTCACCGCCGAGCCATGGCACGGACAGCGCGCGCGCGTAAAACAGCGCGCCGAAGAACGCGGCGAAGAACATCACTTCCGAGAAGATGAACCACATCATTCCCATGCGGAACGAGCGGTCGACGTCGAGGCCGTAGATGCCGGAGTTGTTCTCCTTGATGACGTCGCCGAACCAGCCGATGAACATGTACACGACGATCGCGAAGCCGGGAGCGATCGCCCACCAGGCGGCCCATTCGTTGAGACCCGCGATCACGCCCAACAGCAGCGTGAAGAAGCCGGCGGACGCGATGATCGGCCACTTGCTCTCGTGGGGGACGTAGTACTTGCCCGAGGGGGCGTGTGCCTCTGCCATGGATATTCCCTTGCTAGTTCAGTGAGCTCACACGAGTGAACTCGTCATAGAAAGTGTACGAAAGAGTGATGCGGTCGACCGAGCGCGGGATCGCAGGATCCACGACGAAACGAACAGTCATCGGCCGCTGCTCGTTTACCGCGAACTTCTGCGGCGTGAAGCAGAAACATTCGGTCTTGCGGAAATAGCCCGCGGCCTTGCCTGGCGCGATGTTCGGAATCGCCTGCGCGGTCGTCGCGAAACCCGTGAGGTTGTGCGCGATGAACTCCGTCGAGTAGAGCCGGCCGGGGTGAACCTTCATCGACTGCACGGTCGGGCGGAATTCCCAGTTGCCCACCGAAGGTAGTTCGGTCAGGAAATCGATTTCGATGGTCCGCGAATCGTCGGGCTCGCCGATGAGATCGCGCTGCTGCACGAGCGTGCTCTGATCGCCGAAACCGGTGATCTCGCAGAGCACGTCGTAGAGCGGGATCAGCGCGAAGCCGAACGCGAAGCTGCCCAACGCGAAGCCCAGGAGCTTCAGCGTCAGCGAGCGGTTCTCGCGCTGCTTCGCGGATGGCTCCGTCATCGTCAGGAAGCCCTGGAAACCGACATCGCGATGAACGCGATGTAGAAGCCGAGCGCGACGAGACCCAACACGATCGCGGTGCGCCGCGCTTTCGCGCGGCGTTCGCTGATTTCATCGGGCGTCATCGCGGGACCCATCAATGCTCCACGCCACGCGCGACGACTTCGCGCGACGGCGGATCCGTCCAGCTGTGATACGGCGGCGGCGAGGGGAGTTGCCATTCGAGGCCGTGTGCGCCTTCCCAGACTTCGTCCGTCGCCTTCGTGCCGGCCTTCACAGCCTTCCAGATGATGTATGGGAACAGCAGCTGCGAGAGACCGAAGCCGAACGCGCCGATCGACGAGACCATGTTCCAGTCCGCGAACTGCGTGGCGTAATCGGGGATGCGACGCGGCATGCCCGCGAGCCCCAGGAAATGCTGCGGGAAGAACAACACGTTCACGAAGATCGCCGACAACCAGAAGTGCCACTTGCCGAGCTTCTCGTCGTACATGTTGCCGGTCCACTTGGGCAGCCAGTAGTACACGCCGGCCATGATCCCGAAGATCGCGCCGGGCACGAGCACGTAGTGGAAGTGCGCCACGACGAAGTAGGTGTCGTGGTATTGGAAGTCCGCCGGGACGACCGCGAGCATGAGGCCCGAGAAGCCGCCGATCGTGAACAGGAACAGGAACGCGAGCGCGAACAGCATCGGCGTTTCGAAGGAGAGCGAACCCTTCCACATCGTCGCGGTCCAGTTGAACACCTTCACGCCGGTCGGGATGGAAATCAGCATCGTCGACAGCGTGAAGAAGAGCTGGCCCGCGAGCGGCATGCCCACCGTGAACATGTGGTGCGCCCACACGATGAACGAAAGGAAGGCAATAGCCGCGGTGGCGTACACCATCGCGTCATAACCGAACAGCGGCTTGCGCGAGAACGTCGGCACGATCTGCGAGATGATGCCGAACGCCGGCAAGATCAGGATGTACACCTCGGGGTGTCCGAAGAACCAGAAGATGTGCTGGAACATCACCGGATCGCCGCCGCCCGACGCTGAGAAGAACGTCGTTGCGAAGAAGTGGTCCGTGAGCAGCATCGTCACCGCGCCCGCGAGCACCGGCATCGTCGCGATCAGAAGATAGGCCGTGATCAGCCAGCTCCAGCAGAACAACGGCATGTTGAGCAGGCCGACGCCCGGCGCGCGCATGTTCATGATCGTCACGACGACGTTGATCGAACCCAGGATCGACGACGCGCCCATCAAGTGGATGGCGAAGATCGCCATCGGGAAACCGTCGCCACCCTGCAGCGACAGCGGCGGGTACAACGTCCAGCCACCGGCCGGCGCGCCGCCCGGGACGAACAGCGTCGACAGCAGCAGCGTGAACGCGAACGGCAGGAGCCAGAACGAGAAGTTGTTGAGACGCGGGAGCGCCATGTCGGGCGCGCCCACCTGCATCGGGATCATCCAGTTCGCGAGACCCGTCCACGCGGGCATCACGGCGCCGAAGATCATGACCAGCGCGTGCATCGTGGTCATCGAGTTGAAGAATTGCGGGTCGACGAGCTGCAGGCCGGGCTGGAAGAGCTCGGCGCGGATGACGAGGGCCATGAGGCCGCCCACGAAGAACATCACGCACGCGAGGACCAGGTACATCGTGCCGATGTCCTTGTGATTCGTCGCGAAGACCCAGCGGCGCCAGCCGTGGGCCGGGCCGTGGTGGTCGTGGTGGTCGTCTGCAGTGTGTTCGTATGCCATGGTCTAACTTCTCGCTGAAAACTTTATTGCGGACTGCTTATTGAGCAATGGCGGCGGTGGCGCTGGTCGCGACAGTCGCGGAGGCATCGGGAGCGACTTCGGCGAGCTTCTGCTCCGCCTGCTTCGCGCGCAGCCAGACGTCGAAGTCCGCCGGCGACTTCACTTCGACGACGATCGGCATGAAGCCGTGATCGCGGCCGCAGAGCTCGGCGCACTGGCCGCGATATGTGCCCAACTTGTCGGCGTCGACCTGGACCCAGATCTCGTTGACGTAGCCCGGGATCGCGTCCTTCTTCATGCCGAAGTCCGGCACCCACCACGCGTGGATCACGTCCTGCGCGGTGAGCAGGAAGCGGATCTTCTGACCCGCGGGAATCACGAGCACGTTGTCGACGTCGAGCAGGTAGTGCTCGACGGACTTGGGATCGATGCCGGAGCCGAGCTGCCGCGCTTCGTCGCTGTTGCGCTTGAGCGTCGAGAAGAAGCTGACGTTCTGCCCAAGGTATTCGTATTCCCACTTCCACTGGTAGCCGGTGACCTTGATGTTGAGGTCGACCTTGCCCATGTCCTCGATCTCGATGAGTGTCTTCGCGATCGGCACGGCCATGCCGATGAGGATGAGGATCGGGATCACGGTCCAGACGATTTCGACCTTGGTGCTGTGGACCATGGTCTTGTCGGGCACCGCGCCCTGCGACTTACGGAACTTGACGATCGAATAGATCATCGCGCCGAACACCACGACCGCGAGGATCACGCAGATCCACATGATCAATTGGTGGAGGCTGTAGATCTTCTTGCTGAGGATCGTCACGCCCTCGGGCATGTTGAGACCGCCCCAATCGGCGTGCGCAACGGATGCGACCAGGGCAAACAGCGGGACTGCGGCTGCGCTGAGTACGCGGCGCGCGAAGGCGTTCTTCATGTGAAAGCTCATCGATGACCTCAAGAAAACTAGTCGTGAGAACCGGCGACCGGCATTGCCGGCGACTGGTTCATGCCACCAATCACGCGACCCAGATGGGACGCGAGCTGGAGACGCTCCTCCTCGGACAGAAACTTGCCAACCTCGTAGGCCCGGCCGTGCGACTCGATGACGAGATGGGCGCGGTGGAGAGGCGATTTCGGGCCGCGGATTTTAACCCGGGCCCAGTGGCGCGGGAACACGACTCGCCGTGGCGCTCCCGTTGAATATTCGATGATGACTTCAGTTTCCGTCACGTCGATGTGCTCGCGTTCGTGACGGCGGTTCATGCTGGTGTTCAGCGCCCAGCCGAGCAGCAGCATTTCGGCGCCGGCAAACGGCAGCACGGGCCAGTAACCCAGCAGCGTCGCGGCACCCGCGACGCCGAAAGTCGCGAAACACACGCTGCCGAAGAACAGCAGGGCGGTACGCGGCGTCAGCGAGCAATGCGGAGCGAGATCGAAGTGGCGGGCGGCGGCTGGCACGCGCGCGACTATACCAGCGACTTTGCCGGATGACTCAATGGCTTAGGAGGTTTCCCGCGCCACAGATCGCCCAGCCCGGAGGGCGGGAGGGATGCGGGTCCGTTCCGGCTGGAACGATCGCGAGCGGGGGCCTTCCAAAGCGGGTTGAAAGCGTTTCGATGTTCTCCCGCGCGTGCTCCATCGGGGTCGCAAGACCGTTCGCGATCCAGCCCGCGAACGGCAGCCCCGCGAAGCGAATCGCGGCGCGCGTCAACAGCGCGTGATTGAGGCAGCCGAGCCTGAGGCCTACGACCAGGATCACGGGCAGCTCCATTCCTTCGTTCATTCGGAGCGCGATGTCGGCCATCGTTTCGGTGGCCGAGATCGGCGCGAGCCAGCCGCCCGCCCCTTCGACGATGAGCACGTCGCTCGACACCGTGAGTTTTCGCTGGGCCGCGAGAATGCGCTCGTGACCGATCGTCACGCCGTCCGCGCGCGCGGCGAGATGCGGTGACGCTGGCGTCGCGAGCAGCCAGGGATTCACATCTTCGTAAGCGGCCGCGACATTGCTCGCGCCTAACAACTCGAGCGCGTCGTCGTTGCGCGGCCCGTCGGGCGTATCGATCCATCCGGCGGCGACGGGTTTCATCACCGCGGTGCGCAAGTCCCGCGCGACGAACGCGCGCGTGAGCGCGACGGCGACGAGGGTTTTGCCGACTCCGGTGTCGGTGCCGGTGATGAACCAGCCGCGGGTCATGTCTTGCGCGTCCGTATGGCCGAGGCCGGGATCACCGTTTCCCCCGGGAATTCGTGCATTCCCCGACGCTCCGCCCCCCACGAACTCGCGTGGATCACTTCATACGTCGCCGGCAATTTTCCATCCCGCCGCAACGTCTCGTACGCGCGCGTCATCGCGTCGAGCCGGCGCCGGCCGGTGAGTCCGCGCGCGCGGCCGTTAGTCACATTGTGCGCGCCGATCGCCTTGAGCTCGCGCATGAGCGTGAGCGCATCGTCGTATCCCATGACGATGCGGTCCACATCGAGCACGGGTTCCGCGAGACCCGCGTGCATGAGCGCCGCGCCGAGCGCGGGCGCGTCGAAGAAATGGTTCACGTGATTGTTCGCGGCATCGCCTGCGGCCCAGGCCTCGCGCAACTCGGCGAGCGTGCCCGGACCGAACGTGCTGAACAACAGCAACCCACCGGGCTTGAGCACGCGCGCGATTTCGCCAAACACCGCGTCGAGTTCGTCGCACCACTGCAGCATCAGGCTGCTGAACACCACATCGATGCTGGCGTCGCGAAACGGCAGCGAATACGCGTCCGCGCAGACGCGCTCGAAACGGCGCAACCACCGCGATTGCTGCCGCGCCTGCAACAGCATGCCGGGCGCGACGTCCGCGGCGATCACGAGCGCCTTGGGAAATTTTCGCTTGAGCGCGCGCGTCGAATGACCCGTGCCTGCGCCGAGATCGAGCACCGTCGCCGGCTCGATCTTGAGCTCGGCCAATCGGCTCAAGAGCTCGTCACGCACGCGCGCCTGCAACTCCGCGGCCGCGTCGTAGCTGCCGCTCGCGCGATCGAATGCGCGCGCTACGGCGCGTCGATCGAGCGCGAACAACGTCCGCGAATCGTGCGCGTTCATGCGGCCAACGCCTCCGCGAGCGCGGCGATCAAAGCGTCCACCTGCGCTTCCTCGTGGGCGGCCGACAACGTGACGCGTAGACGCGAGGTGCCGGCGGGCACCGTCGGCGGACGGATCGCGGCGACGAGAAACCCGCGCTTTTCCAGCGCCGCGCTGACGGCGAGCGCCCGCGCTTCGTCGCCGACGATGACCGGAACGATGGTGGTGCCGGCAGTAGTGGTGCCGGGGAGGGGCTTCGGGGTTGCGGTCATCCCGATGCCGCGGTCTTCAAGCCCGGCGCGAAAACGTTCGGAGAGCGCGAGCACCTTCTCGCGTCGCCAGCTTTCTCGCTCGCTCACCCGCAGCGACGCGCGCGTCGCCGCGGCCACCGCCGGCGGCAACGCGGTCGTGAAGATGTACGTGCGGGCTTTCTGGATCAGGAATTCGATGAGGTCGGCGTCCCCGGCGACGAATGCGCCGAAGGTGCCGAACGCTTTCCCGAACGTGCCTATCAGCACGGGCACCTCGCTCGCGCCCAACCCGAAGTGTTCGCACGACCCGCGGCCCGTGCGCCCGACGACTCCGAGACCATGCGCATCGTCGACGACGAGCCACGCCCTCGCATCCGCCGCGGCGCGCGCGAGCTCCGGCAATGGCGCGAGATCGCCGTCCATGCTGAACACGCCATCGGTCACGAGCAGGCGAGTCGCAGCTTCCGGCAGCGCCTTCGTAATCTGCTCCGCCGCGCGCGCCGAATCGGCGTGCGGGTAGCGCCGGATCTCCGCGCCACTGAGCCGGCAACCATCGATCAATGACGCATGATTGAGCTTGTCCGAGACGATCAGGGATTTTTGGTCCGCTAATGCGCCAATGGCGCCCATGTTGGCCATGTACCCGGTCGAGAAGACGAGCGCCTTCTCTCGGCCCGTGAACGCGGCGAGTTCTGCCTCGAGCGCCTCGTGTTCGACGCCGTGCCCGGTCACGAGATGCGACGCGCCGCTGCCGACGCCGTGCACATTCGCGGCATCGACGAACGCGCGCGTGACCTCGGGATGGTTGCCTAGCCCGAGGTAGTCGTTACTGCAGAAGTTGATCAAACCCGCGCGCGGCATCACCCGCCGCGAGCGTTTGAGATTCCGCGTCGCGAGGTCGGCGAGCGCGGCCTTCAGCGCTGACGGGTCGCGTTGCATGCGGCCATCGGTCGCGCGGGCGCGTGGGCATGCCCACAGTCCGGGCCGTGCACATGCGCTTCGCCCGCGCCATCGCTGACCGCGATCGTTCCAGGCACCAAGGCATTGATGCCGAGTCGCGCCAGCAACTGGCGATCGTGCTCGACATCCGGATTGCCCGTCGTCAGCAACTTCTCGCCGTAGAAGATCGAGTTCGCGCCCGCGAGGAAACACAGCGCCTGCAATTCGTCGCTCATGACTTCACGTCCGGCGGAGAGACGCACGTACGACTTCGGCATCACGACGCGCGCGACGGCGATCGTGCGCACAAAATCGAAAGGATCGACCGGCGCGGCGCCGGCGAGTGGCGTGCCCGGCACGCGCACGAGCTGGTTGATCGGAACGCTCTCCGGGTGCTGCGGCAGGTTCGCGAGCGTCGCGAGCATCGACGCGCGATCGCGCGTGGTTTCGCCCATGCCCACGATGCCGCCACAACAGACGCTCAATCCCGCTTCGCGAACCGCGGCCAGCGTGTCGAGGCGGTCCTGGTACGTCCGCGTCGTGATGATCTCGCCGTAGAACTCGGGGGAGGTGTCGACGTTGTGGTTGTAGTAGTCGAGGCCCGCGTCCTTGAGCTCGCGCGCCTGGTCGGCATTCACCATGCCGAGCGTCGCGCACGTTTCCATTCCGAGCGCGCGCACTTCGCGAATCATCGCGGCGACGGCTTCGACGTCGCGCTTCTTCGGCGAGCGCCATGCGGCGCCCATGCAGAAGCGCGTCGCGCCCGCGTCTTTCGCGGCTTGCGCGCGCGAGCGGACTTCATCGAGCGGCACCAGCGTTTCGCGCTCGAGGCCGGTGTCGTAACGGACGCTCTGCGGGCAGTACTTGCAGTCCTCGGGGCACGCGCCCGTCTTGATCGAGAGCAGCGTCGCGCGTTGCACGGCGTTAGGGTCGTGGTTCTCGCGATGCGTCGTCTGCGCGCGGTGCATGAGGTCCGAGAACGGCAGCGCGAACAGCAATTCAACTTCGGCGACGGTCCAGTCGTGACGGATCGTATCTGTGTCGGCCATGGTTTCCACGCACCTTATCTATTGATTTGCATCACTTTCGCGGCTGGTCGAACCCGACCCGGCCGCCGAAACTCGAGGCATGTTCGGGACCCGCCCATTCATTGTCAACCAGTTGACCCGTCTCCGGTTGACGGCGCCGCGCGCGGTTTCGCGGCTGCTGGCCGCAACGCTGTTTCCCCCGCGTTGCTGTCTTTGTGGCTTCGAAGGGGCGGGTCCCGACCTCGATCTTTGCAACTTCTGTTTCGCGGACCTGCCCTGGGTGCGCGAGCCCACGGCCGGGCGTGTCGTCGCGTTGCGGTTCGAGCATCCGGTGGACGATCTGATTCGCGATCTGAAATACCGCGGCGAGCTCGCGAATGCGCGGGTGCTCGGCGTGTTGCTGGCGGCGGCGGCGCGGAATCGGGGCGTCGAGTTGCCGAGGTTGCTGGTGCCGGTGCCGCTGCACGACGCGCGTCTGTGCGAGCGCGGGTTCAATCAGGCCGCGGCGCTCGCGAAGCACGCCGCGCGCGCGTTGGGGATTCCGTTCGCGCGCGGCGCGCTGCGGCGGGTGCGTGACACGCCGACGCAAACCGCGCTCGACGAGAACGCGCGCCGGAGAAATGTGCGGGATGCGTTTGCCGTTGGAGGCGTGAAAGCGCGGGAAAGGTTGTTAGCCGCGGGACACGTCGCGATCGTGGACGATGTGATGACGACCGGCAGCACGCTCGCGGAAGCGCGCGGGTTGTTGCTCGAGGCCGGAGTCAGCCGGGTGGATGTGTGGGCGGTGGCGCGAACGCGTGCGTGAGTTCACGGTAGGTCAGCGAGAGCGCAATGACTTCGACGATGGTGACGACGCCGGTTAGTACGCCCAGCCCCGCGATCTCGAACAGACTCGTCTCTTCGCGCCACATCGCACTAATGATCGAATCCAGGAACCAGGGCAACGCACCGACGGTGATCGCAACTCTCCACCCGTTGCCGCGGCTCATGCGCCAGAATGCGCCGTAGTTCGCGTCGCGGTCGAGCGCGATGGCGGGAAACACCAGACTGAGTCTGCCGATCACGAGGTATGCCAAAGCGCTACCTACTTCGTTCGCCCAACCGTCGAACGAAAACATCCGATCCCAGACTGACTCCTCTTGCGGGATTGATCCTGCCGCTTCACCTGCAAAAGCGAGTGTCGCCATCACGAGAAGATAGACGGCGGTGTAAACGATTGCGAGCCAGATGCCGGCGCCGAAAAATCGAAGCAGGCGGCCGAGCTTCAGCTCTCCGAACAACCTTTGCGGCTGCCAGTCCAGAACCAGCACGAGCCGATGCATCGCGAGCGCGAGCCATAACATCGCAAGTAGCAGCGCAACTTGCCCCGAAAAGCCCACGAAGCTCGATTCGAAAGCGTCGGCGCACGACATCGCCACGACGATCGCCAGGAGCGGCAGTCCCGCTGCATGCGTGACGTCAACGCGGTGCCGCCAGGGCAGCACGAACGCGCCTGCAAGAACCTGCCGAAACGGAAAATTGCGCGGCACGGCGGTCATCGACTCAGGCGAGCCCGGCCTTCTTCAGCGCTTCGATCGGCGGCCCGTCGAAACTCGTGAGCGGCACGTTGCCCGTGTACCCGATGTCCTTCATCCCGATCGGCGTCGTGTAGAACCCGCCCGCCGTCAGATCGCGGAACTTCGCGAAGAACTTCGCCGCGGCTTCGAACTGCGACGCCGCGCGACCCTGGAAGCAGATGTCGTCCGCGATCTTCGACCGCTCCGCATCGCTCGCGGCGGCGAACGCCTTGCCGAACCGCTTGCGCGACTCCGCCTCTATCCACTCGAGACCGGGCAGCACGATCGCGCGGTCCGCGCGCTGCTGCGGATACGGCGCGCTGATCCATTCGTCGATGAAATCCACGACGCCGACCGACGACGCGGACGGCGACTTGTCGTCCGCGGGGATGATGAGGTCGCAGAGCACGGCCGACGTGAGCCGGCCCGCGACTCCGAGCGTGAGCGGCCAGGGTCCACCCGGCTTCCACTCCTTCATCAGCGCCGGATCCGTGCCATAGCCCGCCTGGTCCGGCGCGACATCGCGCGCGAGCGGCTGCGGCGAATACGCGATCGACTGCAGCGACGGCACGCTCGCGGCGGCCGCGAACACCCACTTGATGGTAGTTCGACGATCCATGCTCACAGCTCCTTCCGCTTCATCTGACGAAGCATCTCATCCGACGCGCGCCACGCGAGCGCCATGATCGTGAGCGTCGGATTTTTGTCCGCGTTCGAACACAGCGTTGCGCCATCGGTGATGAAAAGGTTCTTCATGTCCCAGCATTGACCGAAGCTGTTGGTGACCGACTTCTTCGGGTCGCTGCCCATGATCGCGCCGCCGACTTCATGGATGATGATGCCGCCCTGCTTGATCGCCTTCTCGCCACTCTGCGGGGCCGTCGCGTAGCGGCCGCCCATGGCGTCGATGATCTCGGCCGCGGTCTTTTGCATGTGCGCCGCCTGCCCGATCTCGTGCTCGCTCCACTTCCAATGAAAGCGCAGCACGGGGATGCCGAACTTGTCCTTCACCTTGGGATCGAGTTCCGCGAAGCAGTCGTCGTTGGGGATCATCTCGCCGCGACCCGCGAATCCCACTAACGATCCGTAGTACCGCCGCGCGTCTTCCTTGAATTTCTTGCCGTAAGTGCCGCCCGTCAGCCAGTCGAGGTTCGCCGCCGTGCCCATGCCGGGCATGCTGCGCCCGCCGCCGAACTCGAAGTGATAGCCGCGAGCGAAGCCTAACTTCCCGGCGGCCTGCTCTTTGTAGAGCCACCACGGCGTGTACAGGTGCAGCCCGTCGACGCCGTCCTCGTTGTGCAACGGCATGTTCTCGAGCAGCGGCACCTGGCCGCTGAAGTTGGCGCCGACCGTGTCCATGATGTACTTGCCGACTTTGCCGCTCGAGTTCGCGACATCGGAGTTCAGCAGGATGCGCACGGATTCGAGCGCGCTCGCGGCGAGCACGACGATGCGCGCCTTCACGCGATGCTCGATGCCCGTCTTGCGGTCGATGTAGACGACGCCTTCGGCGCGGCCGTCGGCCTTCTTCGTCACGGCGCGCACCATGGCATCGGTGACGATGTCGAGATTGCCGGTGTCGAGCGCCGGCGGCAGATGCACGGTGGTCGACTGGTAGTTAGCGCGAATCGAGCAGCCGCGGCCGCACGGCGTCGCGAAGAAGCACGCGGCGCGCTTCTGCATATCCGCGGCGATGATGGCCTGCGCCTTCCGGTTTCCCGGATGCAGGAGTCCTGGCAGCCGCTTGTGGTCCAGCGGCTTGGTCAAAACGGCACGATGGCCGGCGATCACGGGAATGCCGAGCTTGCGGGCGCGCTGCTGGATCAACAGGTCGCTCACCTTCGGCTTCGGCGGCGGGAGGAGCACACCCTTCGACGAGCGCGGCGTGTTCTCCAGGTCGTCGTCGCCGCCATAGACGCCGATCAGCATCTCGACCTTGTCGTAATAAGGCGCGACGTCGGCGTAGCCGACCGGCCAATCGAAACCGAGTCCGTCGCGCGAGTACGGTTTGAAATCGTACGTACCGTTCCGCAGTGAAATGCGGCCCCAGTGATTGGTGCGCCCGCCCAGCATGCGCGCACGCCACCAGACGAACTGGCGTGCGGGGTCATCGGATGCGCTGGTGTACGGCTCGCCCGGAACCTGCCAGCCGCCATCGATGGTCGCGTCCCAGAAGCCGAACGGCTTTTCCGGCGTTCCGGCGCCCCGCAAGGGTGCGTCGCCGGCGGTCTGCATCATCGGAGTCTCAGTCGCCGGGTCGTAGTTCCGTCCGGCCTCGAGCATGAGGACACGCGCGCCGTCCATCGTGAGTGTGTACGCGGTCTGGCCGCCTGCGGCACCCGAGCCGACGACGATTACGTCATATGAATTCTTGTCGGCCGCCGTTGCGGTGATGAAAGCCATGCGCAAATCCCCTTCAGCGAGGCCGGATTGTAGGTGCGGTGCCCGCCGCGCTCATAGTCGTAATCTATATACCTGTCCGATACGCTGCCGCGCATCTCCTCAGCAGATCGGCATAGCCGGCGCGAGCGCATTCCCGTGAGCCCTTTCACCCTCAATCGACGGCAGATTCTGCAGGGCGCGATCGCATCGTCCCTGTCATTTGGCATTGCCGGTTGCGGCAGCAAGAAGAGCGATCTCCGCGAACCGCTCGTCGTGGGTGGCTTGCCGGTGACCTGCAACCTCACGCTTCCCGTCGCCTGCGTCGCGAAGGAAGCGAGCATCCAGGCCGGCTCCGCGAAGAACGATTTCCGATTCGAATACAGCAAGTATTCCGGGTGGCCCGAGATCAAGGAATCGCTGATGGCGGGCCGCATCCAGGCCGGCTACATGCTCGCGCCGCTCGTCATGGATCTCGCGGACAAAAAGATTCCCGTGAAGATCGTGTCGCTGGGTCACCGCTCGGGCGCGGTGATCATGGTGAAGAAAGATTCGCCGCATGAGAAATTTTCGGACCTGCGCGGCAAACGCATCGCGATCCCGAGCCGCTTCGCCGTCGACTTCCTGTTCCTGCGCAAGATGCTCGCGCGCGAGGGCATGACGCCCGCGGATATCGTGATCGTCGAGATGCCGCCGCCCGACATGCCGGCCGCGCTGTATGCCGACGCGGTCGATGCGTACTGCACGGGCGAGCCGTTCGGCGCCGCCGCGCAGAGCGCCGGCTACGCGCGCGTGTTGCGCATGACGCGCGACGAGTGGCGCAACTACATCTGCTGTTGTCTCACCGTTCGCGAAGAGCTCATCCAGTCGAATCCCGAGATGGTCCAGGATCTCGTGAACCAGGTGCTGGGCGCCGGTCAGTGGCTCGACATGCAGCAGGGCAATCGCGACAAGGCCGTGGCAATCGCGGCGGGCAAGGGCTTCTTCAATCAGGATCCGAAGATCCTCAAGTTCGTGATGGAGAATCCGACGGATCGCGTGACTTATGGCGATCTGCGCATGATCCGCGAGGAGTTCGAGGAGCTCATGCAGCTGTCGATCCAGGCGGGAACGATCAAGAAGCCGATCGCTTACGAAACGTACATGGAAGAGCGGTTCACGAAGAACGCCATGGCCGCGAGCATCGCGCTGTGATGCGACTGCTCGCGCCGTTGTTGTTAGCCGTGTCGCTGGCGCCCGCGCAAGCGGCGGCGCCCGTGACGACGCCCGCGCCGGCCCCCGCTCTCAAGGCCGGTGTGCTGAGCCCCGTGATGCCTGCGCCCGCGCTCAAACTACAGGGCACGGATGGTCAACCCATCGATCTCGCGCGCTTCAGGGGCAAGGCCGTGCTCGTCGCGTTCGGCTTCAGCAACTGCGGCGAGGTCTGTCCGATCACGCTCGCGACGCTCGCGGGCGCGCGCAAGAAGCTCGGCGCGGACGCAAGCAACGTGCAAGTGATCTACGTCACCGTCGATCCGGAACGCGACACCGAAGCGCATATGAAGAAGTACCTCGCGTCGTTCGACCCGACCTTCATCGGCGGCGTCGGCACGCGCGCGCAGATCGACGCGGCGCAGAAGAACTGGGGCATCTCTTCCTCGAAGAACGTATCCCCCGACGGCAGCTATACGATCGGGCACTCGTCGTCCATCTACCTGATCGATCGCAAGGGCGGACTGCGCGCGGTCATGCCGTACGGGCACCCGAGCGACGACTTCGTGCACGATCTCAGGATCCTGCTGCGAACGTGACTCGTCAGCGCGCGTGGCTTTTGGCGTCGCCGTTGATTCTGGCTGTCGTCGTCGCGGTGGGATGGACGGGATTCGCGCCGATCCACGGGTCGACCCGCGATGAATTGTTCGAGATCCCGAAAGGGACGTATGCGCGGCGCATGGCAGGCGACAAAGTCGAGATCCTGCCTTCGAAGATCACTCTGACGCTGGGACTCAACGACGTGCTGCTGCTGCGCAATCTGGACGACGTGCCGCAGGTGTTCGGTCCCACGATCCTGATGCCGGGGCAGAGTTTCCGGCTGCCGTTCGAGCAAGCGTCGAGTTACGACTTCGCGTGCACGGCGCACGCGAGCGGACAGATGACGGTGGAAGTCGAGCCGGCGCCGGTTTGGCCCTGGCAGAAGATTCGTTGGCGATTGCGTGAGTGGCGAGAGAAGAAACAACAATGAACAGATTCAGATCAACGTGGCCATCCATTGTGGTGGCGACGATCCTCATCAGCATCTGGTGGCTCGTGGTGCACCTAACCGAGAGCGTCATCTTCCCGCCGCCCGACAAGGTCGTGAGAGGGGCGGTCGAGCTCGCGGAGGACGGCACGCTTTGGGAACACATCGGCGCCTCGCTGATGCGAGTCGGCATCGGCTTCGGCATCGCGGTCGTCCTCGCGATCCCGCTCGGCCTGTGGATGGGCCGCGTGCGCGGCGCATTCGTCACGCTGAACCCGATCTTCCAGATCCTGCGGCCGATCTCGCCGATCGCCTGGATCCCGATCTCGATCCTGTGGTTCGGCGTCGGCAACGCATCGCCTATCTACCTCATCTTCATCGCCTCGGTGTTTCCGATGATCGTGCAGACGACTTCCGGCGTGCACACGATCGAAAAGCGATACCTGCGCGCGGCGGAGAACTTCGGTGTGCCGCGCGCCAAGTTCTTCCGGCAAGTGGTGTTTCCGGCGACCTTGCCGGACATCATCATCGGCATGCGCATCGGTCTCGGCGTCGCTTGGCTCGTCGTCGTGGCCGCGGAGATGGTTGCGCTGGAGTCAGGGCTCGGCTTCATGATCATGGACGCGCGCAACGCGGGCAATCGCTACGACCTCGTCTTCGCCGGCATGATCATCATCGGACTGATCGGCCTGATGCTCGACGGCAGCATGCGATTGCTCGAACGCATGAAGAACGTGCGGTGGCGCTATGCGCACTGATACGCCGGTGAAAGTCAGGATCGAAAACGTCGTGAAGGGATTCCCGACGGACAAAGGTCGGCTCGAGGTGATCGCGGGCCTGGACTTCGAGCTGAGCGACGGCGAGTTCGTCGCGATTGTCGGCCCCTCCGGCTGCGGCAAGACGACGCTCATGAACATCATCGCGGGATTCCTCGCGCCGGACGCAGGCGCGGTGCTCGTGAACGGCAAGCCGCGACTCGCGCCGAACAAGAACGGCGTGATGATCACGCAACAGGGTTCCGTGTTCCCGTGGCTCACCGTGCGGCAGAACCTGCTGTTCGGCCTGCCCGACGAGCTGCCGAACCGCGAGGCGCTCGCGCACGACTACGCCGAACTCGTGGGCCTCAAGGGCTTCGAGAACAACTATCCGCACGAGCTCTCGGGCGGCATGTTGAAGCGCTGCGAGATCGCGCGCGCGCTCGTCGTGAAGCCCGAGATTCTCTACATGGACGAGCCGTTCTCGGCGCTCGACGCGTTGATGAGCCTGCGCATGCAGAACGAGTTGCTGCGCATCCTCGCGAAGGAAAAACACACTGTCATGCTGATCACGCACGACGTCGAGGAGGCCATCCACCTGGCCGATCGCGTTCTCGTGTTGTCGCCACGGCCCGCGCGCATCCAGGCGTCGTTCGACGTGCCGTTCGCGCACCCGCGCAAGGTGTCGGCGCCGGAAGCGCAGGCGTTGCGCGTGAAGATCCTGCACGAGCTCGGAGTCACCGAAGGGATGTAAATCCGGCCCGGCGGCCTGGCATCGAGTCGCACTCCATCGGGCGGCTGTCGGTCGATGGCGACCAATGCGGCGCGACCGCGCAATCAGTTAGTCTCGCTCCCGCCCAACTACATGCCTCGGAGAGCGGAATGCGCGCACTAGCTATTTTCGTGTTGTCGTTGCTGTCTGTTCGGGCGGCCTTGGCGGCCGTCACGCCCGTGCCCGCCGCGGACCTCGCGAACGCGAAGGATCCGGCACCGCTCGGCCGGTTCACCGGCTCGAAGCTGATCACCTACACCGGCGCGGACTACGACACGCTGACGATCCCGCTGGACACGCTCAAGGTCGTGCCCGGCCAGCGCGACAACAAGAACAACGCGGTCCACGCGCCGTCTTCGAAGCTCGAACTCGAGGGCCGTCGGCAGCACTACGTCTATCTGCTGCCCGAAGGCACGTCGCCGCTCGCCGCGATCCGCAACTACCAGAACGCCGCTAAAGCCAAGGGCGGAAAATCGTTGTATGAGTGTCTCGGCGTCGAGTGCGGCGGCGGACAGCGCACTGTCTCCTCGGGTGGCGGCGGCAACCAGAGCATCGGCATATTCCTCTGGCCGATGGACAAGGTGCTCGACAAGTTCAACAGCCCGGCGCACTGCGCGGTGAGCAACAAGCTCGCCGAGCAGCGTTTCACGGCGCTCGAGATTCCCTCGGGCAACACCCACGCCACCGTGCTGGCCTTCACCATCGAGGCATCGGCCGACTGCAAGAATTTCAATGGCCGCACGTTCGCGATGGTCGACACGCTCGAGACGAAAGCGATGGCGCAGACCATGGACACGCCGAGCGCGAGCGACATGATTGCGTCGATCACGACATCGGGGCGCGTCGCGCTATACGGCATCCTCTTCGACTCCGGTAAGACCGAGGTGAAGGCTGCGTCCAGGGCGACGATGGACGAGATCGCGAAGCTGCTGGCGGCGAACCGCTCGCTCAAGTTGCTCGTCGTCGGGCATACGGACAACGTCGGCGGCTTCGCGCCGAACCTGGATCTTTCGAAGCGTCGCGCGGAGGCGGTCGTGGAGCAGCTGGTTTCGCAATACAAGATCGATGCAAAGCGATTGCAGGCCTTCGGCGTTTCTTATGCCAGTCCAGTCGCGCCGAACACTGACGACGCGGGGCGCGGCAAGAATCGTCGCGTGGAGCTCGTCGCGAACTGATTTCGTATCGCGCGGCGCGCTCGTGTTAGCGTAGCGCACGCTTTTCCAGCATTTCGGTAACCATGGCCGGCGTCAATCTGACCCAATCGCTCGTGCAGAAGCTCGGGTCGTCCATCGTGCGTGGCGAGCTTCCCGCCGGGAAGCCGCTGCCGATCGAAGCCGAGCTCGGCAAGAAATTCGGCGCGAGCCGCACGGTCATGCGCGAGGCGGTGAAGATCCTCTCGACGAAAGGACTCATCGGCCAGCGGCCGCGTGTCGGCACGTACGTGCATACCGAAGACCGGTGGGACCTGCTCGATGCCGAGGTGCTGACCTGGATCCTCGACCGCCACTTCTCGCACAGTCTCGTGCGCGAGTTCCTCGAAGTGCGCATCGGGATCGAACCCGCCGCCGCGGCGTTGGCCGCGACCAATGCGACCGAAGCCGATCTCGCGTTGCTCAAGCAACGACTCGAGAAGATGCGCGGCGCAATGAGCGGGCACTTCGACTCCGTCGCCGCCGATATCGCATTCCACGCGACGATCCTCGAGATCAGCCACAACCGCTTCTACCACCAGCTCACGCCGATCGTGGAAACCGCGCTGCGCTTCTCCATCCGCCTGACCAACAAGACGAAGGGCGCGGTCGCGGACTTCGACGCGCACGAGAAGATCTACCGCGCGATCAAGAGCGGGAACGCGGACTCCGCCGCGAAGGCCTGCCGCGAGCTGATCAAGGAAGCCTTGATGCTCGTGATACGCGCCGACCGCGCGAACAACGACAAATCCAAAGACTGACGGATCGCGCGAGCGATCCATTTCCGTTGTTGCGCGATAACAAATCGCGACGGCGCGAGAGCGGTAACACACGCCGCAGTTGACGGCGCCAATACCCTCGGCGCATATTTATACTATTAATCGATTTCGTGTTGTTTCGACGCAGCGATCGTCATCCATGTCCCGGGGGGGAGTCACATGCAATTCACGCACAAAAAGGCGTTGGCCTATCTAGCCGCGCTTTCCGCCAGCAATTTCGTCAGCAATCCGGCCGTCGCGCAGGACGCGCCAGCAGGCAACAACGGAGGCGAGGAGCTCTCCGAAGTCGTCGTCACCGGGTATCGCGCCAGCCTGCAGGGCGCACTCGAGGTAAAGCGCAATTCCGACCTCGTCGTCGATGCGATCTCCGGCGGTGACATAGGCGCGTTGCCGGATGTGACCATCGCGGAGACGCTCGTTCGCCTTCCCGGCGTCAGCGGTTCGCGCGATCGTGGCAACCAGAGTCAGGCAGCGATGCGCGGCCTGGGTCCGCGTCTGGTGCTCGGTCTCGTGAACGGCCGCGAAGTCGCTTCTTCCGAGCCCAACCGCAACGTGCGTTGGGAGATCTATCCTTCCGAAGTCGTCTCCGGCGTCGACGTCTACAAATCGCAGTCCGCGGATCTGGTCGCGGGCGGTGTCGCGGGCACGATCGACATCAAGACGATTCGCCCGCTGAACTATTCGGGCCCGACGCTGCTGCTGCGCGCCGGCCCGGTCTGGTACGAAGGCGGCACGGATTTCCCCGACTACGACCCGTACGGTTATCGCGGCAGTGGCAGCTTCACGAAGTCGATCGGCGACAACTTCGCGTTCAACATCGGCGTTACCGGCCAGAAGCAGAAGAACGGGTATCAATCGTTCCAGGGCTGGGGCTTCAACGACGGCGTCAGCAATCCCGGCAATGCGACAGGCGATCTCGACGGCGACGGCACGCCGAACCCGACACCCTGGGGCGCGCAAACCGAGGTGAAGAAGCTGGAGCAGGGTCGATTCGGCGCGAACGTGGCGCTCGGGTTTCGCTTGGGCGACACCGGCGAGATCAACTTCGATGCGATGTACTCGAAGTTCACGATCGACGAAGACCAGAATCAGGCCTGGTTCGGCCGTAACGGCACGACGGGCAACTGGGCGAACGGCAGCGCGGGTTGCTACAACGCGCCGGCGTCCAGCTACACGCTCGTGGGCGACGTCGTCGTCGCGGCGACGCTCGACAATTGCTACGCGTCCGTCACCAACGTGATCGCGCAGTACACCGAAGACAAGGATCTCTTCGTCACCGGCTTGAACGGCAGATTCGACATCGGATCCTGGAATTTCGTCGCCGACCTCTCGCACTCGAACGCCGAGCGCGCGAACCGGTGGGCCGCGTTCCGCAGCGAGGTCTATCCCGCCACGATGTCGTTCGACATGTCGGCGGGCAACAAGCCCTGGCTTACGTTGAGCGAAGACCCGTCCGCGATGGCGCAGTCCTCGCCCAACTGGCTGCCGGGCCTTTCCGACGGTCCCGACAACCTGCAGGACGAGCTCTCCGCCTTGCGTCTTGATCTCACCCGCGAGTTCGAAGGCGGCTCGCTCAAGTCGCTTGCGTTCGGCGTGCGCCGATCGGAGCGCGACAAGGACTTCTTCCGCCGCCAGCAGGAATTCATCTCGCCGACCAACGGCACCGCATTGCCGGCCTCTCTGTTCACCAGCTACCGCATCGGCGAGTTCGACGTTCCGCCGCTGCTCAATGGCGACTTCGATGAAATCATCGACGCCGTGTATGGCGGCATGCCCGTGAATCCGATGGCGATCGTCCAGAGCAGCATCTGGGGCGTCGAGGAGTCGGTAATGGAGGCATACACGAAGGTGCGCTTCGAAGGTTCGCTGGGCTCGATCGGCTTCAATGCCAACGCGGGCGTTCGCGTCGTGCAGACGGAGACCACGAGCACGGGCTTCGGCTCGGTGAACGGCGGCGCACTGCTGCCGCTCAGCATCGATCACGACTACACCGAAGTCCTGCCGAGCGTGAACTTCAACTTCAATCTCGCCGAAGACCGCAAGCTGCGCGTCGGACTCGGTCGCGTGATCGCGCGTCCGCCGCTCGACGAACTGCGCGCGTCGCGTCAGCTTTGGAACACGACGCCGCCGGCCACCGGCAGCGGCGGCAACCCGACGCTCGATGCGTTCGTCGCCAACCAGCTCGACGTTTCGTACGAGTGGTACTTCAAGCCCGAAGCGTTGATCGCGCTGGCCGTGTACTACAAGGACGTCGACAGCCACATCGGCTACACGACCGAACCCGTTACGATCGACGGCACGACGTACGCGGTCACCGGACCGTTCAACGGCGAGGGTGGCGGCATCGCGGGCGCGGAATTCACGTTCCAGACGCCGTTCGCGGGCGCGCTCAAGGACTTCGGCATCTACTTCAACTACGCGTATGCCGACGCCGATGTGCAGGAGTTCTACCCCGCGGAGAATCCTCTGCCCGTCGCGGGCTGGGCTGAGCACAACGCCACGCTGGACCTCTGGTACAGCCGCTCGGGTTTCGAAGCACGTGTCGGCTACAAGTACACCTCACCGTCCACGACCATCCCGGGATGGAACGGCGCGGATCTGCGTACGCTCGCCGAAGAGTCGCTTCTCGACTTCAGCACGTCGTACCAGATCAACGATTCGATCGGTCTTCGCTTCCAGGTGAACAACCTGACGAATGAGCGCAGCCTGACGACGCGTGACAACGATACGAATCGCCTGGGCTCGTATGACGTCTACGGCCGCCGCGCGCTGCTCGACTTCACGTTCAAGTACTGATCGCGAAGAGGCGTAATCTCGAATGCGCGGGGAGCCTCTCCCCGCGCATTTTTCTTGGGGGGCCATGATGAAGAACGTTTCGTACACGCTCCTGCTGCTCTCGATGGCGACGTCGGCCAGCGGCGCTCCGCCCGCAGCCGTCACCGGCCAGTCCAGCAACTACGCGGGCGTCGACCTGTCCTACGTCAACGAAGTCGAAAGCTGCGGCGCGGAATTCCGCGCGGGTGGCAAAGTGCGCGACCCGTATGAGTTGTTCGCGCAGGGCGGCGCCAACCTCGTGCGCCTGCGGCTCTGGAACAACCCCGACTGGACGAACTTCAGCACCGAAGCGGACGTCACGCGTTCGATGGAGCGCGCGAAGAAGGCCGGCATGAACGTGCTGCTCGACTTCCACTATTCCGACGACTGGGCGGACCCACAGAAGCAGACGATCCCCGCTTCGTGGAAGGCGGACATCGACGATCCCGACAAGCTCGCGGTCCGTGTCTACGAATACACGCGCGATGTGCTCGCGCGGTTGAATTCGAAAGGTCTGCTGCCGCACATGGTCCAGGTGGGCAACGAGACAAATACGCAGATGCTGCGGCCCGCCGACACGAAGGGAGACCCGATCGACTGGGCACGCAACGCGAAGATTCTCAACGCGGGCATCCGTGCGGTGCGCGAGGCGCGCGCCGCCGATGGTTCCAGCCCGAAGGTGATGCTGCACGTCGCGCAGCCCGAGAACGTCGAGCCGTGGTTCGCGGCAGCGGTGGCCGCCGGCGTGCGCGACTTCGATCTCATCGGCATCAGCTACTACCCAAAGTGGTCGTCGTCGAATCTCACACAGGCCGAGGCGGCCATCGCGCGCGTGCGAAAGCGATTCGACCGTCCCTTCGTGATCGTTGAAGTTTCGTATCCGTTCACGTTGCGCGATGCCGGGGACAAGGCGCCCAACCTGCTGGGTGAAGACTCGCTGCATCGCGGTTATCCTGCGACGATGCGTGGCCAGCAGCGGTTCATGAACGACATCGTCGGCATGACACTGCGCGCGGGCGGCGTCGGTGTCGTGTACTGGGAGCCCGCCTGGGTCTCGACTCGCTGCCCCACGCGCTGGGGCACGGGTTCGCACTGGGAAAACGCCACGCTCTTCGATTTCCGATCAGGCAACGAACTCACGCCCGCGGCGGATTTCCTCAAGACGATTCGCGGTATTCAGTAAGGAAGATTTCATGCCCCTCAAGGTCGGCCTGCTCGGTATCGGCAAGATCGCACGCGATCAGCACATCCCTGCGTTGCGTGCCAATCCGAAGTTCCAGCTCGTGGCCTGCGCGAGCCGCAACGCGACCGTGGAAGGCACCGCGAATTTTCCGGACCTCGCGGCAATGCTCGCGGGCGTGCCCGATCTCGACGTGGTGTCGATCTGCACGCCGCCGACCGCGCACTTCGACGCGGCGCTGTCCGCATTGCGCTCGGGCAAACACGTCATGCTCGAGAAGCCGCCGACCGCGACGACGCGGCAGATCGCCTTGCTCGCCGACGAAGCCGCGCGCCATGGACGCACGCTTTACCAAACCTGGCATTCACGCCACGCCGCGAGCGTCGACGCCGCGCGTAGTTGGCTGCGCACGCGCAAAGTCACCGGCGGCAAGATCACCTGGAAGGAAGATGTCCATCAGTGGCATCCCGGTCAGCAATGGATCTTCGATCCGGGCGGCTTCGGCGTGTTCGATCCCGGCATCAATGCGCTGTCGCTGCTCACCGAAATCCTGGTGCATGAAGTCAGCGTCGAGAACGCGCAGCTGGAATTTCCCGAGAACCAGCAGGCGCCGATCGCGGCCAACATCCGCCTGCGCACGACGGAAGGCGTCGAGATCGCCGCCGAGTTCGATTTCCGCCAGAAAGGCGAACAGAGCTGGGACATCGAACTCACGACCACGTCCGGCACGATCAAACTATCGAACGGCGGCGCCTCGCTCGCGATCGACGGCAAGACGCTCGCAAGCGATGCCGGTCTCGCGGGTGAATATCCGCGCCTCTATGCCCGCCTTGCCGAACTCGTGACCGTCGGTAAATCCGAAGTCGACTGGCGTCCGTTTCAACTGGTCGCCGATGCGTTTCTCATCGGCGAACGAAAGATCGTCGCGCCACATTACGTCTGACTTCTCGTCTCCCGGAGAATCCATGCGCCGCTTGCTCTGTCTCCTCGTGCTCCCGTGGCTCGCCGTCACGGCGATGGCAGATTCCGGCGCGACGCGCGTCGATCTCAATCGCGGCTGGACGCTCGTCGAGCAACCCGTGGAATCCAAGGCGCTGCGGCCCACCGATCGCATGCCGCCCACGGGCGAGATCGTCGATCTGCCGCACACCTGGAACCGCGCGGGATCGCGTTACGAGCTGCTGGGTCAGGTCTGGTATTTCAAGCGCTTCGATCTCCCCAAACTACCCGCGGACGCGATCGCGCAATTGCACTTCGGCGCTGTGTTCTACAAGGCGCGAGTCTTCGTCAACGGCGTGAGCGCCTTCGAGCACGAAGGCGGGTATCACGGGTTTTCGTTCAACATCGCGCCGCAACTCAAGGATTCCAACATCGTCGCGGTGCTGGTCGACAACCGTCCCGGCATGTTCACGATCCCGGGTTTCGGCGCGCGTGGCGCAAAGGATGCGTGGTACGACTGGTGGGCGTACGGCGGAATCACGCGCGACGTGTGGATAGACATCCACGGGCCGGTGCGCATCGCGGGCCAGTTCATCCGCGCGAAGACGGACGGCAGCAAGGCCAGCGTCACGAATCGCGTGACGGTGGAGCGCCGCACGAAGCAGCCGTTGTCGCTGCGCGCATTCGTGACGACATCGTCGGGCAAAGTCGTGGCCACTCGCACGGTCGCGCTCGCCGCGGATGCGACCGTCGTCGACCTCGAGCTCGGCATCGAGAAGCCGGAGCTCTGGGATCTCGACCATGCGCGGCTCTATCGCATGACTGTCGAAGTCCTTGATGCCGCGGGCAAGACGCTCGAGAGCGCGAGCGACCGGTTCGGCGTACGCACCGTCGCCATTCGCGACCGCAAGCTCTACATCAACGGCGAGCACGTGCGCCTGACCGGCATGACTCGCCACGCGGACTCGCCGTGGGAAGGCGCCGCGGAAACGCGCGGCACGCTGCTGCACGATTGGGAAGACATGAAGAGTCTCAACATGACTCTGACGCGTCCCGTGCACTACGCGCCGGACCCAGCCGCGTTCGATTTCGCGGACGAGCGCGGCATCCTCCTGATCCCGGAGATCCCGATCTGGCAGGCGAGCGAGGAGCAGCTCTCGAACCCGCAGTACCTCGCGCTCGCGAAACACCAGATGCGCGAGCTGATCGAGGAATTCGGCAACCACCCGAGCGTGTTCGCCTGGAGCGTGCTCAACGAAAGCGCCGCGGGCACGCCAGGCGGCATCCGCTTCTTCCGCGAGATGCGCGACTACATCAAGAGTCTCGACCCGGAGCGATTCGTCACGCTCGCCGACGACAATCTGCCGAAGCTCGCGCGCGCCGAAGAGTCGGCCGCGAACGACGCGGACTTCCTCATGATGAACCAGTACTTCGGCGCGTGGCACGGGCCGAGAGAAGCGTTGGGCCCCGCGCTCGACAAGGTCGACCGGCTGTTCCCCAACAAGATGGCGATCATCTCGGAGCTGGGATTTCCGGGCATCTTCGCGCCGAACCCGGTCGAGGCCGACAAGATGCGCGTGTCGATCCTGCGCGAGCAGTTGCCGCTGCTGGCGCAGCGCGACTGGATCGCGGGCGCGATCCTGTGGTGCTACCAGGACTACAAATCGCGGCGCTACTTCTGGCCTGGACAGGAAGGTGGCTATCTCGAACATGGCATCGTCGATGCGAACCGGCAGCGAAAGCCTTCGTACTTCGCGTGGGCGGAGCTCAATGCGCCGGCGCGCATCGAGATGCGCTGGACGCGAAAAGACAAGGAGATTCCGGCCGCGTTCGAGATCTCGGTAACGCCGAATGCAGCGACCCAACTGCCGCATTTCCCGCTGCGCGGCTACCAGGTCGCCTGGCAATTGCGTGGCGCGGAGAATCGCGCGTTCGCGGGCGGGTCGCTCGCCCTCGATGTCGCGGGCTCGCGCGTCGCCACCGGCGTGCCCGCGCGCGACAAACCCACGCCATTCGACCTCGTGGTCAAACTATTGCGCCCCGACGGCACCGTCGCGATGGAGCGTACGCTTGCCGCTCAGTAAACTGCCGGCATGACGAAAATCGACGACCTTTCGGGAAAACGCGTCCTCATCACGGGCGGCAGCTCTGGCATCGGCGCCGCCGCAGCGCGCGCTTTCGCGAAACAAGGGGCGCGGCTCGCGCTCCATTTCAATTCGCATGAGTCCGCCGCGCGCGAGCTCGCGGCAGAGATCGTCGCAGCGGGTG
This sequence comes from Pseudomonadota bacterium, assembly GCA_043747835.1. Lineage (GTDB taxonomy): Bacteria > Pseudomonadota > Gammaproteobacteria > Steroidobacterales > Steroidobacteraceae > CADEED01. The sequence goes on along the minus strand of JAYTOK010000086.1, from coordinate 52,211 downwards.
GCGTCGAGCCGAAACTCGTCGGCGGCGATCTCTCGAAGAAGGGCTCCGCGCGACGTATCGTCGACGCCGCCGCGAACGCGCTCGGCGGTCTCGACGTGCTGGTCAACAACGCTGGCGGACTCGGCGAGCGTCGCCCGCTCGCCGACATCGACGACGCGCTGTTCGACTTCGTCTTCGACCTCAACGTGCGTTCGGTCCTCGGCGCCAGCACTGCCGCTATCCCGCACTTCGAGAAAGCCGGCGGCGGCAACATCATCAACGTCGGCTCCATCGCGGGTATCGACGGCGGCGGCTCCGGCGCGAGTCTGTACGCGACGGCGAAGGCCGCGGTCCACAATCTCACGCGACATCTCGCCACCGATCTCGCGGCGAAGAACATCCGCGTCAACACCGTCGCGCCCGGCGCGATCGCGACGCCGTTCCACGCGAAGACCCCCGCCGCGCGCATGGACGCCATGCGCGACGCGACCGCGATGGGCCGCGTCGGCGTCGCGGAGGATTGCGTCGGCGCGTTCCTGTTCCTCGCGTCCAACGAGTTGTCGGGTTACGTGACCGGAAACATCGTGCACGTCAACGGCGGGATGTTGATGCCATGAGCCAGCCTGTCTACATCGCCGGCGACTGGGGCACGAGCAATTTGCGTCTGCGGCTCTGCGCCACGGACGGCGGCGTGCTCGATTCCCGCCAGGGCCCGGGCGCCGCGGATGCGCGCGGCAAGTTCGCGAACATTTTCGACGAGCTGACGTCCGCATGGCGCGAGAAACACGGCGCGCTACCCGCGCTTCTCTGCGGCATGGCGGGATCGACGTTCGGCTGGCTGGAGGCACCCTATCTACCCTGCCCGGAGGATCTGGACAGCGCCGCCGGGTCGCTCGCGCGTGCGCGCGCGGACGTTCAGATCGTGCCTGGCATGCGCTGCACGAATCCGCTCGGCGCGCCCGACGTCATGCGCGGTGAGGAGACGCAGTTGCTGGGCGCGCTCGCGGCATACCCCGCTCTCGAGCACGGACGGCAACTCGTCTGCATGCCCGGCACGCACACCAAATGGGTTGCGCTGAACGACGGCATTGTTCTCGATTTCCTCACGGTGCCGACCGGCGAGATCTTCCGTATGCTGTGCGAACACAGTGTGCTCGTGCGCGATCGCGACACGCCCATCGAACACGGCGCAGCCGAGTTCGAGCGCGGCCTCGCGGAGACCGCGAAACACACGGGCGTGCCGCTGCTGCACCGGATCTTCCAGAGCCGCAGCCTGCGGCTCGATGGCCAGTTGAGCGCGGCAGGCGCCGCGTCGTGGACCTCGGGCCTGCTGATCGGTACCGATGTAGCCGGTGCACTGCCATTGTTCGCTGTGACCGACTCGCCGGTGCACGTCGTCGCGAACGCGCATCTGTGTCAGCTCTACGGTTCCGCACTTGCGAAGTTCGGACGCGCGAGCGTTTCGGTTCCGGGCGAGGACGCATCCTTCGCGGGCCTGGCGCGCATCCGTGCGCTGCTCGCGGTTTGAGGAACTCATGACAGACCGTAAATCCATCGAGCTCGTCGGCATCCTGCGCGGTCTCACGCCAGAAGCCGCGCCCGCGACCGGCGCGGCGCTCGTCGCGGCGGGCTTCCGTACGATGGAAGTGCCGCTCAACTCGCCGCAGCCCTTCGAGACGATCCGCCTGCTCGCGGCGGCGCATCGAGACTGCCTCGTCGGCGCGGGTACCGTGCTCACGCCCGCGGAGGTAGATAGGGTGCGCGACGCCGGTGGCCGTCTCGTCGTCGCGCCGAACTGCGATCCGGCCGTGATCCGCCGCGCGCTCGAAAAAGGGATGCGCGTGCTGCCTGGTATCGGTACCGCGACGGAAGCTTTCGCCGCCGTCGCGGCCGGAGCGACGGAACTCAAGCTCTTTCCCGCGGCAACGTATGGGTCGGGCCATCTGCGCGCGCTCAAGTCCGTGTTACCGAAGCACGTGAAGATTTTTCCGGTCGGCGGTATTGGCTCGCAGGACATCGCCGAATGGCTCGTGTCAGGCGCGGATGGATTCGGTTTCGGCAGCGAACTGTTCAAGCCTGCGTATACACTCGCGGAGCTGACGCGACGCGCACGCGAGTTGATCGACGCGCTTCAATCGTCGACGGAAGCAACGCAAAAAAACTGACGGCATGACGCCGCAACTCGGGGGAGTTTGAAGTGAATCTCGCAACATTGGATATCGCGATCCTCGTGATCTACGCGGTTGGCATCTTCCTGCTCGCGCAGTGGGTGTCGCGCGAAAAAGGCACGCACGAGAAAAATGCGCAGGACTATTTCCTCGCCTCGCGCGCCTTGCCCTGGTGGGCGATCGGCACGTCGCTGATCGCGGCGAACATTTCCGCCGAGCAGATCGTCGGCATGTCGGGCTCGGGATACGTGATCGGCATGGCGATCGCGTCGTACGAGTGGATGGCGGCGCTCACGCTGATCCTCGTCGGCAAGTGGATCCTGCCGGTGTTCCTCAAGAACAACATTTACACGATGCCCGAGTTCCTCGAGAAGCGTTACAGCCCCGGCGTGCGCACGCTGATGGCTGTCTTCTGGCTCGCGCTGTATATCTTCGTGAACCTGACCGCGATCCTGTGGTTAGGTGCCACGGCGATCAACACGATCACTGGCCTCGACATCCAGATCGCGATCATCGCTCTGGGTTTGTTCGCGTTGGCCTACGCGCTGTACGGCGGCCTCAAGGCTGTCGCGCTCACCGACATCGTGCAGGTCTCGCTGCTCGTGCTCGGCGGGCTGATCATCAGCTACATCTCGCTCGACAAGGTCGGCGGCGACGGCGGCGTGCTCGCGGGCTTCACCAGGCTCACGACGGAGTTCCCCGAGAAGTTCGACATGATCCTGTCGAGCGACAACCCGCACTACAAGGCACTGCCGGGTCTTGCGGTGTTGTTGGGCGGCATGTGGGTGATGAACGTCAGCTACTGGGGTTTCAACCAGTACATCATCCAGCGCGGCCTCGCGGCCAAGAGCGTCAACGAAGCGCAGAAGGGTATCGTGCTCGCGGCGTTCCTCAAGCTGCTGATGCCGGCGATCATCGTGCTGCCGGGCATCGCGGCGCTGGTGCTCGTCCCGGGACTCGACCGTCCGGATCGCGCGTACCCGAGCCTCATGGCGATGCTGCCGACCGGCATCCTGGGCCTGGTCTTCGCGGCGCTCGTCGCGGCGATCATTGCGTCGCTCGGATCGAAGATCAATTCGATCGCGACGATCTTCACGATGGATCTCTATCGCTCGGTGAAGCCGCAGACGGAACAGAAGAAGCTCGTGTTCATCGGCCGCTGTGCGGCGGTGGTCTCGATCATCATCGCGCTGATCGTGACGAAGCCGCTGCTCGCGGGCTTCGATCAGGCGTTCCAGTTCATCCAGATGTTCACGGGCTGGTTCACGCCGGGCATCTGCGTGATCTTCCTGCTCGGCATCTTCTGGGAGAAGACCACGTCGGCGGCGGCGATGATCGCCGCGCTGGTGACGGTCACACTGTCTGCCTACCTCCACTTCTTCCAGGAGCAAGTCCCGTTCATGACGGGTGTTGGCTACTGCTTCGTGCTGGGCATCGTGCTCGCGGTCGCGATCTCGCTGCTCTGGCCGCGTCCGCCGGGCGCGCTGCGCGTCGACATCAAGAACGTGGATTTCAGGACGGGCACGGGCTTCAACATTGCGTCGCTGATCATTGTCGCGATCCTCGCGGTGCTCTACTTCGTCTGGTGGTGAGTATCTCTCAGGGCTGACGCCCACGTCGGAAAGCGGCGATGAAGCATCGCCGTCCGTGAAAATGAAAAGGGCGCTCCGGATTCCGGAGCGCCCTTCTTCATGGCCGCTTCCCAGCGCGAATCGCTCACTCCGGATCGGCGCGGCAGTGACGCCCGAGATACTCCGAATGCGGACTCGCGCTTTCCGCCAGGCGCGCAAGCTTCGCGCGAATCTCCGCGAGCTCCGCGCGCAGCTTCTCCGGGTCGTGGCGCGTGACCAGCGGGTCGCCGTTCGCTGGCCATACCTCCTGCCCTAACAACACCGCCAGCCAGTTCGGCGCCGCGAAGGGATCCGCCGGATAGCGGAGCACGCGGCCGCTGTTGCGGAAGAAGTCGAGCCGATACGCCAGCGATTCCGGGATACGCATCTCGCGGCAGTGCCGCCACAGCGGCGCATCGTCACGCGTATTCACGTGGTAGTGCAGCACGACGAAATCGCGGATGTGGTCATACTCTGCCAGTGCCCGCCGGTTGAACTCGTCGCGGAGCGCGGTCGAGAAGCGCCGGTCCGGGAAGAGCTCGAGCAGGTACGAGATGCTTTTCTGGATCAGGTGGATGCTCGTCGACTCGAGCGGCTCGAGAAATCCCGCCGACAAACCGATGGCGACGCAGTTGCGCGACCAGATCTTTCGCCGGCGACCCGTCACGAACTTGAGCACGCGTGGGTCTGCACGCGCGGGGCCGTCGAGGTTGGCCAGCAGGGTCGCCGCGGCCTCGTCGTCGGAGATGAAGCGACTCGCGTAAACGTATCCGTTGCCGATGCGATGCTGCAGCGGAATTCGCCATTGCCAGCCCGCGGCGCGCGCGGTCGAGCGCGTGTAGGGAGTCAGCGCTCCCTCCCGGTAGTTCGATGAGATCACGTCGGCGTGAGCACAGGGCACCGCGACGGCGCGATCGCAGGGCAGCCAGTGCGTCCAGTCCTCGTAGCCGGTCTTCAACGCCTCTTCGATGAGCAGGCCGCGAAAGCCGGAGCAGTCGACGAAGAGATCGGCCTCGAATCGCCGGCCGTCCGCGAGATGCACCGCCGCGATGAATCCGTCATCGCGCAACTCGACATTCACCACTTTGCCGTCCACGCGAACGACGCCACGCGCTTCCGCGTTGCGGCGTAGGAACGCGGCGTAGAGACCCGCGTCGAAATGATAGGCGTACGTCGTGAACGTGCCGGAATTGTTGGCCGGCGGCAGCACGCGATCGCGTTTCGCGACGATGAAATTGAGGAAATAGTCTTCGAACGCCCCGGCGTCGGGTTGGGCGCGCACGCTCAGCCAGCGCTGGTGCACGGGCGACTCCATGTCGAGCCCGGGAATTCCGAAGGGATGCATGTAGCGATGACCGACGCGGCCCCAGTCATGGAACTCGATCCCCAGCTTCAGCGTCCCCTGCGTCGCGCGCAGGAACTCGCGTTCGTCCAGTCCGAGCATCTCGTTGAAGTGGCGGATCGTCGGAATCGTCGCCTCGCCGACGCCGACCGTGCCGATCTCGGAGGACTCGACGACCGTGATCGCGCAGGACCGATCGCCGATGCGGTGAGCGAGCGCGGCCGCCGTCATCCACCCGGCCGTGCCGCCGCCCACGATCACGATGCTGCGGATGCGATCCGGCGGCTGCGGCTTCATGTCATGCCGCCGACCGCGACGCCGCGGCGTTCGAGGAACTCCCGCTGCGTGGGTAGTTTGCCGACGGCGTCACGGATCCCGGCGGCGAACGCGCCCAGTGAACGTTGCAGCGAGTCGAGCGGCGCGCCCTCCGCGAGCGGATCGAAGCTGCGCGGCATCACGCGCTGGCCGAACAACACGGAGAGCCAGCCGTCCTGCCCGCAATGATCGTCTTCGGCGATCGCGAGGCGCGCGCTGTCGCTGAACAATGCGAGCCGGTTGGCGAGCGAAACGGGTGGGCGCGTATCGCGACGGCGTCGCCAGAACGGCGAATCGTCACGCGACGTCGCGTGATAGTGCAGCGCCAGCAGGTCGCGAACGCGATCGTATTCCTCGGTCGTCAGCCGGTTGTATTCGGCACGATCGGGTGCGCTGGACTCGTTGACCGGGAAATGCGCGAGTAGACGGGTCACGCCGGATTGCGCCAGGTGGAGTGCGGAGCCTTCGAGTGGATCGAGTGCGTCGCCGGGAAGCAGCACGCAATTGTGCAACCAGAATTCCTTCGGACGTCCCCGCAGCAGGCGGGCCGTGCCGCTCGAACTCGCGTCAGCTCCAGGCAGCGCGGCAAGTCCCGCGGTGACGGAGTCTTCGTCGGCGTGATCGCTGCTCCAGACTTCACCACGCGCGCCGCCAATCTGTAGCGGGATGCCGAAGCGCCAGCCGTGTGCCGTCGCGAACGCTTCGGAGTACGGCGGCAAGGCTTGCGCGCCGGCGCACTGAATCCAGGACACGCGGTCGCAAGGCAGACATTCCGACCAGTCTTCGTAAGTTGCGCCCAGCAATCCCGCCAACGTCGCGCGCGCACCGCTGCAGTCGACGAACAAACCTGCCTCGATGCGCGCCCCGTCGACCAGTCTGAGCGCGTCGATGTCACCGCGACTGCCGAGTTCGATCGCGGCAACTTCGCCCGTCAGTGTGGTGGCACCCGAACGCAGAGCCGCCGCGCGAAAGCTGGCCGCGAGCGCACGCGCGTCGAAATGCCAAGCGTAGGAATGCGCCGGGAGGATCGAATGCGGATCCCGCTGCGGCGGCGAGAAACGTCCGAGGCGCGCCATCATGGCGGCCGCGGAGAATTCCTCGAACGAAGCGCAGTCACCCGCGGCGTTCGCGCGCAGCCAATGATGGTGAAAGGGAACCGACAGCAGTGGAGCACCCACCGCCCCGAAGCCCTGGAAATACCGGTCGCCGATCATGGCCCAGTCGCGGTGCTCTACGCCGATGCGATACGTCGCGGCGGTCGCGCGCATGAGCGCCACTTCATCGATGCCGAGCAATCGAAACAGACGATGCAGGCTCGGCATGCTCGCGATGGCGGGAGGCTCTTCAATCGACGTCTCGATGACCCTTACCGCGCACGAAGCGCCGAGCACGCGCGACAGCGTGGCCGCGGCCATCCAGGCCGAGGCTCCGCCGCCGACGATGGCGATTACGCGGATCGGAAACGCGGGCAATACTCCCCCCGGGATTCTTGTTAGGCGCGCCCTGACGGGATCATGGTCGGCCCTGAAAACTGTATTCGAGGAGGATTCCGACGAAGACCGACAGCCCGACGTAGTGATTGTTGAGAAAGGCAGCGAAGCAGCTTGCGGGCTTGCGTTCGCGAATCTTCCACTGCTGCCAGGCGAAGAACACTGCGGCCCCGACGAGGCCGAGGTTGTACCAGTACCCGAACTCCATGTTCGTGCCGACGAGGTACAGCGTGAACAGCATCAGCGCCTGCAGCATTCCGATGATCACGCGATCCATGTCGCCAAAAACAATGGCGCTCGATTTCACGCCGATCTTGAGGTCGTCTTCACGATCGACCATCGCGTAGATAGTGTCGTAGATCGCGGCCCAGATGATGCCAGCGAAGAAGAGGATCCAGGCGACGCGTGGCGCCTGGCCCATCTGCGCCATGAACGCCATCGGCACTCCCCAGCTGAACGCCACGCCGAGATAGAACTGTGGCAGCGGAAAGAAGCGCTTGAAGAAGGGGTACGTCACGGCGAGCACCGCGCCGAACAGCGACATCCTGATCGTCGCGGGATCGAGCTGCAGTACCAGCGCGAGCGCGCACGCGATCAGCACGAGGAACCAGCCGACCGCTTCCCAGGGCGCGATGCGCCTTGACGCGATCGGCCGGTCGCGGGTGCGCTTCACGAAAGGATCGAAATTGCGGTCGGCGAGATCGTTGATCACGCAGCCCGCGGAGCGCATCGCGACGGTGCCCAGGACGAAGATGACGAGCACCTTCGGCGACGGGTGCGCCGCGCCGGCGATCCACACGGCCCAGAGCACCGGCCAGAGCAGCAGCCAGATGCCGATGGGGCGGTGCAGGCGCGCGAGCTCGACGAGATCGCGAATGCGATTCTGGTAGCGACGCCAGTTCAGCTGCGCGTTCGACGGCTCAGGGGTCAGGTCCAGTTCTAGAGGAGTGGCCACTGGCGCGCATCATACGCGCGGCGGCGTTCAGCTCGCGCGGCGAGTGAACTCGATGGGAATGAGGACCTGCGCGGGTTGCGCGTGTCCGTCCACTTCGTGCGGACGGAACAGCGCCTTCTGCACGGCGGCGCGCGCCGCGTCGTCGAGACGGGCGAAGCCACTAGAACGCTCGATCTGGATCTGCGCGGGACGCCCGGCGGTGTCCACGAGCACGCGGAGCACCACGGTGCCGCGTTCGCGCTTGCGGCTCGACTCGTGTGGATAGACTGGTGCCGGCGCGCGCACGTACTCGACGGACTCCACGACCGCCGGCACGACGAATTGCGTCGCGGGCGGCGTGATCGAGGTTTGCACGACGACTGGTTGCGTGATGCTTTCCGTCTCGAAGGAGATTTCCTGTGGCATCGGCAGGGAATACTGGATTTCCTGGATCGGCGGCGTGTACTCGGGCGGCGTTTCTTCGGACGCTGGCGACTCGACGACCGACGCGATCATCGGCTCGGGATCCTTGAACACCGACTGGATTCGACCCGCGCTCACGAAACCCGCGAACACGAGAACGTGCAACGCGATCGTGATGACGACGAACTTCGCGCGACCGCGAACGGGCGTCCGCTCGAGCGGACGCGGTGGCAGCGAGCGGACCAACGAGAGCGCAGGCGCAGGTTCACCGCGGTGAACTTCCGCATCAGGCATGTCGTTGAGAATCTGGACGGCCATGGGTTGAGTGAGCGAATGTAAATGATTCGCATTTGGAGCTCAATCCCCATTCTTGTCTATGTCACCCGATCCGGCCGTATCGCTCCCCCGAACCCACCCAGCGTCGGGTCAAGCCAGCCACCGCTTCTGCGTTATGTTTCAACAGCTTGTCCGCGGCGGCCTGGACCGCCGGCAGCAGATCCGAGTCGCGGACGAGATCCGCGACGCGCATCTCCGCGAGGCCCGTCTGCCGCGTGCCGAGCAGTTCTCCCGCCCCGCGCAGCTCGAGATCACGGCGTGCGATCTCGAATCCATCGTTCGTCTCGCGGATCGCCGCGAGCCGCGCGCGCGCCATCTCGCTCAACTTGCCGCCGTACAAAAGAACGCACGCACTCTCGTGCGCGCCCCGACCGACCCGGCCGCGCAACTGGTGCAACTGCGCGAGACCCATGCGTTCGGCGTTCTCGATGACCATGAGCGTCGCGTTCGGGACGTCGACGCCGACTTCGATGACGGTGGTCGCGACCAACAATCCGATCTTGCCGTCCTTGAACAGACCCATGCCGCGCTCCTTCTCCTTCGTCGGCATGCGGCCGTGAACGAGCCCGACGCGCACTTCGGGCAGCGCCTCCTGCAACGACTTCGCAGTGTCCTCCGCCGCCTGGTAGCGAAGCTCTTCGGACTCGTCGATGAGCGGGCACACCCAATACGCCTGGCGTCCCTCGAGCACCTGCTTGTGGATGCGTTCGACGATCTCGTCGCGGCGCGTCTCCGGCAACACGACGGTTTTCACCGGCGTGCGTCCCGGCGGCAGCTCGTCGATCACGGACACGTCGAGGTCCGCGTACGCCGTCATCGCGAGCGTCCGTGGAATCGGCGTCGCGGTCATGATGAGTTGATGCGGCAGCTTTCCGCCACGCGCGCCTTTCTCGCGCAGGGACAGCCGCTGGTGCACGCCAAAGCGGTGCTGCTCATCGACGATGACGAGGCCGAGTTCCGCGAACTCCATCGACTCCTGGAACAAGGCGTGCGTGCCCACGATCAGCTTGATGTCACCGCTGGCCGCGGATTCGAGCGCGCTGCGGCGCGCTCTGGCGGGAAGAGAGCCCGTCACGAGCGCGACGGGGATGTCGAGGGTGCGGAACCAGCGCTCGAAGTTCTTCGCGTGCTGCTCCGCGAGTAGTTCGGTCGGCGCCATGAGAGCGACTTGCAACCCGGAGCCGACTGCGCGCGCGGCCGCGGCGGCGGCGACCACAGTCTTGCCGCAGCCGACGTCGCCTTGAACGAGCCGCACCATCGGCCGGTCCGCGACGAGATCCGCGTCGACCTCCTTCAGCACCCGGCGCTGAGCGCCGGTCAGCGCGAACGGCAGCGATTCCAGGAATCGCGACTCCAGAGAAACCTTGTCGAGCAACGGATGCGCGGGATCGTCTTTCGTTGCCTGACGCAGCAGCCGCAACGACAACTGGTGCGCGAGCAGTTCCTCGAACGCGAGCCGTCGCTGCGCGGGATGGTGGCCGCTCAGCAGCTCGCCGAGATGCGCGTCGCGCGGCGGCCGGTGCATCATCGTGAGCGCGTCGACGAGAGACGGCAGCGAGAGGTCCGCGAGCATGTCGGCCGGAATCCAGTCGCGCACGCCCGCGCGGTCGTCGCGCGACTCCGCGCCATCGACGATGCTGCGCAATGCCTGCTCGATCAGCGCGCGCAGCCGCGTCTGCGGCACGCCCTCCGTCGTCGGGTAGATGGGCGTCAGCACCTCTTCGAGCGGCGCGGCCTCGGCGTCGGCGGACGCCGCGATGTATCGATACTCGGGATGGACGATCTCGAGGCCCAGCGGTCCACGCCGGACTTCGCCAAAGCAGCGGATGCGCGTGCCGCGCTTGAGCCCGGCCTGTTGCGCGCCCGAGAAATAGAAGAAGCGCAGCGTGAGCGAGCCCGACCCGTCGGTGATGCGGCACAGCAGTTGCCGCCGCTTCCGGTACGCAACCTCGGTGAGCTGGATCTCGCCTTCGACGACGTACCGCGCACCGGGGCGCACGGATCCGATCGCGCTGACCTGCGTGCGGTCTTCGTAGCGCATCGGCAAGACGAACAGCAGGTCCTGCACCTGCGATACGCCGAGCTTCGCGAGCTTTTCCGCGAGCGCCGGCCCGACGCCACGCAGGCTGCCGACCGGACGTTGCTCCGGCGGTGTCAGGTGTGGCGTTGGCGTTGCCACGAGATCTGGGCTTTCGGGACGCTCAGCCGAGGTGGAGCGTGCACTCGATCTCGACGCGCGCGTTCTTCGGCAGCGCCGCCACCGCAACCGTCGTGCGCGGCGGATACGGTTCCTTGAAATACTTCTGCATCGTCTCGTTGACCGCAGAGAAGTTCGCGAAGTCGGTCAGGAAGATGCGCACCATCACGACCTGCGCGAACGTACCGCCCGCGGCGGCGATCACGGCCTTGATGTTCTCGAACACCCGCAGCGCTTCCTTCTCGAAGTCGCCTTCGACCATCTGCATCGTGACCGGGTCGAGCGGGATCTGTCCCGCCATGAACACCATGTCACCGACGCGCATGGCCTGGGAATAAGGTCCAATGGCCTTCGGGGCCTGATCGCTGTGAATGATCTGGCGGGCGATGCCCATCGAAATCTCCTGGGGTTGTCGAAGCTAGCCGGCTGCGCGTGCCGCGCGACCGTGGCTCGCGATTGTACGCGTGACCTTGAGCACTTCGGGCATGCGTCGCACCGTTTTCACCACGCGCGCGAGATGTTCGCGATTGCGCACGCGCAACTCGAACACGAGCGAGGAGCTGTCGGCATCCTTCTCCTCGACGGCGACGCGTTCGATGTTCGTGTCGCCCGAGGAGATGGCCGCGGCCACCGCCGCGAGCACGCCCATCTTATTCGCGACATCGACGCGGATCTCGGAGCTGAACACTTTGTCCGTCGTGGCTTCCCAGGCAACGGGCAGCCAGTTCTCGGGATGCTTGCGGTAGTCCTCGACGTTCACGCAGTTCTCGCGGTGCACGACCACGCCACGTCCCGCCGAGAGGAACGCGAAGATCGGATCGTCGGGAATCGGGAAACAGCAGCGCGCGTATGCGACGAGCAGGCCTTCCGTGCCCGCGATCGCGAGCGGCGCGGGCGCGCCCGAGAACGACTCCTCGCTGGCCTTCGTCGGCAGCAGGCGTCGCGCGAGGAGCGGCGCGAGGCGCTCTCCGAGGCCGACTTTCTCGTAGAGCTCGTCCGAGTCGTGCATGCCGAGCTCCACGACGGCCGCGTTCAGCGTGTCCGCGGAAACTTCGTCGAGCGACATGCGGAATTCGCCCAGCGCCTGGTTGATGAGGCGCGCACCGAGCTCGATCGCTTCCTGGCGCCGCAGGCCCTTCAAGTAGTGGCGCACGGCGGCACGGGCCTTGGCCGTCACGACGAAATTCACCCACGACGGATTCGGCATCGCGCCTTTCGCGGTGATGATCTCGACCGTCTGGCCGTTGCGCAGCGGGGTGCGCAGCGGCGTCAGTCGCCTGTCTACCTTCGCGGCGACGCAACGGTTGCCGACGTCCGTGTGCACGGCATACGCGAAGTCGACGACCGTGGCTCCACGCGGCAGGCGCAGGATCTCGCCCTTCGGCGTGAATACATAGACCTTGTCGGGGAATAGGTCGACCTTCACGCTCTCGAGGAAATCCTCGGAGCTGCCGCTCTCCTGCATGTCGACGAGGTTCGCCAGCCACTCGCGCGCGCGATCGTCCTGGCCGCCCTCGCGGTCGCTGGCCTTGTATTTCCAGTGCGCGGCGATGCCCGCTTCCGCGACGCGATGCATGTCCTCGGTGCGAATCTGCACTTCGATCGGAATGCCGTTCGGGCCAAACAGCGTCGTGTGCAGCGATTGATAACCGTTCACACGCGGGATCGCGATGTAGTCCTTGAAGCGACCCGGCATCGGCTTGTACGCGGCGTGCACGACGCCGAGCGCGCGATAGCACGAGTCCGCCGACGCGACCACGACGCGCAGGCCGAACACGTCGACGATCTCCGAGAGAGGAGCTCCCTTGCGCAACATCTTGCTGTAGATGCTGTAGAGATGTTTCTCGCGCGTGGAGACATCCGCCTTGAAGTCCGCCTTCACGAGCGCGACGCGCATCGTGTCGGCGATCTTCGTGAGGAATTGCTTCTGATTGCCGCGCGCTTTCTTCAATGCGCGATCGAGCACGCGATAGCGGTGTGGATAGGCCGCCTTGAACCCGAGGTCTTCGAGCTCGAGCTTCATGTTGTAGAGGCCGAGCCGGCCCGCGATGGGCGCGTAGATGTCGAGCGTCTCGCGTGCGACGGCGCGGCGCCGAGCGGGTGCCATCGCATCGAGAGTCCGCATGTTGTGTGTGCGGTCGGCGAGCTTGACCAGGATGACGCGCAGGTCGCGCACCATCGCGAGCACCATCTTGCGGAAGGACTCCGCTTGCGCTTCCGCGCGCGACTTGAACTGGATCTGATCGAGCTTCGTGACGCCATCGACGATCTCGGCGACGGGCGCGCCGAACTTGGACGACAGCTCCTCTTTCGAGATCGGCGTGTCTTCGATGACGTCGTGCAGGATCGCCGCGATGATCGTGTCGGGGTCGAGGTGCAGGTCGGCGAGGATTTGCGCGGCCGCAAGCGGGTGCGCGATGTAGGGCTCGCCGGAGAGGCGCTTCTGGCCTTCGTGCGCGGAGGCGCCGAACTCAGCGGCTCCGCGGATGCGCTCGACCTGTTCGGCCGGGAGATACGATTCGAGGCTGTTGATCAGCTCGCGCAGCCCCGGCAGTCGCCGGGCACTGGGCAGTAGCTGAAGGAGCGTCGACGCGTAGTCCATGGCGCGCGAGCGCTCCTGTGAGAAGGTTCAGGCGGTGGCGTTATTCCTGTACGTCACGATCGCCTTGCAGGCCGAATTGCGGCGCACGGAACAGGGACTGATTGTCGGCATCGGGAAGAGTGGCTTCCGGCGGCGGCGGCTCGGGCTCGCGCAGCATCTCGGGAGTGATGTTGCCTTCAGCGATTTCACGCAGCGCAACGACGGTCGGCTTGTCGTTTTCCCAGGGAACGGTCGGCTCCGCGCCATTGGCGAGGCGGCGCGCACGCGCGGCGGCCAGCAGCACGAGCTGGAAGATGTTTTCGACGTTCGGGAGACAGTCTTCGACGGTGATACGGGCCATTTAGCTTGCTCAAATCCTTTCGGGGGGTCGAAAGTCTACTGTAAAAGCCGTCGGTTTTGCCGGGATTTGCAGGTTGGAGTGTAAGCCAGACGCCGCGTTGCGAGCCCGATCGGTAGCCAGAGGGTCGTCAGGCGAGCAGGTCGGCGACAAGGGGCTGTAGTTCCGGCCGACCGGATTCGAAGCCCGCGCCCCCGCGCAGGATTTGCAGCAGGTTTCCCACCGCCGACTCGAAGTCGTCGTTGACCACCACGCGGTCGAATTCCGCGTAATGCGACATATCGGCGATCGAGTCGCGCAGTCGTCGCTCGATGACGGCGTCGCTGTCCGTCTTGCGGTTTCGCAACCGTGATTCAAGAGCGAGTCGCGACGGCGGCAGGATGAAGATCGTCTGGCAATCCGGCTGCGCCTTGCGCACCTGCTGCGCGCCCTGCCAGTCGATCTCGAGGATCACGTCGTGACCCGCCGTACGCAGCGCTTCGACCTGGTCGCGGCCCGTCCCGTAGAAGTTGTCGAACACCTGCGCGTGCTCGAGGAAGGCATCGCGCGCGAGCAACGCGCGGAACTCGTCGATCGTCACGAAGTGATAGTCGCGACCGGCGACTTCGGTCTCGCGCCGCTTGCGCGTGGTGTGCGAGACCGACACCCGCAGAGAGGGATCGCGCTCGAGCACGGCCTTCACGAGGCTGGTTTTGCCGGCTCCCGACGGCGCGGCGATCACGAAGAGGGAGCCGCGCCGCTTTGCAGCGTCCGGGCTCATTCGACGTTTTGAACCTGTTCGCGCATTTGCTCGATAAGCACTTTCATGTCCACTGTGAGACGCGTCGTATCGAGATCCTGAGACTTCGAGGCGAGTGTGTTCGCCTCGCGATTGAGCTCCTGCATGAGGAAATCGAGCCGGCGGCCCGCGGCTTCGCCGCCGCTCATCACGCGACGCGTTTCCTCGATGTGGCCGGTCAGCCGGTCGAGTTCTTCAGCGACATCGAGGCGCTGCAGCTGGATCACGACTTCCTGCTCCACGCGCTCGCGATCGATCGTCGCGAGCAATTCGGCGATGCGCTCGTGCAGGCGTGTGCGCACGCGGTTCTGGATCTCCGGCAGTTTCGCGCGGACCTGCGTCACCAGCGTGGCAAGGTTGGCGCAGCGCTGCTCGATGAGCTCGCCGAGACGCTTGCCTTCACGCAGGCGCATGCCCGACAGATCGTCGAGGGTTTGCTGGAACAGCGTCTTGCCGGCGCCTAACAAGGCGTCGGAGTCCTGGCTTGCAGCTTCGATGACGCCCGGCCAGCGCAAGATCTCGATGGCATCGAGGGTCGAGCCGGGCACCGCGCGGGTCACTTCCGCAACGGCCGCGGCGACACGCGCGAGCGCGGCGGGATCGACGCGCAGCTCGCGCTCGCCGGCCTGGCTGCTGCGCAGATGCACCGTACAGTCGATCTTTCCCCGCTTCAGCGACTTCGACAAAAGCTGCCGCAAGTCGGATTCGAGCGGGCGCAGCTCCTCGGGGAGGCGAAATCCGGGTTCGAGGTATCGGTGATTCACGCTGCGCAGCTCGCAGGTCAGCGTCCCGAAGCCTCCCGTGAGCTCGCGTCGTGCGAATCCGGTCATGCTTGCGATCATGGCGCTCAGAACTTCTCGGCTTAAGGGCTGCAACGTGCAGTAAACTGCGCGGCAGTCTATCAGAGCCTCCGAGCCGCCTTGCGCATCGAATACGCCGACGTCAGTTTGCTCGGTTGCCGTTCCGACAATCAGGATCGGGTTTCCGTCGCAGTGTCCGAACATTCGGCGCTGCTCGTCGTCATCGACGGCATGGGTGGCCACTCCGACGGTGCGAAGGCCGCGGAGACCGCCATCAAGGTTCTGGTCGAAGCCTTCTGGCACACGCCGCAGCCGATCCTCGATCCGCTCGGCTTCCTGCACCTGACGCTGGGCCGCGCGCACGAAGAAGTGGCGAAGCTCGGCACCAACCTGCCGCTCGAACTGCGTCCGCGCGCCACCTGCGCGGTGTGCCTCGTGCAGAACAGCAGCGCGTTCTGGGCGCACATCGGTGACAGCCGCGTCTATCTTCTGCGTCGCGGGAAGGTCTTCAAGCGTACGCGTGATCACAGCCACGTCGAGTTCCTGCTGCGCGAAGGCGTGATCACTGCGGAACAGGCGCTCACGCATCCGATGCGCAATTTCGTGGAGTGCTGTCTCGGCGGCGAATTGTATCTGCCCGAGATGTCGCTCGGATTGCGCGAGCCGCTCGAGGCCAACGACATCCTGCTCGCCTGCTCCGACGGATTGTGGGGCGGCATCGACGACAACGAGATGGGCGCGGCATTTCCGCCGGCCCGCGCGCCATTGCGCGAAGAACTGCTGCGTCTCGCCGAGCGATCCGTGAGCATCGTCGGCGCCGGCGCGGATAACACGACCGCGGCGGTCGTGCGCTGGATCGGAAACTCTTGAATACGCGCCCGAGCGGCCGCGCACCGGACGAACTGCGTGCGGTGCGACTCACTCGTCGCTTCACGCAACACGCCGAAGGCTCCGTGCTCGTCGAATTCGGCAACACGCGCGTGCTGTGCACGGCGAGCGTCGAAGAAGGCGTGCCGGGATTCCTGCGCGGCAAGAACCAGGGCTGGCTCACGGCCGAATACGGCATGCTGCCGCGCGCGACGCACACGCGCAGTCCGCGCGAGGCCGCGAAAGGCAAACAGAGCGGACGAACGCAGGAAATCCAGCGACTGATCGGCCGTTCGTTGCGCGCGGTGACCAATCTGGGTGCGCTCGGCGAACGCACGATCACGATCGATTGCGATGTGCTGCAGGCTGACGGTGGCACGCGGACGGCCGCCATCACCGGCGGTTACGTCGCGCTTGCCGATGCCTGCGAAGCGCTGGTCGCGCGCCGCGCGATTGCCACCTCCCCGCTGCACGGCCAGGTCGCCGCGATCTCGGTGGGCATCTGCAAAGGCACGCCCGTCATCGATCTCGACTACGCCGAGGATTCCGGCGCCGAGACCGACATGAACGTCGTCATGAACAACGGCGGCGGATTCATCGAAGTGCAGGGCACGGCCGAAGGTCATGCGTTTCGCCGGCACGAACTCGACGCGCTGCTGAATCTCGCGGCCAGCGGAATCGCGAAGCTGTTCCAGTTCCAGATGGAGACGCGGACATCCGCCTGAGGCGCAGCGATGCGCACAATGAGTGAGCGGCGCGTGGTTCTCGCGACCGGCAACCCGGGCAAGCTCCGGCAATTCTCCGAATTGTTGAGCGGCACCGGAATCACGCTCCTGCGTCAGTCCGATTTCGGCATCGAACCGCCCGAAGAAACCGGCGGCACCTTTCTCGAGAACGCGCTGATCAAGGCTCGCAATGCCGCGCGCATCACGGGTCTCCCCGCGATCGCGGACGATTCCGGCATCGAGGTCGATGCGCTCGACGGACGTCCCGGCCTCTATTCCGCGCGCTACGCTGGCGCGAACGCGAGCGACTCCGAGAATCTCGAGAAGATGCTGCGCGAGCTCGCCGCCATTCCGCCGGAGCGGCGGAGCGCGCGTTATCGCAGCGTCATTGTCTTCGTGACGGAAGCCGCGGATCCGGTGCCCCTCATCGGCGAAGGCATTTGGGAAGGATCGATCGCGGTGGCACCGCGCGGCAGGGAGGGTTTCGGCTACGACCCGATCTTCCTGCCCCTCGGGGAAACGCGAACCGCCGCGGAAATGCCGGCCGCGGAGCGCAACCCGCGCAGTCATCGAGGCCAGGCCTCACGCCTGTTCCTCGAACGATTCGGGACTCGCGGATGAAGACGCCCCCGCTCGCGTTGTACGCGCACTTCCCCTGGTGCGTGCAGAAGTGCCCGTATTGCGATTTCAATTCCTACACTTTGAAGGAATCGCTGCCGGAGCAGCGCTACATCGACACGCTGCTGCGCGATCTCGATGTGCAACTGCCCGAAGTCGCAGGACGGCCTTTCACCAGCATTTTCCTGGGTGGCGGCACGCCGAGCCTGTTCTCGCCCGAGGCCATCGGCCAGCTGCTGGACCACGCGCGCAAGACCGCGGGCTTCGTCGAAGCGGTCGAAGTCACGCTGGAAGCGAACCCGGGCACGATCGAGCGCGGCAAATTCGCCGAGTATCGCGCCGCCGGCGTCACGCGCGTTTCGCTCGGCGCGCAGAGTTTCGATGCGCGCCAGCTCGAGAAACTCGGCCGGATCCATTCGGCGGACGAAACACGGCGTGCCGCGCAAGAACTGCACGCCGCCGGCCTCTCCAATTTCAATCTCGACCTGATGTACGCATTGCCCGATCAAAGCGCCGAAGAAGCGCTCCGTGATCTCGAGGTGGCGCTCGATCTCGATCCCGCGCACCTGTCGCAGTACCACCTGACGATCGAGCCGGGCACCGTGTTCGCTGGCGCGCCGCCGCCGCAGCCGGCCGATGAAGTTGTCGACAAAATGCTCGACGAATCGCTGATCGCGTTATCACGTCGCGGATTCGAGCATTACGAAGTCTCGGGCTACTCGCGTGTTGGCGCGCGCTGTCTCCACAACCTCAACTACTGGACGTTCGGCGACTACCTCGGTATCGGCGCTGGCGCGCACGGGAAGATCACAACGGGGCAGGAAATCGTGCGCACGCAGCGAACGCGCGAGCCGCGCCGCTATCTCGCCGACGAAGCCGCTTCGTTGACGCGCAAGACCGTCGCTCGGCGAGAGATCCCGTTTGAATTCGCGATGAATGCGTTTCGTCTCGTCGACGGCTTCACTGATGCCCTGTTCCTCGAACGAACCGGATTGCCGATCTCGACTCTCGAGGTTGCGCTGGCCCCGCAGATCCAGCGCGGTCTCGTCGAGCGAAGTGCGACGGGGTGGCGCGCCACCCCCAAGGGCTTCCGATTTCTCAACGACATCCTCGTGGACCTGCTACCCAACCCCGAATCCCCGTGAATCCGCTGCGGAGCGCACGCTCCGTTCCCGGGCAGGTTTATGCACAGATGCCCAGTCATGGGTACGTAAACAAGGGTATTACGGTGTGTTTCAATCCTGTTTCACCACAAAGCCGCTCTAGTTGATTGATAAAACTCAAGTTAATTGCGTGGTTGTTATTTGACCAAGCTAACAGTTTTGCTTTTTTCACCGTTATTTCACGCATCCGAGCGCGCGCAACTCACAGAGTTATCCACATCTTCTGTGGATAAGGAGGCCTTGAGTTCAGCCCTTGAGAACCCAGAAATGGCCCGCTAGACTGCGCGCCCTTTTTCTCAGAGCAGGCTGGCAAAACCTAAGCCTGCACAGTGAGCCGACCATGAAAGCCGACACGCACCCCGATTACGCGGAAATCAACGTCACCTGCACCTGCGGGAACGTGTTCAAGACGCGATCGACTCTCGGCCACGATCTGGCGGTCGAAGTCTGCGCAAACTGCCACCCGTTCTACACGGGCAAGCAGAAGATCCTCGACACCGCCGGCCGCGTGGACAAGTTCCGCAAGAAGTACGCCGCCGCGACGGGCCGCTGAAGAAACTTTCAGTCCCGAACGAGCAACTCATCAAGGCGCTCCTCTTCACACGAAGAGGGCGCCTTTTTGTTTGCCTGCGATGAACTGCGCCGCATGGCCGGAACTTGTGGTTGCCGCGCCATATCGTAGTTAAATACGCGCTCGGCCCGCTCGCGGAGACCTCGATGATGAAGCGCATGCGTCCCTTCCTGCTTGTCGTCGCGGCGACATCGGTTTTCATCGCCGGATGCGTCAGCAATCCGGCGACCGGCGGCAAAAGCGTCGGCGTTGGCGGCATGGACGGTGAGAAGAAAACCGTCCAGAAGCACCACCAGGAAATCGTCAAGGCGCTGGGTCTCTACGACGATCAGGCCACCCAGGAATACGTGAATCAGGTCGGTCTGCGCGTCGCTCGCGTGAGCGATCTGCCCGCCGAGGAATTCAAATTCTTCGTCATCGATGACGAAGCCATCAACGCGTTCACGACGGGTTGCTGCAACGTCTACGTGAACCGCGGTCTGCTCGTGAGTCTCAACTCCGAGGCGGAGCTCGCGGGTGTGCTCGGTCACGAGATCGGTCACGTCACCGCGCGGCATCCCGCGCGCCGGCAGGCGCGCGGCGTGGCCGCATCGCTCGGTGCGATGGCGGCGGCGATCCTCACCGGCTCGAACGCGATCGGACAGCTCGCGAACATCGGCGCGCAGGCCTGGATGATGGGCTACGGCCGCGAGAACGAGATGGAAGCGGATCGTCTCGGCATGAAGTACATGACCAAGGCCGGCTACAACCCCGAGTCGATCGGCGCGGTCTTCGACATGTTCAAGTCGGGCGAAAAATTCGAGCGGCAGCGCGCCGCCGCGGAAGGCCGCGAGCCGCGTCTCTATCACGGCGTGTTCTCGAGTCATCCGAGTCCGGATCAGCGCGCGGTACAGGCCGCGAAGGGTGCGGCAAACGTGAAAGATGCGCCGGACGGGGGCTGGCTCGTGAGGCATGACGAGTACCTGACGACCCTAAATGGCATCGCATATGGGTCGAGCAAGGCGCAGGGCATCGTGCGTGACAACCGCTTCTATCACGCGGACATGAACATCACGCTCGCGTTTCCGCGCGGCTGGACGATCGACAACATGCGCGATCGCCTGATCGCGTTCACGCCGAAAAAAGACGCCGTGATGCAGGTGATGATCGACGCGAAGCCGGAAAAGCAGGCACCGCGCGAATTCCTCCTCACGAAGTTGAAGGGCGCGTCCACGTTGAAGGGTGAGCCGCTGGCGGTGAATGGCGACGACGGTTACACGATCGTCACGCGCTCGGGTTCGCCCATCGACAATGGCCTGGGTCCCGTGCGCTGGGCCGTCGTCTATCACGGACAGAGCGCTTACATCTTCGCGGGCGCGAGCCGCTCCGCGATGAACGGCGTGCCCGAGGTGGACGGACTCGTCCTCGCGACCACGTCGACGCTGCGCTCTTTGCGCGCATCGGAATTCCCGCTCGCGGAGCCGTATCGCATCAAAGTGGTGAAAGCCACCGACAAGACGCGCCTCAATGAGTACGCCACGGACATGCCCGAGGACAAGTTCAAGAAGGAAACTCTCGAGCTCATCAACGCGCTGTATCCGAACAAGGCGCCGAAGCCCGGCGAACTATTCAAAGTCGTCGAGTGATCCGGCTCGCGTGATGGCGGCCGATTGTGCGTATTGCCTCGCCGTTGCCTTGATTCCCATGCCCGGGCGTGTAAGCCTTGCGCAGTTCGGTGCGATGGACGTGCCGCGCGATGCAGGTAGCCCTTAGAAATGTCGGAACAGAAGCTCGAAGTCGTCGATAGCGCTACTGGAAAGAAAGCGTCGCTCCCGGTGCGTTCCGGAACCATCGGCCCTTCGGTCGTGGACATCGCTCCGCTCGCGAAGGAATTCGGCGCGTTCACCTACGACCCGGGCTACGGCGCGACCGCGGCGGTCGAAAGCAAGATCACGTACATCGACGGCGACGCCGGCGTGCTCATGCATCGCGGTTATCCGATCGAACAGCTCGCCGACAAGAGTTCGTTCATCGAGGTCTGCTATCTACTGTTGAACGGCGACCTGCCGAGCAAGTCTCAGCTCGAGGGTTTCGAGCTCAGCATCCGCAACCACACGATGATCAACGAGTCGTTGCTGCGGTTCTTCGGTGGCTTCCACCACAACGCGCACCCGATGGCGATGGTGTCGGCCGTGGTTGCGTCGATGTCGGCTTTCTATCACGACTCGATGGACATCCATAACCCGCGGCATCGCGAGATCTTCGCGCACCGCATCGTCGCGAAGATCCCGACCATCGCGGCCGCCGCTTACAAACATTCCCTCGGACAGCCGTTCGTCTATCCCCGCAACGATCTTTCCTACTGCGCGAACATGCTGCACATGTTCTTCGCGGTGCCCTGCGAGCCCTACAAGGTCGATCCGGTGGCCGCCGAGGCGCTCGATCTGCTGTTCATCCTGCACGCCGATCACGAACAGAACGCGAGCACCTCGACGGTGCGTCTCGCGGGTTCGACGGGCGCGAATCCATACGCCGCGATCTCCGCGGGCGTGTCCGCGCTCTGGGGCCCGGCGCATGGTGGCGCAAACGAGGCCGTGCTCGAGATGCTCGAGGAGATCGGCACCGCCGATCAGATTCCGAAGTATCTGGCGATGGCGAAGGACAAGTCCAGCCACTTCCGCCTGATGGGCTTCGGTCACCGCGTTTACAAGAACTTCGATCCGCGCGCGAAGATCATTCGCGACATGTGCCACAAGGTGCTCGCGAAACTCGGCAAGCAGGACAACCCGCTGCTCGAGCTCGCGCAGAAGCTGGAAGAGGCCGCGCTCAAGGACGAGTACTTCGTCGCTCGCAAGCTCTACCCGAACGTCGATTTCTACTCCGGCATCATCTACTCGGCGTTGGGCATCCCGCGCTCGATGTTCACGGTGATGTTCGCGATCGCGCGCACGGTGGGATGGGTGGCGCACTGGCAGGAGATGATCGCGGATCCCGCGATGCGCATCGGCCGTCCGCGCCAGCTCTACACCGGCCCGACCAGGCGCGACTACCAGGATATCGGCTCTCGCAAGTAGTTTGACGCGCGTCCCGGCGCGGCCGGTTATTGCGCGGTCGGCGCCGCGTCGACATCCAACAGCACTTCCAGCTCTTCCGCATCGATGCGGCGCATCGGCTTGCCGTCGACCGGGCTGACCGGCGCCTGACGGATACCGTCCACGGGGAAAACCGTCGCGTCGACCACGTGATCTTTCAGTTCAAAGTGAAAGCCGGGGTAAGCGACGACGCGATCGACGCTGTAGCGCACGCGACGCTCGACGACTTCATGTTCGATGCCGAGATCCATGAGGCGGAACGTGATGGATTCCGGCCGCTCGGCGAACAGGTGCAACTGGATGTCGTTGTGCTCGGTGGCGGTTCCCGCGAGCACCGGGCCTACGAGCCGCGGGTCGAACTCGGAGAGCATCTGCATCGCTGAAAGCGCCGCGTTGCGCTGGCCCGCGAGTGTTTGCATGTGTCTGTCGCCGCCGAAGAGGCGGTGATACTCCGCGAGCGCGTCCTCGATCTCCGTGTTCCTCGGCAACACGTTGCCGTCGGTCACGCCGAATCGCTCCGCCGCCTTGCGCTTCGCGGTGAGGAAATCGCGAACGCCATGCTCGGACATGATCCGCGCTGCTTCCTGTGCAAGAGCGCGACGCAAATTCTCGGCGCGAGGCGGCAGCTTCTTCATGGCGTCAGAAGATAGGGTCGGAACCCGATTGTGGCGCATTCGGTGTCGCGGGATCGATATCCGCGGGGCTCACTCCGGTGTCGCCCTGGTATCCCTCGTCGGTCGGCAGCGCATCGATGCGAAAATACTCGAACAACGGATCGAGGTCCGCATCCTTGCGGCCGCCGGTCAGGGCATTGACCTTCATCTCGACGATGCCTTCCGGAATTGAACGCGGCTTCTCCGGAACCCCGCGCAGCGCTTCACGCATGTAGTCCACCCAGATCGGCACCGCGGTGCGCGCGCCTTCCTCGCCATCACCGAGAGGAGTGTTGTCATCGAAGCCGACCCATACGCTTGCGACGAGGTTGTCGTTGAAGCCGTTGAACCAGGTATCGACGTTGTCGTTGGTGGTGCCGGTTTTCCCGCGCAGGTCGCTGCGGCCCAGCGCGAGCGCGCGGCGGCCGGTGCCGCGCGTGATCACGTCGCGCATGATGTCGTTCATCAGGAACGCCACCTGCGGCGTGATCGTCCGCGGCGCAACGTGCGTGCGGGGCGTCGTCCCCACCAGCGGTGTCGGCGGCACGTAGGTCGCGCTCACCTCGGCAGACTTCGCGCGCTCCGCAGCGGAGACGACGTCGATCGGCTGCTTGCACTCCGCGCAGACGACCGCCGGTTCGGCGGTGTAGACGATCTGACCGGCCGGGCCTTCGACGCGATCGATATAGAACGGCTCGATCCTGGAGCCACCGTTGGCGAACACCGCGAAGCCCGTGGCTACCTCCAGCGGCGTGGCGCCCATGCTGCCCAGGGCCAGCGTCAGGTTGTTAGGCAACTGCTGCTTGGTGAAGCCGAAATTCTGCACGTAGTCGATTACCGGCCTGACACCCAGCTGTTGAAGCAGCCGAATGGACACGAGGTTGCGGGACTGCACGATTGCCTCGCGCAGTCGCATCGGTCCCCGAAAGCCGCCCCCGGAATTCTTCGGCCGCCACACTTCCTCGAGGTTTGGATCGTCCATGATGATCGGCGCGTCGAGGATCATCGTCGCTGGCGTGAAATCGCCAGCCATGGCGGCGGCGTACATGAAAGGCTTGAAGCCGGAGCCGGGCTGTCTCTTCGCCATGGTGGCGCGATTGAACTTGCCCAAGCCGCGGCTGAAATAATCGAAGCCGCCCACCAGCGACATGATCGCGCCGTTGTTGGGATCGAGCGCGATGAGCGCGCTTTCCGCCTCTGGCATCTGGGCGAGCTCGGCCGGTGCGTCGGCCTTCTCGTGAAAGACGTAGACGACGTCGCCGCGCGCCAGAATCTCGGTCGCGGCTTTCGGTTCGGGTCCCAGCGTGAACTCGGGCGTTCGGCGCTTCGCCCACGACATGCCCGCCCATTCGATGGACGACATGCCTTGCCCCTTCACGAAGATCTCCGCCGTCTTCTCGGCCACCGAGATCACGATCGCGGGCTGCAAATTGCCGACGTTTCCGTATTCGTCGAGCAGCACGTCCAGGGCCTCGACGTTCTCGCTGCCGGTGAGCTCGACGCGATTCTGCGCGCCGCGCCAACCGTGCCGCCGGTCGTGATCGACGAGTCCCATTCGCACGGCGCGGTTCGCCGCGTTCTGCAGCCTGCCGTCGAGCGTCGTGTAAACCTTGTATCCGGCCTCGAGTGCTTTCTCGCCGAACTTCTCGCGCACGTAGAGCCGCGCCATCTCGGCGACGTACGGCGCCTCGACATCGGCCAGCGCGCGATGCGCCTTCGCTCTGACGACTTCCTTCGAGGCGAGATCCGCCGCAGTCGCGTCGACGAATCCGAGCTCGAGCATGCGACGCAACACGTATGCGCGCCGCTCCGTCGCGCCGCCCGGATCGCTGATCGGGTTGTAACGCGACGGCCATTGCGGCACGCGCGCGAGCGTTGCCGCTTCGCCGAGCGTGAGGTCGCCGAGCTGTTTGCCGAAGTAGGTTTCCGCCGCGGCGGCGACGCCATACGAGCGTTGTCCGAAGAAGATGACGTTCAGGTACAGCGCGAGGATTTCCTGCTTGGAGAAATTCTTCTCGAGGCGCTGCGTGACGAAGATTTCCTGCAGTTTGCGGCGGAGAGTCTTTTCCTGCGTGATGAACGCACTGCGCGCCGCCTGCATCGTGATCGTGCTGCCGCCCTGGCGTTGCCCCGAGGTCACGTTCACGAACAACGCGCGCAGAATTCCTTTCCAGTCGAAGCCGTGGTGTTCGAAGAACTGGTCGTCTTCCGCCGCGATGAACGCGTTCTTCACGTTCTCCGGGATCTGTTCGTACTTCACGGGATTGCGGCGCTGCTCGCCGATCTGCGCGATGAGGTCGCCGCTCTTCGTGTACACGCGTAGCGGGACGGCGAGCTCGTTGTTCTTCATCGCGTCGACGCTCGGCAGCGTCGGTTCCAGGTACACGTATGCGCAGATGAAGGCGTAGGCGACGGCGAGTGTGATACCCGTCACACCCATCACGACCTTCACCCCAAGTCGAAAGTAGTTTGGCTTCACAGAATAAGACTCTCGTCCTTTGCGTCGACGTTATGACCTATGCATAGTAACCGTCGTCGATATGCATACTCACCGAAAGGTGGGGACGCAAAGCTTCCGGTCTAAGGGCCTGCATTGGCCTACGACAGCGGGGTTGCCGGCTCGGGGCTCAAGACCTGAGTTGATCCGGATAACTGCCCACTGGTTCCAATGCGCCCGCATGAGGAGAAACCTTGGGAATCCGCGATTTTCGTGAGCAGCGTCTCGTTCAATTTAACTTCACGCTGATATATAGTGTCCTGGGTTTAAGACAGGTCGCGCGATTCCGCCGTAACTCTATGAAAGGACTGCTAAAGTGCTGTTCCTAACGCGCAAGTATCGCCCGTTGCTCGGGCTTGACATAACCACCTCGTCGGTCAAATTGATCGAGTTGGTGATGAGTGGTGGCTCCTATCGCGTCGAATCGTACGCGGCAGAGCCGACTCCTCAGAACGCCATGAACGAGAAGGCGATCGTCGATGCGGAAGCAGTCGGCGAGGCAATTCGTCGTGCCGTGAAACGCTCCGGTGCCGGCGCGAAGGAAGTCGCGATCGCGATTTCCGGCGACGCGGCCATCACGAAAGTCATCCAGATGCCGCGCCTTTTGCGCGCGAGCGACCTGGAAGCACAGGTCGAGATGCAGGCGGACCAGTACATCCCCTTCCCGATGGACGAAGTCTCTTACGACTTCGAGGTCCTTGGACCGTCGGAGAAGGATCCCGAGACAAATGACGTTTTGTTAGTCGCGACGCGCACCGAGAACGTCGAGCAGCGCCAGGCCGCGGTCAACGCGGCAGGGCTGACGGCGAAGATCGTGGACGTCGAGGCTTTCGCGCTCGAAAACGCCTGCAAACTGATGACGCACCAGATGCCCGATGGCGGCATCGATCGCACGATCGCGGTCGTCGACTTCGGCGCGAGCAGCACGACGTTCAGCGTGCTGCGGAACCTGAAGGTCGTCTACACGCGGGACTTCGCGTTCGGCGGCCAGCAGCTCACCGAAGAAATCATGCGCACCTACGGCCTCTCGATGGAAGAAGCCGGTCGTGCGAAGAAAGAAGGCGGTTTGCCCGGAAATTTCCAGGCTGAAGTGCTCGACCCGTTCATCGACGACATGACCCAGCAGGTCAGTCGTTCGCTGCAGTTCTATTTGGCTTCCGGTTCCGGTCGCGACCAGCCCGAGAAGATTCTCGTGTGCGGCGGTTGCGCCAACATCTCCGGCGTCTCGGACGTCATCTCGAGCCGCGTAGGTATCTCGGCCGAGAAGGGCGACCCGCTGGGCCAGATGAAACTTTCCTCGCGCGCGAAAGCGCAGGCGGTGGCGCGTGACGCCACGGCGCTGCTCACGGCGTGTGGCCTTGCACTGCGGAGCTTCGACTAATGCCTCGCATAAACCTACTTCCCTGGCGCGACGAAGAACGCAAGGAGCGAAAGCTCAAGTTCGGCGTTTCGCTCGGTGCCGCCGCGATCGGCGCGTGTCTCACGGCTTTCGTGGGCTACCTCATGATGGACTCGATGGTGAGCGCGCAAGAATCGCGCAACGCCAAGCTCAAAGAAGAAATCGCCGAGCTCGACAAGCAGATCGAGAAGATCAACAGCCTCGAGGCGGACAAGGCGCGGTTCATCGCGCGCATGGAAGTCATTGAGAAGCTGCAGCGCTCGCGGCCTGAAATCGTGCACATCTTCGATGAAATCGCGAAGCAGCTGCCGGACGGCGTGTACCTCACCGCCATCTCGCAGAATGGCCGCCGCCTGAAATTCGAAGGGGTCGCACAGTCTTCCACGCGCGTCTCCACGTTCATGCGCAACCTCGACACGAACACGTACCTCACGAAGCCCGAGCTCGAGGTGGTCGAGAGCAAGAAGGAAAACGTCACGGGTGCAACGTTCATTCTGTGGGCCGATCTCGCCGGCGCTCCCGCCGTCAGCGATGAGGTCGATCCCAACAAGCCCAAGAAGCGCATTGCGGCGGGAGGCTGAACATGAGCATTGTTGACGATCTCAAGAGTCTCGATCCGAACGACCCGGGTCGCTGGCCTTTACCGGTCCGCGCTGGCGCGGTGGGCTTGTGCTTCGTGCTCGTTACCGGGTTGCTGTTCTACTTCTTCGTGTACAGCGAACAGCAGCCGGTCCTCGAGCAGGTCAGAGCCGAAGAACAGACTCTGCGCACCACCTTCGAGGACAAGCATCGCAAGGCGGTCAATCTCGCGGTCTACCAGCAGCAGTTGGCGGACATCGAACGTTCCTTCGGCGCTCTGCTTCGCCAGCTGCCGGGCAAGACCGAAGTGCCGAGCCTCCTCATCGACATCTCGCAGGTTGGTGTTGCCGCCGGTCTCGAAGAGAAGCTCTTCCAGCCGTCGGGTGAGCTGAAGAAGGATTTCTACGCTGAGCTTCCGATCAAGATCAAGGTGATCGGCTCCTATCACCAGATGGGTGAGTTCGTCAGCGGCATCGCGGCGTTACCGCGAATCGTGACTCTCGACGAGATGAAGATCACTCGCGAGAACAAGGACGTTTACGACAACCTGTCGTTCGAGCTGACGGCCAAGACGTACCGCTATCTCGATGACGCGGAGGTCGCGGCCGTCGAGAAGAGCAAGGCCACTCCTCCGCCCGCCGGATCCTGACGAGAAGCGAAAACACAGGTCATGAATATGTTTTCGAAACACAAGAATCGTTGGCTTCTGGTCGTCGCCACCACCCTTGCCGCGAGCGCGCTCACCGCTTGCTCCAGCAAGGATGACGAGCTCGACCAGTTCATCGCCGATACCAAGAAACAGCCCGGTGGCCCTGTGAAGCCGCTGCCCGAGCTCAAGCCGTACGAAACCTATGCGTACGAATCGTCGAACGCGCGTTCGCCGTTCATGCCGGGTGGATCGGGCGCTTCGTCCGCCGGTCCTCGGCCCGATTCGCGCCGCAATCGAGAATTCCTCGAGCAGTTTTCGCTCGATACGTTGCGCATGGTCGGCACGCTGCGCTTGCAGGACCGTACGTACGGCCTGATCAAGACCAAGGATGGACTCGTGCATCGCGTGCAGGTCGGCGCCTATGTCGGCCAGGCTGAAGGCCGGATCACTGAAATATCGCCTTCGAAGATAAGTGTCGTGGAACTGGTTCCTGACGGTGTTGGCGGCTACATGGAACGTGCAGCCGCGCTCGCCTTGAATTGACGATCCACGTTTGGGAGTAGATGCGAATGAATAAGACAACCATCCGTCAGCTGGCCGCCTCGACTCTGCTGTGGCTCGCCGCTTGCGTCATCGTCGGTGTCGCGACTTCCGTCGCACACGCGCAGGGAACGCCTAACAAGCTCGAGTCGATCGACGTACAAAACATGTCCGGTCAACAGCTCCAGCTCACGCTGCGGCACTCGGCGCCTCCGTCGGAACCCGTGGCCTTCACGATCGACAACCCGGCGCGAATCTCCCTCGACCTCGCGAACACCGCGCTCGCGCTTCCGTCACGCCGCGTCGACGTGCGCGCCGGCGGTGTCGACTCGATCCTCGCCGCCGAGGCGGCGGGCCGCACGCGCCTCGTGCTGAATCTCGACCGACTGCTGCCCTACACCACGCGCGTGTCGGGCAACGACATCATCATCATGGTCGGCGCCACGGGTTCACCCGCCGCCGCCGCCGCTGCTTCGAGCGGTGCCTCGGGTTCGCCGGTCGCGCCGCGTTCGGCTTCGGCCGCTCCCGCCCCGTCTGGCCCGCGCGCCATCAAGGGCATCGACTTCCGCCGCGGTGCAGGTGGAACGGGCCGCGTGATCGTGCGCCTCTCCGATCCGCGCACGCCCGCCAATCTTCGCCAGCTCGGCAACCAGATCGTCGTCGATTTCTCGGGCGCCGAGATCGCCAGCAACCTCGCGCGCCGCTATGACGCCGGTGACTTCGCGACGCCGGTGACCGGCTTCGACGTGGTTCGCGTCGGTGACGGCGTGCGTATCTCCATCAGCGCCGTGGGCGACTACGAACAGCTCGCGTACCAGTCCGACGACCAGTACGTCGTCGAAGTACAGCCGGCCCGCAAGGCCGCGCAGAAGACCGAGGACAAGCGCGTCTACACCGGCGAGCGCCTCACGCTGAACTTCCAGGACATCGAAACTCGCGCCGTGCTCCAGCTCCTCGCGGACGCGAGCGGCCAGAACATCGTCGTCTCCGACTCGGTGCAGGGCAGCGTCACGCTGCGTCTGCAGAACGTGCCGTGGGACCAGGCGCTCGACATCGTGTTGCGCACGAAGGGTCTCGACAAGCGCCGCAACGACAACGTCATCATCGTCGCGCCGACCGAAGAACTCGCGTCGCGTGAAAAGGCCGAGCTCGCCGCGCGCCAGGACGTGCAGGAACTCGCGCCGCTGCGTTCGGAATATCTGCAGGTCAACTATGCGAAGGCCGGCGATCTCGCCGCGCTGATCAAGGCGCAGGGCGAGGGCGGTGGCGGTGGCGGCGGCCTCCTGTCCAAGCGTGGCAGCGTCGCGGTCGACGAGCGCACGAACACTCTGCTTCTGTCCGACTCCGCGGATCGTCTCGACGACATCCGCCGCCTCGTCGGCACGCTCGACATCCCGATCCGCCAGGTGCAGATCGAAGCGCGCATCGTGATCGTCAGCGATGACTTCACCCGCGAGCTCGGCGCCCGCGCCGGATTCAACGGCTTCAACCTCTACGACGGTGGCCAGGGTCTCGGTTACACCAGCGGCTCGGCGCTCAACAATGACGATCACCTCGAGTTCGTGCAGGAGCGCAGCGAGGACACCAACCCGAACAACGACGGCCTCGGTGGCTTCGTGCTCGGCGAGGGCGACAGCATTCCGCAGCGGTACAACGTGAACCTGCCGATCGCGAATCCCGCGGGCAGCCTTGCATTCATGCTGCTGGGCCGCGACTACCTCGTGGACCTCGAGATTCAGGCGGCACAGGCGGAAGGCCGTGGTGAAGTCATCTCGACGCCGCGCATCATCACCGCGAATCAGCGAGAGGCCAGCATCGAGCAGGGTGTGGAAATTCCGTACCAGGAGTCAGCATCTTCGGGCGCCACGACGATCTCCTTCAAGAAGGCCGTTCTCTCGCTCAAGGTCACGCCGCAAGTCACTCCCGACAACCGCGTCATCCTCGACCTCGTCGTCAAGAAGGACAGCGTCGGCCAGATCATCGTGGGTGGCGCCGGCCAGCAGGTTCCGTCGATCGACACTCGCGAGATCACCACGCAGGTCCTCGTCAACGACGGCCAGACCGTGGTGCTCGGCGGCATCCTCGAGACCGAGCGTCGCGAGACCGAGAAGAAGGTCCCGTACCTGGGCGACGTTCCCGTGCTCGGCCGCCTGTTCAAGACGACCGGCAAGACGAACAACAAGGACGAGCTCCTGATCTTCGTCACGCCGAAGATCTTGCGTGAAGGCGTCAACGTCTACTGATCGCCTCACTAGCGACTCACGAACGGCCGCCTCCGGGCGGCCGTTTCGTTTCCGCTATGCTTCGCGCCGACATGCACACGCGCAGTTCCAATGTGTTTCTGATCGGCCCAATGGGGTCCGGCAAGACCGCCGTCGGCAAGCAGTTGGCGCGCGTATTGCGCGCGCCGTTTCGCGACAGCGATGCGGAGATCGAGGTACGAACGGGCGTCGACATTTCGTACATCTTCTCCCGCGAGGGCGAGGCGGGCTTTCGCGAGCGCGAGCGCGAGGTCATCGAAGATCTGACGCGCGAAAGTCCCATCGTCCTCGCGACTGGCGGCGGCGCCATCCTTCTGCCGGAAAACCGCGTCGCACTGCACGAACGCGGCTTCGTCGTCTACCTGAGAACCTCACTCGATCAGCAGGTCGAACGCGTGCGCCAGGGGCGCAATCGGCCGCTGCTCCACGATGTCGATCCACTGACCAAGCTCACCGAGCTCATGGCCATCCGTGAGCCGCTGTACGAGTCGCTCTCCAACTTCACCGTCGCCACCGACGGACGTAAGGTCCATGTCGTCGCGGACGCCATCGTCGCCGCATTCAAGGCACAGGAGCCCTCCTGAGGCCGCATATAATTCACGCGTGGAAAGAATTGACGTCAGCCTGGGGCAGCGCAGCTATCCGATCTTCATCGGCGCCGGCGCCATGGAGTTGCGCGAAGAGATGGACCGCGTCGTGCCCGCGCGCGACGTTCTCGTCGTCACCAACACCACCGTAGGCCCGATCTACTCCGCGAAACTCATGGCTGCGCTCGTGCCGCGCCGCTGTATCGAGGTGGTGCTGCCCGACGGCGAGGTTCACAAGACGCTCGCGAACGTCTCGCGCATGCTCGATGTCCTCGTGACCAATCGCTTCGCGCGCGATGCCTGCGTCGTTGCGCTCGGTGGCGGCGTCGTTGGCGACATGGCCGGCTTCGCCGCCGCCTGTTACCAACGCGGCATCCCTTTCGTGCAGATCCCCACGACACTGTTGTCGCAGGTGGATTCCTCTGTTGGGGGCAAGACCGGCGTGAATCACCCCGGTGGCAAGAACCTCATCGGCGCCTTCCACCAGCCAGTCGCCGTTTTCACGGACACGGACACGCTCGCTACCCTGCCCGATCGCGAGTTGCGCGCCGGTCTCGCCGAAGTCATCAAGTACGGACTCATCGTCGATCGCGAGTTCTTCGACTGGCTCGAGGCGAATGCCGCGAAACTGCTCGCGCGCGACACCGTTGCGTTGACGTACGCCATCAAGCGCTCGTGCGAGGTCAAGGCGGAGATCGTCGCCCGCGACGAGCACGAACGCGGCGACCGCGCCCTGCTCAATCTCGGCCACACGTTCGGACACGCAATCGAGAGCGCGACCCACTACAAGACCTGGCTGCACGGCGAAGCCGTCGCCGCGGGAATGCTGCTCGCAGCGGATGTCTCGCAACGGCTTGGCTGGATGGGTACGGCCGACGTCGAGCGCGTCGAGCGCGTCCTGCAGCAGTTCGGATTGCGAACCGACGTGCAATCGTTGCCCGCCGCCACCATTGCCGAGAACATGAAGATAGACAAGAAAGTGGCGGCAGGCCGGATCCGGCTCGTGCTGCTCAAGGCGATCGGCAAGTCCGTGGTCACTGGCGACTACGACGACGCGGCGTTGCGGGAGACGCTGCGCGCGCGCTGCGGCTGAGCCATGACACAGACGCTCGCGCCGTATGCCGCGTTCGACGAGCGCAGCCGCGGCCGTCGATTTCCAGAACCGCCACCGCGATTCCGCACAGAGTTCCAGCGCGATCGGGACCGGATCATTCACTCGAACGCCTTTCGCAGGCTGGTCTACAAGACCCAGGTCTTCGTGAACCACGA
The DNA here is from genome assembly GCA_043747835.1 of Pseudomonadota bacterium. Classification (GTDB taxonomy): domain Bacteria; phylum Pseudomonadota; class Gammaproteobacteria; order Steroidobacterales; family Steroidobacteraceae; genus CADEED01. Next base: position 19,451 of record JAYTOK010000086.1, on the reverse strand, counting down.
AGGCGATCTCTACCGGACGCGAATCACCCATTCTCTCGAGGTCGCGCAGATCGGCAGAACCGTGGCGCGTGCACTGGGCTTGAACGAGACACTGACTGAGGCGATCTGCCTGGCGCACGACCTCGGCCACACGCCGTTCGGCCACGCCGGCCAGGACGCGCTGAACGAGTGCATGCGTGAGTTCGGCGGATTCGAACACAACCTGCAGTCGCTGCGCGTCGTCGATGAGCTCGAAGAGCGCTACGCCGAATTTTCTGGACTTAATCTCACATTCGAATGTCGCGAGGGAGTGCTCAAGCATTGCTCCGCGCAAAACGCACGGCAACTCGGCGATGTCGGCGAGCGGTTTTTGAACCGGACGCAGCCAAGCCTCGAAGCGCAGCTCGCGAACCTTGCCGATGCGATCGCCTACAACAACCACGATGTCGACGACGGCGTGCGCGCGGGCCTGATCCAGATCGAGGATTTGCGCGATGTGAGCGTCTTTGCACGGTTTCACAATGCTGTCGTCGAGCGGTACGCGAATGTGTCTCCGCGCAGGCAGCTGTACGAAACCATCCGCCGGATGGTGGATTACCTCGTCAGCGACGTCATAGTCCAAAGTGGAACCGAAATCGCGGCGTCGAAGGTGGACAGCATCGATGCCGTCCGTGGTCAGTCGCGCTCGCTGATCTCACTGAGTGAGTCGGTCCTTGGCGAGCATCAGGAACTCAAGCGATTTTTGCGATCTAAGCTCTACAATCATCCGAAGGTCATGGAAGTGATGGAAGAGGCTCGAGCGACGCTCAAAGTGTTGTTTGAGGCTTATTTTCGAGAGCCATCGAGACTGCCGCCGGAGCATCAGGCGCTTGTCGCTCGTGCGGATGCGGAAGGTGGGACGCCGGCACGCGCGCGCGTGGTGGCGGACTATGTGGCGGGGATGACGGATAGGTTTGCATTCATCGAGCTAGATCGTCTTAAAGCAAATTAGCTTGTCAATTTGTTGAAGTGATAAAGGTCTGATAGTTGGAGAGTCTAGCAGGATGGAAAAGAGTTCCCGTGATCAGCTCTTGTACTCTTTCCGAAGAGTGTTGCGCCCACTAATCCGAATACTTGTTAGGTCAGGTGTTCGCTACGATGAGTTTCTAGATCTCGTGCGCGGGGTCTATGTCGAGACCGCCGTTCGCGATGGTCTTGGAGATGACACGAAACTTACGCGCGCAAAAGTGTCACTTTCTACCGGTGTGCCTAGACGCGATGTCGATCGCTTTATCGATCATGATGGCGCTCTACCTGCGCCTCCGAGAACGCTGACCGCCACTCTTTCCGAAGTGTTAAATAAATGGCACACCGATCCACAGTTCGTGGGGCCCTATGGCATCCCGCTAGAGCTGGAAGTTCGCAGTCAGAAGAGTAGGGCGTTCTCAGAGCTGGTCTACACTGTAGATTCAAACGCCAATGTGCACGACGTACTTGATGAACTCATTCGTTTGAAGACTGTGGTTTGGTCTGGAGATACTCACGTACGCACAATCTCCCGGGCATTTATCCCGGTCGAAGAGATGTCGCCCGCCCAACTCGAATTCTTTGGCAATGCCCTTACGCGTCTCGCTAATACCTTGCAGTTCAATCTTGATCGAAGAAATAGCGACAAACGATTGGAGCGATCGGTTATCTCAGATCGCGGGCTTCCGAAATCGGTCGTCCCAGTATTCGAGAAACACGTGCGAGAGAAGGTAAGCGACCTTTTGGTCGAACTCGACAACTGGCTCAGTCCGTACTCTGCAGATGCCGCGCCAGGAAAGGATTTTGAGCGCGTCGGCCTCGCCGTCTTTCAGTTTGTGGACCCAGTAACGGATACGACGCCTTTAAGCGACAAGGTATCTAAAGAGCCTCACGATCGCGCATCACCGCGCTGAAGAAACTTTGCTGCATTCTTGACTGCGAACCGATCAAGTCTTTTTGACTTAAGGGTTCCGTTAGCAGTAGTGTTTGTGACGTAGGTCTCGCTTCTTGTCCCCTTTTGTTAAGTGTCGTCCATCCCATGGATCGGGCGCGGGAGGCACCGGTATGTCTAAAAAGGCACCCGCTCTTGCGGGAATATTTGTTGCGTTTGCTTGTGCATCTGCGCAAGCCGGAGATCCAACCACCGTCGGCCCTGTCGAGGCTGTTGCGCCGAACGGACTGTCCATCACCGTATTGGGTCAATCCTTTGGTACGAGCTCACGAGCCATCATTCCAGGTGCGGTTGGAAACCACGTCGTTTCAGCGCGTGCGTTTAACGTCGGTGACTTCGTGTTGGTCACAGGGAAAAAGCTGAGCAATGGCTCGCTAGTTGCCAAAACGATCGTCCCTGTCGATCTGGCCTATGTTTCGGGTGCCACCGATGTCTACCTATCGGGTCGCGTCACTGGATTTGATTCAACTCTTGGCATCGCACAGGTCGGTGCGACTTCCGTCTATCTAGCTGATGCTCTCGTGTCCAAATCTGCTCCAATCGGAATTGGCAGCGAAATCGAAGTAGTGGGCCGGCAAGCGAACCCCGCAGGTCTGATATGGGCAAGCCAAATCGAGAGCGCGGCACAGTTGCCGGCACGTGATCCGGCCAGCGTTCTCTCGATTGTGAGAGGTGAAAGCGCCGTCTCAGGTACTCAAAGCATCCAGGGCACTGGGATTCAGAGCATCCAAGGCACAGGGATCCAAAGCATCCAGGGCACTGGGATTCAGAGCATTCAAGGGACAGGAATCCAAAGTATCCAAGGCACTGGGATTCAGAGTATCCAGGGCACCGGGAAGCAAAGCATCCAAGGCACTGGCGTCCAATAGCTAGTTCATTTCGCGGAGCCGCCCGAGTTGCGTCGGCGCGGCTCCGCCATTGATACACAGACGCCCCTACGGCAGGGTTACGCCGCGCGTCTAAAACGCGCAAGAGTTCAAGTCAAGAGCTATTTATTCGAATTCAGCTCAAGAATGCGCTAGTCAACTCACCCTAATCTTGGCGAACGTTGAGACATGCTTGGCGCCGCCTATCCTCTCCAAACCACATGCCGCGCGTAGCTCGAATCGGAGTCGATGATCCCTCGAAAAGCAGCGGATCCTCAGCGTTGAGCCAGCGAGTTCATTTAGAAAGTTCGCTTTCCAAGATTCTCTCTGGCTTAGCGTACTTATTGCTCCGCAACGGATATGGATTCGGAGTTATCAATCATTTAGCCAAGAATGCATTCGTAGAGGCAGCGCGGTCTCTTGAGCAGAGTGACGTCAAAGCTAAGAAAGTTAGCATTGCTACCATCGCCGCAGCCACCGGACTGACGCGGGTTGAAGTAGCCCGAATAACAAAATCACTTCACTCGACTTCCAAAAACCAAATCGAAAAGCAAAACCGAGCGCTTCGAGTTGCACATGGCTGGTCATCTGACCGCAGGTTCGCGAGCCGCAGTGGCCGAGCCAAGACGCTTCGATTTACCGACGGACAAGCAGGTTTTGACCGCCTGGTGAAGAGATATAGCGGCGATATTCCGGCTCGAGCAATGTTGAGGGAAATGAAGCGGCTCGAACTGGTAAAGCACAACGATGACGATACGGTTGCTTTAGTCAGAGACAAGCTACCGCCCACGAAGGCGACTTTGTCAGCGCTCAGCGCGATCGCTCCCTGGGTTCGGCAACTAGCCGCGACGAAAGACATCGGCGAGGCTGCCGAGTTTGACTCCAGCATTAACCGCTTCACGATGCATTTCGATTCACTGCCTCAGGCTCATGCTGCCCTACGAGAAATTGAGACTCGCAAAGCGGCCTTCGTTGACGCGCTGGTGCAGCTAAGTTCGAAAACGAAGACGCCAAGCGCGCACAGGATCGCAATCTCGGTCGCAATTGCATCGACGAAACCGAAACACGCGAGAGCTACTCGGCGCCCCAACGCAGGTACGAGATGAAAAAGTCACGTCAATCCGCTAAGGCTGCCCGAATTGTGCGTGAGGCAGTGGTACAGCTCTTCGCATTGAAGCTAGGGGCAGGCGATTCTTCTGACGAGTTACGGCAGTTCGCAGACACGTGCGTCGAAATAGCATCGGGAAAAATCGCGATCAGTCAAAAGAAAGCTTTAACAACCGACTATCACCGTATTGGTAGCATGCTAAGGGCTTGGCATCGTGAGACAAAGTATCTGTCGAGAGATGGCTATCCAAAGCCACTTCGGCTTGCGGGATCGCCTGGTCTAGAGGAGCTTGCCCGCCGATTCAGCTCGCGGAATGGTGTTGACACATTCATTGATAGCCTCAAGCGCGGCCGCCTAGTTCGGCAAGACCGCAGTGGACGGTGGATTCCAAATGGCAAACAGGTAGTAGTGCCATACGTCTCGCAGGCGATGTTTGAGCACATCGCCGAGGGCGTCGCCAGGTTCGTCGAAACAGTGACTCGCAACATCACGAACGAAGATCGCGGACCGTCGATTTTCGAGAGGTCAGCGAAAGTGCACAGATTTCCTGTTGCACGCCTGCCAGAATTTCATGCATTTGTTCGAACACAAGCAAGCGTGTTCTTAGGCGCAGTCGACGATTGGATGGAGTTGGAGGCTGACGAAGCCAGCAGCAAACGCGCAAAGAAGTGCGCGGTCGGGGTATTTACGTTTGCTTTCGCAGACGCGCGTGATCAGAAGCGATCGCGAAAGTAGCCATCTAACTATGACTTCGGCAACTCCTCCCTCAACGCCCTTCTCAAAATCTTCCCGACATTCGTCTTCGGCAGATCATTCCTGAAGTACACGTGCTTCGGCACCTTGTACCCCGTGAGCGCCTTTCTGCAGTGTTCGATCACCTGTTGCTCGGTGAGGCTCTGATCCTTCCTCACGATGAACAGCGCAACCACTTCGCCTGACTTCTCATCCGGCTGCGCAATCGCCGCCGCTTCGAGCACGCCCGGATGCGTCACAGCGACGCTCTCAACTTCGTTCGGGTACACATTGAATCCAGACACCAGAATCATGTCCTTCTTCCGATCCTCGATGAACACGAGTCCGCGCTCATCGATGCGGCCGATATCACCCGTCCGTAGCAGATCCTTTCCAATCATCACCTTCGCCGTCTCATCCGGCCGATTCCAGTAACCCGCCATCACCTGCGGTCCGCGCACACAGATCTCGCCCACCGCGTTGATGCCGAGTTCATTCCCGTCGTCATCGCGAATGCTGATCTCCGTCGACGGAATCGGAAATCCGATCGACCCATTGAAATCCTCGCCAGGCATATTGATGCACGCTGCGGGTGAGGTCTCCGTGAGTCCCCACGCCTGCGTGAGGATCTTGCCGGTCACTTCTTTCCATTTCTTCGCCACGGCTTCCTGCACGGCCATTCCACCACCCAGCGTGATCGTCAAACTACTGAAATCCACCTTGTCGAATCCGGGCGTATGCAGCAACGCATTGAACAACGTGTTCACGCCACTCAAATAAGAAAACTTGTATTTCTTCAGCTCGCTGACGAAAGCGGGGAAATCCCGCGGGTTCGTGATGAGCACATTGCGCCAACCGAGGATCACGAACAGCAGGCAGTTAGCCGTCAATGCGAAGATGTGATAGAGCGGCAGCGCTGTGATGAGCGTCGCGGGATCGCGAGGGAACACGGGCCCGATCCACTCCAGCGCCTGGAGGACGTTCGCAACCATGTTTCCGTGCGTCAGCATCGCGCCCTTTGCGACTCCGGTGGTGCCGCCGGTGTATTGCAAGAACGCTACGTCGCTGTGATCGAGCTTCACGGGCGCGAGCCGCACACCGGATCCTTCCTTCAAGGCCTGTTTGAAACTCTTCGCGCCGGGGAGGCTGAAGGGCTTCACCTGTTTGCGCTTGTGGCGTACGACGAAGTCGACGATCTGCCCCTTTGGAAATCCGAGCATTTCGCCGACGCTGGAGACGACCACATGCTTGATCGGCGTATGCGCGATCACCTCCTGCAGCACATGCGCGAAGTTCTCGAGGATCACGATCACGGTGGCGCCGGAATCGCTGAGCTGGTGTTCGAGCTCGCGCGCGGTATACAGCGGGTTGGTGTTCACGACGGTGAAGCCGGCCCGCAGGGCGCCCAGGATGGCGATGGGGTACTGGAGGGTGTTGGGCATCATGATGGCGATGCGATCGCCCTTCTTGAGGCCGCAGGTAGTCTGCAGGAAAGCTCCAAACCGCGCCGACAGGACGTCGAGATCGCCGTAAGTCATGGCCTTGCCCATCTGCACGTACGCATCGCGCACGGAGTGCACGGCAAGCCCGCGTTCGATCAGCTCCTTGAGTGAAGCGTATTCGTTGAGATTGATCTCAGCGCGAACGCCGGGCGGATACGACTTGAGCCAATGCTTTTCCACGACGTCCCCTCGACTTAGGATGAGGGGAGGCTAGCCTTACGGTTTGCCCGGGGCAACTAGCAATGGCTTGAGCTTCGGCCAGAGGTTTTCGAGCATTTGCGGCTGGCCCGCGGAATTCGGGTGGATCCCGTCGGCTTGCATGAGCTTGGGGTCAAGCGCCACCTTGTCGAGGAAGAACGGCACGAACGCGAGGGACTGCTGCTTCGCGAGCGCGGCGAACATGTCGCGAAACTCCTGACCATAACGTTGCCCGTAGTTAGGCGGGATCACCATGCCGACGAGCACGACCCGCGCTTTCGCCGCGAGCGACAACTCGATCGTCTTGCGCAGGTTCTCTCGACTGGCGGCCAGCGGCAGCCCGCGCAAACCGTCGTTGCCACCGAGTTCGACGATCACGATTGCCGGCTTGTGAGTCTGGAGCGCGCGCGGCAACCTCGCGAGGCCGCCCTGCGTGGTTTCACCGCTGACGCTGGCATTGACCACGCGGTAACCGTACCCTTCGGAGGCGAGCCGCTTCGCAAGCAGACTTACCCAGCCCTCCTGAACCTTGACGCCATAACCGGCGCTCAGGCTGTCGCCGAGCACGATGATGGTGCGCTGGGGCTGCTCCGCCGCGGCCGTGCCGACGAATGCCAAAACCAACGCCAATTGAATGAAACGGATGAGCGTACTCAAAGCTGAAAGCCTCACAAAAAAGGTTACCAGTCCCGAAGGGATGCTGACCATCGTCAATGACGTTTCGTTGGACATCGCGGCAGGCGAATCAGTTGCTATTGTCGGGGCCTCCGGCGCGGGAAAATCCACTCTTCTCGCGCTGCTGGCCGGGCTGGACGAGCCGTCTTCCGGACGCATAACCCTCGCGGGAACCGACTTGACGGCGCTCGACGAAGATGGCCGCGCAAGATTGCGCGCGGAACGCGTCGGTTTCGTGTTCCAGTCCTTCCACCTCGTCCCGTCGCTCACGGCGATCGAGAACGTGATGCTGCCGCTCGAGCTCGCGGGCCGGCGCGACGCGCGCGAGGGGGCGTCGGAAACGCTGACCCGCGTGGGCCTGGAGCACCGCACGGGTCACTACCCGCGCCAACTCTCCGGTGGCGAGCAGCAACGCGTCGCGCTCGCGCGCGCCTTCGTGACGCGTCCGGCGGTGCTGTTCGCGGACGAGCCCACGGGCAATCTCGACACGCACACGGGCGAGCGCATCGTCTCGCTGCTGTTCGAGCTCAACGCGCAATCGAACACGACGCTCGTGCTCGTCACGCACGACCGTGCCGTGGCCGGACGCTGCGGACGCATCCTGCAGATGGATTTCGGAGCCTTGAGGTAACGCATGCGCGCTTTCGCCATCGCCTTGCGCATGCTCGCGCGCGAATGGAGATCCGGTGAGCTCGGCGTGCTCCTGCTCGCGATCACGGTGGCGGTCGGCGCGCTGACGGGCGTGGGCTTCCTCGTCGACCGCATCAACATCGCGGTCGACAACCAGGCGGGCGAGGTACTCGCCGCGGACCTGCGCCTCGAGTCGGGCGAGGAAATGAACTCCAGCGCCAGCGACGAAGCGGTTCGCCGCGGCCTCGAAGTCGCGCGCATGACTTCGCTCTTCAGCGTGGTGTTCAACGGCGACGCCAACCAGCTCACATCGCTGCGCGCGGTCTCGGAAAAATACCCGCTGCGCGGACGCGTGATGCTGTCCGACCAGCCGTTCGGCGCGCCGGAAGCCGCGAACGGAATCCCGGCGCCGGGCGAAGTCTGGCCGGATTCCCGGCTCGCGGCAGCGCTCGACGCCCGCATCGGCACCGAGCTCAACATTGGCGCTTCGAAGTTTCGCGTCTCGCGAATCCTGATCACGCGGCCCGACCAGGGCGCCACGTTCCTCTCGCTCGCGCCGACCGTGATCATGAACGAAGCGGATATCGCGGCGACGCAGTTGATCCAGCCCGGCAGCCGGTTGCGCCGCGCGCAGTTGTTCGCCGGCGAACGCGCGGCCGTCTCCGGGTTCAAGGAATGGCTCGAGAAGAACAAGCAACGCCAGGAAGAAATCGAAGACGTCGCGGACACAGCGCCGCAGATCAAGTCGGCGATGGACCGCTCCGCGCGCTTTCTCAGCATCGCGAGTCTCGTCGCGGTGCTGCTGTGCTCGATCGCGGTCGCGATGGCCGCGCGCCGCTACGTGCACCGCCACCTCGATTCGGTCGCGCTGCTCAAGACGCTGGGGGCGACGCGCGGCTTCACGTTGACCGTGAGCCTCACCCAACTCTTGCTGGTCGGTCTGCTGGCCGCATCGATTGGCTCGCTGCTCGGTTTCGGCGCTCAGGCCTGGCTGGTCAAGGCGCTGACCGGGCTGTTGCGCGGCGATCTCCCGCCGCCCGGTTTCGCGCCGCTCGGCATCGGCTTCCTTACAGCGTTCGCGGTGCTGACCGGCTTCGCTCTCCCGCCGTTGCTGCAGTTGTCGCGGACGCCGGCGCTCAGAGTTCTGCGACGCGATGTCGGCCCGCCGCAACCGCTCATCGTCCTCGCGTTCGGTCCGGCGGTGCTCGCCGTGGCCTTCCTCATCTACTGGGTGCTCGGCGACGCCAAGACCGCGCTCACCTTCGTGGGCGGACTGATCGCGTTCGTGCTCGTGGTCGCGGGCGCGGGCTGGGGGCTCGTGCGCGTGGCGACCCGCATGCGCGGTGGCGTCGGCGTCTCCTGGCGCTACGGCATCGCGAATCTCGGCCGTCGTCGCACCGAGAGCGTCGTGCAGCTCACCGCCTTCGCGCACGGCATCATGATGCTGCTGCTGCTGGCCGTCGTCCGCAACGATCTGCTTGCGGACTGGAAGCGCAGTCTGCCCGCCGATACGCCCAACTTCTTCTTCATCAACATCCCCGCGGAAGAGAACACGGAGTTCGCGACGTTCCTCGAAGAGCGCGGCGCGCAACACACGCGTGTGCGGCCGATGGTCCGCGCGCGCATGACGCAGATCAACGGCAAGGCGGTCGAGGACATCAAGTTCGAGTCTCAGCGTGGGAAGAACTTTGCGGACCGCGACCAGAACATCACGTGGGCAGAGCAGTTAGGCCGCGACAATGAGGTCACCGAAGGCAAGTGGTTCACGAAGGAAGACTTCGGCAAGCCGCTCGTGTCGATTTCGACGGAGTATGCCGAGGAGATGAAACTGAAGTTGGGCGACGATCTCGGCTTCGACGTCGCTGGCGAGTCATTCAGCGCGCGCGTGTCGAGTGTGCGACGCGTGAAGTGGGACAGCTTCCAGCCTAACTTCTTCCTGATGTTCGCGCCGGGCCTGCTCGAGGGCACGCAGGGAACCTGGATGACGGCGGCGCACCTCGAAGCCAACAATCCGAAGACCATCGGCGACCTCGTGCGCCGTTTTCCGAGCGTCTCGGTGTTCAATGTCGACGATCTGTTGAACCAGGTGCGATCGGTCGTCGACAAGGCAGTGGCCGCGGTGCAGAGCGTCTTCATGTTCACGCTGTGCGCGGGTCTCGTCGTGCTGATTGCTGCCGTGCAGGCGAGCCGCGAGGAGCGTCGCTATGAAAGCGCCATTTTGCGCACGCTCGGCGCGAATCGGCTGACGGTGCTGAAAGGCCTGCTCGCGGAGTTCGCGACGCTCGGCGTGCTCTCCGGCGTGCTCGCCTCCGCCGGCGCGTCGATCGCCGGATACTTCTTCGCGAAGCAGGTGCTGCAAATTCCTTACACGCTGGACCCGCTCGTCTGGGTATACGGCGTTGTCGGTGGTGGCCTGCTCGTGTGTTTCGCGGGCTGGCTCGCGACGCGCTCGGTCGTCAACCAGCCGCCGTCGCTCACGCTGCGGAGTGCGCAGTGAACAAGAGCGTGCCGCGGCGCCGCTCGATGGTGGGATGGTACGACCCGCGCGTGCTCGCGCATTCGGCGTACCAGATGGCCATCGCGAACGTCTTCGGCCGTCATTCCGACACGCGCCTCATCGAAGCGCTCGCGAGCCAGCCGCAGTCCGAGTTCGACTACTCGCAGGCCACAGCCGGTGAGTTCTGGTTCGACTACGTCGCGGACACGGGCGACGGCTGGAATCCGACGTATTCCGTGGCGGACGCGCTCGCGACGCCCGCGCTCGCGCTCGGCGATGAAGTGACGCAGGCGGGCAAACTTCTCGTATTCGGTGGCGATGAGGTCTATCCCTACCCGTCGCGCAACGAGTACGTCGTGCGCACGGAAACGCCATACGCGCACGCCTTCGCCGGGCGCGCGAAGCCCGATATCTTCGCGATCCCGGGCAATCACGACTGGTACGACAGCCTCGTCGCGTTCTCGCGCACCTTTTGCCGACCGGAGCGCGGTTTCGCCGGCTGCTGCACGAAGCAGACCCGCAGCTATTTCGCGCTGCATCTGCCCGGGAACTGGTGGCTCTGCGCGCTCGACCTGCAGCTCGGCGCCGAGCTCGATGAGCCGCAGGTGCAGTACTTCCAGAGAGTCGCCGCGCGCATGGACGATCAGGCGAGCCTCATCTTCTGCGTGCCGGAGCCGCGCTGGATCCTCGAGGACGCGTATCCAAAACACGAAAGCTACGAAGAAGACACGAGCACGCGTTTCCTCGAGGAGAAAGTCTTCAAGCGTCGCGCGCGGGTCTTCCTCACGGGCGACCTGCATTTCTACAAGCGCCACGAGAACGCGGAAGGCATTCAGAAAATCACTTCCGGCGGCGGCGGCGCGTTCCTTCACCCGACGCACGCGCCGGGCGCGAAAATCCTGCGCAATGGCTTTGAGGAAGTGGCCACGTACCCCGACGCGAGAACTTCCGCGCGACTCACGTGGCGGAACTTCCTGTTCCCCTTCTTGAACCCGAAGTCTGGCTGGCTCTACGCATTCCTCTATTCGATGTCCGCGTGGCTCGCGTCGGCGAGTCTCGAAGCCTCCGACGTCATCGACCTGCCCACCGCGTTGAGTTCCGCATTGAACGCGGCCATTCGCGATCCCCTCAACGGCATGTGGCTGGTCACGATCGTCGCCGCGTTCATCTTCTTCACCGACACGCACCTGCGCTCCTGGCGCATTCTGGGCGGCGCCTTCCACGCGCTGCTGCATCTCACCGCGGCATTCGCGGTGGGCTGGATCGCGCTGCTGCTCACGGTGCAGGCCTTCGACCTTCTGTATGGCAGCACCGTGCAACTGCTGCTCTCGGGCGTCATCACCTTTCTGCTCGGCGGTCCCGTCGGCTCCTTCATCCTCGGCGTCTATCTATTCACGTCGATCCGCGTGTTCGGCCGGCACGGCAACGAAGCGTTCTCTTCCTTGCGCATCCAGGACTTCAAGCAATGGTTGCGGATCAAGGTGGGCGCGGATGGAACGCTGACGATCTACGCGATCGGCATCGATCGCGTGGCGCGACAGTGGCGCAACGCCGAGCGTGGGGGAGCTGCGACGAGCCTGCCCGCGGACGGGCGCGCGACGGCGCCGCGGCTCATCGACAAGGTGATCGTGAAGCCCGCGAAGGGCTAGCGCGAGATCGCGATCCGGTACCAGCCGATCGGAACGCTCTCTCGCCGGATGTTCAGTCCTTCGAGCGTGACCAGATAGTCGCCGGGACCGAAAGCGCCCGCGTTGAACGACATGCGCAGGTGACCGTTCGAATCCTTGGTGACTCCATCGAGGACCGCCACGCGGCCCTGGTCGACGCGGTCGATGGAGACCTTGAACATCGCGAAGCGGGTCCAGGACACGTCGGCCTTGAGCTCGGCGAAGTCGCCATGCCCGATGTTGACGCCCGCCTGACCCGGCGGACCATTGCGGGAGACGCCGACGAGGATCGTGCGCTTGCGAGTCGAGGGAGCGATCGGGCGCTCGACATTCTCTTTCTTGAGCTTGTCGATGGACGCTTCGCGCGCGGAAACCTGCGCGGCTAGGATGCCGCAACCGATCAGCGCCGCGATGGCGAGTCCGGCGGCGGCGATCGTGACAATGGGTTTCTGCCAGACCGACTTCGGTTTCTCGGCCCAAGGTTCCGCCACGCCCGCGGCGTCCAACAGACGCAGACCCGCGTTCACCTTGTCGGCGAGACCCAGCTCCTCGATGAGCTGCGGACGCGAGCGGATGAGCTTCTCGAAATCGGTGACGCCTTTCGGCGGCAGACGGCCGGCGAGGTATCGCTCGACGATCTGATTCTTGATGATGAATTCGCGATCCATGGCGGGCGCAGGCGCTCCATTGACGACAGGGAGGCCGGGGGACGTATTCACGCCAGAGGATTCGATACGACTCGCAGCTTCCATCGGTGTTCGATATTCCGCAAATTCAGGGCCGAGCGGACTTCACGGCCGACACTACCGGTCCATACGCGCCGCAAAAACGCCAGGCGCCACTCGGGCTGATATCTGCCGTTGGTCCTACAGGATCGCACGTGCTTATGCTGCGATGGTTATGTCAGGAATCCGCTGCGCCGTTTCACATTCCGGCAAAGGGTTCCAGGGCGCATTGCGACTCAGTTCGCAGTTCTCCGTGACGACACTTTCTAGACCGACGGATTGCCGCAGCGCGTTTCAATGTTGTCCCATTCATCGAGGGTTTCATCGTTCATGAAAGGTTTACGCAAGCCGCTCGTCACCGCCGTCTCTCTCGTCGCGCTGGGCCTCACCGCGCATTCGCACGCCGCCGCCGACTCCGCCACGGCCATCACGATCTACAGCTCCTCACAACCCGGCGCGATTCCGCCCGAGCTCTACCGGCCGATCCCCGGCATGGGCGTGCCGAATGCGATGTCGGTCCCGGGTTACGCGCTCGTGCGCGACGATCGCGAGATAAAGATCAAGCAGGGGCGCTCGCAACTGTCCTTCACGGATGTCGCGGCCTTGATCGACCCAACGACCGTGACGTTCACGTCCCTGTCGGATCCGGGGACGCGAGTGCTCGAGCAGAATTTCCAGTTCGATCTCGTGAGCGCCGAAAAGCTGCTGCTCAAGTTCATCGACAGACAGATCACCGTCGACAAGCACAACGGAAACACCGTTGTTCCAATTACCGGCACGTTGCTCTCGGCCTCCGACGGCATCGTGCTCAAGGGCACCGATGGTTCCATCTACTCGCTGCCGGCACGCTCCGCGGTTCGTTTCCCGGACCTGCCGGGAGGTCTCAACACGCGCCCGACGCTGGTCTGGGACATCAACTCGCCGATGGGCGGCGAGCAGAAGACACGCGTCACATACCAGACGGGCGGCATCACCTGGTGGGCTGACTACAACGTGATCTTCAACGAAGGCGCCGATGCCAACAGCGGCATGCTGGATCTCGCGGCCTGGGTCAGCATCATCAACCAGGCTGGCGCGACGTTCACGAACGCGAAGCTCAAGCTCGTCGCGGGCGATGTGCAGCGCGTGCAACCGGAAAGGGACATGCGCATGGAGCGCCACCAGGTCCTGGAGTTGGCCGCAGCCGCTCCGGACAATCAGGACGGTTTCCAGCAGAAGGACTTTTTCGAATTCCACCTGTACACGCTCGGTCGGCCCACCACGTTGCCCAACAACTCGACGAAGCAGATCGAGCTATTCGATCAGGCGAAACAGATTCCGGCGAAGAAGATCCTCCTCTACTACGGCGCGCCGATGCCGTACTTCTACCCGAGCCCGTACACGGACCGGAACATGGGCACCGAGATGAACAAGAAGGTGGACGTCTACCTCGAGTTCAAGAACGACAAGCAGTTCGGGCTCGGCGTGCCGCTGCCCGCGGGACGGCTGCGCGTCTCGAAGCTCGACAGTGCCGACGGCAGTCTCGAGTTCATCGGCGAGGACAAGATCGACCACACGCCGAAGGACGAGCAGGTTCGCGTGAAGCTAGGCTCGGCGTTCGACGTGGTCGGCGAGCGCCGGCAGGTAAACTTCGCGATCGATACGACCGCGAAATGGATGGAAGAAGAGATCGAAGTGAAACTGCGCAACCACAAGTCGCAGCCGGTCGAGGTTGTCGTGAAAGAGAACCTCTACCGCTGGAGCAACTGGAAGGTGCTCACGAAGACTCACAACTTCGATAAGGATGACGCGCGCACCATCAACTTCCCGGTGAAGGTGGCGAAGGACGGCGAGACCGTCGTGCGCTACAAGGTGCGCTACACCTGGTGACCTGAAAAGGTGCCGGGGAGGGGTTTTCGAGGTTGGCAACCACCATCGCCATGATCGTGCGTTGAGCGCTTGCAACCCCGACAACCCCTCCCCGGCACCACTCCCACGCCGAGCCGCCCCCACCCCGCGCCGAGCCGTGTAAACCCCCGCCCGGCTTCTGACTCCAAGCTCTCATCGTGGCGCCAATTTCCGGCGCGAGGGCGATGCAATGAACCTCACGGAAACATCGCTGCGCAATCCCGCGGGCGTACTCGTCGCCATCCTCATGGTCGCGCTGCTCGGTGCGTTCGCGCTCTTCAAACTACCGATCCAGCTGTTCCCTAACATCGAGGAACCCGCGATCTCCCTGTTCACGACCTGGCGCGCCGCGGCTCCCGCCGAGATCGAATCCGAGATCATCGAACCGCAGGAGCGCGCTCTCGCGGGCCTGCGCGGCCTGCAATCGATGAATGCCTTCGCGAACCAGGGCAGCGCATTCATCAACCTGCAGTTCGCCGTCGGCACCGACATGCAGGCGACGATGCTCGAAGTCATCAGCCGCATGAACCAGCTGCCGCCGCTGCCACGCGACGCGCAGGCGCCGCAGATCTCGCTCGGCGCGGATGGCGGCAACGGCCCTAACAACACGCTGTCGTGGTTCTTCGTGCAATTGCTGCCGGGCACGCCGGGCCCCATCGATAACTACCGCCGCCAGATCGAGGAGCTGTTCCGCAACCGCATCGAGTCCGTCCCCGGTGTCGCCAACGTGCGCATCAACTTCGGCGCGGACGAAGAGTTGCAGATCGTGTTCGACCCGGCCCGCGCGGCGGAGCTCGGCATCCAGATCCCGCGCATCGCGCAAGTCGCCGGCAGCGCCGACGACGTCTCCGGCGGCTTCGTCGACATCGGACGCCGTCAGTACACGGTCCGTTTCGCCGGCCGCTACGCAGTCGATCAATTCGCCGATCTCGTCATCGAATGGCGCGACGGCCGTCCCGTGCGACTGGGTGATGTCGCCACCGTTCAGGTGCGCCGCGGCGATCGCAACTCGTTGGCCATGCAAAACGGCAACCCCGCGATCGGCATCCAGATCATGAAAGAGAACGACGCCAACGTTCTCGAGACGCTGACCGCGGTAAAAGCGGAAATCGACAAGATGCGCGACGGCGAGTTGAAGAAGCTCGGCCTCTCGATCGCGCAGTCGTTCGATCCTTCCGTGTTCATCGACCAGGCCATCGACATGGTCACCGGCAATCTCTTCGCGGGCATCCTGCTCGCGGTCGCCGTGCTGTGGTTCTTCGTCCGCGATCGGCGCGCGACGTTGCTGGTCGGCCTGTCCATTCCGATCTGCCTCACCGTCACGCTCGTGATGCTCTACGCGTTCGGCCGCACGCTGAACGTGATATCGCTTGCCGGTCTCGCATTCGGCGTCGGGCAGTCGCTCGACACGGCCATCGTGATGCTCGAGGCGATCGCGCAGCAGCGCGACCGGGGCTTGAACAAGGTCGAGGCCACGCTCGCGGGCGCCAAACAAGTCTGGCCCGCGTTGCTCGCGTCGACCGTCACCGCCGTCATCGTCTTTCTGCCCATCGTCTTCATGCAGGACGCAGTGTCGCAGTTGTTCGCCGACCTCGCGCTCACCATCTCGATCGCGGTCATCGCCTCGCTCATCGTCTCGGTCACCGTGTTGCCGCTGGCCGCGTCGCGCTGGCTCAACACGGAAAACGTGTACAAGGGCTCGAACGACAGGTACGCCGCGATTGCCCAGTGGATCGTGCGCTGGACGGATTCGCCGCGCCGCCGCTACGCCACCGTGGGCGTGTTGTTTCTCGCGCCCGTCGTGCTCACCTGGGCCCTGCTGCCGCCGCTCGACTATCTACCCCCCGTCAAGCGCGACGCGATCGACGGCTTCGTGCAGCTCCCGCCCGGCACGAACATCGAAACCGTCGAGCGCGAGTTCGTGCAGCCGATTGCGAAGCGGCTCGCGCCTTACATGGCTGGCGAGAAGGAGCCGAAACTCAAGAACTACTACGTTCTCGCGGGCGCCTTCGGCACCAACTTCGGCATCCGGCCGCTCGATCCGGACGACATCGACGAGCTCGGCAAGCTCGTGAACGAGGAGATCACCGTTGGCTTCCCGGACACGCAGATCTTCGCCACGCAGGGCAACCTCTTCGGCGGCTTCGGCGACGGACGCAACATCGACTTCCAGCTCCAGGCGACCGATTTCCCCGCGCTGCTCGCGGCCGCGCGCAGCGCCGAGAAGCTGATCCAGGAAAAGATGCCGGGCGCGCAAGTGCAGGCGTTCCAGGGACTCGAGCTCGCCGAGCCGGAGCTGCGGCTCTCTCCCGACGACCGCCGGCTCAACGAAATCGGCTGGACCCGCGGCGACATCGGCACCGTGGTGCGCGCGCTCGGCGACGGCATGTTCGTTGGCGAATACTTCGACGGCGAGCGGCGGCTCGACGTGATCCTGCGCGCGAGCAAGTGGGATTCGCCCGAAGCGCTCGCCCAAACGCCGATCGCGACGCCGGCCGGCAGCGTGCTGCCGCTCGGCGAACTCGTGGCGGTGGAATCGACAGTGGGCGCGGGTGGCCTGCGCCGCGTCGACGGTCATCGCACGATCGGTCTCAACGTGAGTCCGCCGAAGGAAATGTCGCTCGGCGAAGCGATCGAAGTTCTGCAGCGGGATGTCGAACCGGCCGTGCGCGCCTCACTACCGGCGGACGGCTCGGTGCACTACGAGGGTAACGCCGGGTCCTTGCGCGAAGCGCTCGCGAACATGGCGCAGAACCTCGCGATGGCGTTGATCGCGTTATTCCTGTTGCTCGCCGCGCTCTTCCGTTCGGTGAAGGACAGCCTGTTCGTCATCCTCACGATTCCGCTCGCGAGCTTCGGCGGCGTGCTGGCGCTCGTGCTGCTGCGACTCATCACCCCGCAGACGCTCGACCTGCTCACGATGATCGGCTTCGTCGTGCTCATGGGCCTCGTCGTCAACAACGCGATCCTGTTGGTCGATCAGGCGCGCAGCGAGATGCGCGACGGCGCGAATGTCCGCGCCGCGGTCGAATCCGCACTCGCGACACGCACGCGCCCGATCCTGCTGACGACGCTCACGACTCTGTTCGGCATGCTGCCGCTCGTTCTCGTCCCGGGTCCGGGAAGCGTGCTCTATCGCGGCCTGGGAACGGTGCTCGTCGGCGGCATGGCAGTGAACTCCGTGTTCACTTTGCTGCTCCTACCTACGCTGTTGCGGCTTCGCGAGAAACCGGCGGTGTTGGCCTCGACACAACACGACAGACAACTCGGGGAAGCTCTATGAAACTTGCGCGTGTGTCCGCTCTCGCGATTCTCCTGACGAATGCATTGCCCGCGCTCGCCGCCGACGCTCCACCCGTTCCCGTCGTCGTGACGACGGCGCGCGCCGAGAACCTGGGCGCGAGCCTCTCGGCGACCGGCACCGTGGTCAGCCGCAACGATGCGCGCATTGCCGCGGAAGTGGGCGGCACGCTAGCGTGGATCGCCGAACCGGGAACGCGCGTCGCGCGTGGCGACACGATCGCGCGCATCGATCCCGAACGCCTCGCGCTCGAGCTGCGCGACAACGAGGCCGCCGTCAAACGACTCGAGGCACAGCTTTCGCTGCTCGCCACGCAGCGTCAGCGTCTGCAGACGCTGGGCGGCGACGTCGTCTCGCAGAGCCAGCTCGACGAAGCGCAGTCACGCGAGCGCATGGCCGAGCAGGAAGTCGAACAGGGTCGCGTCGCGCGCGATCGTGCGCGGCTCGATGTGAATCGCGCCGCGGTGCGCGCGCCGTTCCCCGGCATCGTCGTGGAACGCGTGCGGCAGTCGGGCGAGTTCGTCGCAGGCGGAACGCCGCTGTTGCGCTTGGTGAACGATCGCAATCTCGAAGTGGTGGCGCGCGCGCCGCTCGGCACCGCGGATTCGGTGACGGCAGGAGCTGCGGTGAACCTCGTCGATGGCGCCAACAAGGCGACGGGCAGGGTGCGCGCGATCATCCCGGTGGGCGACGAACGCTCGCGCATGGTCGAGCTGCGCATCGCGTTCGACGACGCCTGGCGCGTCGGAGCGCCCGTGCGCGTCGACATCGCGCCCAATAATGTGCGTTCGGTCGTGACCGTTCCGCGTGACGCCGTGATCCTGCGACAGGGGGCTAGCTACGTGATGCGCGTGCTTCCCGACAACACCGCGGAGCGCGTCGCCGTGATCATCGGCGCCGGTCGCGAGAACAACGTGCAGATCGACAGCGCGCTGCGCGCCGGTGATCGGGTCATCATCCGTGGCGGGGAACGGCTCGAGCCGGGTCAGACCGTCAAAGCGCAGTACCTGTAACGCGTATGGCCGCCTGGGAAGCGAATGCGCCGGAAGGCGGCTTCGACATCGAGGCGGGTACGCCAGAAGTGTCCGCGGCGAGAATTGCGCCTACGCCGATACCCACTCGCCTTGCATCAGCGTCGGTTGTGTCGCCCGGACTCGCCGGAGTCGCGACGATCAGTCTGTCGCCGCCGAGCGAGAGCGGCGTGTGTCGATGTGGCGCGTGCTTCGCGTTACCTCAGGATGTCGACGCATGGTTCCGGTAGCGAGGATTCAGACGACCGCGCATTCTCGGAACAGCGCCTAACGGTCTCAATAGGCCGACTCGCGCGTTTCACAAAGCTCGCGCAAACTTTCGACTCCAAAAAGATCTCACGCCCGAGTGTGAGATATTCAATCTTCATTGCAGAACGATTGGGGTGAGTCGGGCAATCGGCCATCTCGCACACTGAAAATACTCCGGGACTCTTTGGCATGACCCAATCTGATCGCAGCCGCTCCATTTTGACGCCGACCTTGTGTCTGCTCTTGCTTGGGTTCGTCTTCCTCGCGTCTCCTCCGGCGAGCGCTGGCCAATGCGTCTGGGACGGCGGGCCGGGGGCTCCGACGCATCCGAGCTGCTCGCGCGAAGACTGCGCTGGCGCGGGAGGCTTGGCGCAGTGCACTGATACCACCGAAGCGCCACCCAACAACTTCACCGATTCCGAAGTCGGCGGCGGGAAATTTTCGTAC
>JAYTOK010000085.1:0-1297 GCA_043747835.1 Pseudomonadota bacterium | reverse complement strand
GCCGAGGCGATCCACCGTCAGTTCCCGGGCAAGATGCTGGCGTACAACTGCTCGCCATCCTTCAACTGGAAGAAGAAGCTCGACGACGCGACGATCGCGAAGTTCCAGCGCGAGCTCGGCGCGATGGGCTACAAGTTCCAGTTCATCACGCTGGCCGGCTTCCACGCCCTGAACCACTCGATGTACACGCTGGCGCGTGGCTACAAGGATCGGCAGATGAGCGCGTACGTCGCGTTGCAGGAGGCGGAGTTCGCCTCGGAAGCCGATGGCTACACCGCAACCAAGCACCAGCGCGAGGTCGGCGCCGGCTACTTCGACGACGTGACCCAGACCGTGTCGGGCGGACAGTCCTCGCTGAGCGCGCTCAAGGGCTCCACCGAAGAAGAACAGTTCGCCGCCGCTCACTGAGCGCATCGGCCCGGTGCTTCGCGATCTGGCGAGGCGAGCGCCGGTCGCGACGCGGCCCTGCTGTAGAATCGCCTCAGCGATCGCGACAGGGCCCGTTTCGATGAGATACGACCACATCGTGGTCCCGGCCGACGGCCGGAAGATCACCCTTCAACCCGACGGCACGCTCGAGGTGCCGGACCAACCGATCATTCCCTTTATCGAGGGTGATGGCATCGGTATCGACATCACGCCCGTGATGCGCGCCGTCGTCGATGCCGCGGTGTCCAGGGCCTATGGACAGCGCCGGCGGATCGTGTGGATGGAGGTTTATGCGGGCGAGAAGGCCAACCGGGTCTGCGGCACGTGGTTCCCCGACGAGACGCTGCAAGCGCTACGCGAGTTCGTGGTGTCGATCAAGGGCCCGCTCGGCACCCCGATCGGCGGCGGCATCCGCTCGTTGAACGTGGTGATGCGCCAAGTGCTCGACCTCTACGCCTGCGTGCGTCCAATCCGCTACTTTCCCGGCGTCGCGAGCCCGATGCGCGATGCCTCGCTGACCGACATGGTGGTGTTCCGGGAAAACACCGAGGACATCTATGCCGGCATCGAGTACCCGGCCGGCTCGAATGACGTTCATCGGCTGATCCACTTCCTGCAGACCGAGCTGAAAGCGACCGGTATCCGCTTTCCCGCCAGCTCCGGCATTGGCATCAAGCCGGTGTCGAAGGAGGGCAGCCAGCGGCTGATCCGCATGGCGATCCAGTACGCGATCGACAACGACCGTGTCTCCGTGACGCTCGTCCACAAGGGCAACATCATGAAGTACACGGAGGGCGCGTTCCGCAACTGGGGCTACCAGCTCGCGAAGGAGGAGTTCGGCGCCGTCGAGATCGGTGGCGGGCCGTGG
>JAYTOK010000084.1:0-163460 GCA_043747835.1 Pseudomonadota bacterium | reverse complement strand
TTGACTCCGCGCCGTGGATTTACACGGCGCGGAGTCAAACAGATCTGACCCCTTTAACGCACCGTTCTGATGCCGCCGAAGTTGCGCGCGCGTCTCCGCGGTGCAAACCGCAACGCGATTGCCTCAAAAACTTGAGGTAATTCCTGCACGAATCTTGCAGGCTCAAGGCCATGACACAAGGGGAGTACCACTCGTGAGCTCGATCACCACGCTCCCGACCGCCGCTAACGCGCCGGCGCAAATTCACGAAGACCGCACTGCGCTCAACAAGGAAGCGATCAAGCACGCCTTCCTCGACAATCTTTTCTACATCCAGGGCAAGTTCCCGGCGCTCGCGACCAAGACCGACTACTACATGGCGCTCGCGTACGCGGTCCGCGACCGCATGCTGCAGCGCTGGATCTCGACGGCCGCCGCGTACACCAAACAAGGTTCGCGAACCGTCTGCTACTTCTCCGCCGAGTTCCTGATGGGACCGCACCTCGGCAACAACCTCATCAACCTCGGCATCTACGACACGGCGCGTCAGGCCGTGGCCGAGCTCGGCCTCGATCTCGAGGAATTGCTCGCCACCGAAGACGAGCCGGGTCTCGGCAACGGCGGCCTCGGCCGGCTCGCGGCCTGCTTCATCGATTCGCTCGCGACGCTCGAAGTCCCGGCGCTCGGCTACGGCATCCGCTACGAGTTCGGCATCTTCCAGCAGGAGATCGTCGACGGCTGGCAGGTCGAGAAGACGGACAAGTGGCTGCGCTACGGCAATCCTTGGGAGATCGCGCGACCGGAGTGGTGCTGCGATGTGAAGTTCGGCGGCCACACGGAAGTCTGGTACGACGAATTCCATCGCAAGCGCACGCGCTGGGTGCCGGGCCACATCGTCAATGGCATTCCCTACGACACGCCGATCCTGGGCTACAAGGTCAACACCGCCAACACGCTGCGTCTCTGGAAAGCGGAAGCGCCCGAGTCGTTCGACTTCGGCACCTTCAATCGCGGCGACTACTACGGCGCCGTCAATCAAAAGGTTGCGAGCGAA
Source organism: Pseudomonadota bacterium (assembly GCA_043747835.1). GTDB lineage: Bacteria > Pseudomonadota > Gammaproteobacteria > Steroidobacterales > Steroidobacteraceae > CADEED01. The sequence continues at coordinate 162,427 of JAYTOK010000084.1, read as the reverse complement.
AACCTGACGAAGGTTCTCTACCCGAACGACGATCAGGCGCGCGGCAAGGAGCTGCGGCTCGAGCAGCAGTACTTCTTCGTGAGCTGCTCGCTCCAGGACATGCTGCGCATTTGCAAGGTTCAGAAGATCCCGCCGGAGAAGTTCGCCGAGAAATATGCGGTTCAGCTCAACGACACGCATCCGTCGATCGCCGTCGCGGAGTTGATGCGCCTGTTGATCGACGAGATGGCGATGGATTGGGATCGCGCCTGGAGCATCACGCGCCAGACCTTCGCGTACACCAACCACACGCTGTTGCCAGAAGCACTCGAGCGCTGGCCGTTGCCGATGTTCGGCCGTCTGCTGCCGCGGCTACTCGAGATCATCTACGAGATCAACGCGCGGTTCCTCGACGAGGTGCGCATGGCGTTCTTCGGCGACGAAGAGCGCATCAAGCGGCTGTCGCTCATCGACGAGGCCGGCGAGAAATATGTGCGCATGGCGCACCTCGCGAGTGTTGGAAGTCACGCGATCAATGGCGTGGCCGCGCTGCATTCCGAACTTCTGAAGAGCGACGTGCTCAGCGACTTCGCGCAGCTCTGGCCCGAGAAGTTCTCGAACAAGACGAATGGCGTGACGCCGCGCCGCTGGATGGTGCTGTCGAATCCGCGCCTCGCGCATTGCATCACGCAGCGCATCGGCGATGAGTGGATTCGCGATCTCCAGCAATTGCGCAAGCTCGAGCCGCTCGTGGACGACGCGGAGTTCCGCGCCGAGTGGCGCAAGATCAAGCACGCGAACAAGACCGCGCTCGCGGGGCTGATCCAGGAGCGCACCGGCGTCATCGTCGATCCGTCGGCGATCTTCGACGTGCAGGTGAAGCGCATCCACGAATACAAGCGCCAGCACCTCAACATCTTGCACGTGATCGGGCTCTACCACCGGCTGAAGACAGATCCGAAGTTCACGATGGAGCCGCGCGTGTTCGTGTTCGGCGGCAAGGCCGCGCCCGGCTACATCATCGCGAAGCTCATCATCCGTCTGATCACGGCCGCGGCCGAGATCATCAACCGCGATCCGGGTGTGCGCGATCTGATCAAGGTCGTGTATGTGCCGAACTTCAATGTGACGAACGGCCAGCGCATCTATCCGGCGGCGGACCTGTCGGAGCAGATCTCGACGGCGGGCAAGGAAGCGTCGGGCACTGGCAACATGAAATTCCAGATGAACGGCGCGCTGACGATTGGCACGGTCGACGGCGCGAACATCGAAATCTGCGAAGAAGTCGGCGTCGAGAATTTCTTCCTGTTCGGCCTCGAAGCACATGAAGTCGCGGCGCGCCGCGCGGCGGGATACCGGCCGATGGATTTCGTCGATGGCAACGAGGAGTTGCAGGCCATCGTGCAGCTCGTGCGCGACGGATTCTTCTCGCGCGGCAATACGAGCCAGTTCCTGCCGCTCATCGACAACCTGCTCTGGCACGATCCGTACTTCGTGTTCGCCGACTACCAGTCGTACGCGGATTGCCAGATGCTGGTCGATCAGACCTATCGCGACAAGGAAGCGTGGACGAAGATGTCCATCCTCAATGCCGCCCGGTCGGGGAAGTTTTCGTCCGATCGCACGATCCGCGAGTACTGCGACGACATCTGGCACGCGAAGCCGGTGAAAGTGCAGTTGATGTCGCAGGAAGAGGTGAAGGCCGGCCTCGTTCAGTAGGGGAGTGGCCCCAAAGGGCCTTTTGGGGAGTGGCCCCAAACCGCCCTTTGGGGCCACTCCCCAATTCTTCCTCGTGGCAAGATGTGCGCCCGCCTGCGGAGGCGGTCACATCGCACGGAGGGAAGGGGATGCATTCCAAGTGGTTAGTCGCGGCCATCGTCGCCGCGGTATCGAGTCTGATGGTGGCGCACGCCGATGGGCCGTCGGCCGATCCGAAAGCCGCGGCGCTCGTGAAAGAGCTCGGGCTCGTCGAAGCCACGGTCGCGTTGCGCGACCAGAAGGGCTGGGTCAAACCGAAGCGCATCGTCCTGTCCGCGGCCGGACCTTACAACCCGTCGCATCCCGAGTCGCTCAGCGCGATGCAAGCGGCGGCGCCAGGAGTCGAGCTGATCGTCGTGCGCTCGCGCGAGGAGATGATCGCGAAAGCGCCGACTGCCGACGCATTGCTCGGCATCGACGAGCTGGTCTGCGATCAAGCCGTCGTCGACGCGGGTAAAAAGGCGCGCTGGATCGCCATCTACTCCGCGGGCGTCGAAGCCTGCCTCGGTACGAAAGGTCTCGATCGCGCCGGTCTCACGGTGACCAACATGCGCGCGGTGGCCGGACCCGTCATGGCCGAGCACACGATCGGTCTGATGTTCGCGCTGTCGCGATCGCTGCAGGTCTCGATCGGCCGACAGGCGACCGGCGAGGGCTGGAGCCGCAATTTCGCGGGCTCGCAGCCGCAGGCGCTGTCCGGCAAGACGCTGCTAGTCGCGGGACTGGGCGGAATCGGGCTCGAGGTCGCACGGCGCGCGAACGCGCTGGGCATGAACGTCATCGCCACGCGCAACAGCTCGCGCGACAAGCCAGACTTCGTGTCGTACGTCGGCCTTTCCAACGAACTGCCGACGCTCATCGAAAAGGCGGATGTTGTCGTGGCCGCGTTGCCGCTCACGCCCGAGACAACGAACCTGTTCGACGCGAAGCTGTTCTCCCGAATGAAGAAGAACGCGTTCTTCATCAACGTGGGCCGCGGCGGCAGCGTAGTGTCGAACGAACTCGCGGCGGCACTCAATGCCGGGACGATCGCGGGCGCGGGTCTCGACGTCACCGAGCCCGAGCCATTGCCCAAGGATCACGCGCTCTGGAAGGCGAAGAACGTGATCATCACGCCGCACATGTCCGCGCAGTCGGATCTCGGTCAGTCGGCGCGCGAGTTGTTGCTGCGCGAGCAGATGCGGCGGTTCGTGAGCGGCGACAAGCTGCTCGCGATCGTCGACCTGAAGAAGGGTTACTGAGCGCGGTGGTGCCGGGCACCACCCAGCTACTTGCCGCCCGCGTACATCTTGGTCAGGCGGTGCAGGAACTCCCGTCCTTCGAGCAACGTCTGCACGCGGATGCGTTCGTTGAGTCCGTGCGCATTGCTCGTCGCGCCGTCGCTCAACATTCCTGAAACGCCGTAGCAGGCGATTCCCGCGGGCGTCAGGAAGCGGCAATCGGTCGCGCCGGAGTTGATCGTCGGAATGACCGCGACTCCGGGATACATGTCCTTCGATAACTTCTCGATCGGCTGCATGACGAGCGCCGAGAGCGGCGGCGGCGCGCCCGGCGTCTCTGGCTTCGACTGGAAGTCGACCTTTACACCCGGATCGCCGATCACGCGGACGAGTTCCGCCAGGATCTCCTCCTGCTCGTGGCCTGGATAGATCCGGCAGTTCACGTTCGCGGTCGCACGCTGGGGCAAGGCATTCGGGGCATGACCGCCATGAATCTGCGTCGCGACGCAATTGGTGTGCAGGATGGCGTTGATCGATGGGTCGGCGCGCAGGCGCTCGGCCGCCGCCGCATCGCCTTTCGAGGCCGCGACCATGTCGGCGCCTTTCTGCCCGCCTTCCACGGCGCCGAACTTCTCGAAGTAGGCGCGCGCCGTCTCGTTGAATTCGATCGGAAACGAATGTTGCTCGATCTTCGCGAGCGCACGATTGAGCTGGTAGATCGCGTTCTCCGGCATCGGCCGTGAAGAGTGGCCACCGGGGTTCGTCGTCGTCAGCGTGAAGTCCTGGTAGACCTTCTCCGCGGCGAGCACCGCGACGTACTGATACACGCCGGTCTTCTGGTCGTAGCGGCCACCGCCGCCTTCGTTGAGCGCGAATTCCGCGTCGATGAGGTCGCGGTGATTCTCGATGAGGTACTTCACACCGTTGAACACGTTCGGCGATTCCTCGCCGCAGGTCAGGGCGAGTTTGATCCCGCGCTTCGGCTTGTAACCTTCCTTCGCGAACCGGACCATCGAGTCGGTGAACACGGCGGCCATCGCCTTGTCGTCGGAGGCGCCGCGCGCGTAGTAGAAGCCGTCTTCCTCGACGAGCTTGAACGGGTCGCGCTCCCAGTCGGCGCGATCGGCCTCCACGACGTCGATGTGCGCGAGCAGCAGCACGGGCTTCAACGACTTGCCGGTGCCCGCGAGATACGCGACCAGGTTGCCGTCCTGCGGGCGGTCCTTCGGCACGATGATCTTTAGGTCGCCGTCCGCGAAGCCGGCGGCTTTCAAGCGCTTGGCCATGGCCTCAACCGCCTTCGTGCACGAGCCCACGGACAGCGTCGTGTTGATCTCCACCAGCTCCGTGTAGAGCTCGCGGAACTCGGCTTCACCCGCGCGCGCGGCTTTCGAGGCGGCGGTCTGGCGGCTCTCCCGGATGTCGGCGGCCTGCGTGACGGAAGCGGCGAGGCAGACGAGGGCGATGAGTTGAATGCGCATGGGTTTCCTGAAAGTTAGAGAGACGAAAGCACTTCCTGCTTCTCGACCTCCGCGGGATCGAGCTCGATGCCTAAGCCGGGTTTGTCCGAAAGCTGCACGAGGCCGTTCGCCGCGAACGCGGGAGGAAACGCGAACGCGGAACTCGCGCCCGCGGCTTGCAGGGAATCCCGTCGTCTCAAGGCGCATCCCCCGCGAGATCCTTGTAGAAGAACACGCTCGCGATGAACGGGCCGTCGGGGAGCAGTGCGTATTTCGGAATGGCGCCGACGCGTCGCCACCCGCCGCGCTCGTAAAGTCGTTCGGCCGCGGCACTCGCGGTATCGAGGACCAGCAACGTCCGGCCGGCGGCGCGAGCGGCGTCTTCCGCAGCAGCCAGTACCGCGGCGCCGACGCCCCTGTTGCGAGCGCGGCGATGCACGAGCATCTTCGCGATGTCCGCGCGATGCGGTTGATTCTCGGGCGATGCCCAGACCGCCTGTGCGGTGCCGACGATGCCGCTCTCGTCTTCCGCAACGATCAGCGCACGTTCGCCGTGCGTCAAGCCCTCGGCGACTTTGAGCCAGAAGGCCATCGCCTTCTCGCGCGTCATGGGCAGCATGAAATTGACCGAGGCGCCGCCCTCGACACAGTCGATCAGCACGTCGCACAACCCCGCGAACTCGCGCGAGCTGATGACCTCGAGCCGGCGGACCGCGATGCCGCTCACGGCGTTGCGGTTCCGCTCGCGCGCTCTTCCCGCAATCGTTTGTCGAGGCGTTGCCTCGCGGCGGACGCGTAGTTGCGGCAGGCGCTGGCGTCGAAGAAGGGGTGCACAGCTGGCGAAGTTTTCAGCTTCTCGAGTTTCGCCGCCATGTCGATGAGCTCGGGATGCGGCGCGAGCAGCAGATCGCAAGGTAGGTTGGCGACCCTGTCGATCGATTCCTCAAACGATGTCACGCGCGACGCATGCGTATTGTCGCCGCTGAACTTGAAACCGGGGGCCGACACGGAATTGAGGCTATCTGCGTAGACGATGCTCACGCAGTGTGTGCCTTCGCAGCTGCGCCAGGTCCATGAAGTCCCACCGGGCGTGTGGCCGGGCGTGAAGTGGGCGGTGATCGCGAGCGATCCCAGCTTCAGCGTCTCGCCGTCCTGAATCGCCTGCACGTCGCGAATCGCGGGAAACGAATTGTGCGGTGTGCCGAACGCGGTCTGCGGATCGTCTTTCCGGATGTCGCCACGTTCAAATGCAAGCTTGCTGGCTGGGCTCGCGTACACGCGAGCGCCAGTGACGTCCTGCAATTGCGCGAGGCCCCCAGCGTGGTCGTAGTGCGCATGCGAGTTCACCAGGATCTTCACGTCCTGCGCGCGGAAGCCGAGCTTTTCGATGTTTGCCAGGATCTGCGGCGCCGATTGCGGCAGTCCACCGTCGACCAGGATCGATCCCGCGGGAGAATGGATCAGAATTGATGCGAGCCCGGCCGTACCCACGTAGTACGAATCTCCGAAGATGCGAAACGGTTCGAGCGGCGCATTCCAGGTGGAGCAGGGCTCGCAGTTCTTGGGTGGATAGACGCGCTCCGCGTCGGCCGAGGATGCATTCGCGGACAACAAGGCAGCGGCGATCGCGACACCGCCAACGAACTTCATCGATTTCACAGCAGTGACTTCTCCAGCGCATCGAGCGTGCGCATCGCGGACAGGATCTGTTGCACGCTGCCATTCGGTTCACGTTTCTCGCGGATCGCGGCGAGGAACTCGCGATCCTGCAGCTCGATGCCGTTCATCGACACGTCGACTGTCGACACGTCGATCGCATTGTTCTTGCCGTCGATGAGCTCGTCGTAACGCGCGATGTACGTGCCGTTGTCGCAGATATAGCGGAAAAACGTGCCCAGCGGCCCGTCGTTGTTGAAGGACAGGGAGAGCGTGCAGATCGCGCCCGACGGCACTTTCATCTGGATGCTCATGTCCATCGCGATGCCGAGTTGTGATTGCATCGGGCCCTGGATTGCGCGTGCGACGGAGGCCGTTTCGCCGGCCTGATACTGGAAGAGGTCGACGGTGTGGCAGGCGTGGTGCCAGAGCAGGTGATCCGTCCAGCTTCGCGGTTTCCCCAACGCGTTCGTGTTCGAGCGGCGGAAGAAGTACGTCTGCACGTCCATCTGCTGGAGCTTCAACTCGCCCGCGCGGATCTTGCGGTGGATCCACTGGTGGCTCGGGTTGAAGCGGCGCGTGTGCCCGCCCATGCAGATGAGGCCGGTTTCCGCACTCGCGCGTGCGAGTGCTTCGGCGTCCGCGAGGTTGTCGGCAATCGGGATCTCGATCTGCACGTGTTTGCCGGCGCGCAGGCATTGCAAACCTTGTTTGGCGTGCATCTGCGTCGGCGTGGCGAGGATCGCGGCGACGACGCCGGACTGCGCGAGGCATTCGCCGAGATCGAGCGACCAGTGCGGGATGCCGTACTTCTTCGCGACCTCCGCCGTCGAATCCGCGCTGCCGCCCGCGAGCGTCGCGATCTCGACGCCCGGGATGACCTTCAACGCCTCGATGTGCTTGATGCCGAACGCGCCTTGGCCTGCAACGCAGACCTTCATGTCGTCTCCAGGCAGAGCAGCCCCGCGGCCGTGTTCGACGCGGGTACGTGATAGAAGCGGTGCGCCTCGCGCACGTTCGCGCCGAGTGCGCCGCGCATGACGAGCCACATCACGAGCTCGATGCCTTCCGAGCCCGCTTCACGCAGATACTTCGTGTGCGAGAACTGCGTGAGCCGGTCGGGGTCGCGCACGATGCCGTCGAGAAAGTCCTCGTCGAACTGGCGGTTCACGAAGCCGGCGCGTTCGCCCTGCAACTGGTGCGACATGCCACCGGTGCCGTAGACGACGACGCGCAGATCTTCAGGATACGTGGCGACCGCTTTCGCGAGGGCCTGACCCAACCGCAGGCAACGCCTGCCGGTAGGCGGCGGGTACTGAACGACGTTCACGCAGAGCGGGACCACGCGAAACGGCCACGCGTCGACGCGGCCGCAGGTGACGGACAGCGGCACTGTCAAACCGTGGTCGACGGGCATTGCGTTCGCGATCGTCATGTCGAATTCGTCAAGGATCAGCGATTCGGCGAGATGCCACGCAAAGCGCGGATCGCCGATCACGGGCGGAACGGGGCGCACGCCGAAACCTTCGTCGGCGATCGGAAACTCCGCGGCGACGCCTAACAGGAACGTCGGAATGATCTCGAGCGAGAATGCGTTCGCGTGGTCGTTGTAGACGAGGATCGCGACGTCGGGTTTGAGCTTCGCGAGCCAGTCGCGCGCGGGTGCGGTGCCGGTGAACCAGGGCGCCCAATAGGGAGTCTCATGGATGCCGCGATCGAGCGCCACGCCGATGGCGGGCACGTGCGAGCACGCGATTCCTCCCACGATGCGCGCCACTACGCTTCGTCCTTGCGCGGCGGGTCCTTGAAGAGATTTCCTTCCGGCGTGCGACCGCCCGCGAGCATCATCTTCGCGTAGTCATCCTTCGACATGCTGCTCATCTTTGCGGCGATGTCCTGGAAGGTGAGGCCGTCGCAGGCCGCGATCTTGATCGTGTAGTAGATGTTGCCGCCGACCTTGAGCATGCCTAACCAGTCGCGGTCCAAGACCGTGCGCTTCTGCTCGTCGGACACCGGGAAGCGCGCAAGATATCCGGGTTCGTCCGACTTGAACGCGGCGCGGTTCTCCGCCTTGTTGAGCGACATGCAGAACATGTTGAGCGCGTAGCCCACGCGCCCGCGCTCGGCGTCGTAAACGTAGGTGCCGGGGATGTCTTCGTATTCGCGTGGCGCGGCCATGCGGTCGAAGTATAGGCCGGCGGATGTGCGCGCATGGATGGCGCCGTGGCAACCAAGCCACGCCACCCGACCCGGAAATCACCCGCTGGGCGGCGCGGATGGCGCGCGCGCGACATTCTTTTCCTACAGGGAAGCCCCGATCGGCGAAAACCGGCATGCGACGCAGGTCCAATTTGAGGCCGATGACTCTGTGTCTTAGCCATTGAATCGTATAGTCTTGCCGCCCTATGTCGAATATTCCGCCGACTGCCGAAAACACCCCTCGAACCGCGGACGCCGCCCGTGCCGATGCACGCAAGACCGTGCGGATTGCGATGTCGGAATATCTGCGCCGCGACTCGGTGATGCCGGTCGTGCGACTCCTCCTCGATTTCGCATTTCTCGGCGCCTGCATCGTGGGTGCGTGCTACTTCGACAGCTGGTGGGCGAAGTCGCTGATGGTGATCCCCGGTTCGATCGCGATCGCGCGCCTGTTCGTGATCGGGCACGACGCCTGTCACGGCAGCTACACGCGCTACGACTGGCTCAACAAGATCGTCGGCCGCATCGCGTTCCTCCCGTCGCTCACGCCGTTTTCGCTCTGGGATGTCGGCCACAACGTCGCTCACCACGGCTTCACGAACCTCAAGGGTCGCGACCAGGTATGGGTGCCGATGTCGGCGGAAGAGTGGCAGAACGCCTCGAAGGGTCGCCGTTTCCTCGAACGCATCTACCGCTCCGGTTTCGGCCAGGGGCTCTACTACCTCATCGAGATGTGGTGGAAGAAGCTGATCCTCCCCACGAAGAAGCACGTTGGCGTACGTCGCGCGATCTTTTGGTGGGACAACGCGCTCGTGCTCGGGGTCGCGGCGATATGGATCACGGCACTCGTGCTCTGGGCCGTCTACGACAACCACTCGGTGACCTGGACGCTGCTCGGTGGCTTCGTGCTGCCGTTCCTCGCGTTCAACTGCATCATGGGCTTCGTGATCTACGTGCAGCACACGCACCCCGAGGTCGCCTGGTTCGACAAGCGCGAGGAATGGCAGAAACGCCTGGGCTTCATCACGACCACGGTCAACGTCGTCGTGCCGAAGCGCGTGGGTCAGATCCTGCACGACATCCTCGAGCATGGCGCGCACCACGTGAACACGGGCGTGCCGCTCTATCGCGTGCGTGAAGCGCAGGCCGCTCTCAAGGCCGCCGTGCCGCAGCTCGCGCGTGTGTATGTGCTGAGCTGGAAGCGTTACTGGGCGACGGTCCGTGCCTGCAAGCTCTACGATTACGCGAACCACCAGTGGCTGGATTTCAAAGGCCGCGTCACCGCGGCGCCCGTGTTTCCGGACGCCGCGACGCCGGCGTAAATTCGGCCAACGACGAATTCGAAAAGGGGTCGGATCGAAAGGTCCGACCCCTTATTTCTTGGCGGTTCAATCGAGTTCGTACTGGAGCTGGTCGACGTTCGCCCACGAGTTGCCTAACAACAATCCGCCCGCCATGGCGTAGTGGATTTCATCGTGCTGCGCTCGCAGGATTGCTTTGACGACATAGTCACAGTTGCCGCGATGCCCGATGCAGTTCTTCTTCTCGATGACTTTGCCGCACGCGCTGCCGTTGGGCGTCCCGTTCACCACGTATCTTGGTCCGGGCAGCACACCGGTCTGCAGGACCGTGTTGTCGACGCCGAAGACGTGGCAACGCAGGATGCGATCGCCCACGTCGTTGAACGCCTGCAGTTCCATCCCGTCCAGCGCCTGTTCACCTCGAACGGTCGTAAGGATGGACACCTCCCGAGTCGGCTCGCGGAAATCCACGCGGAATACATAGAACGGCGTACTGCATAGGTTTGGATCAAACGGACACCAGTAAGCCTTCGAGAGGTTGTCCCAGTGATGCGGTGGCTCCCCGGGCGGCTTCGCTTGATGGCCAAACACGCGCGTACCCGTGGGTGCCCAGGATCCGGCAGCCACAGAGTAGACGTCCGTCTGAACATTTGAATTTCCCGACGTGCGAAATGTCGACAGTGTCGCGCCCGGTGCGACGTCTCCGATGAGCCCGACATAGTTGTCGGGCTCGATCGTGATCGTGGCCGCGTCCGCCGCAGTCGCGACGAGACCGAGGCCGAGAGTCACGCAGAGTCCCTGAAAGAGCGTTTGCATTTTCATGGGGGACTACCTCAAGGCAGCCAGTACTGAAGCTTGTCGACCGGCGAGATAGTGCCGGTACCGTTCGCGCCGCCGAATTGGATGTACGAGATGTCGCTCGCGGCACGCCGGACGTTGAGCTGAACGACGTAGTCGCAATCGCCTGGTCCTGACCCATAAGAGCCGCAATTCTTCTTGAGGACAGTGCCGCCGCAGATGTCGCCCACGGCCGGCCCGGGAACGACGTAACGCGGTGGCGCAACGACGCCGGTATTCGACGAAGCGGGATTCCATCCACCCATGCTGCAACGCTGGATGCGGACGCCGTCGGCGTTGTAGGCATGAAGCTCCATTCCGTCCTGCGCCGTTTCACCGCGAACGGTAGTGAGCACCGAAGCGCGAGTCGTCGGCGTGTCGAAATCCACGCGGAACACGTAGAACTTGTCCAGGCAGGAACCGCCGTTCGAGCAACTGTAGGCGCCCGCAAGATTTTCCCAATGCGTGGTCGTCTCCGACGCGCTCATCGTGGCGTGACCGAACACGCGAACGCCCGATCCGGCCCAGGTGCCTCCGCTGACGGAATACACCGGATGGAACAGGAATCCGCCGAGCCCGTTGGAACGAAAGGTCGACAGGTGCGCGCCGGGCGCCACATTGCCGATCAGCCCCACGTAGTTGTCCGGCTCGATCGTGATCGTCACCGCTTTCGCGGTTCCGATGGCGAGCGCCGCGCCGAGCGCCATGCCGGCAATCCTTGTTGCTTGTCCGAGTTGCATGATCATCTCCCGATTCGATTTGGCCCCGCCGTCGATCATCGACGGATGGAGGCGCGGAACAATCGGGGCGCGGACGCGCGGGATCGCGAGATGCAAACTAGGTCCGCCACGCGTTTGAGACGAAACCGAAATCGTGGTGAAGTCGGCGCGGTTCACCGCAGCAACGAGGGCGCATGCTTCACCGAATCCTTTGTGCCATCGCGATTTCGATCGCGATGCTCGCGAGCGTCGTATCGCAGGCGGCGAGCGCGGACAAGGCGTTGCTCGCCGCCGAACCCGATCCGCGCAACTGGACTTCGCCCGGTCGCACGTCGAACGAGACGCGCTTCAGCCCGCTCGATGAAATCAATCGCGAGTCGGTAGGGCGTTTGCGCCTCGCCTGGTCTCTCGATCTCGCCGTCGGTTCCGCGCATTCGACTCCACTCGCGGTGGATGGCGTGGTTTACGTCGCCGCGGGTTACACGGTCGTGCACGCGGTCGAAGCGAAAACCGGCAAGCAGCTTTGGCGTTACGACTCGGAGGCCGCGACGCTTGCCAGCCAGAAGTTGCGCGCGGGATCCGGCATCCGCGGTCTCGCATACCAGAAGGCTCGTCTGTTCGTCGGCACGCAGGATGGCCGGCTCATTGCACTCGACGCGAAGACGGGCGTCGTCGTCTGGACAACCCAGGTCCTCAATGCCGCGGATCGTTCCTTCATCTCGGGCGCGCCGCGAGTCTGCGGCGACAAGGTCATCATCGGATTCGGGGCGGGCGCGACGGACGAAGTCCGCGGCGCCGTGTCGGCGTTCGACGCGCTCACGGGCAAACTACTCTGGCGCTGGTGGTCCGTTGGCGAGAGGCAGTCGGGTGGCGCGATCTGGAATGCGATCACCTGCGATGCGGGCACGAGTCGCGTCTATGTCGGCGTTGGAGAGCCGCGAGGCGCAAGCGCCGGCGTAACGTCGACGGGAGCGTGGGTGCCATCCGTCGTGGCGCTCGATGTCGCGAATGGGGCGGTGGTGTGGAAGCACAACGCGGATGCCGGCGGCACCGTCGCCGACGCGTCGCTCGACATCACGCTCGCGACCTTGAACATTGGCGGATCGCCGCGCCGTGTGATCCTGCACGCGCCGAAGGACGGCTTCGTCTACGTGATCGACGCGACGAGCGGGCAGCGGCTGTCTGCGAAGAAACTCGACACAGGAGTGCACCTGCTCGCTCCCCAGGCGTACTCGCCAAAAACCGGTCTGCTCTACATTCCGACGTCGCGGCTCGCGGAGCAGGCGAGCGCATTGACGGCCTGGGATCCGGTCAATCAACGGTCGCTGTGGTCGCAGCCATCGCCCGGCGCGTTCGGCGGCGGCGTCCTCGTGACTCTCGGCGATCTCGTGTTCGCGGGTCAGGCCGACGGCTACGTGAATGCGTTCGATGCCGCGGGCGGCCGCAAGCTCTGGCAGTTCTACACGGCGACGGCAGCGCTCGGCGCACCCATCAGCTTCGCCGTGGGAAACAAACAGTACATCGCTATTCTCGTCGCGCCGCCGGCCGGCACACCGGCGAGTCTCGGCGCGCCGTCCGCGAAGTTCGGCTGGGACTCGCGCCTGCATCCGCGCCGGTTGCTCGCGTTCACGCTCGATGGCACGGCGAAACTACCGCCGACGCCCCCACCGGCGCGCGCGCAGGCGCAGGACGGACCCGATCTCGTGGTCGACGAAGCGCTCGCGAAAGAGGGCGCGGCGAAGTACGCGTCGTGCGCCTGGTGTCACGGCGCGAACGCGATCGCGGGCGGCATGGCCCCGGACTTGCGCGCGTCGGCGGTGCCGCTCGACGCGGCGTCGTTCGCGACGCTGGTGAAGGGCGGGCTCGAAACTCGCGGCATGCCGAAGTTCGGCGAGGTGACGGATCGCGACCTCGAAGCGTTGCGCCACTACCTCCGCCTGCAGGCGCGGCTCGAAACCCGGCCCGACGGCGTCGCGCCTCCACCGCCGGCGGCGCCGGCACCGGTCGCGGATGAATCGGGCGAGCAGGAGACCGAGCGAAAGCCGCCAGGATCGCTGCAGTCCGAGCCCGTGCCACCGCAGTGAAGGAGGCTTCGACGTCGCATTCAAACAAAAGCCACGTCTGGGGCATCCTAGGCATAATCGACCCGCACTCTGGGAGGTTTGCATGACTGAAAATACGCAACAAGAACTCGCCAACAAGAACATCACTCAGATCATCTACGGCCTGTATGCCGCCGCGATCGTCGTGGGTGTCACGTACTTCGTCGGTATCGTCCTCAACTACGTCAAGCGCGAAGACGTTGCCGGCACTTGGCTCGAGAGTCACTTCACCTGGCAGATACGCACCTTCTGGTATTCGATCCTTTGGTTCGTGATCGGGATCCCGCTGATGTTCGCGGTGGGTCTCGGCTTCATCGTCTGGATCGTCTCCGGCATCTGGTACATCTACCGCATCGTCAAAGGCTGGCTGCGGCTCAACGAAGGCAAGCCGATGTACACCTGAGGGTTTTTCATAACGCGTCGGCGGTCGAGCCCGGCGCGTATCGATGAGTTCCAGCCGGGCGCGGGATCGCCCGCGGCCGAGGTTCTCGAAAAACGATCAACGAATCAACCGGTTGGGGTTTAGTGTGAAGCCGGCCACGGCTTGAGGTTCCGGCCGATTTAACGGTCGCACGCCGCCGCGCTGATTCGCGTATCTTTGCGCCCCATTTCTCTGGCCGCGGAAGGCGGGCATGCCCGGAAAGGACAAGAGCGCTCTCATCTGCGGATCGGTCGCGTACGACACGATCATGGTCTTCCCAGACCGTTTCCGGACGCACATCCTCCCCGACAAGCTGCACATGCTGAACGTGGCCTTCCTGGTCCCGCAGATGCGCCGCGAGTTCGGTGGCTGCGCCGGCAACATCGCGTACAACCTGAATCTGCTGGGTGGCAAGGGCTACCCGATGGGTGGCGTCGGTTCCGATTTCCAGCCCTACCGCGAGTGGATGCAGAAGAACGGGATGTCCGAGAAGTACCTCGTGACGATTCCCGACGAGCACTGCGCGCAGGCGTTCATCACCACCGATCTCGACGCCAACCAGATCACCGCGTTCCATCCGGGCGCGATGAACCATTCGTGGAAGATCAAGGTTCCGGTGCATGACGACATAGCGATCGGTGTTATCGCTCCGGACAGCCGCGAGGGCATGCTGCAGCATGCCGAACAGTTCAAGAGCGCGGGCATCCCGTTCATCTTCGATCCGGGCCAGGCGATGCCGCTCTTCCAGGGCGACGATTTCCGCCGCTTCATTTCGATCGCGGACTGGCTCGCGGTAAACGACTACGAGTGGCACCTGTTGCAGGAGCGCACCGGCTGGTCGGCCGCCGACTGCACGAAGCATGTGAAGGCGCTGATCATCACGCGCGGCGGCGAGGGTTCGGTCATCCACGCGAACGGGAAGGCGCACCACATCCCGTGCGCGAAGGCATCGGATGTCGTCGACCCGACCGGTTGCGGTGACGCCTACCGCGCGGGCCTCATTCACGGCATCCTGAACGGCCTGGACTGGGACACGACGGGACGCATCGCGTCGCTCATGGGAGCCATCAAAATCCCCGTGCGCGGCACGCAGAACCACACATTCACGATGAAGGAGTTCGCGGCTCTCTACGCGTCTTCCTTCGGCGAGCCGCTGAAGGCGGCAAGCTAAACATTCAGATTGCAAGGTACGAGGAAGGTCATGTCGAACAGTTTTCTCTTCACGTCCGAGTCGGTTTCCGAAGGCCATCCGGACAAGGTCGCGGACCAGATCTCCGATGCGGTGCTCGACGCGCTACTCGCGCAGGACAAGCATTCGCGCGTTGGCGCCGAGACGCTGTGCAACACCGGCCTCGTCGTTCTCGCGGGCGAGATCACCACGAAAGCCGTGGTCGACTTCCACCAGATCACACGCGACGTGATCAAGAACATCGGCTACGACAATTCCGACTACGGCATCGACTACAAAGGTTGCGCCGTGCTCGTCGCGTACGACAAGCAGTCGCCGGACATCGCGCAGGGCGTCGACGAAGGCAAGGGTCTGAACCTCGAGCAGGGCGCGGGCGACCAGGGAATGATGTTCGGCTACGCGTGCACCGAGACCGAAAGCCTCATGCCGCTGCCCATCTACCTCTCGCACCGGCTGGTGGAGAAGCAGGCCCAGTTGCGCAAGAGCGGCAAGCTCAAGTGGCTGCGCCCGGACGCGAAGTCGCAGGTCACGGTGAAGTACGTCGACGGCAAACCCGGCGAGATCGACACCGTGGTTCTGTCTACACAGCATCACCCGGACGTCGAGCACAAGCACATCGAACAGGCCGTGATCGAAGAGATCATCAATCCGGTGCTCGCCGGACAGACGATCTCGAAGAACATCAAATACCTCGTGAACCCGACCGGTCGCTTCGTGATCGGCGGTCCGCAGGGTGACTGCGGTCTGACGGGCCGCAAGATCATCGTCGATACGTACGGCGGTGCGGCACCGCACGGCGGCGGCGCGTTCTCGGGCAAGGATCCGACGAAGGTGGATCGCTCGGCCGCGTATGCCGCGCGCTACGTCGCGAAGAACATCGTGGCCGCTGGCCTCGCGTCGAAGGCGCAGGTGCAGATCTCGTACGCGATCGGCGTCGCGCAGCCCACGAGCGTGATGGTGACGACCTTCGGTACCGGCAAGATTCCGGATGACAAGCTCGAGGCGCTGGTTCGCCAGCATTTCGACCTGCGTCCGAAAGGCATCGTGCAGATGCTCGACCTGCTGCGTCCGATCTACTTCAAGACCGCCGCGTACGGCCACTTCGGCCGCAACGAGCCCGAGTTCACTTGGGAAAAGACCGACAAGGCGGCGGCGCTGGCGGCGGACGCGGGAGTCCGAAAGACCGCGTAGACTCACCGTTCTCAGGAAATGGGGCCTGGCCCCATTACCAAAGATCACTCCACGAGGAGCGCTGCAGCGTCGAACGACGCGAGGCTCGTGGAGGGGTCGATCGATTCCAACGGCGCTCTCTAACTGGAACCTAGAGAGGTATTTATGAATGCTGTTGTGAAGCCCGAAGTGGGCAAAGACTTTTTTGTCGCCGACGTTTCGCTCGCTGCTTGGGGCCGCAAGGAACTCAACATTGCGGAGACCGAGATGCCCGGCCTCATGGCGATCCGCGAGGAATACGCGAAGACCCAGCCGTTGAAGGGCGCCCGCATCGCGGGCTCCCTGCACATGACGATCCAGACCGCGATGCTCATCGAGACGCTGCAGGCGCTCGGCGCGCAGGTGCGCTGGGCCTCGTGCAACATCTATTCGACGCAGGACCATGCCGCCGCGGCGATCGCGGTTAAGGGCACGCCGGTGTTCGCCGTCAAAGGCGAGACGCTCAAGGAATACTGGGATTACACCCACAAGATCTTCGAATGGCCCGCCTCTTCGAAGGAAGATGGGCAAGCCAACATGATTCTCGACGACGGCGGCGACGCGACATTGCTGCTGCATCTCGGCACGAAGGCCGAGAAGGACTTGAGCCTTCTCGCGAACCCGGGCAGCGAGGAAGAGATCGAGCTGTTCAATTCCATCAAGGCCACGCTTATGCGCGACCCGAAGTGGTATTCGACGCGCCTCAAGCAGATCAAGGGCGTGACGGAAGAGACGACGACCGGCGTGCATCGCCTGTACGAGATGCACAAGAAGGGCGAGCTCGCGTTCCCCGCCATCAACGTCAACGACTCGGTGACGAAGTCGAAGTTCGACAACCTCTACGGCTGCCGTGAGTCGCTGGTCGACGCGATCAAGCGCGCGACCGACGTGATGGTCGCCGGCAAGATCGCCGTCGTCGCCGGTTACGGCGACGTGGGCAAGGGCTCCGCGCAAGCGCTGCGCGCGCTGTCGGCGCAGGTGTGGGTGACGGAGATCGATCCGATCAACGCGCTGCAGGCGGCGATGGAAGGCTACCGCGTGGTGACGATGGAATACGCGGCCGACAAGGCCGACATCTTCGTGACGGCGACGGGCAACTTCCATGTGATCGGCTTCGATCATATGAAGGCGATGAAGCACAACGCGATCGTTTGCAACATCGGCCACTTCGACAACGAAATCGACGTGGCAGCGCTTTCGAAGTGCCAGTGGGAAGAGATCAAGCCGCAGGTCGATCATGTGATCTTCCCCGACGGCAAGCGGATCATCATGCTGGCGAAGGGTCGCCTCGTGAATCTGGGTTGCGGCACCGGCCATCCGAGCTACGTGATGAGCTCGAGCTTCGCGAACCAGACGATCGCGCAGATCGAACTGTTCACGCAGACGGCGAAGTACCCGCTCGGCGTGTACGTGCTGCCGAAGCATCTCGACGAGAAGGTCGCGCGATTGCAGCTGAAGACGCTCAACGCCCAGTTGAGCGAGCTCAGCGACGCGCAGGCGAAGTACATCGGCGTTCCGAAGAACGGTCCTTACAAGACCGATCAATATCGCTATTAATTACTGATGACGGCACAGATCCTCGACGGAAAAGCCGTCGCAGCAAAAGAGCGAACGAAGTCGGCGGCGAGAGCCGCCGACTTCGTTTCCCGGTTCGCGCGCGCGCCGGGACTCGCCGTGGTCAAGGTCGGCGAAGACCCGGCCTCCGCGGTCTACGTGCGCAACAAGCGCAAGGCCTGCGCGGAGTGCGGCATCGCCTCGTTCGCGCACGACTTGCCGGCCACGACTTCGCGTGAAGAACTGCTCGCTCTCATCAGGACTTTGAATGCCGACGATCGGGTCGACGGCATCCTTCTGCAGTTGCCGCTGCCGAAGGGACTCGACAGCACGGAGATCATGGACACCATCGATCCCGCGAAGGATGTCGATGGGTTTCACCCGACGAACACCGGACTGCTGGCCCAGAAGCGTCCGGGTCTGCGTCCGTGCACGCCCTGGGGCGTCATCCGGCTCGCGAATGAATACAAGATCGATCTGACGGGCTTGCGCGCCGTCGTCGTCGGCGCGTCGAACATCGTCGGCCGCCCGATGGCGCTCGAACTGCTGCTCGCGCGTTCGACCGTGACCGTGTGCCACACGGGCACGAAAGATCTGCGCGGCGAGGTCGAACGCGCGGAGCTCGTCGTCGCGGCGGTCGGCAAGGCCGCTTACATCCCGGGCAACTGGATTCGCGAGGGCGCGATCGTCATGGATGTCGGCATCAATCGCGGCGCGGACGGCAAGCTGTGTGGTGACGTCGAATTCGCGAGCGCCGCAGAGCGGGCGGCGTGGATCACTCCCGTTCCCGGCGGCGTGGGTCCGATGACGATCGCCATGTTGTTGTCGAACACGGTGGATGCAGCCCTCGCTCGAAAGGGAGCCCGCTGAGGCCCAGCGGGGACGGTCCCGGCCCGGGTGTAGACTCGGGTGCATGAAAAGCCCGGGACATCGGGACGTCGAGATCGACGCATTGCGTGACGCGGGGAACACGCGTCGCCGCGATGCCATTGCGGTCGAAGAGCCGCTCGAAATCCGCCTGACAAAGGCCGGCGCCACCGACAACGGCGGCACGGGCCGCGCGCTGTCCATCACGATGCGCACCCCGGGAAACGACTCCGAGCTGGCGCTCGGCTTTCTCCATGGCGAAGGAATCATCGCCGCGCCGGGCGATGTCGTTGAAGTCGGGCCCTGCGGGCCGACCGGCAATGTCGTGCGCGTGACGGTGCGCGCGGATCTCGCCTTCGATGCCGACCGGCTCGCGCGAAATTTCTACGCGACCTCGAGCTGTGGCGTCTGCGGCAAGGCGTCGATCGACGCGATCACCTCCGCCGCGGGGCGACGCGACGTCGGCGCGCGGGAATTCAGCGTGCGCGAGTCCGTGTTGCGAACGCTGCCCGACAAGTTGCGCGCGTCGCAGACGGAGTTCGCGGAAACGGGCGGCGTGCA
Organism: Pseudomonadota bacterium; assembly: GCA_043747835.1. Taxonomy (GTDB): domain Bacteria; phylum Pseudomonadota; class Gammaproteobacteria; order Steroidobacterales; family Steroidobacteraceae; genus CADEED01. Next base: position 143,395 of record JAYTOK010000084.1, on the reverse strand, counting down.
TGCGGTCGGCCTGTTCACCGCCGACGGAGATTTCGTCGCGAGTCGCGAGGACGTCGGGCGCCACAACGCCATGGACAAGCTGGTCGGCAACTCGTTGCGCGACGGATCGCTGCCCTGGAGCGAGCGAGTCGTCCTGCTCTCCGGTCGCGCGAGCTTCGAGCTGCTGCAGAAGGCGATGATGGCGGGCGCGCCAGTCGTCGCTGCCATCGGAGCGCCATCATCGCTCGCGGTCGAACTTGCCGATGCCGTAGGCATCACGCTGGTCGCCTTCGTGCGCGCGGGCGGCTGCAATGTGTACACGCATGCGACGCGCGTGCGGCCGCGGGTGATCGAATGAACGCGAGCGCCATGGATGACGTGCGGCGTGCGGTCGACGTGGCGATCGCGAAGAACCGCGGCGAGCCTGGCCCGCTGCTCGAAATCCTGCACGCGGTGCAGGACCAACTCGGCTGCGTGCCGCCGGAGGCAGTGCCGCCGATCGCGGCTGCGCTCAATCTCACGCGTGCGGAAGTGCATGGAGTCGTGAGCTTCTATCATCACTTTCGCAGCACTCCCGTGGGGCGCACGCACGTGCAGCTCTGTCGCGCGGAAGCGTGTCATGCGATGCGCGCGCGCGAGCTCGAGGCTCATGCGAAAGAAGTGCTCGGCGTGGAGGTGGGCGAGACGACGCACGACGGGCGAGTGACGCTCGACGCGGTCTATTGCCTCGGCAACTGCGCCTGCGCACCGGCGATCATGGTGAACGGCGAACTGCACGGACGCATGACGCCCGCGCGGTTCGATGAGCTTGCGCGCGAGTGGAACGCTCCCGCATGACCACCGTGTCAGTACCGCAGGATGCAGGCGCTCTGTCGTTGGGCGCGGATTCCGTGGCGCGCGCAATCGAAGCAGGCGCGCGGGCGCGTGGCCTGGAGGCAAGCGTCGTGCGGACGGGATCGCGGGGTGCGTATTGGCTCGAGCCGCTGGTCGAGGTGACGACCGCCGCCGGGAGGGTTGCCTACGGCCCCGTGGTCGCCGCGGACGTTCCCCAACTACTCGACGCCGGACTGCTCGACGGCGCCGCGCATCCGCTGCGGCTCGGCGAACTCGCGGCGCATCCCTGGTTCGCGGGCCAACAGCGGCTCACCAGCGCGCGGCTCGGCATCGTCGATCCCGCCAGCCTCGGCGACTACGTCGCGCACGGTGGTTACGCAGGTCTCGCGGCGGCTCTCGACATGTCGCCGCACGAGATCGTGCGCGCAGTGGCCGACTCGGGACTTCGAGGCCGCGGCGGCGCGGCGTTTCCCACCGGCATCAAGTGGCAGACGGTGCTCGATCAGACGGCTGCGCAGAAATACATCGCGTGCAACGCGGACGAGGGCGACTCGGGCACATTCGCGGATCGCATGCTCATGGAAGGCGATCCGTTCGCACTCATCGAAGGGATGACGATCGCGGGACTCGCCGTCGGCGCGACCCAGGGCTATATCTACCTGCGCATCGAGTATCCGCATGCCGCCCGCGCGCTGGCGAAGGCGCTCGACGCGGCACGCCGTGCCGGCTTCCTCGGGCGCGATCTTCGCGGCAGAGGCCGCGATTTCGACATCGCCGTGCGCCTCGGCGCCGGCGCCTACATCTGCGGGGAAGAGACCTCGATGCTCGAGAGCCTGGAGGGCCGCCGCGGCGAAGTGCGCGTGCGGCCGCCATTGCCGGCCATCAAGGGCTTGTTTGGCCAGCCCACCGTCGTCAATAACGTCGTGACGCTCGCGACGGTGCCGGTGATTCTCGCGCGCGGCGCGGCGTTCTATCGCGACTATGGCGTCGGCAGATCGCGCGGCACATTGCCATTGCAGCTCGCGGGCAACGTGCGTCGGGGAGGCCTCGTCGAGCGTGCGTTCGGACTCACCGTGCGCGAGCTGGTGTTCGACTACGGCGGTGGTTCGGCGAGTGGTAGGCCAGTGCGCGCGGTGCAGATCGGCGGGCCGCTCGGCGCCTATCTTCCGGAATCGCAGTTCGATACGCCGCTCGACTACGAAGCGCTGGCCGCGAACGATGCGTTGCTGGGCCATGGCGGCGTGGTGGTGTTCGACGACACGGTCGACATGGCGCGCATGTCGAGATACGCCCTCGAATTCTGCGCGATCGAGTCCTGCGGGAAATGCACGCCGTGCCGCGTCGGGTCGACGCGCGGAGTCGAATTGATCGACCGGATACTGTCGTCGCGAGCGGAAGCACGCGTTGCGAACGGTTCGCGCTCGGCAGACATCGCGCTGCTCGATGAGCTCTGCGACACAATGGTGAATGGTTCGCTGTGCGGGCTCGGCGGCATGGCGCCGTTTCCCGTGCGCAGCGCGCTGAAACATTTCCGTGAAGATTTTGAAGGAGTGAAAGGGGTCAGATCAGTTAGAGAACTAACAGATCTGACCCCTTAGAGCATGCAAGCCCAAAACCACCACGACCTCGGAACCCCCGCCGCGAACGGCCCGGCCGTCACCCTCGACATCGATGGCGCAACGGTCACGGTGCCCGCCGGCACTTCGATCATGCGCGCCGCGGCACTCGCGGGCGGCGACATCCCGAAGCTCTGCGCGACCGACACGCTGAAGGCTTTCGGGTCTTGCCGCGTGTGCCTCGTGGAAATCGAAGGACGAAAGGGATTTCCCGCCTCGTGCACGACGGAGGTCGCCGCGGGCATGAATGTACGCACGCATGGCGATGCGCTGACCAAACTGCGTCGCGGCGTGCTCGAGCTGTACGTCTCCGAGCATCCGCTGGGTTCCTGTCCCGAATCGAGCCGTTGCGAAGTCGAGAGACTCGCGCGTGCGCACGGCATCGGCGGGTCGCGATACGCGAACGCGCACAGCGCGCGTTGCCATTCAGAGGGCGCTTCGAAAGAACCCGACGCCAGCAATCCGTATTTCCGCTTCGACAACGATCTGTGCATCGTTTGCTCGCGCTGCGTGCGCGCCTGCGAGGAACAGCAAGGCACGTTCGCGCTGACGATCGAAGGCCGAGGCCCTGATTCGCGGGTATCCGCGTCGCAAAACCAGTCCTTCCTCGATTCCGAATGCGTGTCCTGCGGCGCTTGCGTCGAAGCCTGTCCGACCGGTGCGTTGCTGGAGAAGTCGTCGCTGGCGCACGACCTTCCGGAGAAATCTGTCGCGACGACCTGCGCCTACTGCGGCGTCGGCTGCGCGCTCGTCGCGGAAGTCTCCGGCGGCGAAGTCACGCGCATGGTTCCCAACCGTGACGGCCGGGCGAACCAGGGCCACGCCTGCGTGAAGGGACGCTTCGCTTACGGCTACGCGACGCATTCGGATCGCGTCGTGAAGCCGATGATCCGCAAGCGCATCACCGACGACTGGACCTGCGTGAGCTGGGACGAAGCGCTCGCGTACGCGGCATCGGAGTTCAAGCGCATCCAGGCCAGCCACGGCCGCGATTCGATCGGCGGCATCACCTCGTCCCGCTGCACGAACGAGGAAACCTTCCTCGTGCAGAAGCTCGTGCGCGCGGCGTTCGGCACCAACAACGTCGACACCTGCGCGCGTGTCTGCCATTCGCCGACGGGCTATGGACTGAAACACACGCTCGGCGAATCCGCGGGTACACAAGAGTTCGTTTCCGTGCAGCAGGCCGACGTCATCATGGTGATCGGCGCGAGCCCGACGGAAGCGCATCCGGTGTTCGCGTCGCAGATGAAGCGCCGCCTGCGGGCGGGAGCGAAACTCATCGTCGTCGACCCGCGCGCGATCGCGCTCGTGAAGACGCCGCACGTGAAGGCCGACCATCACCTGCGACTCTTGCCGGGCACAAACGTCGCCGTGATCAACGCGCTCGCGCACGTGGTCGTGACCGAAGGTCTCACGAAAGAGGATTACGTCGCCGAACGCTGCGAGCGGGCTTCGTACGAAAAATGGAAAGCCTTCGTCGCCGATCCGGCGAACTCGCCGGAAGCGATGGAAAAGATCACGGGCGTGCCGGCCGCGGAGTTGCGCGGCGCGGCGCGCCTCTATGCGCGCGGTCCCAACAGCGCCATCTACTACGGCCTCGGTGTCACCGAACACAGCCAGGGCACGACGATGGTGATGGGTATCGCGAATCTCGCGATGGCCACCGGCAATCTCGGCCGCGAAGGCGTCGGCGTGAGTCCGCTGCGCGGTCAGAACAACGTGCAGGGCTCGTGCGACATGGGCTCGTTTCCGCACGAGTTTTCGGGGTATCGCCACGTCTCCGACGATGCAACGCGCGCGCTGTTCGAAGCGATGTGGAAAGTGCCGCTGGGCTCCGAACCGGGCTTGCGAATCCCGAACATGTTCGAAGCCGCGCTCGACGGCTCCTTCCGCGGGCTCTACATCCAGGGTGAGGATTTTGCGCAGTCGGATCCGAACACGGCGCACGTCACCGCGGCGCTGTCGGCGATGGAGTGCATCGTCATCCAGGACATCTTTCCGAACGAGACCTCGAAGTTCGCGCACGTCTTCCTGCCGGGTTCGTCGTTCCTCGAGAAGGACGGCACGTTCACGAACGCCGAACGCCGCATCTCGCGCGTGCGCAAGGTGATCGAACCGCTCGCCGGCCTCGCGGACTGGGAAGTGACGATGCACCTCTCGAATGCGATGGGCTTCGCGATGAACTACACACACCCGTCGCAGATCATGGACGAGATCGCCGCGCTGACGCCGACCTTCCGCGGCGTGAGCTACGAAAAGCTCGATCGTCTCGGCAGCATCCAGTGGCCCTGCAACGATGAAGCGCCCTCGGGCACGCCGACGATGCACGTCGGCAAGTTCGTGCGCGGCAAGGGCAAGTTCTACGTAACCGCGTACGTGCCGACGACGGAGCGCACGTCGAGCCGCTATCCACTGCTGCTGACGACGGGCCGCGTGCTCACGCAATACAACGTCGGCGCACAGACGCGGCGCACGGCGAATCTCGCCTGGCACAATGAAGACCGACTCGAGCTGCACCCGCACGACGCGGAGGCGCGCGGTATCGAGCACGGCGACTGGGTGGGTGTCACGAGCCGCGCCGGCGACACGGTGCTGCGCGTCGAGATCACCGATCGCGTCGCGCCGGGTGTGGTCTACACGACCTTCCACTTCCCGGAATCCGGCGCGAATCTCATCACCACCGAGAACTCCGACTGGGCGACGAACTGCCCGGAGTACAAGGTGACCGCCGTGCAGGTCGTGAAGGTCGCGCAGCCCGCCGCGTGGGTCTCACGACGGCGCGTGCCGATGACCGAACCGGCCGGGAGCTGACGTGGATGCGCAGCGCCTCGTTGCGATGGCGAACGACATCGCCGCGTTCTTCGATGCGGAGTCGCGGGAGACGGCCGCGGAAGGCGTGCGTACGCATCTCGTGAAATTCTGGGAGCCACGCATGCGGCGCGAGATCATCGCGCACGTCGCGGCGGGTGGGGCGGGGCTCGTGCCGACCGCCGAGGAAGCGGTGCGTCTGCTGAAGCCGGTGTGACGTCGGCCGGTCGACTGGCCGGCTGGTTTTCAGCGGCCCGCCTCGCGGTTTGATAGCGCCAATCAATGGATTGCGACGCCTTGCTCCATCCTGCGGGCCGTCCGCCGTGTCACACTCGCGCCCCATGATTTCAGGTCTCGCGGCAAAACTCGCCGCCAAGCGCTTCGTCGTCACCGGCGAGCTCACTCCCCCGAAAGGCACCGATCTCGGCAAGTTGTTCGCCACGGCCGAACTGCTGCGTGCGTCCGTCGACGCCATCAACATCACCGAATCGCCGCGGGCGCGCATGTCGATGGACGCGCGTGCCGTCTGCAAATTGCTGCTCGACCGCGGAATCGAAACCATCGTGCAGGTCACGAGCCGCGACCGCAATCGCATCGCCGTACAGGCCGACTTGTTAGGAGCCGCGGCGCTCGGGCTGCGGAATTTCGTGTTCATGGGTGGCGACTCGACGACGGGCGGCGATCACCCGGAGGCGAAGCCCGTGTTCGATCTCACGGCGTCGGGCTTGCTGACTGCCGCGGAGGCGCTGCGCAACGGCCGCGATCATTCGGGCAATGCCTTGCACGGCACGCCCGAGCTCTTCCTCGGCGCGACCGCGAACCCGGGCGCGCCCAACTTCGCGGCGGAGGTCGAGAACACTCGCCGCAAGATCGATGCGGGTGCGCGCTTCCTGCAGACGCAGGCCGTCTATCACGCGGACGTCATGAATCGCTTCATCGACGCGGTGAAGCCGGATGGCGTCGCAATCCTCGCCGGTGTGATCCCGCTGAAGACGGAAAAGAGCGGCCCCTGGCTGCATGCGAACCTGCCGGGCGTGACCGTGCCGCAGGATATGCTCGACGCGATGGACGAGGCCGCGAAGGCCGGCCGCGCGCGCGAGCGTGGCATGGAGCTCGCGGCGCGCGTCATCGAGGAGATGAAGGGCGTCTGTCAGGGCGTGCACTTCATGGCCATCGGGTGGGAAGCCGAGGTCCCCGAGATCCTGCGCAACGCCGGATTGCGCTAGTTCGGTTTTCCTGGCCGCTGCGGATTGTTCTCGATCTTCGCCGGGTCATAACCCAGCGAGACGGCGAATGACTTCAACCTTGCGAGATCTGCGTCCGGAATTGCCGGCGTGCGCGCCATGATCCAGAGGTAGTCGCGTTTCTCGCGTGCGACGACGACCTGGCTGTAGTCCTCCGCGATCCAGGCAATCCGGTAGTCCGCCTTGATTGGCCAGATGAACTGCATGCCCCAGACGGATTTCGTCGGGTGTTCGCGCACGAAAGCTCGTGCCTTGAGCGTCTTCGGCTTGCCGTCGAAGCCACCTTTTCGAAACTGGAAGGTGGTGTCGATCGAGCCGTCGTCGTCGAGCCGATACGACTCGACCGCACTGAACGCATGCTTTTCGAGCCGCGTGGGAATGCCGGCGATGACGTACCAGTCGCCCATGTAACGGCGAATGTCGACTTGCGGGGCGGGGATCGGCACGGGAGCGCTCCGGCAGGCGGCTAGCAAACACAGGGACAGGGCGAGGAGGTACCGCATCGGTGGGAGGATAGTGTCGTGGCCGGGCCCGCGCTGTCGGAATCCGCGCCGTCAGCGCGCGGGCGGAACGGCGTCACGACGGCGGGCTTACCGCTCACGGCATAATCCGCGCGTGGCGGCATCGGTAACGGACATCCTGCGCATCGCGCACGAATCTCTCGACACAACGCATCTCGGTTACGCGATGGTGCGCGACGTGCCGTCGCGCCGATTGCCGGGGCTGCGCAATGTCGTGATGTTCGGCGCCCTCGTGGGCGCGTCGTTCGAGGAACTGCGCGACTCGGGTACCCAGGGCAATGACTGGTACAAATCGATCCGCAAGAAGATCGCGGAGTCGCCGGTGACGCGGCTGTTTCGCGAGCTGCATGCGGAATTCCGCAAGCGCGATGCGGCGGGCGTCAGCAGCCTGGCGCGACTCAAGACTTTCAACTACCCGGCGGACCTCGACAAGCTCGGCAAGCGTCCGCCGCGCGCGACCGAGTTGTTCATGGGCGACGAAATCGGCGGCACGGGCTGGGAAGTCGAGCTGGCGCCTGCCCGGCGCGGCAAGTATTACGTGGTGCTGCCCGCGGAATACGGCACCGTCGACGTCTTCCTGAGCAATACGCCCATCGTGCAGACTTCCCGCGATCCCCGGCCCATCGACATCGTCGACACCTGCGATCGCTACGTGAGCCTGCTCGACGACACGCTGCGTGGCGCGGAGCTTCAATTCCGGCTTTCACCCGCGTAGTGGATTTCGACGGACATGCACCTGAATGGGCTGGGCGAAAGCGGACGGCATCCGGTAATCCCGAGTGGCCCGTGAATTCCAGGGATTCGCACTCTCCCGGCGCGAACGGCCCTGTGTCGTCGCGAAGGCTTTGACTACTAAACCGAATCCGACGAAAGCCCCGTAAAACGTGACGAGCGCACGTTTTTTAGCGCGCTTTCATGGGCTATGCTCGTGATATGTCAACCAGGAGGAGCGGAGAGATGCGTAAGGCAATGGTCATCGGGGCAATGGCACTGGCGGCGACGCTGGGATCCCCTGCCTTCGCGGATGAGTTCTCGGGCTTTCGACTCGGGGTCGGCCTGAGTCAGGACACATTTGAAAGCGAGACGAGCTTCCTCGGCTACTTCGACGACGTCGACACCACGCGCGCGGGCTACAACGTGTTTGGTGGCTGGGCTCTCAACAAATGGCTCGCGGTCGAAGTGGGGTACAAGGGCGGCGGTACCTTCAACCAGATCCTCGCGAGCGACGGAATTTTCCCGAACTCACGCATGCGCGTGCGCCAGGAAGTGAAAGCCGTTGAAGGCTCCGTGATCGGCTCCTGGTGGGTGACCGATAAATTCAGCGTGTTTGGACGCGCCGGTCTCTACGCCTGGAAAGGCGAGATCATCTTCGCCGAAGACATCGACACGAGCATTTCGACCGATCCTATTTTCGTCGACAATTTCGACGACGATGGCTTCGAGCCGATCCTGGGGTTTGGCGTGCAGACCCAGCTCGACGGCGCGCTCTTGCGGCTCGAGTACCTGATGGGCGAGCTCGACGACTTCGGCGACCCGAGCACCGATCCGTCGATGCTCGACAGCAAGCTCAACTCACTGCAGCTCAGCATCGTCTGGATCCTGCACTGATCCACTTCAACGCATGAGGCATACTCCCGCGGGTCTTCTCGCGGGAGTATGCACATGCGGTATCGCAAGCTCGGTAACACCGGCCTGATCGTCTCCGAGATGTGTCTCGGAGCCATGACCTTCGGCAGCGGCGAAGGCATGTGGTCGACCGTTGCAGGCGTCAGCCAGGACGGCGTGACGGACCTCATCAGGACCGCGTTCGATCGCGGCATCAACTTCATCGACACCGCGGATTTCTACTCCAACGGACGCTCCGAAGTCGTCACGGGCAACGCGCTCAAGGTGATCGGCGCCCCGCGCGACAGCTACGTGCTGGCGACGAAGGTGCTGCTGCGCATGGGCGCCGGGCACAACCAGATCGGCCTCTCGCGTTACCACATCATGGAGAACATCAACGCGAGCCTGAAGCGGCTGCAGGTCGATCACATCGACCTCTACCAGATCCATGGCCGCGACCCGTTCACGCCGCTCGAGGAGACACTCGACGCGCTGGACGACTGCGTGCGCGCGGGCAAGGTGCGATACCTCGGACTGTGCAATCTCTCCGCGTGGGAGATCACGAAGTCGTTGTGGATCTCGGACAAGAAGAACCTCGCGCGCTTCGAGAGCCTGCAGATGTATTACTCGGTGGCCGGCCGCGACATCGAACGCGAGATCGTGCCCCTGGCGAACGATCAGAAGCTCGCCATCCTGCCGTGGAGTCCGCTCGCGGGTGGACTGCTGTCCGGCAAGTTCTCGCGCGACAACGAGAAGCCCGAGGGTGCGCGTCGCGCCACGCTCGATTTCCCGCCCGTCGATCGCGAGCGCGCGTACCAGGCGATCGACGTGATGCGGCCGATCGCCGCCGATAATCTTGTGTCGGTCGCGCAGGTCGCGCTCGCGTGGCTGCTCGCCCAGCCGCACGTCACGTCGGTGATCATCGGCGCGAAGAACCAGGAGCAGTTGCTCGACAACATCGCCGCGACCGAGCTCGAGCTGAGCCCGGAGCAGCTGAAGGCGATCTCGGACGCCTCCGAGCTGCCGAACGAATATCCGCAGTGGATGCTCGAGCGGCAGTCGGCGGATCGTTCGGGGCAGGTCGACGGAACGTCGTGACACGCCGCTTCGCGGGTGCGTTCGCGATTTTCTTCGCGACCGCTGTCGCGAGTAGTTCGCCCATCGATCTTCAGCTCGACGGCTGGCGCGTGTCGATCGACCCGCGAACCCTTGAAGTCATGGCGATGCTCGACGGTGCGCGAGCGCCGATCCCCATTTCCGCCAGCGGTGCACCGCACGAGATCACCGACCTCGCTACTTCGTCCACTCGTGCGTCGTGGGGCGCGCCGCGCACGGGACTCAGGGTCGAGTTCGAGGCGCGCGGGTCGCGCCTGCACGCGCGGTTCAGCGCGTCGACCGACACGCGTATCGAATGGCCGGTGACGGGTGGCGTGGCGCTCGACGCGTTGATCCTGCCGGAGGGCGCCGGCCTCTACGTGCCGCTCGACGACGCTGCCTGGCGCGCACGCCTCGCGGACTACTGCGCGTCGGTGAGCGGCGGGCTGCACATGCCATTCTGGAGCTACCGTGTCGGTGTGCGCACGCTGACGTATTTCGTCGAGTCCGATCTGCGCAGCGAGCTTTGTATGCGCGATCGTGGCGGTCGCATCGGCGCCGATCTCGTCCACGAGTTTCAGGCGCGCGACGGCAAACGAATTCATGAGATCGACATCGGGTTTGGCGACGGATCGCCGATAGCGCCGGCGCTCGAGTATCGCGAGCGCCAGCGCGCAACCGGGAAATTTCCGACGCTCACGCAGAAGATCGCGTCGAACCCGGACGTGGCGAAGCTCGCGGGCGCGGTGCACATGTACACCTGGGGCGACGGACGCACGCCCGGGTTCGTCGCGGACCTGGCGAAGCTCGCCGTGAAGCGGGCGTGGATCGGCTACGACCAGGATCCCGGCGGCGAACAAAAAATCCTCGCGGGCCGTGAGTTCGTCAGCGCGGCCAAGTCAGCGGGATTTCTCGTGGGTCCGTACGACACCTGGAACAACGCCCAGGATCCGAAGACGGGTGATTCGGTTTCCCGCTGGCCCGGGACGATCTATCCGGACGGCTGCATCGTGAATCGCGACGGCAAACGGCGCACGGGTTTCGCGGGACGCGGCTGCGAGCTGAGCTCAGCCGCGATGCTGAGCCTCGAATCCACGCTGCGGCCGATCGCGATCCGTCTGGACACGATGCTGCGAGATGGCGCGAACAGTTATTTTCTCGATGTCGACGCCTTCGGTGAACTGCACGATGACTGGTCGCCGGCGCATCCGATGACGGTGTTTCAGGACCAGTCGAATCGACTCGCTCGTTTGAAGACTGCGCGCGATCGCGGCGTCGTGCTCGGGTCAGAGGAAGGGGTGGCGTGGAGCCTCGCGCTCATCGACTTCGTACATGGAGCAGGCGGCACGCGCAACGCAGCGATCTGGGCCGAGCCGAAGGGCACGTACGGAAAGTGGTGGCCACCGGATCGTCCCGGATTTTTCTTCATGCCGATGGAGCCGCCCAGCGAGTCTTTCCGCGTGTCGCGCTACGACGCGACTTTCCGTGTACCGCTCTATTCCGCCGCGTTTCACGACGCCGTGGTCGCGACGGATCGCTGGGACGTGCCAATGAACAAATATCCGTCGATTGCCTCCACGCGTCAGCTACTCGAGCTCCTGCAGGGAACGCCATCCATCTGGGCCATGGATCGCAAGGTGCTCGCCGACTGGCGCGAGCCTTTCGTGGCGCTCCAGAAGTTCTTCGAGCCACTGCACGGACGCATCGCGACGCGGCGACTCACGGCGTTCGAGTGGCTGACGCCGGATCGGCGCGTGCAGCGAACGCGCTTTGAAGATGTCGTCGAGATCACGGCGAACTTTGGCGGCGGAAAATACGAGGACGTCCCGTCCGGGTGCCTGAGCGCCCACTGGCTGGCGGAGAACCGCGTGGAAACATTCTGTCCGGCGCCGCCGGGTCCGGAGACGCGAAAATGGACTCCCGGACGCAGCGGAATGAAGTAACCGGGCTGCCCCTGATCCGCGGATTCTGGTAGCGTTACCGCCGCTTTTCAGGGGGGCGAATGTACCTAGGCATCGATATCGGCACGTCGAGTGTCAAAGCCGTCATCGTCGATGACAACGACACCGTCGTGGAGCAGGCTTCCGCGCCATTGAGCGTGTCGCGTCCGCAGGCGGGCTGGTCCGAGCAGAATCCGGCCGACTGGTGGGCCGCGACGAACGCCGCGGTAACCGCGTTGCCCGCGAAGGATCGACGCGCCGTGCGCGCGGTGGGGCTCTCCGGACAAATGCATGGCGCGACGCTGCTCGATGCGGCGGACAAGCCATTGCGTCACGCGATTCTCTGGAACGACGGCCGCAGCGAGCTGCAATGCCGTACCCTCGAAAAAGCCGAACCGAGATCGCGCGAGATCACCGGGAACATCGCGATGCCGGGCTTCACCGCGCCGAAGCTCGTCTGGGTGCGCGAGAACGAGCCTGCGATCTTCAAGGACACGCGCTGCGTGTTGCTGCCGAAAGATTATGTGCGCCTGTTGATGACGGGCGAGAAGGCGAGCGATGCGAGCGATGCCGCGGGCACGCTCTGGGTGGATGTGGCGAATCGTCGCTGGTCGCCAGAGATGCTTGCGGCAACCGGGCTTTCAGAAACGCACATGCCGCGCCTCGTCGAAGGTTCGGACGCCACGGGTAAATTGCGGCCTGAAGTCGCCGCGGCTTGGGGCATGGATGCCGTGCCGGTTGCGGGTGGTGGTGGCGACAACGCCGCGGGCGCCGCGGGCATCGGTGTCGTGAAGCCCGGCGACGCATTCCTCTCTCTCGGCACGTCCGGCGTTCTCTTCCTGGTCACACCGAAATTCCTGCCGAATGCGGACAAGGCCGTTCACGCGTTCTGCCATTGCCTGCCGGGCATCTGGCATCAGATGAGCGTGATGCTGTCGGCGGCGAGCTGCGTCGACTGGGCGGTGAAACTCACCGGCGCGAAAGACGCGGCCGAACTACTGGCGAAGGTCGAGGCGCGTGGCCGCCTCGACGGTCCCGAGGTTTTTCTCCCCTATCTTTCCGGCGAGCGCACGCCGCACAACGACACGTTCGCGCGCGGCGTGTTGTTCGGCCTCAACCACGATTCGGACGCTGCCGCGATCGGTCAGTCGGTCCTCGAAGGCGTGGCGTTCGCGTTCGCCGACGGACTCGACGTGCTCATCGAAGCCGGCGCCACGATCGACAGGATTTCCGTGATCGGCGGCGGCGCGCGTTCGATGTGGTGGGGCGGTGTTCTCGCCGCCGCGCTCAAGCGGCCGCTCATCTATCGCGACGGCTCGGAAGTCGGTCCGGCGTTCGGCGCCGCACGGCTCGCGCGGCTCGCGAAAACCGGCGAACGCGCGGAAGATGTCTGCAAGCCGCCGCCCGTGCGAGTGGTCATCGAACCGAACGCGCGCGATATCGAAACGCTGGCGCCCAAGCGCCAGACCTTCAGCAGGATTTATCAGGACCTCAAGACGAGATTCCGAGGAGTTTGATCATGTCGACGTATTTTGGCGCCGTGCCGCCCATCAAGTTCGAAGGCCCGAAGTCGGAAAACCCGCTGGCGTTCCGCTATTACAACAAGGACCAGGTCGTCCTCGGCAAGCGCATGGAGGATCACCTGCGTCCGGCCGTTTGCTACTGGCATTCCTTCGCGTGGAATGGCGCGGACATCTTCGGTGCCGGGACATTCGATCGCCCGTGGAATGCCGGCGTGATGGACCAGGCGGCCGCGTGGTCGAAGATGGACGCGGCGTTCGACTTCTTCACGCGTCTCGGCACGCCTTACTACTGCTTCCACGACGTCGATGCGATGCCGACCGCGTCCAACATCAAGGAGCACGTGTCGAACCTTGCGGCGACAGTCGACCGTCTCGAGAAGAAGCAGGCCGAGACCGGCATCAAGCTGCTCTGGGGCACCGCGAACCTGTTCTCGCATCCGCGCTACATGGGTGGCGCGTCGACGAATCCGGATCCCGATGTGTGGTCGTTCGCCGCGACGCAGGTGCGTCACTGTCTCGACGCCACGAAGCGCCTCGGCGGCGCCAACTACGTGCTGTGGGGCGGCCGCGAAGGTTACGACACGCTGCTCAACACCGATCTCAAGACGGAGCTCAAGAACTTCGGCCGCTTCCTGCAGCTCGTAGTCGAGCACAAGCACAAGATCGGCTTCAAGGGCACGATCCTCATCGAGCCGAAGCCGCACGAGCCGACCAAGCATCAGTACGACTTCGATACCGCGACCGTGTACGGCTTCCTCAAGAAGAACGGTCTCGAGAACGAAGTGAAGGTGAACATCGAAGCCAACCACGCGACGCTCGCGGGCCACAGCTTCGATCACGAGATCGCGATGGCCGACGCGCTCGGCATCTTCGGCTCGATCGACATCAATCGCGGCGATCCGCAGAACGGCTGGGACACCGATCAGTTCCACAACGACCCGCTCGATATGACGCTCGCGATGTACCGCATCCTGAAGGCCGGTGGTTTCACCACCGGCGGCTTCAACTTCGACGCGAAGGTGCGCCGCCAGTCGATCGATCCGGCCGACATGTTCCACGGCCACGTCGGCGGCCTCGATCTGCTCGCGCGCACGCTGCTCGCGGCGGCGGCACTCATCGAGAACGGCGGCATCGACAAGTTCGTGTCTCAGCGTTACTCGAAATGGCAGGGCGACGCAGGGCAGAAGATCCACGCCCAGGGCGCGAGCCTCGTGTCGATTTCGGACGCGGCCGTCGCGGCGAACATCAACCCGAAGCCTCAGTCCGGCCGTCAGGAGATGCTCGAGAACCTGGTCAATCGTTTCGTCTGATCGGCTGCTTCAAAGGCCCGCGTTCGTCCCGTAGGGGCGGCGCCGGGCCTTTTCTCTTCCGGGACCCTGGCTGTGACGCGCGTCACTAGGCAGGTCCGGCACTAACTAATACCCTTGCCGCATGAAAATCGACGTGCGGACCATCCTCTTCGGCTTGCTGCTGGCGGCGCTCCCCGTGAGCGTCCCGGCGGCCGACAAGCGCATCCCCCTTCCGGCGGGCGAGGCACTCATCATCGGTTGGAATCCTGCCTGGGTCCTGGCCGAGCTCGACGACGAGGATCCGGCGGGCACCGTGCGCTTCAACGGCGGCAACCGGGAGCAGTGGGCCGTGGCGATCCAGCCATTGCCGCCGCATCCCTCGCTGACCGCGGACACCGGCAACCTGCGCATCTACGTACGCAACATGGCGCGCGCGCTCGAGAATGCGAGTATCGGGGTCGATCCGGAGCAGCGCGTGATCGAAGGCGGCAGCGCAAAGGGGTTTTTCGTGAAGGCACACGACATCAAGGCGCAGTCACGCCAGAAGCCGAACGCCAAGTCCAAGCCGAAGGAACCAAACTACTCCAATGGATATGTCGGTGCCCTGTCAGTGGGCGGCCGTCCCTATCTCTTCGAAGTGTTGTGGAACACCGGCGGCGAGAAAAGCGCCGAGGCCGCGCTCGCTGTGATGCGCACCGTCCGGATTCAGTAGGGAGGCTTCCATGACCAAGTCTCTTCGACATGCCAGCCGCGCGCTTTTGGCCGGCGCCGCATTCTGGCTCTCCATCGGCGACGCCGCGGCCGTCGAACGCAAGTTCGAAACTCCGATCGGCCTGATCGTTCTCGATGCGGATCCGGCATGGAAAGACCTGCGGCCGGTACCGGGTGGCGTCAACGGCATCGCGTTCGAAGTCGGCAACGGTGGGCAGGCCATGCAGCTCATCCTGGCGACCGTCGAAGAGGCGGGACAGAATGTCGATGCGCAGATGGTGCGCAAGCTCGCGGAGGAATTGCGCAAGTCGGAAGCGGGCGAAGGACTCCGCGTGTCCGAACTCAAGAGCTTCAACGGCTCGAAGCTGATCGCATTTTACTACGAAGGGGCGGCCGCGCCCGGGGCGAAGCCAAAGCGCGGCGAGTTCACGGGAATGATCGCCGGGTGCATCTACACGAACAGCTTCCCGCTGGTGTTCACCATCGCGTGGAACGACGATGGAAAAGCCGCCGCCGACCGGGCGTTCGACGCGGTGAAGCGCCTGAAGATCGTGAGCCGCTGATACATACGTATGCATGGCGCGCCTGCGCGCCCCGCTGAAGTAGAGTGCTCCTTTCAAGATCCGGGGGGAGCGATGCGGTCAATCTTTCACGTGGCGTGCCTCGCGTTGTGCTTCTGCGGTGTCGCCACGCTGGCTGCTCCCGGAACCAACGACTACCGCCAGCGCCTGCCGGAAGACGAGATCGTCTACTTCGTGCTGCCGGATCGATTCGAGAACGGCGACTCCGCGAACGATCGCGGCGGTACGCCTGGCGACCGCCTAACTACGGGATTCGACCCGACGCACAAGGGTTTCTATCACGGCGGCGATCTCGATGGGCTCGTGGAGCGCCTCGACTACATCCAGGGTCTCGGCGCCACCGCGATTTGGCTCGGCCCCATCTACAGGAACAAGCCGGTTCAGGGCGCCCCAGGCGAAGAGACCGCGGGATATCACGGCTACTGGATCACCGATTTCACAGCCGTCGACCCGCACTTCGGAGCGGAGGCGGAGCTGCGTACGTTCGTCGATGCGGCGCACGCGCGCGGCATGAAGGTGTATCTGGACATCATCACGAACCACACGGCGGACGTGATCCAGTATCGGGAGTGCGCCGGAAAGCCTTGTCCATACCGCTCACGCGCACAGTTTCCATATTCGCGCAGCGTGACGGGCGAGAGCGTGAACGAAGGATTCGTGGGCGACGGCCTGCGCACGTCCGCCAATTTCGCGCGTCTCGCCCGACCCGACTTCGCCTACTCGCCGTTCGTGGCGGATGCCGAGAAGGACGTGAAGGTGCCGGCGTGGCTCAACTCGCCAATTTACTACCACAACCGTGGCAACTCGGACTTCGCGGGCGAGAGCTCGCTGTTCGGGGATTTCGTCGGGCTCGATGACCTGATGACCGAGAATCCGCGCGTCGTACAGGGCTTCATCGACATCTACGGCGACTGGATCGCGCGCTTTCGGATCGACGGCTTCCGCATCGACACCGCGCGTCATGTGAACCCGGAGTTCTGGCAGGCATTCGCACCCGCGATGTTGCGTCGGGCGCGAGCGAACGGGATTCCGAACTTCCACATTTTCGGCGAGGTGGCGGCGGAGACAGTGGACGTCGCGCAGCTTGCGCGATTCACACGGGTCGACCGGTTGCCGTCGGTGCTCGACTTCGCCTTCGCGCGCGCGGTGGAAGAGGTGGTCGCGCGCAACAAGTCCACGGCAATCCTCGAGCGACTGTTCGCCGACGACGGTCTGTACGAAGGCGGCGCGCCGGCCGCGTTGCGCCTGCCGACGTTCACCGGCAATCATGATTTCGGCCGTTTCGCGTGGCTCGTGGAGCAGGCGAATCCCGGCATTTCGAATGAAGAACTGCTCGCGCGATTGAAGTTGTCGAACGCGATGATGTTCCTGCTGCGCGGCGTGCCCGTCGTCTACTACGGCGATGAGCAAGGCTTCGTGGGCCATGGCAACGACCAGGCGTCGCGCCAGAGCCTGTTCGCGAGCCAGGTCGCGACATACAACGATCAGCCGCTCGTCGGCACCGCGTCCACGACGGCCCGCGAGAACTTCGACGTGACGCATCCCCTGTATCGCCAGCTCGCGGAGCTCGCAGCGCTGCGCAGGCAACACGCGGCGCTGCGTCGCGGCCGGCAGATCGTGCGCGCGTTCGGCGCACACCCGCACGCGTTCGCTGCCTCGCGGATCGGCAACGATGGCCGCGAGATCGTCGTTGCGTTCAACACGGCCGCGGTGGCGGTTTCGCTCGCCGTGGAAGTCGAAACGCGCTCGGTCGCGTTCACGTCGCTCACGGGCAAGTGCGCCGCGACCGCGGTCGCGCCGGGTAGTTTGCGCCTGGAGATTCCGGCATTCGGCTACGTGGCCTGCCTCGGAGACGCGCGATGAGCGCGGCGGCGAATGCGGTGGGCCGGCCCACCGTGTCGTTCTGGCAGATCTGGAACATGTGTTTCGGATTTCTCGGCATCCAGTTCGCGTTCGGACTGCAGAACGCCAACACGACGCGCATCTTTCAGGTGCTCGGCGCGGAAGTGGACCAGGTGCCGCTGCTGTGGATAGCCGCACCGCTCACGGGGCTCATCGTGCAACCGCTGGTCGGGTATTACTCCGACCGCACCTGGAACTGGCTCGGACGCCGCCGCCCGTATTTTCTCGTGGGCGCCTTGCTCACATCGTTCGCGCTGATCGCGATGCCGCGCTCGCCGGCCTTGTGGTTCGCCGCGGGCATGCTGTGGATCCTCGATGCGAGCATCAACATCTGCATGGAGCCGTTTCGGGCATTCGTCGCCGACAAGTTGTCGCCGGCGCAGCGCCCCGCGGGTTACGCGATGCAGAGCTTCTTCATCGGCGTGGGAGCCGTGGTGGCCAGCATGCTGCCCTGGATCCTCACGCAATCCGGTGTCAGTAACGAAGGGGCCATTCCCGATGCCGTGCGATATTCCTTCGACATCGGCGCCGCGGTGTTGCTCTTCGCGATCTTGTGGACCGTGCTGTCGACGCGTGAGTACCCGCCAGCCGAACTACACGCCTTCGGCGACGCGACGCCTGCTACCGAAGGCGTGACGCCGGGAAGCGCCTCACGTCCCGGCGGTCGCGGCGCGCTCTGGTTCGGCGCTGGCGTGATCGGCGCTGCGCTCGTCGCGAATTTCGGGTTGAGGCAGGAACTCTTTGTCCTGTGCGGGCTGTTGATGTTCTGGGGCGCGGCGTTGACCATCAACGGCGGCCGGCGCGGTGCCAGTCTGTTCTCGACACTGATGGCCGATATCGACGACATGCCGCACCGGATGCGACAGCTCATCCCGGTGCAATTCTTCGCCTGGCTCGCGTTATTCGCGATGTGGACGCAGACCACGCCCGCCGTGACGAGCGTGCATTTTGGTTCGGGCGTCGTGGGCGACCCGGCTTACAACGAAGGAGCCAATTGGGTCGGGGTCCTGTTTGCCGCCTACAACGGTTTCGCGGCGCTCGCCGCGATCGTCATTCCGACGATCGTGCGCCGCTTTGGTTTGCGCGTCGCGCATGCGATCAACCTGTGGCTGGGCGCGGCTGGCATCGCATCGTTCCTCGTGGTTCGCGATCCGGATTGGCTCGTCGTCTCGATGGTGGGCGTCGGCTTTGCGTGGGCATCCATCGTCTCCCTGCCGTACGCATTGCTCGCCGACAGTGTGCCGTCGCGCAAGATGGGTGTGTACATGGGAATCTTCAACCTGTTCATCGTCATCCCGCAACTCGTGGCCGTGAGCGTACTCACCGCACTGCTGCAGGGTTTGTTCGACGGCCAGCCCATCTACGCGATGGCCATCGGCGGCGCGAGTTTTGTGATCGCGGGGGTGTTCTCGCTGCGCGTGAAGTAGGAAAACGGGGTCAGACCCCATTTCCCGGTCCGCTACACTCGCGGCCCATGGACAAGACTTTGCCTGGCGTCGGCGCCGCCATCCTCATCGGCATCGCGCTGCGCTTCGTTTGCAATCTCGATCCCGTCTGGTGGCTGGCGTGGTGTGTGCCGGGACTGCTGCTGGCGCTGTCGTTGCGCTTCGAGGGCTGGACGTCGCGCGGCCTCATCGTACTCGCCGCCGCGATCGGCGTGAGCGTGAACTTCGGCTACCTTCGGTCGGTGATGCCGCTGCCGCCGGTGCTCATCATCCTCACGCTGCAAACGCTTGCGTGGCTGCTGGTCGTCGGCGCATCGCGCCGCATCGTGCTCGCATTCCGCTCTGGCTGGACCGTGCTGGCGCTGCCAGTTCTCTCGGTGGCGCTCGATACGGCGCTCGCGAACTTCACGCCGGACGGAAACTTCGGCAGCCTTGGTTACACACAGGCCGACGTGCTGCCGATTGCCCAGCTCGCATCCGTACTCGGTGTTGGCGGCATCCTCTTTGTCGTGTTGACGATCAACTCCGCATTGGCGCTCGCGTTGCATTCCCGGTTGGAACTGCCGAACGCGAAGTTCGCGTATACCGCCGTCGTGGCGCTGTTCGTCGGCACCGCCGGGTTCGGCTGGTGGCGGCTGCAGACGCCGTCCGCGGGCAAGGAAGTCACGTTCGGCATCGCATCGATCGACGACTACATCAACGACCCGGTGGGCGAGAAGGCGATCGAGATCTGGGCCCAGTACGACGCGCAGGTCGCGGCGCTCGCGGGCGCCGGCGCGCGGATCGTGCTGTTGCCGGAGAAGATAGACGTGCTGTCGGCGAAGGGCGCGGAGTTCCGGCAGAGACGGCTGGGTCAGCTCGCCGCGAACAACAAGGTGTGGCTCGTGGCGGGACTCGGTGTCGATCGGGAAGGGTTGAAGCGCAACGAGGCGTGGTGGTACCAGCCCGACGGCCAGCTTGCGACCAACTACCTCAAGCACTACATGGCGCCGCCGGAGCGCGAGTTCGTGCCGGGGGATGAATACCCGACGAACGAGATCGACGGCGTGCGCTACGGCGTGGCGATTTGCAAGGACATGCACTTCGCGAGCCTGGGGCGCGGCTTCGGCGCGCGCGGCGCGGCGGTCATGCTGGTGCCGGCCTGGGACTTCAAGAAAGACCAGTTCTACGCAATGAACATGACCAAGCTGCGCGGCATCGAGAGCGGGTTCGCCATCGTGCGGGCGTCGCGCGACGGATTGCTCACGGCGACGGATGCCTACGGGCGCGTGCTCGACGCGGCCGAGAGCACGTCGATGCCGGGCACGACGCTGCTCACGAAAGCGAAGGTTGGCGTGCGCGTCTCGACGATCTACCTGCGGATCGGGGATGCGCTCGGGTGGTTGTGTCTGGTGGCGGCGGCGCTGATGTTTGGCGCGGCGTTTCGAATGAAGCGAAAGGGGTCAGATCAATAGATCTGACCCCAACGGAAACGGTGCCTGACCCCTAACCGGACTTGCGGACGACCAGCTTCGTGGGGATCACCACGTTCGGCGCGGACTCGCCCGCGATTTGCGCGAGCAGCGATCCGATCAGCAGCTCGCCCGCGCGGCGCGTGTCCTGCATGACGGTTGTCAGCGGCGGATTCGTCAGGCTCGCCGCCGGGATGTCGTCGAATCCAACCACCGACACCTGCCGTGGCACATCGACGCCCGCATCCTGCAATGCCCGCAGAGCGCCGATGGCGATCAGATCGCTGGCCGCGACGATCGAGTCGAACGTTACTCCGCGCGAATGCAGTTCCTTCACGGCCTGGAATCCCGACTCTTCGAGATTGATCGCGTCGACCTGCAGCGCCGAAGTCGTGGGCACGCCAGCTTCCATGTGGGCGCGTTCGTAACCGCGGTAGCGGTCGAAGAATTCCGGGTAGTGAGACGTGGCGTGCCCGAGGAATGCGACCTGTCGCCGGTGTTGCGTCAGCAGGTGTTGAGTGACGTCGAAACCGCCCTGCGCATTGTCGGATCCCACCGAAACGCCGGGCTCGTTCGAGATGACAGGGCCCCAGCGTACGAAGTGCGTGCCCTGCTGCACCAGTTTGTCGAGACGCGGCCGGTACTCTTCGTAGTCGCCGTATCCGAGCAGGATGATGCCGTCGGCCTTGCGGCTGTCTTCGTAGTCCTGGCAGAAGTCGCTCGACAATTGCTGGAACGAGATCAGGAGATCGTATCCCTGGCGCGCCGACGCACGAGTGATGGACCCCAGCATCGACAGGAAGAAGGGATTGATCTGCGAATCGTCGGGCGTCGGGTCCTCGAACAGCAGCAGCGCGAGCGTGTTCGAATGTTGCGAACGCAGGTTCGACGCGTTCTTGTCGACGCGATAGTTGAGCTGGCGCGCGATCTCTTCGATGCGCTTGCGCGTTTCGACGCTGACGACCGGGCTGCCGCGAAGTGCGCGGGAAACAGTTGGCTGAGAGACACCAGCGAGAAACGCGATGTCGAACGATGTCGGCTTTTCGTGCATTGACCGCAGCGTCTGCAAACGCCGCCCCCCCGGATGCTGGCCGCGATGATGCACGCCCGCGTGAGCGAAAAGCTACTGTCGCGGGCGATCCGCAGGTCGCGTCAATGAAATCAACGCGCTGAGAGTTGGAAGAACGCGACGCCGTGGCCGGGCAATGCAAGGGTAGCGTTCGCAAACGAGCCCTCGGGAAGTCCATGCCCGCCGATGGCGAGACCCACTTCGATACCCGGTAGCGAAATGCTGGCGGGATCGGGCGATAGATTGAAGGCGGCGAGAAGGGATTCCTGCGCATCGAAGCGACGGAATGCGAGCACGGACTCCGTCGCGGCGAGGAATTCGATGTCCCCCGTGACGAGCAGCGGATGCGCGCGGCGCCACGCGAGCAGACGGCGAAAGCCGTGCAGCGCGGAGGAGGGATCCCGCTCCTGGGCTGCGACCGACAGCTCGAGGTGTTGCGGTGGCAGCGGCAGCCACGGATTTGCGTCGGAAAATCCGCCGCGATCGCCCGATTCCCAGGGCATCGGCGTGCGGCAACCATCGCGCCCCTTGAACGCGGGCCAGAACGCAATGCCATAGGGGTCGCGCAAGGCCTCGAACGGGACGTCGGCTTCCGCGAGCCCGAGCTCTTCGCCCTGGAAGAAACACATCGAGCCGCGCAGCGCGCACAGCAACGCCGTCAGTTGCGTCGCGAAATGCGGCAACGTCGGCGCGCTCCGTCCCCAGCGGCTCACCACGCGCTCCACGTCGTGGTTAGAAACTGTCCAGCACGGCCAGCTCTCGGGCGCGCGCCGCTTCAGAGTTTCGACGGTGGTGCGGATGTGTGCCGGCGAACTGTCGTTCGACAGTAGTTCGAAGCTGTAGGCCATGTGCAGCCGGCCGGGCTGCGTGTATTCCGCGACCGTCGCCGTGGAATCGTCGGAAGAAATTTCTCCGAGAGCAACCGTGTCCGGGAAGCCATCGAGCAATCGCCGCAGTTCCTCCAGGAACGGCAGCATCTCCGGCTGCGTATTGTTGTAGCGGTGCCATTGATAGCCGTAAGGATTGTCGTTCTTGAATCCGGTCGCCTTTCGTTCGTGCGGCGGCCGCGGCGGGTTGTCGCGCAGTTGCGTGTCGTGAAAGCAGAAATTGATCGCATCGAGACGCAGGCCATCGACACCGCGCTCGAGCCAGAAGCGCAGATTTTCCAGCGACGCGCTCTGCACCTGCGGGTTGTGAAAATTCAGGTCCGGCTGTTGCGCGAGGAAGTTGTGCAGATAGTACTGCCAGCGGCGCGGTTCCCATTGCCAGGCGACGCCGCCGAAGATCGACAGCCAGTTGTTGGGCGGCGTGCCGTCGGGACGAGCGTCCGCCCACACGTACCAGTCGGCCTTCGGATTGTCGCGGCTTTGCCGGCTCTCCTCGAACCACGCGTGCTGATCCGATGTGTGCGACAGCACCTGGTCGATGATGACCTTGAGCCCGATCGAATGAGCCTTGGTGACGATCAGCTCGAAGTCCGCGAGGGTTCCGAACAGCGGATCGACGGCCCGGTAGTCGGCGATGTCGTAGCCGAAATCCGCCATCGGCGATTTGAAAAACGGCGAGATCCACACCGCGTCCACGCCGAGCGAGCCGACGTAGTCGAGCTTTTCGAGAATGCCGGGAAGATCGCCCACGCCGTCGCCATTCGTGTCGAGGAAACTACGCGGATAGATCTGGTAGATAGTGGCGCCGCGCCACCAGGAACTGGCCGTCGCCGCGGCGGGCGGGGTCACACGTTGGGCTGCGGTTTTCATGCTCGGGGGCGGGAATGTTAACCCAGCGAGTTGGCGGGGCCCGTGGCTGCATACGTATTCAGGCTGAATACGTATGCACCCTGCTGGTGCTCGCTGCTCACAGGTCTACCATTCCGCCAACACGGAACGCCTGCGAGCCAGGAGTTCGTGAAGCCTCGCCGACCGACCCCCCTCGATCGGCGGGGCTTACTTATTTGCGGCTCCCGGGCATGGGTAGTTTGACCGTGCCGTGCATACGTATTCAGGTGGCCGGCGATGGAGCCGCTGCTATGGTCGAACGGCTCGACATCGAGAGGGAGTCCGGATGCGTCGTTTGTTCGTGTTGTTGCTCGCAGGGTTCGCGTTCGCGGCGAGTGCCGCCGACAACCGCGCTACGGCGCGCGAGGCTCCCGAATGGTTGCGCGACGGCGTCGTTTACGAAATCTTCCCGCGCGCTTTCTCACCCGCCGGCACGTTCAAGGGAATCATCCCGCAGCTCGATCGGCTGAAGTCGCTCGGCGTCAACGTCATCTGGCTGATGCCGATTCACCCGACGGGTAAAGACAAGCAAAAAGGGACGCTCGGTAGTCCTTACGCAGTACGTGACTACGACGCGGTGAATCCCGAGTTCGGCACGCCCGCGGAGTTCAAACAGCTCATCGCCGCGGCCCACGATCGCGGCATGAAGGTCTTCATCGACATCGTCGCGAATCACACCGCGTGGGATTCCTCTCTGTTGAGGAAACACCCGGACTGGTATACGCACGATGCGTCCGGAAAGATCGTGCCGCCGAATCCGGACTGGGTTGACGTCGCCGATCTCGATTACTCGAAGCCTGCGTTGCGCCGCTACATGAGCGAGATGATGGTGCGCTGGCTGCGCGACTACAAAGTCGACGGCTTTCGCTGCGATTACGCGAGCGGAGTACCAACCGACTTCTGGGAGGCCCTGCGGCCCGAGCTCGATCGCGTGCGTCCGGATCTCGCGTTCCTTGCGGAATCCGACGATCCTGTGCTCCTCGAAAACGCGTTCGACATCGACTACGCGTGGGACTTCTATCATGCAATGAGCGAATCGCTCGGGGGCCGCAAGCCCGCCTCGTTCGTTCGCGAAGTGTGGGAAAAGGCCGCCGCCAAGTATCCGCGCGGCGCGCTGCGCCTGCGCTTCTCCGACAATCACGATCAACTGCGCACGACAGGGCAGGCCGGCTTGCCCGCGGCGCTGGCCGCGTCGGCGGTCATGTTCACGCTCGATGGCGTTCCGCTGCTTTACAACGGCATGGAGGTCGGCGACACGGTGGAATCGGCGGAACCGGCGCTGTTCGAACGCGCGCCGATTCAATGGGAGATGACGGAACGTCGTCCGCGGGTCGAACCCTTCTACCGCGCGCTGTCGGCGCTGCGTCGTGCCCATCCGGCCTTCACGCGCGGCACCGTGCGCTGGCTCGGCAACGCGGATGAAACGCGAATCCTGAGCTTCGAGCGCGCCAAGGCCGGCGAGTCGCTCGTGGTCGTCGCGAACCTGTCGGGGAGTGCCTGGGCGGGAGAAGTGAGAGTGGACGGCACCTACGTCGACATCACGCCCGAGGCGGCACGCATTGGCGAAGCGGCGGCGGCCTCGCTGCCGCGGGTATCGCTAACACCGTGGGAAGTCAGGGTTTTCCGGCGGGCAGCGCCGTGAATACGTATGCATCTGATTGCCAAGGGGCCGCTGCAGCCAACATCCTTGGGTAAGGGATTTCTCGACGTGACCGCGCAGGCGTTGCAGCCCTGCGCGGCGCGAATCGACAAACAATAGTTAGGAGGGGTTCAGGGTGAAAGCACACAAGAAGAACGTCGGCCGGACGGCCGGCCTCGCGATTTTCCTCGCCGCCGGCACCAGCGCCGCGCTCGCGCAGGAGCAGGAATCGACCGACCTGCAGGAAGTTGTCGTCACTGGCCTGCGCAAGAGCATCCAGGATTCCATCAACGCCAAAAAGGTCAGCTCGTCGATCGTCGAGGTCGTCTCCGCCGAAGACATCGGCAAGCTGCCGGACTCTTCCATCGCCGAATCCATCGCGCGCCTGCCCGGCATCGCGGCACAGCGCACCAACGGCCGCGCGCAGACTCTGTCGATCCGCGGTCTCGGCCCGGACTTCACCGTCACGACGTTCAACGGCCGCGAACAGGCCACGACCAACGACAACCGCACCGTCGAGTTCGACCAGTATCCGTCGGAGCTCGTGACGCAGGTCAAGGTCTACAAGACGCCCGACGCGGGCATGGCTTATCAGGGCATCGCGGGCACGACCGACATCTCGACCGTCAAACCGTTGTCGTACGACGGCCGCCGCACCTCGGTGACATACCGCTACGAGATCAACGGACAGGACGCCAACATTCCGGGTCTCGATGACTCCGGCAACCGCGGCAACCTCACCTACATCGACCAGTTCATGGACAACACGCTGGGCGTTGCCTTCGGTGTCGCATACAACAAGAGCCCGTACCAGGCGCAGACGAAGGAGCCGTGGGGATATGCGGATTCGCCCACCGGCGCCGGCCAGCGGATCATCGGTGGCGACAAGAGCGGCGTGCAGTCGTCCTTTTACGAGCGCCTCGGTTTCCTCGCGGTCGTCGAGTACCAGCCGACCGAATCCGTCCACATGTTGCTCGATGCGTATCACTCCGACTTCAAGGAGTTGCAGACCATCCAGCGCGTGGAGTACGGCACCATCTGGGCAAATCCGTCGACGCCCGTCACGAATCCCGGTGCTCTCGACGAGAACGATCGTGTGCTGTCGGGCACGTTCAACGACGTACCGTTCGCGGTCATCGAGAACTACAACAACGACCGCAAGGCGAAGATCCTGAGCGTCGGCCTCAACTCCGATTTCACGCTGAGCGACACGTGGAATCTGAATGCCGATCTGAGCTACTCGAAGGTCGAGCGCGACGATCTGCGGCTCGAATCCACGGCGGGTCTCGGCAAAGTCGGCGATGTCACGTTTCCGACCATCACGGACGACATTCCCTTCACCACCGGTCCCGACGGGCGCACCTATCTTTCGCCGACGCTCAACTACAGCGACTACGGCCTGGTGCAGTTGTCCGATCCCGGTTCCTGGGGTGGTGGCACGCGTCGTTCCGGCTTCATCGGCCATCCGGAGATCAACGATGAGATCAAGGCGATGCGCCTGACCGCCACGAAGAAGCTAGAGGGCTTCGTGAATGCGGTGAGCTTCGGCGTGAACTACGCCGATCGCGAGAAGCAGAAGGATCCGTTCCAGAGTCTCCTGTACCTGCCGGGTAACGTCTCGCACGTCGTCGTGCCGGAAGACTATCGGACGGGGGTCGCGAGCGGCGCGTTCTTCGGCCTTTCGAACGGCGTCATCGGCTACGACGCCATCGGGCTCTTGCACAGCGGCTTCTGGCAGCCGATCGACGCGTCGACCGATCCGAATGCGTCGCCCGGCGATCGCATTTACGACGTGACGAACGCATGGACCGTGAGCGAGAAGCTCACCACTGCCTTCGTCAAGATCGACATCGACACAGAGCTCGGTTCACTGCCGTTGCGCGGAAACATCGGCGTGCAGAGCATCACCGCGGATCAGTCGTCTTTGCTCGGATTCGTCAACGGCAATACGGCCGGCGTACCGGTTCTCGATGTCACGTATCGCAACGTGGGCGCCAAGTACACCGACATCCTGCCCAGCATGAACCTTGCGCTCGAGCTGCCACACGACCAGAAAATTCGCTTCGGCGCAGCCATCACCACGGCTCGCCCGCGCATGGACGAAATGGGTGGCGGCCAGGGTTATACCGTGACTCCGGACTCCGGCACTCCGTTGCAAGGGCCGAATGGCGAATTGCTGTACTGGAGCCGCAGCGGCGGCGGTAACCCGAAGCTCAGGCCCTGGAAGGCGAACACTTTCGATCTGTCTTGGGAAAAGTATTTCGGCGAGAACCAGGGCTACGTCTCTCTGGCGGCGTACTACAAGAAGCTCACGACCTATGTGGTCACCGAAACGTTCCTGTTCGACTTCACCGGGTTCGAGCTGCCAACCGGCGCCTATACGTTTGCGGACGCCAATCGATTTGGCGCAGCGTCGCAGAGGGTCAACGGAAGCGGCGGGTATATCAAGGGCATCGAAGCTACGGTGTCGCTGCCGTTCTCGACGATCTCGAGTGCTCTCGATGGCTTCGGCATCATCGTGAGCGGTGCGAGGAACAGCTCCGAGATCGAGATCAACGACATTGCCATAGACGTTCCCGGTCTCTCCAAGACCGTGGTCAACTCCACGTTGTACTTCGAGAAGGCCGGCTTTTCGGCGCGCGTCAGCAACCGTGCGCGTGGAAAGTTCCTCGGTGAAGTGCTGAACTTCGATGCCACGTTCCGGTTCAACAACGTTTCGGCGGAATCGCTTCTCGATGCGCAGATCGGCTACGAGTTCCGCGAGGGTCCGTTGGAAGGCCTGAGCATCAATCTGCAAGGCACGAATCTGACGGATGAGCCGTTCCAGCTCAGTCAGCTCGGCACCCCCGAGCGCGACATGGTGCTTTATCAGAAGTACGGCGCGAACTACTCGCTCGCGTTGACTTACCGGTTCTAGTCCATCCGCTCCCGCGACCTGAACACCCGTCGGCAAGTCTGCCGGCGGGTGTTTTTTTTGAGATGCTAGAGGCGTGAACAATCGCGAAATCAAATCGGTTGTAATCGCCGGTGGCGGTACCGCCGGCTGGATGACCGCCGCCGCGCTGGTGCGCGTCATGGGCCCGAGGCTGTCCATCACGCTGGTCGAATCCTCCGAGATCGGCATCGTCGGTGTCGGTGAGGCCACGATTCCCGCGATCGCCGGCTTCAACCGGATGATCAAGCTCGATGAAGACGACTTCATGCGCAACACGCAGGGGACGTTCAAGCTCGGCATCGAGTTCGTCGACTGGTGGGAGAAGGGCCAGTCATACATGCACGCGTTCGGCCCGGTCGGCCGCGAACTCGCGTACATCCCATTCCATCACTATTTTTTCAAGGAAGCTGGCTTCGAGGGAGCCGGGCCGGGCGGCACCGGCAATGCCGGCTCGCTCTGGGATTACAGTTTCAACCACCGGGCGGCAACGCAGGCGCGATTTGCGCGGCTCGACAAGATTCCCGATACGCCGCTGGCGGGCCTCGCCTGGGCCTTCCACTTCGACGCCTCGCTGTACGCGGCCTATCTATCGCGCCTGGCGCAGGGCATGGGCGTGCGGCGGATCGATTCGAAAATCTTGAGGGTGCTGCAATCCGCCGAAGGCGATGTGCGGGCACTGCAGCTGGCCGACGGCCGCGAACTCACGGCGGACTTCTTCATCGACTGCACGGGTTTTCGCGGGTTGTTGATAGAGCAGACGCTCAAGACCGGTTACGACGACTGGTCGCAGTGGCTGCCCTGCGATCGCGCGCTGGCGGTGCCATCCGCCCGGACCACGCCGTTGCTGCCGTACACGCGCGCGACGGCGCTCGAGAACGGCTGGCAATGGCGCATCCCGCTGCAACACCGCACGGGCAACGGTCACGTCTACAGCGGGAGCTTCACCAGCGACGAACGCGCGCGCGAACTGCTGCTGGCCAACCTCGAAGGCGAGCCGCTCGACGAACCGCGCCTGGTGAAATTCACGACCGGGCGCCGCAAGCAGCTCTGGAATCGCAACGTCGTGTGCATGGGTCTGGCCAGCGGATTCGTGGAACCGCTCGAGTCGACCTCGATCCATCTCATCCAGGTGACGATCCAGCGGCTGATCCTGCTGTTCCCCCACCAGGGCGACGTCGAAGAGCGGCGGCGGGAATTCAACCGCGCCGCGGCCGCGGAATACGAATACGTGCGCGACTTCATCGTGCTGCATTACCACGCGAACAATCGGCGGGGCGAACCGTTCTGGGACGCGTGCCGCGAGATGTCGATACCCGACTCACTGCGTCACCGCATCGAATTGTTCCGCGAGACCGCGGGAATCTTTTGCGCGAGCGACGACCTGTTCCAGCACTCGAGCTGGTTGCAGGTGTTATGGGGTCAGGGTGTGCGGCCGCGCGCGGGCCATCCGTTCGTCGAGGCCGTCGCGCCGCACGACCGGCAGGGCTACCTGCGTGACCTGCGAGCGCTTATCGCGCAGGCCGCACAGAAGTTGCCGGGCCACGCAGAGTTCATCTCGAAACACTGCGCGGCGGTGGGGAGTGGCCCCAAACCGCCAATCGGTGCCGGACCTCAAATCGTCAGCGATTCAAATCGCGCCTAGCCGGACGAGGTCCGGCACCGATTGGCGGTTTGGGGCCACTCCCCACAACAATTATCGCGGGCCGAAGCAGGGCTCCACGAACACGGCGGTCGTCCTCGCGGGCACCGTGAACGTGCCGGTGCCCTTCTCGAACTTCGAAGTGCGCACCACGGGATCCTTCGAGAGGGCCTGGACCGGATGCAACAGCAGCGATTGCTGACGGAACGCTGCATCACCGAACGTCTGGATCTGCGGCGTCGCATTCACGAGCACGACGGCCTGCGCCACGCCGATGCAGAACTTGTCGGTGTTCACGATGCGCTCGACGATGAGCCCGGGAATCTGCTCAGGGCCGACGTTGTAGAAGCTCACGGCCTTCTGGATCTCCTCGGCCGTGCGCAGCCGGAACAGCTTGCTCGTCTTGCGGATGACCAGCATCTCGAGCATGTGACGCAGTGTTCCCTTGATGTCTTGTGGCGTGGGCTTGAGGTTCGGATCGACGAGCGCGGGACCGATGATCGACCAGTCTTCTTCGTTGCCTTGCGCCGGCGGCAGGCCGACGCCCCAGTTGTTCGACATCAACGTCCAGTCGATGCGGTTGAACCAGTCGCCGGAGTTGTAGCTGTTCCGGTCGGCGGACTTCGAACGAAGGATCTCGTCACCGGCCATGAAAAATGGCACGCCCTGCGAGAGCGCCACGATGGATAGGCCGAGCCGGTGCACGCGCATGCGGTCGGTGCGCGGCACGGTGGTCGCGAGTTTGAGGTTCATGGCATCGAACCAGTCCGGGTCATCGTGCACGCCGATGTACTGGATCGTGTCCGCGGGAGAAGCGCCGAAAGCGCCCGGCATGCCGAAGTAGTCGACGTCGCGACCGGCTTTGGTCGCGCCCGTCGCATCCACGATCTCGAAGCTCCCGAGGTTGCCGGCAAGACCGAGCCGCACCCGATCCGTCAGGCGCAGAAGTTCCGCCTTCGCATCGGCGGCAGATCCGCCAAACGTGCCATTGGGTTCCGTGAAGAGTCCGGTCGCGAAGCCCTGATCCCGACGCGGCGAGAAGGGTCCGCCGCCACGCACCGCGTCACGGATACGGTCGTTGAACGAGCCGATGCCGGTGCCGGCCATGTTCACCTGGATCGCGTTCACGCCGCGGCCGTTGTTGGCCATGACGCCGAAGTTCCAGGCCTCGCCATAGAGATAGACCGACTTTCCGTCGACGCCATCCTTCGCCAGCGTGAGCTCATTCAACGCGGCGCGCACTTTCAGCAGGTTGGACTTCAGGTGGAAGCCCATGATGTCGAAGCGGAAGCCGTCGACCTTGTACGCCTTCGCCCACAGCACGATCGAATCGACCATGAGCTTTTCCATCATCGCGTGCTCGGTCGCCGTATCGGCGCAGCAGCTTTCACCGAGCACGACGCCGTCGCCGTTCAAGCGGTGGTAGTAGCCGGGCACGAGCTTGTCGAGAATCGAGTTCGGATTCTGGCCCGCGGAGTTGGTGTGGTTGTAGACCACATCGAGCACGATGCGCAGGCCGCTCTGGTTCAGCGACTGCACCATCTCGCGGAACTCGAGGATGCGCGCCGAGCCATCCGCATTCGTGGAGTAGCTGCCCTCGGGCACGTTGTAGTGCAGCGGGTCATATCCCCAGTTGAACGCATCACGATCCGCGGACGCGGCGACCAGCGCTTGCTGTTCCGGAGAATCGGCCGGGAAACCCGCCAGCGTTTCGAAGGAGGGCGACTGCCAGGCGGACTTGTCCTCGTTCGTCGTGGCGAAGTCGAACGTCGGCAGCAGATGCACGTGCGTGACGCCGGCCAGTCCGAGCGTCGTCAGATGCTCCATGCCATCCGAATGCTTCTGCGAGAACGCCGAATACGTACCGCGCGCGGCGGCAGGCACCGTGCCGTCGGTGGCGCTGAAGTCGCGCACGTGCAGCTCGTACAACACGATGTCCTCCGGCGCGGCGAGACGGGGCTTGCCGA
The DNA here is from genome assembly GCA_043747835.1 of Pseudomonadota bacterium. Lineage (GTDB taxonomy): Bacteria > Pseudomonadota > Gammaproteobacteria > Steroidobacterales > Steroidobacteraceae > CADEED01. Next base: position 111,824 of record JAYTOK010000084.1, on the reverse strand, counting down.
GCCTGGACCAGCCTTGCGGCCGGAGATCCGGACTGTCGAGCGAGACGATCTGGCTGCGCGTGCTGTTGCGCGAGAGAGAAACGGAATAGGGATCGGTGACGACGTTGGTTTCGACACGTTGGGTCGAGCGCACGTAAACCTGTGCCTCGAAGAGATAGAACTTCCCGAGCAGGTTGCTCGCCGGCGCGGTGTAGCTCCAGATGCCGCTGGCGGCATCGAGCGTCATCGGATGAGTCGTGTGCGCGGTCAACGGGTTCGAGTCCTCGAACAGGCGCACGCTGAGCTCGCGCGCGGTCGGCGCCCACACACGCAACGTCGCCTGCCCCTTATGGAAGCTGGGGCCAAGCGTCACCGGCGCCGCGTTGGCGGAATACAGATCGTCGAGAACGCCGGGGATCTGCAGCGACGTCGCATCGACGCCCTGGCCCGCGCGCGTCGCACCGACGGCGATCTGGCCTTGCAGACTCTGCGCGGCGGTTGCGACGGCGTTGGGCGGCAATCGGAACGTCGCGAGCGTCGCGAGCGTCGCGAGATGCGGGTAACGGGCTCTCTGCGCGGCCGTGAGGCCCGCCGGATCGTGCGTCAACGTCCAAGATCGTGAGTTCGTGCCGGCGACGACGCCGGGACCGTCGAGCGTGAGAGCGCCTTGCGGGTCGGCGAATAGAGTCACGACGGTGTCCGTCGGGACGTTCCACGCGATAGTGTCGGCCGAGAGCCAGTACGCCTGCGCCTTGGTGAGGTCGCCGCGGATGCCCCCGACAATCACGCGCAGGTCGTGGGTCACGGAGTTCCACTGGAAGACCACTTCCATGCCGTCGGATGGCACGGTGAACGCGAAGTTCGGTCCGTTCTGTACGCCCCCCTGGCCGTAGTTCACGTCCCAGTTGCCGTTGAGAGCGACCTTGGCTTCGTACGACCCGGCCGGGATGGAGCTGGTGCTGAAGCTGTAGATAGACGAATCGTTGATGTCCTGGAGCCAGGAGCGGAAGCAAGCGGGATCCCAGTCACCGGGACAGCCGAGCTCACTCTGGAAGCTGCCGGGCACGGTCGCGATGATGGAGCGAATGTTGTCGGTGACCCAATGCGTCTTGTGGTCGTAGTAGAAAGTCACGTTCTGCGGAGCGATGGACGTCGCAAGCGGGATGTTCGGGCCGTTCTGCTGGGCGTGCAGTCCGTAGTTCACGTCCCAGGCGCCGTTGAGCGCCACCTTGTATTCGTAGCCCCCCGCAGGCGCGATGCTGAAGCTGTTCCGCCAGATGTCGCCGTTCGGGTCGTAAACGAGCTGCGTGGCCGGACAGCCGGGATCCCAGTCACCCGCACAGCCGGCTTCCGACTGATAGTTGCCGGGAATGCCGACCGAGGTGGGCGGGACCTGCGCGGCGACGTCGAGGGTATGACAGCCCAGGAGCGCGAAGGCGAACATCGGAAAAAACGCGCGGATGCGCGGGCACGGCGCTGACATGTGCGGACTCCCTCTATCTACACGGCGGGCTCGGGCCCACTCTGGAGGGCTGACGCTAATCGAGATGCATGGTCACCGGCGAAAGAATACGTATGCACAACCCCGAGGGACCGTATCGGACGCGGTTGACAAATCCGTCAGCGCGTTTACGCCAGCGCGTTCGCCAGCCGCAGGAACTCGCGGTGCGGTGCACACTCGCTCGCCATGCGCACGATGTCCGCCCGCACGCGGCGGGTGACCTCGGCCAGTTCGTCGAGTGGCAGGAGATTTGCCAGCGGATCCCACGACGCGGCATCGATCCCGAGATTGCCGTACATGCACAGCCAGCTCGGATCGAAAAAACTCTCCGAATCGAACTGCTGGATCAAACCGCGCGTGCGATACAGCGCGATCTTGCGCTCGAGCGTGTCGGGAAGTTTCATCTCGCGGCAGTAGCGCCACAGGCCGGCCTTGTCATCCTCGCCGACGCGTCCGTTCGCGGCGTAGTGCAGCACGATGAAATCCCGGATCCGTTCGAACTCGACAATCGACAGGCGGTTGTACTCGTTCGCGAGCGGCGCCCAATGCCTAAGATCCGGCGCATCGTCGGGCCACAGGTGCAGTAGTTTGTCGATGCCCATCTGGATCAGCGAGATGCTGGTCGATTCCAGCGGCTCGAGAAACCCGCTCGACAGACCGAGCGCGACGCAGTTGCCGATCCAGAAACGCCCGACGTGTCCGGCGCGGAAACGCACGAAGTTGGGTTCCGCGAGCGCGGCGCCTTCCAGATCACCGCGCAACGCCGCGACCGCCGCGTCATCGCTCACGTGATCGGAGGAATAGACGTATCCGTTGCCGACGCGGTTCTGCAACGGAATTCGCCAGGTCCAGCCGGCGTTCATTGCGCGCGAACGGGTGTACGGCGCGAGCTCGTCGCCGGCTGCCGCGCAGGGCAGAGCGACGGCGCGGTCGCAGGGCAGCCAGTGCCGCCAGTCGACGAAGCCGGCGTGCAGCGCGCGCTCGATGAGCAGCCGGTGAAAGCCGCTGCAGTCGAGGTACAGCGACGCTTCGAGCATCTCACCCGAATCGAGGCGAATGCCACGGATCCGCTCGTCGTCGGTCGACACCTCCGCGACTCGCGCGTCGATGCGGCGCACACCGCGCGCCTCCGCGTAGCTGCGCAGGAAACCCGCGAAGCGCGAGGCGTCGAAATGCACCGCCCAGTCGAAGTGCTCGAAGTCCACGCGCGGCTTCTCGGGCGGCATCGCCATGCGGCCCGCGCGCGCGAGCTGCGCGCCCATCGCGTATTCGTCGAGCGCACCCGTGTCGCGAGGATCGCGGGCGCGCAGCCGATTCCAGAGGTGATGGAACGCGACCGGACCGGCTTCGAGTCCGTAACGACCGAAAGGATGCATGAACGAATGGCCCGCCCCGCGCCAGCCATCGAACTCGATCGCGAGCTTGATGGTGCCGTTGGTGGCCTTGAGCACGTCGAAGGAGTTCAGGCCCAGCGAATCGAAGTAGCGGCGGATGGCGGGCACGGTGGCTTCGCCGACGCCGATCGTGCCGACCGCAGACGACTCCACGAGCGTGATGGAAACGCCGAGGCGACCGAGCCGCTGCACGAGCGAGGCGGCGGTCATCCAGCCTGCGGTGCCGCCGCCCACGATGAGCACCGAGCGAACCGGTGCGGATTGCTGATCCTGCATCGGCGGATGTTTGCACGCCGCCGCCGACCGCGGCGCGAATACGTATGCAGGCGTTTTCGGGAGCGACAAACGAAAACCCCGGCGCCAGGCCGGGGTTTTCAGATCATCGAAGCTGTCGTCTGAACGTCAGGCTTGCTTGCGCTTGCGGCGCGCGAGACCGATGCCCGCGAGTCCGAGGCCCAGGAGGCCGAGCGTCGCCGGTTCCGGAACGCTGTTGGCCACGTCGCCATCGCGAAGGAGCCAGACGCGCGACGGGTCGCCCTTGCCACCGATCTCCGACGAACCGAAGTGGAAGTGGAGGGCCCACGCTTCACCAGCACGCAGCGGATTCGCCGTCTCGGTCCAGTACGCGCGGTAGGTCAGGTTGATGAACGGGTTGTAGTTCGTCGACGTTGGCTCGGGCAGCGACGGATTGTGGCCCGTGTTCGCGGCAAAACCCAGATTGACGTAGTACATGAACGCCAGCTCGCTCTGCTGGCCAAGTGTGTCGTAGGTGAGCGCGCTGCCGCGAGCGGTCACGAACTGCTGCGGAAGACGCCAGTCGTCCCACGTCGTATTGCGCACGCTGTCGAAGTACGTCGCGCTGGAGGCGTACGCCATCGCGGAGTCCCAGTTCAAGCGGCCGTTCGAGCTGGCACCAGTGGTCTGCGTGATCAGCGCGTCCTGCATCCACGTCACGTTGAGAACGGTGTCATAGATGAGACCGCCGCCGCGATCGATGAGGGTGGCTTGAGCAGTGCCACAGCCCAGACCGACAAGGGCCAGAGCGGACAGGACGATTCGCGAATTCTTGAGCATTGGATCTGCCGGTTGGTCACCGCAATAGTCGCGGTAACGGAGATTAAGCAAGCTCCGTGCCAGCCGTGACGCAGGTCGAGTTATCGACCCCCGGGTGAGACCTGAATCACACTATTCGAGCCAAACAGGCCGACCGGGTGCCCGGTTGAAAGCGTGAACCCGGGCCCAGCCGGACCCCCGGAGGCCGGGAGACGCTCACTGTAAAGAATCCCGACGTTGGCGGCCGAGGTCATCGCGCTGGTGCGACGGTGGGCTCGCGCCCGGCAATGATCGCGGCCGGGGTTGCGGCGGAGGGCTTGGCGGCGGTCGCGACGGCTCGGACTAACTACTTCCCGCGCGTTTCGTCTGGCGAACGCGCCTGCAGATTGGCGCGCGCAGCGTAACTTGCTTGCGCATAATTCCCGCGCGTATCGCGCGCGACATTCGTTCAAGAGGCATCTGGGGAATTCATGACCATTCGACGCGCGGTCCTCGTTGCCGCGTTGACTCTCGGCACCGCGGCGCTCGCGGGCGCTGCCGGACTCACCGCAAACGTCGATGGCGCACGCATTCGTGCCGCCGACCCGCGCGAGTGGCTCAGCTATGGCCGCACGTACGACGAGCAGCGCTTCAGCCCGCTCGCGCGCGTCGACGATGCGAACGTCGCGCGCCTGAGTCTCGCCTGGGCCCACGATCTCGATACGCCGCAACGCGCGCAGGAATCGACGCCGCTCGTGGTCGACGGCGTCATGTATGTCACCAGCGCGTGGAGCAAGTTGTTCGCGCTCGATGCGCGCACCGGCGAATGCAAGTGGGTGTTCGATCCGAGGGTGCCCGGTGAGGCGGGCGTCGACGCGTGTTGCGACGTCGTGAATCGCGGCGCTGCGGCGTGGAAGGGACGCATCTACCTGGGCACGCTGGACGGCCGGCTCATCGCGGTCGATGCGAAGACGGGACGAAAGGCGTGGTCCGTACAAACCGTGCCCACGGGAGAGCGCTATACGATCACGGGCGCGCCGCGCGTGTTTGACGGGCGCGTGCTCATCGGCAATGGCGGCGCGGAGCTCGGCGTGCGCGGCTACGTGACGGCTTACGACGCGCGCACTGGCAAACTAGACTGGCGCTTCCACACGGTGCCCGGCGATCCCGCGAAGGGATTCGAGAACGCCGCGCTCGAGCGCGCGGCGACGACGTGGAACGGGGAGTGGTGGAAGCTGGGCGGCGGCGGGACAGTGTGGGATTCCATCGTCTACGACCCGGCACTCGACCTGATCTACATCGGCGTCGGCAACGGGAGTCCCTGGAACCAGAAGCTGCGCAGTCCGGGCGGCGGCGACAACCTCTTTCTCTCGTCGATCGTCGCGCTGCACGCAGCCACCGGCAAATACGTGTGGCACTTCCAGACGACCCCCGGCGAGACCTGGGACTACACGGCGACACAGCCGCTCATGCTCGCGGACCTCACGATCCGCGGGAAGCACCGCCAGGTCATCATGCAGGCGCCGAAGAACGGATTCTTTTACGTGCTCGACCGCAAGACGGGCGAGTTCATCTCGGGCGCGCCCTTCGTCGCGCTGAACTGGGCGAGCGGACTCGACGAGAAAGGCCGGCCCATCGAAAGACCGGAAGCGCGCTATGACCGGACGGGGAAGCCCGCGAGCGTGATGCCGGGTCCGAGCGGTGCGCACTCGTGGCAACCGATGAGCTTCAGCCCGCGCACGGGCCTGGTGTACTTCCCCGTCATGGAGTCCGGCTTCCCTTACGTGCCTGTGTCGGCCGTGACGAAGGGGAAGGTGGGCTGGACCACGGGCGTCGACTTCAACGCGAGTAGTTTGCCCGCGGTGCCGGCGATGCGCGCCTCCGCTGCGGCGCGCCTCAAGGGGCACCTCGTCGCGTGGGATCCGGTCGCGCAGAAAGAGGCGTGGCGCGCGCAGTTCGAACACCCCTGGAACGGCGGCACCCTCGCGACGGCGGGCAATCTCGTGTTCCAGGGAAACGCTCTAGGCGAGTTTGCGGCGTATCGCGCGACGGACGGGCTGAAGCTCTGGTCCGCGTCGACGCAGGCCGGCGTGCTTGCGGCGCCCATCACCTACGAGCTCGATGGCGAGCAATACGTCGCGATCGAAGTCGGTTGGGGTGGCGCGTTCGGACTCGCCGGCGGCGAGCTCGCGCGCGACGCGCGACTGCCGTGGAATTTTCCGCGCGTGCTGGCGTTCAAGATCGGCGGCAAGGCGGCACTGCCGGAATTGCCGGCGGCCATGTCGATGCCGCTCGATCCGCCGCCCGAAATCGGCGATGCCGAAACCTGGAAGGCAGGCAAGGCGCTGTATCACGCGTATTGCGGCATGTGCCACGGCGACGCCGCCGTGAGCGGTGTGCTGCCGGATCTGCGGCTCTCGCCGCTGAATCGGCACGCCGAGGCGTGGGATGCGGTCGTGCGCGGCGGGATTCGCGCGGCCACCGGCATGGTGTCGTTTTCGTCGGCGATTTCCGCGTCGGACGGTGAAAGGATTCGCGCCTATGTGATACACCGTGCGCATGAGGACCGGGCTCTCGACGACGCGGCGGCGGCGCCAAAATGAACGGTTGACCGTTGGCGCCGCGTGCCTGCTGTTCGCGCTCGCTGCGCTGGCGGCGGAGCCGTCGAAGCCGCCGGTTCTGCTGTCGGCGAAAGTCACGAAGGTCAACGATGGCGACTCGATTGAGGTGATGCTCGAGACCGGCGCGGGTCGAGTGCGACTGTCGGCGATAGACACGCCTGAGTACGACCAGCCGCATGGCGCGGAATCGTCGGCGGCGCTGAAGAGCCTCTTGCCAGTCGGGTCGGCCGTCGAGCTCGAGGTCGTCACGCAGGACCAGTTTCGTCGCATCGTGGCCGTTGTCTGGCGGGAGAACGCCGGCGAGCGCGTGAACGTCAACGAGAAGATGCTGCGCGAAGGCCACGCGTGGGCGTACCGCCGATACATGCGCGATGCGCGCTTCTGTGACGTGGAAGCGGAGGCGCGTGATGCGAAGCGTGGCCTCTGGGCGCACCCGGTCGGCGACTGGATCTATCCACCCGAGTGGCGCTTCCTCAAGAACGGAGAGATCCGCGCGTTGCCGACGCCGTATGTCGAGACGCGTGAGACCTGCGCGGCGGTGCTGGGGCTCGCGGGCGCGGCAACGTACTGAACGACCGGGTGGAATGGGTCCTCACACATTGGCGTCTCGCGGCCGTCGCCGCGTTGTTCTTCATCGGCATCCTGTTGCGGCGAAGTGGTCGGTTGCCGCCGTCGGCCGGCAAGACGCTGCTGACCCTCGTGTTCAACGTCGGCCTGCCGCTGCTCGTGCTGGGTGCGTTGGGTGGTGTCACGCTCGAACGCCAGCACGCGTTGCTGCCCGCGGCGGCGGTGGGGACTGTGCTTGTGTGCTGGGCGGCGGCCGCGTTCGCCGCACGGCGCTTCGCATTGCCGACGCGAAGCGAAGGCGCCATGGCGCTCGCGGCGATGTCCATCAACGTGTCGATGGTCTATCCATTCGCGGCGCTGTCGTTCTCGCCCGCGGAGTTCTCGCAACTCGTGATGTTCGACATGGGTCACGCCGTCAGCGTCTGGACGCTCGGCACGGTGGTCGCCTGCAGTTACGGCGGGCATCGCGGCGACATTCCGGTGCTGCTCAAACGCGTGCTTGGCGCGCCCGCGCTGTGGGTGCTGCTCGGCGTATTCGCGTTGAAGATGCTCGATGTAGCGCTGCCGAAAAAGTTGATCGATGTGAGCCTGTCGATCGGTCAGGCATCCGTTCTGCTCGTGCCGCTCGCGATGGGATTGCTCGTGAGCGGTGGAGCGATGCGTCGCCCGGAGGTGATGACCGCGGTGGCGTTGCGGTCCGGGCTCGGTGGGCTCGCGGGATTCGCGCTCGGCACATTGCTCGGGCTGTCCGGAACGGCGCTCTCGATCGCCACAGTCGCGGCGGCAGCGCCAGTGGGATTCAGCGCGGTCGTGCTGTCGGCGCGAGAAGATCTCGATCTCGAGATCGCGGCCAGTGCCGCGGCGATCTCGGTTTTCGCGGGTTCCCTGTGGATCCCGTTCGCGGTGGCTCTGGTTTAGTTAGTCAGTCGCGTCGCGGGCGGTTCTGAACAGCAAGAGCGTGAGCGCGGCAAGGAATGATCCGCACGCCATCACGATCGCGACAGACTGCAGTCCCATTCCCGATGCGAACAGGAAACCCGCGAGCGCGGGCCCGAGCGCCGCGCCGCCACGACCGACGCCGATGCCGAACCCCGTACCCGTCGCACGCACCTGCGTCGGGAAGTAGCGCGCCAGCATCGCGTAGAGCCCGACGATTCCGGCATTGGTGAAGAAGCCCGCGACGGCGCAGACGATGGCGAGACTGTTGAGATCCGTCTGGCCGCGGCCGAAGACGATCACCATTCCACCGCCCAGCACCATGACCGCGATGGTGAGCGGACGCAGTCCGACGCGCGCGGCGAGCCAGCCGAACAACGCACCGCCGATCGCGCCGCCGACATTGGCCCACACCAGTACGGTGCCCGCGAGCGACGCCGCGAAGCCCATGTCGACGACGATCTTGGGCACCCATTTGAGGATGAAATAGAACGTCGAGATGTGCAGGAAGTACGCGAGCGTCACGAAGATCGTCGTCGCCGCGAGTCCGGATGAAAAGAGTTGGGCGATCGACACCTTGCCCGTCGTGGCCGGGAGGGCCGGCAACTCGCCAACGGGCTCGTGGCCCAACTTCGCCAATGCAACGTTCACCTTCGCGAGTGCCCCCGGTGGCTGTGCCCGACATAGCCAGTGCACGGACTCAGGCACGAGAAACCAAACGACGGGGATCATCAACACGGTCATCGCCGCGCCGAACTCGAACACGATGCGCCAGTCGTGTGTCGCGAGCAGCTTGCTCGCGATCCAGCCGAGAATAACCGCGCCCAGCGGGTACCCGACGACGGTCCACGCGATCGCGATCGTTCGATGCCGGTCGTTCGCGAATTCAGCGGCGAGCGCGTTGGTCGTTGCGAGCATGCCGCCGATCCCGAGGCCGGTCAGCACGCGCCAGATGCATAGAGTGGGCAGATCTCGCGCCGTGGAGGCCAGGAACATGCCGAGCGACATGATGAGAAGACAGGCGAGGGTGAGCGGCCGGCGGCCTAACCGGTCCGCGACGGAGCCGAGCAGCAGGGAGCCCAGGCCCATACCCACCATCTCCATGGGCAGCACGATGCCGAGCGCCGCGCGGCCGATGCCCCATTCCGCCGCGATCCCGGGTGAAGCGAAGCTGATGGAAAGGACGTCGAAGCCATCGAGGCCGTTGAGCGCGACCGCAATCGCGATGACGGCGATCTGACGGGAACGTAGCGCGGTGTTCGCAAGTGTCGTGCGCGGATCCGGCGTCATCGTTCCCCCTGAAAGGCGCGGCGAGGATAACATTGCCGCTCACTCATACCGAAAGTAAGGGGTCGATATGACGCTGAACTTGCCGTCCCGCGCGGACCACGTGGGCAGTTTTCTGCGCCCCAAGTACCTGCTCGATGCGCGCGCGCAGTTCGCGAAGGAGCAGATCGACGCAACGCAATTGCGTGAGACGGAAGACCGCGCGATCCGCGAAGTCATCCGGCTTCAGGAAGACGTCGGTCTCAAGTCGATCACCGACGGCGAATTCCGCCGCACCTATTTCCACATCGATTTCCTCGAGAAGCTGGACGGCGTGAAGACGGATCTGCCGACGATCGTGAAGAAATCCGACGGCACCGAAGAACTGGCACCCCCGGTGATGCGCGTGACGGGCAAGGTTCGTCATGCGCGTGACATCCAGCGCGCCGACTTCGAGTTCCTGAAGGCGAACACGCGGCAAACGCCGAAGGTCACGATCCCGTCGCCCACGATGCTGCACTTCCGCGGCGGTCGCGCCGGCATCAGCCAGGAGCACTATCCGGATCTCGAGGAGTTCTACGAAGACGTGGCGCGCGCCTACGGCGAAGAGCTTCAGTCGCTGGCCGCGGCCGGCGCGACGTATGTGCAGATGGACGACACGAACCTCGCCTATCTGTGCGACACGAAGATGCGCGAGGCCGCGCGGGCGCGCGGCGACGATCCCAACGAACTGCCGCACCGCTATGCAAAGTTCATCAATCGCGTCGTGGCGCGGAAGCCGCCCGGCATGACGCTCGCCGTGCACCTCTGCCGCGGCAACTTCAAGAGCACGCACGCGGCGGCCGGCGGATATGAACCCGTCGCCGAGGCGCTGCTGTCGGAGATGAACGTCGACGCGTATTTCCTCGAGTACGACGACGAACGCAGTGGAGACTTCAGGCCACTGCGATTCCTGCCGAAGGGCAAGATCGTCGTGCTCGGCCTCGTGACGACGAAGCTCGGCGCGCTCGAGACCGCCGACGACATCCGCCGGCGCATCGACGAGGCCGCGAAATACGCGCCACTCGAGCAGCTCGCGTTGTCGCCGCAGTGCGGGTTCTCGAGCACCTGGCATGGAAACGACATCCAGGTCAGCCAGCAGATCGCGAAGCTCAAGCTCGTCGTCGATGTCGCCAACCAGGTCTGGAGCTGAACTTGCCGATTACCCACATGCAGCACTACATGGTCCTCTCCAAGGATCTCGAGAAGACGCGAGCGTTCTACTGCGACGTGCTCGGCTTCAGGACCGGACCGCGGCCTCCGTTTCGTTTCGACGGATTGTGGATCTATGCAGGCGACGTCGCCTGCATCCACGTCGCGCAGCGCGCGAGCTACGACGCGACGTCACGCACCGACGTGAACCCGCCGGATCCGAACGATCACGGCAGCGGCAGCGTGGACCACATCGCATTCGCGGCGACGGACTACGACGAACTCGTGGCCAGCTTCGAGAAGCACGGCGTGCGCTATCGCGCGACCCGCGTACCGGGCAAGGACCTGCGCCAGCTCTTCGTGTTCGACCCGGATGGCATCCAGATCGAGATCAACATCCGCTCACAGCCCGCTTAGTGCCTCGGCGAGCGCCGCCGGCGCGCAGATGAATGGCGAGTGGTCGGTCTCGAGCGTGATCACGGGATCGCAGGGCAGCGCCGCCTGCATCCGGCGTTGCGATTCGAGCGTCACCGCGCGGTCCGCGGTGCATTCGACATAGGCGCGCGGCACTCGGCCGAAATTGTCGTTCGTCACCCGCGGCGACGTCACGAGTGGTTTGAGCGGCTCGGGACGCAACTGTGCCGCTGCCCACGCGGCGTCGGCGTCGGTGCAGCGACCGTAGAACGCCTCGCGGATGATTTCGGCGCGCAGTGTGCACGTGACACCGCTTTCCTCGGGCACCATGTTCGGCGCGACGAGCGAGCCAGTATCGGCGCGCGCCTCGGCCGCCATCGTGCGGCCCGCCGGCAATAGATAGGCCGACAGATACACGAGAAGGCGGATGCGGTCGGGAACGAGTTCCGCGGCCTGGCTGATCACGACTCCGGCGCGGCTGTGACCCACGAGGACGACGCGGTCGGGTGCGGCTTCCACCTTGTCCGCCACGAATCGCGCCCAGCTCGCGAGCGTGACCTGGCGCGCGTCTCCACCGTCGGCGCCCATGGCCGGCAATTGGGGTGTGTCGACGAGATGGCCCCGGGCTCTGAGTAGGGGCGCCACGCGCTTCCAGCACCAGCTTCCATGCCAGGCGCCCGCGATCAATATGAAGTGCGACGCCACTTCAGAACGCGAGCAGCGCGTCCACCTCGATGCCGGCAGCGTGCAGTCGCGCGGCGCCGCCGAGCGCGGGCAGGTCGATGACGAAACAGGCGGCGAGCACATTCGCGCCCGCTGTCCTCAGCAGTTGTGCCGCGGCGGTGGCGGTGCCACCCGTGGCGATGAGATCGTCGACGAGCAGCACGGTCTCGCCGGGCTTCACCGCGTCCTTGTGCATCTCCATCTCGTCGACGCCATATTCGAGCGAGTACGCGACGCGTACCGTTTCGTGCGGCAACTTGCCGCGCTTGCGGATGGGCACGAAGCCCGCGCCGAGATGGTGGGCGACGGCGCCGCCCAGGATGAAACCGCGCGCCTCGATGCCGACGACCTTGTCGACGGCCGCGTCGTGCCAGCGCTCGCTCAAGGATTCGATCGTGATCCGGAAGGCGGCGGCGTCGCGCAGCAACGTGGTGATGTCGCGAAACTGGATCCCGGGCTTTGGATAGTCCGCGATCGTACGAATCGATTGTCGGAGGAGTTCGCGTCTGTCTTCATTCACGGCGGTCGAGTGTAGAGATTTGTGCAAGACTGTGTCCACCATGCATTCGAAGCCTTGTCTCAAGCTGTTTTCCGCAGTATTCCTGTTAGCTGGATCCGCGCAGGCAACGCAGTATCCGCTGACCGACGCGCAGGCGCTGATGTTCGGCGAGATCGAGACCATCACCGCGTTCGGCGAGGACACGCTTCCCGATCTCGCGCGCCGCTACAGCCTGGGGTACGAAGAAATCCAGAAGGCGAACCCGGGTGTCGATCTGTGGTTGCCGGGCGAAGGCACGCCGATCCTGATCCCGAACCAGCGGCTCCTGCCGACGATCCGCGAAGGCATCGTCGTCAATCTACCCGAACACCGGCTCTACTATTTCCTGCAGCCGAAGAAGGGCGAGACGCCGCAGGTGATCACGTTTCCGGTGAGCATCGGCAAGATGGACTGGTCGACGCCGCTGGGAAAAACCAAGGTGGTCGAAAAACGGAAGAACCCGACGTGGACGCCGCCCGAATCCGTGCGCAAGGAACACGCGGAGCGCGGCGACCCGTTGCCGGCCGTCGTGAAGTCGGGTCCCGACAATCCTCTTGGCCTCTACGCGATGCGTCTCGGCATCACGCCAGGCGCCTATCTGATCCACGGCACCAACAACCCGATCGCGGTGGGCATGGCGATCACGCACGGCTGCATCCGCATGTACCCCGAAGACATCGAAGCGCTGTTTCCGCTCGTGCCGGTGGGGACGCCGGTGTGGCTCGTCAACGAGCCCGTGAAGGTCGCGCGCGTGGACGGGCAGGTGTGGCTCGAGGTCCATCCGCCGATCGACGACCAGGGGCAGCGCGCTGACGTCGATCTCGAGGGCTTCTACGCGCTCGCGAATGCGGCGCTTGGCGAGACGCCGGCGGCGATCCACTGGGATTTCGTGCTGTCGACGCTCAAGGATGCCGTCGGCATTCCGCAGATGGTGGGCCTCGAGATGGATCCCGCCGATCTTCCCGCGGCTCCCGCGACGGTTGCGACGCCCGCGCTGCGCTGACTCGTCCCGACCGCTGCGCTACGGCGGCGGAATCTGGTCGACTATCTTCCGGACTTCCGCAAGGCGCTCGCTGTTGACGCCCGCCATCGTTCTGGCCTCATCGAGCAAGCGGCGCAATGCGACCGCATCGGTTTGCACCGCTTTCGGCTCGATCATGCCGGAGCGGGCCATGTTGTCGGCGAGCTTCGCGTAGTTGTACACGGACTCGATCACGATCTCGGAACGGTCGGCGACGAAACCCGCGCGTGCGCGCAAGCCGTACAGCCCGAGGGTCGGCGACATCATGGCGGTGCGATCGATGAGAGAGAGGGCTTCGTCGCCGAAGCGCTTGCGATGCTGGCTGACGCGGATGCGCCAGTTCACGCGCATCTCGACGACTTCCGTATACCACTCGTGCGTCCAGGGAATTTCCGCGAGCCGCTCGTCCGCCGCGGCCACCTGCGGCCACTCTTCACGCGCGGCGTGGCGCGCGGTCTCGAGCACGAACTTCGCCATGTCGTCGAGCTTAGCCGCGAGCTCGACGGATTCCGGCGGGGCCGTACCATTCGCGAGCGGGCCGAATGAAGACTTCAGGAATTCGAGCTTGAGAAACTCGTCGAGTGGATAGTCGTCGATGGCGAGACGCAGGTATTGGCTCGCGCGCGGAAATTCATGGCGGAGGCGGTAGGTGAACGCGCGCGCGTACTCGCCGTCCCCGGTCTTGCCGAGGAGTTGGGCAACCCGCAGGGTGCGATCCGTGAGGCTCGGATCGAGCATCGAGAAAACGCCGTTGCGCCGCACGAGATACGGGAAGGAGAGTCGGTCGCGCAACTCGCGATACACGATGGAGTCCGCGCGCTGCAGCGGATCGAAACCCGCGAGCAGGCGGCCGCTCGATTCGCCATTCATGCCGCGGCCCTTTTCGAACACGCTCGACGTGGCGATGCGATTTTCGTCGTCGGTGATGAGCGGGCTGCCCGCAGCGATCCGGCGCGCGCCTTCGACGTCGAGCACGAGCGCGGCGACGAGGTCCTCGGCGTTGTTGATGCCGAAACGCGCGTAGTGCAGTGGCGCGGCGCGCAGCGGCAGTCCGCTGCGCGCGAGCTCAACCTCGAGATTCAGCGGCGCATCGCTCGCCAGGAAGACGATCGTGTTCGGGTCCGGTCGATAGACGCGCACTTCCGGGAAGACGCTGAGCAGGGTTGCGGTCAGCGAGCGCAGCAGTCCCTCGTCCATGAAGATCACGTTCATCCACTGCACGAACACGCCGTCGGACGTCAGGTGGTCGTGCGCGAGCTGCATGAACTCCCGCGTATATAGGTGCGAGGCGCCCGCGGTCCACGGATGCGACGGTTGTGAGACGATTGCGTCGTAGCGGTGGTTCGTCAGGCGCAACGCGCCGCGCGCGTCGTTGAGGATCACGTTGACCCGCGGATCGGTGAGCGGATTTCGGCGGCGCATGTGCGCGGTCGCCTGGTTCGCCGCGATGACCTCCGGCTCGAGCTCGATGACGTCTATCTTCTGCACGGAAGGCGGCACGCCCTCGACCACCACGCCGCCGCCGAATCCGACGATGAGCATGTCGTGCGCGTCGGGCCGCGCGATCACCGCGAGCGGCGACAGCCAGAACTCGCCGCTGAAGCGCGGCAGTGAGCCGGGGCTGTCCATGAGCGCTTCGGGCAGGCCGTTCGTGCGCAAGGCGAGACCGCCGTCCTGCGCGAGCATCACGACGCTCGCACTGCGGCCGATGTCGTAATACAGCACGCGCTCCGTCGTGCCGACGTTGAGCGGTGACGTCACCAGCAGCTTCATGGGCGGCTGCGGCCAGAAGAGCGCACAGCCGGCGATCGCGACGACGCTCGCGCCGACGGCGGCGCGGCCCGCCCAGCGGATAGGCCGGACCAGCACCCACAGCGCGACAATGCCCAGCGCGGCACTGGTCCACACCGCGACGCGGATCGCTCCTTCATAGCGCAGCAGCGGAATCAGCACGAAGCCGGCGGCCAGCGAGCCCACGATCGCGCCAACCGTGTTCCAGGCGTACACGCGGGCGCTCGCCGGTGCGGCGTCCGCGGCATCTCGCGCCAGCACGCGCACCGCGAGTGGATAGGTCATGCCGATCGCGAGCGTCATCGGCAGCAGCAGCAGACCCGCGAACAGCGAGTTCATGGGGAGGCTGACGACGCCAAAGTCTTTCATGTTCGCCATGAGGCCGGCGGTGCCGGGCAACAGTCGCTCGAGCAGCAGGTACGCTGCCGCGGCCGCTGCGGCAGCCACGAGGAGGGCGATGCCGAGCGCGAAAGCCGCGCGCTCGCGCGTGCGCGCGATGGCGGCACCGATACCGCCACCGGCGGCGATGCCCACGAGGAAGCTCGCGACCATCACACCAAACGCGTAGACGCTGCTGCCGACGACGTGCGACAGCATTCGGCTCCAGAGCACTTCCTGGAAGAATGCGATCGCGCCCGCGAGCAGCATGAGCGGCAGGACCCAGGCAGGTCCCGGCACTTGTTTAAAGGAGTAACCGCGACTCACGGCAGGCGCGGGCGCCGCCACCGGATCGAGCGAATAGCCTTGCGCGGGCGCAGTTGACGGAACGCGGCGCGCGAGCGCGACCGCGAGCAGGAAGACGACCGCGTTCAGCAGGGCGCCGACCCAGATGGTTTTCTCGAGACCGAGCTCGGGCAGAAACACGAACGCGGTGAGCAGCGCGCCGCCGACGGCGCCCGCGGTGTTCATCGCGTACAACGTGCCGATGCGGCGGCCGATCTGCGATTCCTCGGCGACGGCGTAGCGCGCGAGCATCGGCAGCGTCGCGCCCATCAGGGTGGTCGGCAGCGCGAGTGCGACGAATGCACTCACGAGATAAAAGAGCGTGGTGCCGGCGTTGTCGCTCGAGGGCGGCAGAGGCTGACCGCCAAAGATCGCGATCAACCCCATGTTCGCGATCCACAGCAGGAAAGGCACCGCGAAAACTGCGCTCGCGGCGATGCCGAGTTCGAGCAGCGCGTAGGTCAGGACCGGACGAGTCACGCGCGGCAGGATTTTCTCGGCGAGCACCGCGCCGAGCGCGAGACCTCCCATATAGGCGGCGAGCACCGTCGCGACGGCGAGCTCGGACGTGCCGAAGACGATCGCGAACTGTCGCGTCCACGCGGTCTGATAGACGAGCGCCGCGATACCGCTCAATACGAAGCAGGCGCAGAGCAGAGCCAGAGTTGCCGTCGAGACGGTGGCGGCTGTGAGTTGCGCCGTGGCGCGATTGACAGCTTGGTCGGATGCGGACATGGTCGCGGAGTGTACAGTTTTCGCCCCAATGGCCTCATCACGCTAACCACCGACTTCGGGTTGCGCGAGCCGTTCGTCGGAATCATGAAGGGCGTCATGCTCGGCCACTCGCCGCAGTTGCGCTTCATCGACATGGCGCATGAGGTCCGTGCTTTCCAACCCGTCGAAGCGGGATTCTGGCTTGCGCATGCGCTGCGCTATTTCCCCGCGGGCACGCTGCACGTAGCGGTCGTGGATCCGGGCGTTGGAACGCGCCGGGCGCTGCTCGTGGTCCAGTCCGGCGATCAGGCGTTGCTGGCGCCGGACAATGGCCTGTTAGCCCCGCTCGCGGTGCGCGGTCGCATCGATCGCGTGATTCGTGTGGACAACGAAAAACTCATCCAGTACGGCGTCAGCGACATCAGTGCCACCTTCCATGGCCGCGACGTGTTCGCGCCGCTTGCGGCGGCGCTGGCAACCGGGCGCTGCGCGCCGGCGGATGTCGGCACGGAGGTCACCTCGATCGACATGAGCGGCTGGCCGGCCACGACGGCGCGCATCGACGGCGGTACCGAGGGGGTGATCGTCGCGGTCGATCGGTTCGGAAACCTGATTTCCAACATCGAATCGACGGCCGTCGTCTCACTGACCCAGCCGACGATCTTCGTGGGCGGAATGCGCCTGCCGCTCAAGCGCACCTACGGCGACGCCGGGACGGGTGAATATGTCGGGCTCATCAACTCCTTTGAAGTGCTGGAAGTTGCCCGTTCGCGCGGCAATGCGGCGGAGGGGCTGAACTTGAGTGTCGGGGCGCCAATCTCGGCCGCACCGGCGGCTCCGGACGCCCAATTCCGGCGCAGTTGATAACTCGCGGCAATTGGTTATAGTTCGCAGCCTCATTGCGTGGCTCTCCGCTACGCAAGTCACTGTTTAAGAAAGAGTTTTTGGCGAAAAATGATGTCCGAACGGGATAACGAAAGCTTCGATCTAGACGAAGAATTCCTGGCCGAGGCGGAAGACAACACCGACTACGACCGAATCCTCGACAAAGTCGACCGGCGGGTGCGACCGCAGCCGGGCACGCCCAAACGTGGCAAGGCGGCCTGGAGCCGGCTCGAAGAAGTGCTGGCGGACCGTCGTCTCGAGAAAGACCTCAAAGACGCTTTCGAAGAAGACGAGCAGTAACCGCTCGTTCCTGATCCAGTGACTCCGCGCGCCACGGCGCGCACCAAGGAATTTCTCATGTCCGCGCGTTCAGCATCGCGCTGGGTTGTCGTCAAGTTTGGCGGCACCAGCGTCTCCACGCTCGTCAACTGGCGCAACATCGCGCTGATCGTCAAACGACGCCTCGATTCCGGCAGCCGCGTGCTCGTCGTCCACTCCGCCATCACCAAGATCACCGATCAGCTCGAAAAGCTGCTTGCCTCGGCGGCGGGCGGCAAACCCGACGAGGCGCTAAAGGCCATCGAAGACCGGCACGTCGCACTAACTACCGAGCTCGGCATCGGCGTGAGCGCCCAGCTGCAAGGCTACTTCGACGAACTGCGGCAGATGGCGAACGGCATTTCGCTCGTGCGCGAGCTGTCGGACCGTACGCGCGCGCGCATGATGGCCAATGGCGAGCTCATGGCGACCGAGATCGGCTCGCGCTTCCTGAGATCGCAGGGCGTGGACGTCACGTGGATGGACGCGCGCGAGATGTTGTCCGCGGAAGATCGCGGCGCATCGGCAAAGGCTTCCGTGTTGTCCGCGACCTGTTCCTTCGCCCCGGATGCGGCGCTCGAGCAGCGCCTCGACGCGTCGACACCGGTCGTGATCACGCAAGGCTTCATCGCGCGCGATTCCGAGGGCAACACCTGCCTGCTGGGTCGCGGCGGCTCGGATACCTCGGCGTCGTACCTTGGTGCGAAGCTGCGCGCCAAAGCCATCGAGATCTGGACCGACGTGCCGGGCATGTTCAGCGCGAACCCGCGCGCCACGCCCAGCGCGCGCCTCATCCGCGCGCTCCACTATGACGAAGCGCAGGAGATCGCGACGAGCGGCGCGAAAGTGCTGCACCCGCGCTGCCTGATGCCCGCGCGGCAGTATCAAATCCCTTTGTATGTGTTCGCGACGCAGACCCCCGATCTCGAAGGCACGCTGATCACGGGCGAGGCGGGCGGCGGCTCCGCGCAGGTGAAGGCCATCTGCAATCGCAAGGGCATCACGCTCATCTCGCTCGACAGTCCGGGCATGTGGCACCAGGTCGGCTTCCTCGCCGAAGTGTTCACGGTGTTCAAGGAACACGGCATGTCGGTCGACCTCGTGTCGACTTCGGAGACGAACGTCACTGTCTCGCTCGATCCCGCCGCGAACACACTCGATGGCGAATTGCTCGGCAAGTTGCAGCGCGACCTCGCGAAGCTCTCCGGCGTGCGCATCATCGGACCGTGCGCGTCGGTCTCGCTGGTCGGCCGCAACATCCGCGCGATCCTGCACAAGCTCGGCGATGCGTTCGCGTTGTTCGAAGAGCAGAAGGTGTACCTCGTCAGCCAGGCAGCGAATGATCTCAACTTCACGTTCGTAGTCGATGAGAACCAGGGCGACCGGCTCGTCGAACAATTGCACGATCTGCTGATCCGCCCGCTGCCCGGCGATCCGGTACTGGGTCCGACGTGGGAGCAACTCTTCGCGAAGTCCGACACGGCGACCGCGCGCACGCAACCGTGGTGGCAGATCCAGCGAAGCGGATTGTTGAGCGCGCTCGGCACGCGCGATTCCGCTTATGTCTACGAGCTCGCGCAGGTGGAAGCCGCCGCGAAGGCGATCACCGGCATCACCTCGATCGGCCGCGCGCTGTTCGCGCTCAAGGCGAATCCGCATCCGGACATCCTGCGCCGACTCGCAACCGCCGGCCTCGGGTTCGACTGCGTGTCGCTCGCGGAAATTGAGCACGTCTTCAAATCAGTCCCTGGCATCGCAGCCGAACGCATTCTCTTCACGCCCAATTTTGCGCCGCGCGCGGAGTACGAGGCGGCCTTGAAGTTGGGCGTGCACGTCACGATCGACAACCTGTTCGTGCTCCAGCACTGGCTGGAGGCGTTCAAGGGCAAGAACGTGTTCCTGCGCATCGACACCGGCATCGGCCGCGGACATCACCACCACGTGAAGACCGCGGGCGCGCAGTCGAAGTTCGGCATCCCCGTCGAAGAGCTCGACGAAGTCGCGCGCCTGGCGAAGACCGGCGAAGTCACGATCAACGGGCTGCATGCGCATGCGGGCAGCGGCGTGTTCGACGTGAACAACTGGACGCAGGTCGGCTCTGTCCTCGTCGGCCTGGTGAAGCAGTTTCCGGAGGTGAAGTTCATCGACGTGGGCGGCGGCCTCGGCGTCCCGGATCGCGTCGAAAGACGCGAGATCGATCTCACAAAGCTCGATGAGGCGTTGGGGAAGGTCAAGGCCGCGATTCCGGGCGTGATCCTCTGGCTCGAACCCGGACGTTTCCTCGTTGCGAACGCGGGTGTGTTGCTTGCACGCGTGACGCAGACGAAGATGAAGAGCGGCATCCGCTATGTCGGTGTCGCGACGGGAATGAACTCGCTGATCCGTCCCGCGCTCTACGGCGCGCACCACGACATCGTGAATCTCACGCGGCTCGAGGAGCCAGCGAACCTGTCCACGAACGTGGTCGGTCCGATCTGCGAGAGCTCGGATTTCCTGGGCCACGACCGGCTGTTGCCGGAGTGTCAGTCGGGGGACGTGTTGTTGATCGCGACCGCGGGCGCGTATGGCCATGCGATGGCGTCGACTTACAACCTGCGCGCGCCGGCGGAAGAACTGGTCATCTAGGGACGCGCGAAGTGGACTCGCTGGATCTTCCCGGCGTCCACTTCATAGATGGCGAGCACGGCGAACACGCCGGGTGAGCCATTGCGCCCGGTGATGTGCTCGAGGTCGACGACGACGCGACCCAGCGCGGTGCGGTTCAACACGTTGCTGTGAAGCGCCGGCGACCGTTCGAACAGATCCCGATACCGCGCTCGAATGGCTTCCCTGCCGTTGAAAGTCGGCACGGTCGCGCCGAGATCGAAGACCTGTGCGTCGTCGGCGAACAGGTCGCAGAACCCATCGAGATCGCGCCGATTGTAGGTTTCGAGCTGGCGTTGCACGACGTCGACGGGGTTCATCGGACTCTCACCTTACTTGTGGCGCGACTCGAGCATGTCGACGACCTGCTTCAGCGATAGGCCGCGCGCGCGCAGCAACACCAGCAGGTGGAACACGAGGTCCGCGGACTCCTCGAGAACTTTCGGCTCACTCTCGGCGACGCCGGCGAGCGCGACCTCGACGCCTTCCTCGCCGACCTTCTGCGCGACTTTCGCGATGCCCTTGCCGAGCAGGCGGGCGGTGTAGCTAGTCTCCGGCTTCTCCATCGCGCGTTGCGCGATGACGGATTCCAGCCTCGCAAGGAATCCAATGCCGGTTGCCGCCGTGCGCGGCTCGTTTCCGAAGCAGGTGAGGGTGCCGTTGTGGCAGGCGGGGCCGCGGGGCCGCGCCGTCACGAGCAGCGTGTCGTTGTCGCAATCGAGCGCGACGTCCACGACATCGAGCGTGTGGCCCGTGGTTTCTCCTTTTTCCCACAGGCGTTGTTTGCTGCGGCTGAAGAACACCACACGTTGGCGCTTCAACGTTTCGTCGAGCGCCTCGCGGTTCATGTACGCGAGCATGAGCACGGCGCCGCTTTCCGCATCCTGCACGATGGCGGGAACGAGTCCGTCGGACTTGCCGAAGTCGACCTTGCCGGCATCGAAATTCACAGCCGCACCTCGATGCCGGACGCAGCGAGCGTCGTCTTGAGGTCGGGAATGAGGATGGACCCCGAGTGGAACACGCTGGCGGCCAGCGCCGCATCCACGCGCGCCTTCACGAACACGTCCACGAAGTGTTCCGGTGCGCCCGCGCCGCCCGACGCCACCAGCGGCACGTCGCAGATCTCGCGTACGGCGGTGAGCTGGGCTACGTCATATCCGCGCCGCACGCCGTCGCTGGTCATGCAATTGAGCACGATCTCTCCCGCGCCGCGGTCCTGGACTTCACGCACCCACGACAGCGTGTCCCGATTCGTGTTGCTGGAGCGATTGGGATCGCCCGTGTACTGGAACACTTTGTACCCGTCCTTCACGTTCGCGCTGTCGATGCCGATCACGACGCACTGCGAACCGAAGCGCGACGCGAGCTCGTCGATGAGGCCGGGATTCGCGATGGCCGGAGAATTGATGGAGATCTTCTCCGCGCCCGCGTTGAGGACCGCTTCCGCATCCTCGACCGAGCGGATGCCGCCCGCGACGCAGAACGGGATGTCCAGAATTCCGGCGACGCGGCTGACCCAATCGCGGTCGACACTGCGGCCTTCCGGACTCGCGGTGATGTCGTAGAACACGAGCTCGTCCGCGCCTTCGTTGCGGTAGCGCTGCGCGAGCGCAAGGATGTCGCCCACGATCTGGTGATCGCGGAACCGGATTCCCTTGACGACCTGCCCGTCGCGGACGTCTAGGCAGGGGATGATGCGTTTGGCAAGAATGGGACTAGCTCCGAGGGTTTGATCGCTTCTTCGAGCAACGCCTTGCCACTGATCGCGGCGGCGCTGCCGATGCCCGCGAGCGTGTGCAGGTCCGCCGCGCTGCGCACGCCGCCGGAAGCCTGCAGTTGCAGCTTCGGGTAGCGCTTCGTGAATTCCTGGTAGAGCGCGGTCGCCGGCCCCTGCATCGCGCCGTCGAGCTCGGCATCGGTGCACAGGACGTGTAGTAAGCCGTGCGGGAGATAGGACTCGATCGCCTCCCAGAGGGAAAGCTTCGATTCCTGGGTCCAGCCGCGCGTGAGCACACGCGGTACGCCGTCGACGTGGCGGATGTCGAACGCGAGGCCGATCTTCTCGGCCCCGTATTGTTTGAGCCAGGACTGCACTTCACCGGGCTTCTCGACCGCGGCGCTGCCCACGATCACGCGGTCGATGCCGTTGCGCAGCAGGTCGTCGACGACGGCTTTCGAACGCACACCGCCGCCAACCTGGATCTGGAGCGCCTTCTGCGATGCCAGCCGCACGATGACGCTGCGGTTCGCGAGCTTGCCGTCCTTCGCGCCGTCGAGATCGACGACGTGCAGCCAGGTGGCACCGAGCGCGCGGTAACGCTGCAGCAATTCGTGCGGTTCGAGGTCGTAGCGCGTCTCCTGGTCGAAGTTGCCCTTGAGGAGGCGCACGCAGCGGCCGTTGCGCAGATCGATGGAGGGTATGAGGATCATTGTTTTCAGCGTGTGGCTTTCAGAAAATTCGCGAGGATGCGGGCGCCGACGGTGCCGGAGCGCTCCGGGTGGAATTGGGTGCCGCAGAAATTGTCGCGCCGGACGACGGCGGTGAGGTTGCTCCCGTAGTCGACGGAGGCGATCGTGTGCTCGCCCACCAGCGCGGCGAAGCCGTGTACGAAGTAGACGTAGTCGATCGGGCTGATGCCTTCGAGCAAGGGATCCGGCTTCGTCTGCACGAGTTGATTCCAGCCCATGTGCGGAACGGGCAGGCCTGGCGCGGATTTGAGCGAAACGACGCTGCCCGGTATCACGCCGAGACCCTTGGCCGGCCCTTCCTCGGAACTGTCGAACAGGATCTGCATGCCGAGACAGACGCCTAACAATGGTTGTTTGAGCGTCGGGATCACCCGGTCGAGACCCGACATGCGCAGGCGCGCCATCGCGTCGTGCGCCGAACCGACGCCCGGCAGCAGCACGCGGGTCGCGCGCCGGATCGTGTCCGCATCCGAGGTCACGAGCGACTCGGCGCCGAGACGGCCGAGCGCCACGCGCAGACTCGTGATGTTCGCGCCGCCGCTGTCGATGATCGCCACTGAACTCATGGAAGAGCACTCACAGAATTCCTTTGGTCGACGGCAGATCGTCGCCGTCACGACGGAACGCCATGCGCAACGCGCGCCCGACACCCTTGAAGCAGGCTTCGATCATGTGGTGCGTATTGTCGCCCGTGATGGTGACGTGAATCGCGGCTTTCAGACTCTCCGCCAGGGAACGGAAGAAATGCGGCACGAGTTCGGTGGGCAGCGCGCCGACGGCTTCGCGCGAGAACTTGCCCTCCCAGACGCCGTAAGCGCGACCGGACAAGTCGATCGCGACGCGCACCTGTGCTTCGTCCATCGGCAGGACGAATCCATAGCGGGCCAACCCGAGCTTGTCGCCCAGGGCCGTGCGCAGGCATTCGCCGAGTGCCAGCGCGCAATCTTCGACCGTGTGGTGTTCGTCGATGTCGAGGTCGCCCTTGCATTCGAGCTCGAGCGAGA
Organism: Pseudomonadota bacterium; assembly: GCA_043747835.1. Taxonomy (GTDB): domain Bacteria; phylum Pseudomonadota; class Gammaproteobacteria; order Steroidobacterales; family Steroidobacteraceae; genus CADEED01. The sequence continues at coordinate 88,091 of JAYTOK010000084.1, read as the reverse complement.
AGCCACCGTGCTTGGCGATCTGTTCGAGCATGTGGTCGAAGAATCCGATGCCGGTGACGATGCGCACGGGCGCGGTCGCGTCGAGATTCACGACGACGCGGATGTCCGTTTCCTTCGTTTTTCGTTTGACGGTCGCGCGACGCTCGGTGAGTAAACGCAGGATCGCCGGCCACGTTTCCGACTCCGAACCATGGCGGCGAACGTACAGCCCACGCACACCGAGGTTGTTTGCGAACTCGATGTCGGTGACACGATCTCCCACCATTGCGCTGGCGGCGAGGTCGACGTTGCGCTCGCGCACGAAATCCTCGACGAGCTTGATCGCGGGCTTGCGGCAATCGCAGCCGTCGCTCTTCCGATGCGGACACACGAAGACCGCGTCGAACTCGACACCCTGCGAGCTGAACGCATCCATCATGAACTGGTGTGGAATGTCGAACGCCTTCTGCGGAAAGCTCGCGGAGCCGAGCCCGTCCTGGTTCGTGACCATCGCGAGTTGGAATCCGGCGTCGCGCGCGCGGCGCATGGCCGCGAACACGCCGGGCATGAACCGGATCTTCTCGATGGCGTCGACCTGCTCATCCGGCGGCTCTTCGATCAGCGTGCCGTCGCGATCGACGAACAACACCTTGGGACCCAAGAGGCGTGCATCGCTCATGAAAGGCTCCGGATCAATCGATCGTTCTGTTCTGGCGTACCCACCGAGATGCGCAGCGCGCCCGGCGTCGCCGCACGCATGTCGCGGATCAGCAGTTTGGCATCGCGCGCGGCGGTGAGCACGACTTCGGGAGCCACGCAGTCGACGAGCAGGAAATTCGCGACGCTGGGCCAGATCTTCGTGAAGCATCGCTTCGCGGTCAGCGCCGCGCGCAGCCGCTCGCGCTCGGCGCGGACCTGCGCCACGCGCTCGCGCTGCACGACGACCTGCGCGGGCGCGAGAGTCGCGAGCACGGCCTCGATCGTCAACTGCGGAATCGAATAGGGCGGGATCACTTTCGCGAGCAGGTCGACGATCTCCGCACCCGCGATCAGCGAGCCGACGCGGGCGCCAGCCAGGCCGAAGGCCTTCGACAACGTGCGCAGCACGACGAGGTGCGGAAAACGCGGCAGCCACGTCGCGAGCGAAGTCGCTGCGGAAAACTCGATGTAAGCCTCGTCGACGACGACGAGCGCACGCCCGGCGAGTGAATTCAGCAACGTTTCCACGTCGCGTTCGTCGAGCGCATTGCCGGTCGGGTTGTTTGGCGTGCAGAGGAACACGAGCCGCGTGTTTGCGTCGCAGGCTGCGAGAATGCCGGCGACGTCGAGCGAGTAACCGGTCTCACGTCGCAACGGCACTTCGCGCACTTCCGCGCCCTGGATTTTCGCGGCGACCGCGTACATGCCGAAGGTCGGCGGGCAGATCACGACGTTGTCGATTCCCGCGCGGCAGAAACCGCGAGTGAGCAGGTCGATCGACTCGTCGCTGCCGCGCCCCGGCAACAGATTTCGCGCGGGCACGTCATAGAGCGCCGCGAGCCGCTCCGCGAGAACGTGTGGGTGCGGCTCCGGATAGCGGTTGAGCCCAGCCAGCGAGCGATCCGTCTCCGCGCGCCACGGCAACTCGTTCGCGTGCATCCGCTCGAAAGCGGGATCCCAGCTCGCGTGCGCATACGCCTTGAGCGCCACGATTTCGGGACGCGCGAGAGAGAGGACGCTGCTCATCGCGCGCCTCCCGCGAGTGCGTTCAACCGAACGCGGACGGCGTTGCCATGCGCATCGAGACCCTCGAGATCCGACAGGGTCACTGCCGTGGGTCCGAGCGCGCGCAGACCGTCCGCACTGAGCTCCTGCACGGTGATCCGCTTCTGATACTCGAGTAGAGAGACGCCGCTGAAGCTGCGTGCGTAGCCGAACGTTGGCAGGACGTGGTTAGTGCCCGAACAGTAGTCGCCGATCGACTCGGGCGACCACGGTCCGAGAAATACGGAGCCCGCGCACGTGACACCCGGCAACAGCGAACGGGGCTCCCGCGTCTGGATGATGAGATGCTCGGGTGCATATTCGTTCGAAACCGCGAGCGCGGTCGCGAGATCTGCGACCACGATGCAGCGGCTGGCGTTCATCGAGACGTCGACGATTTCAAGACGCGTCAGCTCGTGCGATTGCGACACGAGCTCCGCGTTCACTTCGCTGGCGAGATCCATCGAAGTCGTGACGAGCAGCACCTGCGCCAGCGTGTCGTGCTCGGCCTGAGCGAGCAGGTCGGCAGCGACAAAGCGCGGGTCCGCCGAATCGTCGGCGATTACCAGAACCTCGGACGGCCCGGCGGGCAGATCGATCGCCGCGCCATTGGGGTCGGCGGCAACGATCTGCTTGGCGGCCGTCACCCAGGCGTTGCCGGGACCGAAGATCTTGTCGACCTTGCGCACGCTGTCCGTGCCGAAGGCGAGTGCGGCGATCGCCTGCGCGCCGCCCATCTTGTACACGGTATCGACTCCGCAGAGCTCGGCGGCAACCAGCACCGCGGCATGCACCTTGCCGTCGGGACCCGACGCGCTCGCGATCGCGCGCGCCTGACAGCCCGCGATTCGCGCGGGCACCGCGAGCATGATCGCGGTGGACGGCAGCGGCGCGGAGCCGGCGGGGACATACAGGCCCACGCGATCGATGGGTCGCGTGATTCGCTCACAACGAACGCCCGGCATCGTTTCCACGCTCAGGGGCGGCGAGCGCTGCGCTTCATGAAATGTCGTGACGTTCGCGACGGCGCGTTCGAGCGCCGCGATCTGCTCCGAGGTGAGGCGCGCGCGTGCCTCGCGGAATTCCGCGGGGGTCGCGCGCAGCTCGTCGATTCGCGCGCCAAACTTCTCGGAGATCCGGCGCACGGCCGCATCGCCTTCGGCGCGCACCGCGTCCACGATGTCCGCGGCCTGACGGAAGACTTCCGCGCGTGCTTCGGCCGCCGGGCGCGCCAGCGCCGCGCGACGTTTGTCCGAAGAAGCGGATTTCCAGTCGACGATCCTCATCAGGCGAGCATCTTCTCGACCGGCAGCACGAGGAGGGCGCTCGCGCCCGCTTTCTTGAGACTCTCGAGCGTCTCCCAGAACACGTTCTCGCGACACACGGCGTGGATCACGATGCGGTCGTTCGATCCTTCGAGCGGAATGATCGTCGGCGATTCGCTGCCCGGCAGCAGGCGGCGGATCTCGGCGAGCGCCGAACGCGGCGCGTGCAGCATGATGTACTTGCTCTCGCGCACCGCCTGGACGCCTTCGATGCGCAGCAACAGCCGGTCAACCCATTCCTGCTTCGCCTCCGAGAGCTGCACCGGCGTGCGGATCAGCACCGCCTGGCTCTCGAGCACCACGTCGACCTCGCGCATGTGGTTCGCCTGCAGCGTGGATCCCGTCGAGACGAGATCGCAAATCACATCGGCGCGGCCGAGCCTGGGCGCGATCTCGACGGCGCCCGACAGCGTGACGATCTCGGCCACGATGTTGCGCTCCTTGAGGAAGCGCTCGAGCATGAACGGGTAGGTGGTCGCGATGCGTTTGCCCTGCAGCGTCTTCGGGCCTTCGTAAGTAAATCCATCCGGCACGGCGATCGACAGACGGCAGCGGCCATAGTCGAGCGTGCGCAGCTCCACGAAGTTGGCGGCGTGACCGCGGGAGATGAGTTCGAGGCGTTTCTCCTCGAGCACGTTGCGGCCCATGAGCCCGAGATCGCAGACGTCTTCCTGCACGAGGTCCGGGATGTCGTCGTCGCGCACGAACAGCACGTCGAGAGGCATGTTCTCGCCGAAGCCCATGAGCTGGTCGCGGCCGCGCGAGAGCTTGAGCCCGCAATTCTTCAACAGGTCGAGCGACGGTTCCGTCAGCCGGCCGGATTTCTGCACAGCGAGCTTGAGGCGTTGATCGCGATCGTTCGGTGGCATTTGCATGGGATTTCCGTTGCGCCGGCTTCGGCCGGTCGCGATAGGGTTCAGGAATGGCGCTGCGCGCGGGTCGCGACTACTGCATACCCACCGTTGCCGTCGGCCAGACAGCGCGCGACCCGGCCTATGGTCGTGACGCTGACGCCGGTCAGGCGGTGGATCTCGCGATAGGGCACCCCTTTCTGCAGCCACTCGACGACCGCCCAGCGGTCCGCCATCGCCTGCAGCTCCGCGGGCGTGCACAGGTCGCGAAAGAAGGCGCGGCACTCGTCGACGTTCTTCAGCGTGAGCATGGCCGCGAAGAGGCTGCGCTCGGAGAGCGCCTCCTGTCGGGCGGTGACGTTGCGATGCTGCTTCATCGGTCGTGCGAATTAATGTACTAACGCGTTAATACGGTGGCGCATTAGGCGCGCGCGGCTGCAGAAAAGCAAGGGTAATGCCTTGCGCTCGTGCGGGACGCCTCATAGAATCGCGCCACTCATCGAGACCGGCTGAGGGATAGGCCCGACGAAGCCGGGGCAACCGCCGCACAAGCGGAAAGGTGCCAACTCCTGCGAAGTTCCTTCACCGTCGAGGTGCGAATTTCGGCAGATGAGCAGCCTCGTTCCCCCGGTTTCCGGGCGGATGGGGTGCAACGCCAGGTTTCGCCTGGCGCGGCGGCTCGCGAGTGCTCGAGGGAGCGAGGAGCCGATGTGAGCAACGACAAGACAATTTCCCGTAACGATCTGCCCCGCGATCCGGCGAGTGGCGAAAACGCGCCGCACCCGCTCGTGCGCGAAGGGGTGCTCGCCGTTCCCGGCGAGATGAAGCTGCACTTCGGTGGAGTGATCGAGTCCGTGTCGGTGTCGTGGCGTCTGACGGGTCCGGCGGGTGCGCCGGTCGTCGTGGCGCTGGGCGGCATCTCCGCGTCGCGGCGCGTGTGGATCCCCGATGAGCCGCGCGGTGGCTGGTGGCACGAAGTGGTGGGCCCGGGGCTCGCGCTCGACACACAACGCTTTCGCGTCCTGAGCTTCGACTATCTCGGCGCGAGCGCGGATACCACCGGTCCGCGCGATGGCGCTCCTTTCCCCACGGTCTCGGCGTACGACCAGGCCGAGTTGCTGCTGCGTCTCATCAACCACCTGGGGCTGTCGTCGGTGCGTGCGATTGCCGGCGCTTCGTACGGTGGCATGGTCGCGCTCGCGTTCGGCGAGCGCTATCCCGATCGCGTCGCGCGACTCATCGTGATCAGCGCCGCGGACCGCGCGCATCCGATGGCGAGCGCGTGGCGTGTCGTGCAGCGGCGCATCGTGAAGATGGCGATCGAGAACGGTGATCCCGCGAAGGGCCTCGAACTCGCGCGCGCGCTCGCGATGGCGACGTATCGCAGTCCCGAGGAATTCGCCGCGCGCTTCGCCGGCGCCGCCCGAAGAAGGAATGATGGCAAGGGTGACGACAGGTTCGTCCTGCCCGTCGAGGAGTATCTCTTCGCGCGCGGCGCCGACTACGCGAAATCGTACCGCCCGGACTCCTTCGTGTGTCTGTCGGAGTCGATCGATCTGCACCGCGTGGATGCGGGCCGCGTCTTCACGCCCGTGACGGCGATTGCCGTGCGCGAGGATCAACTCGTGCCGCTCGCGGACATGCGCGCGATGGTCGCGCGACTGCCCAACGCCGAACTGCACGAGATCTCGTCGGTGTACGGCCATGACGCTTTCCTCAAAGAGAACCGGCGCCTGGCGCCCATTTTCTCCAACTGTCTAAACGACTCTCAAGGTAACGACTGATGACGACCTCACTGACCCTGGACACCCGCGCCGTGCGCGCGGGCCTCGAAAGCTGTGACGTGACGGGAGCGGTGGTGCCGCCGCTGCACCTCTCGTCGACGTACGCGTTCCGCGGCTTCGGTGACAAGCGCAAATACGACTACAGCCGCTCGGGCAATCCGACGCGCGACCTGTTGGCCGAAGCGTTGGCCGATCTCGAAGGGGGTGTGGGCGCAGTCATCACCGGTTCCGGCATGGGCGCGATCACGCTGGTCGGGCATTTGCTTCCCGTCGGCGCGCGAGTCATCGTGCCGCACGACTGCTACGGCGGCACGTTCCGCCTGTTCGGCGCGTGGAAGAAGCGCGGCGAGCTCGACGTCGAGTTCGTGAATTTCGGCGATGCGAAGGCCGTCGACGCAGCGTTCGCGAAACCTGCCGGGCTCGTGTGGATCGAGACCCCCAGCAATCCCCTGTTACGCATCACCGATGTCGCCGACATCTCGAAGCGCGCGCATGCGATCGGCGCGCTCGTCGTCGCGGACAACACCTTCCTCTCGCCCGGCTGGCAGCGCCCGCTCGCACTCGGCGCGGACATCGTCCTGCACTCGACCACGAAGTACATCAACGGCCACAGCGACGTCGTCGGTGGAGCCGTGATCGCCGCAAAGCCCGAAGTGGCCGGGCAACTCGCGTGGTGGGGGAACTGCCTCGGCCTCACAGGCTCCGCGTTCGACAGCTACCTGACATTGCGCGGCTTGCGCACGCTGCACGTGCGGCTGCGTGAGCACGGCCGCAATGCGCAGGCTGTCGCGGAATACCTCGCGAAGCAGAAGGCCGTGAAGACCGTGTATTTCCCCGGCTTGCCGTCCCATCCGGGGCACGAGATCGCAAAGCGTCAGCAGTCGGGCTTCGGCGCGATCGTCACGCTCGAAGTGCAGGGCGGCATCGATGGAGCGCGTCGCTTCGCGGAAGCGCTCGAGCTGTTCTCGCTGGCGGAGTCGCTGGGCGGCGTGGAGAGCCTGGTCGCGCATCCAGCGACGATGACGCATGCGGCCATGGCGCCCGAAGCCCGCGCGGCGGCGGGGCTCGTCGACGGACTGCTGCGACTGTCGATCGGCATCGAGTCGATCGACGACCTGTTGCGCGATCTCGCCAACGGCGTGAAGTCGGCCGGTTAGTTAGTCTGAGGTGCGGTCGGGCGCAGCCCGGCCGCACCATCTCAGTTCAGTGCGGCGAGCACGGCATCGCCCATCTGGGCTGTAGTCAGGACCGTGCGTCCTTTCTCCGCGATGTCCGCCGTGCGCGCGCCGCCGTCGATCGCGACACTCACCGCGGTTTCCACCGCGGCCGCCTCGACGTCCAGCCCAAGCGAATGCTTGAGCAGCAGCGCCACGCTCAGAATCGTGCCGATGGGATTTGCGATGCCTTTGCCCGCGATGTCGGGCGCCGAGCCATGGATCGGCTCGTAGAGTCCACGACGCCCATCGCCGAGCGAGGCCGACGGCAGCACGCCGAGCGAGCTCGCGAGCATGGCGCCTTCGTCCGTCAGGATGTCCCCGAACATGTTCTCGGTGACGAGAACATCGAAGTCCCGCGGACGGCGGATCAGATGCATCGCCGCGGAATCGACGAGCATGTGCTCGAGCGCGATGCCGGGAAATTCCGTCTTGACGATCCGTTCGGCGACTTCGCGCCAGAGGCGGGAAGTTTCGAGCACGTTCGACTTGTCGATCGAGACGATTTTTCGGCGCCGCGCCTGCGCGAGGTGGCCGGCGACTCGCACGATGCGCTCGATCTCGGTCACGGTGTACGTGCAGACATCTGTCGCCTGCGTGGCAGTGCGGCTCTTCTCGCCGAAGTAGATTCCGCCGGTGAGCTCGCGTACGAACACGAGATCCACGCCGTCGAGCACCTCGGGCTTGATCGCCGACGAATCGCGCAGTGCCGGATGCAGTTTGATGGGCCGCAGGTTCGCGTAGACGCCGAACTCGCGCCGGATGCGCAGCAGTCCTTGCTCGGGACGCACGGGCGAGGAGGGTCCCCATTTCGGACCGCCGATCGCGCCCAACAACACGGCATCCGCCGCGAGACACGCCTCGAGAGTCTGTTTGGGCAAGGGGTCACCGGTCAGGTCGATCGCGGCACCGCCGAATGGCACGGCGTTCAACGAAAAGTCATGACCGAACTTCTGCGCGACGCGCAGCAGCACCCGCAGTCCTTCGGCGACGACTTCGGGACCGATGCCATCGCCCGCGATGACCGCAATCATCGCCTTCATCGGTGCGCAGTCTCATAGACGGAAATCGCGTCGCCCTGCGACAGCAGGAAGCCGAGCTCGTCAACGCCGTTCAGCAAACAGTACTTCGCGAAACCCTCGAGCGGGAATGCCACGGCGGTGCCGTCGGGAAGCTTGAGCGTCGTGGTCGCGATGTCGATGTCGAGTTCGGCGCCAGGATTCGCGAGCAGCCAGGCGTGCGTCTTCTCGTCGACGAGCAACGGCAGCAGGCCGTTCTTCAGACAGTTAGTCAGGAAGATGTCCGCGAATTCGGTGCTGACGACGGCGTCGAAGCCGTAGTCCTGCAGCGCCCAAGGCGCGTGCTCACGCGACGAACCGCAACCCAGGTTGCGACCGGCCACGAGGATGCGCGCTCCCGCGGCTTGCGGCTGGTTGAGCACGAAGTCAGGTTTCGGATTGCCGGCGGCGTCGTAGCGCCAGTCGGCGAAGAGATGTTTGCCGAACCCGGCCTTCGACGTCGCGGTGAGAAACCGCGCGGGGATGATCTGGTCGGTGTCGATGTTGGTGACGGGTAGCACGACGGTGCGCGCGCGGATGGTCTTTACGGCGGGCATGTGTGACTAGTTTGACTGAAATTCGCGCGGATCGGTGACGCGGCCGCGGATCGCGGACGCCGCGGCGGTCTCGGGACTCGCGAGCAAGGTGCGCGCGCCCGTTCCCTGGCGGCCTTCGAAGTTGCGATTGCTCGTGCTGACGGAATAGTGGCCAGCCGGGACGAGATCGCCGTTCATGCCGAGACACATCGAGCAGCCGCTCTCGCGCCACTCGGCACCGGCGTCGACGAAGATCTTGTCGAGGCCTTCGGCCTCGGCGGCGCGCTTGACGGACTGCGAGCCTGGAACGACGAGCATCTTCACGCCCTGCGCGAGCTTGTGACCCTTGAGCACGCGCGCGGCATTGCGCAGATCCGAGAGCCGGCCGTTCGTGCAGCTGCCGACGAACACATTGTTCACGGGCACGTTCGCGATCGGCTCGCCCTTGGTGAGCCCCATGTATTTGAGCGCCTTCTCGAACACGGCATCGCCACTCGCGGGCACGGAGCCCGTGATCGGCGCAACCATTCCGGGATGCGTGCCGTAGGTGACCATGGGCACGAGTTTCGCGGCATCGATCTCGACACTGCGATCGAAGCGCGCGCCCACGTCGGTCGGGAGTTTTTTCCAGCGCGCGAGCGCGGCTTCCCACGCCGCGCCCTTCGGCGCGCGGGGCGCATCGGCAAGGTAGTCGAATGTGATCGCATCGGGCGCGATCATGCCGGCGCGCGCGCCGGCTTCGATGGACATGTTGCAGATGGTCATGCGCTCGTCCATCGAGAGCTTTTCGATGGCGGGGCCGCGGTACTCGAGCACGTAGCCCGTGCCGCCGGAAACTCCGATCTCACCGATGATCGAGAGGATCAGATCTTTCGCGGTGACGCCCGGAGGGAGCGCGTTCACGACGTTGATCGCGAAAGTCTTCGGCCTGCGCTGGAGCAGGCACTGCGTCGCGAGCACGTGGCCGACTTCCGTCGTGCCGATGCCGAAGGCGAGAGCGCCGAACGCACCGTGCGTCGATGTGTGGCTGTCGCCGCAGACGATTGTCTTCCCGGGCTGCGTGATGCCGAGCTCGGGTCCGATGATGTGCACGATGCCGCGGCGCGCATCCTGCAGGTTGAACAGCTCGACGCCGAACTCGTTCGCGTTGATCTCGAGTTGTTTGACCTGCTTGGCGGCGGAGTCGATCGAGATGGGCACGCCGCCGAAGACCTGCTCGGTGCGCGTGGGCGTGGAGTGGTCCATGGTGGCGAGCGTGAGGTCGGGGCGGCGCAGCCTGAGCCCGCGATTGCGCAGCTCCGTGTAGGCCTGGGGCGTCGTGACTTCGTGGGTGAGGTGCAGGTCGATGAAGAGAACGGCGGGAGTTTCAGCGGTCTCGGGAACAACGACGTGGTCGTTCCAGACTTTTTCGAACATGGTTTTGGGTGCGGTGGTCATCGAACTTCGTAGATAGCGATCAGAGAGAAGGGGGTCAGTCCCGTTTTGCGGACGCAAAACAGGACTGACCCCTAGCTAATTGGCGTGGCGGTGTGGCGTGCGCGGTTCTTCATCCGACAACGGCGGCCCGCGGGGCGTTCATGTCCACGTAGTCGAGCCAGCCATGTTTGTCTTCCGATTTGCCCTGAACGAGCGCGAAATAGGCTTGCTGGAGTTTCGCGGTGATCGGGCCGCGCTTTCCATTACCGACCTGGATGGCGTCGACGGAGCGGATCGGCGCGACTTCGGTCGCGGTGCCCGTGAAGAACAGCTCGTCTGCCATGTAGAGGAACTCGCGCGGGATCGCCATTTCGCGGACCTCGATGCCGAAGTCCTTTGCCAGCGTGATCACGGTGTGACGCGTGAGACCGCCGAGCAGCGAGTGCGCGATGCCGGGTGTGTGCAGGATTCCGTCCTTGATGAGGAACAGGTTTTCGCCCGCACCTTCGCTCACGGTGCCGTCGGTCGAGAGGCCGATGCCTTCGACGAAGCCGAGACGCTTGGCCTCGAGACCGATGAGCTGGCTCGACAGATAGTTGCCGCCGGCCTTCGCCATCGCGGGAATCGTGTTGGGCGCAACGCGCTGCCACGAAGACACGCAGACATCCACGCCTTCATCTTCGGCCGCGCCGAGATACTTGCCCCATTCCCACGCGGCGATTGCCACGTCGATGGGCGGGTCGATTTTCGGGACGACGCCGATTTCGCCATACCCGCGGAACGCGACGGGACGCAGGTACGCGCCACGCGCCAGACCGTTCTGCGAGATCACTTCACGCTGCGCGTGATTGAGCTGATCCTCGGTGAACGGAATGTTGATCCGGTAGACCTTCGCGGAATCGAACAGACGGTGCGTGTGGTCCTTCAGCCGGAAAATCGCGGGACCGCGCGGCGTTTCGTAGGCGCGGACGCCTTCGAACACCGACGAGCCGTAGTGCAGCGCGTGCGAGAGCACGTGGACCGTGGCCTTCTCCCAGGGGACGAGCTTGCCGTTGAACCAGATGTATTTCGTTGCGGGAATGGGCATGAGCGGACTCCGAAAGGGTTACACCGCGGCCTGCGCGACCCGCGACCGCGAGGAAGACGCGTTCGCGAGTTCGATGCGATTGATCACTTCGAGGAAGGCCTGTGTTGCGGACTCGACGATGTTGGTGCTGACGCTCGAGCCGCGGTAAGTGCGTTGATTGTACTCCACGTACACGAGCGCCTCGCCCTGAGCATCCTCGCCAGCCGAGACGCTGCGCACTTCGAACTTGCGCAGGTGGACGTCGACGCCGGTCGCGCGCTCGATCGCCTTGAGTGCGGCGTCGACCGGGCCATCGCCGGTGGCGCGCATTTCGATGCGGCGTCCATCGCGGTGCAGGAGCTTCACGGTAGCTTCAGCCTTGTTTCCATCCGAGAGCGTGCGCAGGTTCTCGAGCGACCACGGCCCCGCGGCGGAATGTTCCGCCTGCAGCACCAGCGCTTCGATGTCACCGTCGTAGAGCTCTTTCTTCTTGTCCGCGAGCGCCTTGAACTCTTCGAAGACACGCGCGAATTCGACGTCGTCGAGTTCGAAACCGAGTTCCTTCACGCGCTCGCGCAGCGCATGGCGGCCGGAATGCTTGCCGAGCACGAGCGACGAGCGCGAGAGCCCGACGTCTTGCGGCCGCATGATTTCGTACGTCGAATGATGCTTGAGCATGCCGTGCTGGTGGATGCCGGATTCGTGCGCGAAGGCGTTTTCGCCGACGATCGCCTTGTTGCGTGGAATCGGCAGGCCCACGATGTTCGACAGCATGCGTGAGGTGGGATAAAGGCGGGTGGTGTTGATGTTCGTGTCGAGATTGAAGAACGCATCGCGCGTCTTCATCGCCATCACGACTTCCTCGAGCGAGCAGTTCCCCGCGCGTTCGCCGATGCCGTTGATAGTGCACTCGATCTGCCGCGCGCCCGCGACGACCGCCGTCAGGCTGTTGGCGACGGCCATGCCGAGATCGTCGTGGCAGTGCACGGAGAGCCGAACCTTGTCGATGCCGCGCACGTTCTTGCGCAGGTAGCGGAACAGTTCCGCGAATTCATCGGGCACCGTGTAACCCACGGTGTCCGGGATGTTGACCGTCGTCGCGCCGGCTTCGATCACGGCTTCAACGACTTCGGTGAGGAAATCGAGTTCGGTGCGCGACGCGTCTTCGGGCGAGAACTCCACGTCGTCGCAAAGCTCGCGCGCGAGCCTCACGCCCTCGACCGCGGTGCGCAGGATCTCCTCGCGCGCCATGTTGAGCTTGAGCTCGCGATGGATCGCGCTCGTTGCGAGGAAGACGTGCAAGCGCCGCCGCGGCGCCACCTGCAGCGCTTTCGCCGCGAGGGAGATGTCGTCACGGTTGCAACGCGCGAGGCCGCAGATGATCGGTCCCTGCACCTCGCGCGCCACCGCATTCACGCTTTCCCAATCCCCGCGCGACGCGGCGGGAAAACCCGCCTCGATGACGTCGACACCCAGCTCCGCGAGCGCGCGTGCGACACGCAGCTTCTCCGGCTGGGCCATGCTGCATCCCGGCGATTGCTCGCCGTCACGCAGCGTCGTGTCGAAAATCATCACCCGTTCGCGTTGGGACATGGGTTTCCCCCGTTGTTGCTAGTTAACGGCTCTGCTCCAGCCACGGCATGCGCGCGCGCAGATCCTTGCCGACCGATTCGAGCTGGTGGTCGAGATCCGCCTGCATGAGCTTGTTGTATTCCTTGCGGCCGCCGGCGTTCTCGGCGATCCACTGCTTGGCGAACTTGCCCGTCTGGATTTCCTTGAGGATCTTGACCATCTCTTTCTTGGTCTTGTCGTTCACGATGCGCGGGCCGCGCGTGAGATCACCGTACTTCGCCGTGTCGGAGATGTACTTGTGCATCTTCGTGAGACCGCCTTCGTGCAGCAGGTCGACGATGAGCTTCAGTTCGTGCAGGCACTCGTAGTACGCGACTTCGGGTTGATAGCCGGCCTCGACGAGAGTCTCGAAACCCTTGAGCACGAGATCGCTCGTGCCACCACAGAGCACGGCCTGTTCACCGAACAGATCCGTCTCGGTCTCTTCCGCGAACGTCGTCTCGAGGACGCCGCCGCGCGTGCCGCCGATGCCATGTCCATAGGCGAGGGCCTTCGCGAACGCGTTGCCGGTCGAATCCTGGAACACTGCGATCAACGACGGAACGCCGCGACCCTGATGGTACTGGCGACGCACGAGATCACCGGGCCCCTTCGGCGCGATGAGGACCACGTCGAGATCCTTGCGCGGCTTGATCTGCTTGAAGTGGATGTTGAAGCCGTGCGCGAACAGCAGCGCCGTTCCCTTCTTCAGCGAGCCTTCGACTTCCTTGTAGAGGTCGGCCTGAGCGAGATCCGGCACGAGCATCGCGACGAGATCTGCGTCTTTCGCCGCGTCGACAGGCTCGGCGACCTTGAGGCCGTCCTTCTTCGCCTTCTTCCAGCTCGCGCCTTTCTTGCGAACACCGACGACCACGTTGTGGCCGCTGTCGGCGAGGTTGAGAGCGTGGGCGCGCCCCTGGCTGCCGTAGCCCAGGATCGCGATCCGGGCCTTCTTGAGCGCCTTCTTGTCTACGTCTTTGCCCGAATACAGCTTCGTCATCGTCGTCTCCATTACCTTTCGGAAGTCATAAGAAAAACCCCGCATCGGCGCGGTGGCCGGTGCGGGGTTTGTTGGTGTTCGCTTTGCTCGAGTGTTAGATCAGCAGGCGTCCCGCACCGTCACTCCGATAAGGAGGAGGGGGAGGGGTACGAGAACGATGAGGAGCCGCGCGGATGTCGCGCTGCAATACCTGGCGTCGTTCTGGACTAACTGGGCCTGCATACAATGCGCGCGATGACACCACGCCTATTCGTGCATTGTCAACGCGTACCCGCGCGAATCCCTTAAACTTTTCGTGTGACATCCCACCTCCTCAGCGATACCGAATCGAGCGGCGCTCGACCCATCTGGCTCGTCGCGGAACAGGGTCTCGCGGCCTGGCTCGAAGTCCAGACACCCGCCGTTCGTTCCTGGGCCCGCGCGCAAGGTTTTCTGGCCGAGAAGCAGAAGCTGCTCGTAGTGCCCACCGCGTCGGGCGATGGAATCGCGGGCGCCGCGCTGGGCCTGGGTCCCGTCCCGGAGCTGAGCGAACCCACGTTGTGGACTTCCGTCGGTTTACCCGACCGGTTGCCGCCCGGCCGATACCGATTCGCGGGTTCGTTCAGCGCAGTCGGCGCGACGCAACTCACCCTCGGCTGGGAATACGGTTCGTATCGCTTCTCGCGCTATCGAAAACCGACGGCCGACATTCCGGCGCTGGTTCCGCCTTCGGGCGCGGATCTCGAGTACGTACGGCTTGCGAACGAAGCGCTCAGCGAGGCGCGCGATCTCATCAACACACCCGCTAACGATCTCGGACCGGCGGAGCTCGGCGAGGCCGTGCAACGCCTCGCGCTGCAGCACGAAGCCGAATGCCGCATCGTCGTGGGCGATGAGCTGCTGCGACAGAACTATCCACTCATCTACGAGGTGGGTAAGGGCAGCGCGCGCGAGCCGCGGCTCATCGACATGCGCTGGGGTAATCGCAGCGCGCCACTCGTGACTCTCGTGGGCAAGGGCGTCTGCTTCGACACCGGCGGCCTCGACATCAAGCCGGGCGCCGGCATGCTCCTCATGAAGAAGGACATGGGCGGCGCGGCGCTGGCGCTGGCGCTGGCGCGCATGCTGATGGATGCGGATGCGCCGGTGCAGTTGCGCTTGTTGATTCCCGCCGTGGAGAACAGCATCTCGGGACGCTCATACCGGCCGAGCGACGTGTTGCGTTCACGATCCGGACTCACCGTCGAGATCGGCAACACCGATGCCGAAGGGCGTCTCGTGCTGGCGGATGCGTTGAGCGCCGCGGATGCCGACGAGCCCGCGCTGCTCATCGATCTCGCGACGCTCACGGGCGCGGCGCGCGTCGCGCTGGGACCGGAGCTGCCGGCCATCTACTCGAATCCGCAGGAGCTCGCGATGCAATTGCGACACATCGGCGAACAGGAAGCGGATCCGTCGTGGCCGATGCCGTTGTGGAGCGGATACGACGAGGATCTCGGCAGCCGCATCGCGGACATGAACAACGTCGCGACGCATGGCTTCGCGGGCTCGATCGTCGCGGCGCTGTTCCTGAAGCGTTTCGTCACGCGCTCGCGCAACTGGCTGCACGGCGACGTCTACGCGTGGAACTCGAAGGAACGACCTGGCCGGCCGGTGGGTGGCGACCCTCACGTCGTTCGCGCGCTGTACCGGCTGATCCGGCAACGCTTTGGTTGAGGAATCGGGCTGATGCGCCTCGGGCGCGAAATCCTGGGTGCCGAGGCCGCATTTCGCCGCGAGATCGCGCCGTGGGCCCTGCTGGGCCTCACGTTGGGGCTGGTCGAGGGCGCGACCGCCGCGGTACTCATCAAGAAAACCTTCGCGACCGCGGGAAGCCCGTGGATCGTGAATCTCGCCGTCGCGTTCGTGAGCGGCGCGCCCGCGCTCTCGAACGTCGTGAGTTTCGTGTGGGCCAATCTCGCGCATGGGCGCGCGCGCATCGGCCTCATGGTCGGCCTGCAGGCGACGTTCGCGATCCTGGTCGGGTTGTTAGGGGTGGCGCCGCGTGCATTGTCGGGCCTCGCGTTCGCGGTCGCGTCGATCCTGATCGCCCGCGTCGTGTGGACCGGCATCCTCACCGTGCGGGCCGCGGTGTGGAGCGCGAACTACCCGCGCCAGTCGCTCGGGCGGTACACGGGACGCATCGTCATCGTGAGCTCGCTCGCCGTATCGTTCGCGGCCGCGCTCGCCGCGTGGACTCTCGATCATGGCGCCTTCGATTCTCGCTGGCTGTTCGGCGCGGGCGCCGCGGCCGGTCTCATCGCCGCCTGGCTCTACCGGGAAGCGCGGGTGCGCCGCGAATTCCAGCTGCTCGCGGATGAAAACGCAGCCGTTGGCCGCAGCGAGGCGTTCAGCCTCGGCATGTTGTTCGAGATCCTGAAGAAGGATCCACATTTCCGCGAATACATGTTCTGGATGGGCGTGTACGGCGGCGGCAACCTCATGCTCACCTCGCAGCTCGTCGTCATCTTCAGCGAGCAGCTGCACCTGTCGGCGAGCGTGCAGATCGCGATGTTGTCGGTCGTTCCGCTCGGACTGTTGCCGCTCTTCGTGCCGTTCTGGGCGCGGATGTTCGACGAAGGGCACGTCGTCACGTACCGCGCGCGACAAAGCTGGGCGCTCGTCGTCGCGGTGGTGATCATCACGCTGGGGACCTGGACGGGATGGGTGCCGGCGTTGTGGCTGGGCGCGCTGCTGCTCGCGTTCGCTTACGCCGGTGCCAACCTCGGCTGGAATCTCGGGCACAATGACTTCGCCACGGTCGGTCGCGCGCAGCACTACATGGGAGTGCACGTGACGCTCACCGGCGTCCGCGGCGCCATCGGTCCTCCTGCCGGCATACTGATCTACCAGTGGCTCGAGTCGCTGCGGCCGGGAATCGGGATGTATTCGCTCGTGCTGCCGCTGGCGTTCGTCACGGTGGGCGCGGTGGGGTTTTCGCACATGCGGCGCGCGATGCGCGCCCCAAGACAATAGCTGCAGGGCAATAGTTAGAAGACGGAGAGGTTGCATGACGAAGAAGAGCGGGGGAGTCGATCAGCGCCGGTATTCGCGGCTCGTCGTCGACGGCGCCAAACAAACGCCGTCGCGCGCCATGCTGCGCGCGGTCGGATTCCAGGATGCGGATTTCCACAAGCCGCAGATCGGCATTGCGTCCACCTGGGCGAACCTCACGCCCTGCAACATGCACATCAACGAACTGGCGAGCGCGGCCGTCGCGGGCGCGGACGCCGCCGGCGGCAAGGGCGTGTTGTTCAACACGATCACCGTCTCGGACGGCATCTCGATGGGCTCGCCGGGCATGCGGTATTCGCTCGTGTCGCGCGAGGTGATCGCGGATTCGATCGAAACCGTCGTCGGCGCCGAAGGCTTCGATGGCGTCGTCGCGATCGGCGGCTGCGACAAGAATATTCCGGGATGCGCGATGGCAATCGCGCGCCTCGATCGTCCGGCGGTGTTCGTCTACGGCGGCACCATCCGGCCGGGACTCAAGCGTCGCGACATCGTGTCGGTGTTCGAAGCGGTGGGAGGTCACGCCGCGGGACGAGTCACCGACGAAGAATTGCTCGACGTGGAACGCACTGCGATTCCGGGTCCCGGGAGCTGCGGCGGCATGTACACCGCGAACACGATGGCATCCGCGATCGAGGCTCTCGGCCTGTCGCTGCCCAACAGCTCGGCGCAGGAAGCCGTGAGCAACGAGAAGCGTGACGATTGCCGGCGCGCCGGCGCCGCGGTCGTCGAGCTCCTGAAGGCGGGCATCACGCCGCGCGACATCCTCACGAAAAAAGCATTCGAGAATGCGATCACCGTGACGATCGCCCTGGGCGGCAGCACGAATGCAGTGCTGCATCTGCTCGCGATCGCGCATTCCGCGAGGGTCAGACTGGGACTACAAGACTTCACGCGCATCGGAAAGCGTGTCCCCGTGCTCGCCGACCTGCGTCCGAGCGGGCGTTATCTGATGTCCGAGCTGGTCGCCATTGGTGGAATTCAGCCCCTCATGAAACGCATGCTCGACGCGAATCTGCTCCACGGTGATGCGCTCACCGTGACGGGCCGTACGCTCGCCGAAAATCTGCGCGACGTCGCGGACTATCCGGCGGGGCAGGACATCGTTCGTCCCCTGTCGCAGCCGATCAAGAAGGACAGCCACCTCGTCGTGATGAGCGGAAGCCTCGCGCCGGAAGGCGCCGTCGCGAAGATCTCCGGCAAGGAAGGCGTGAGGTTCTCCGGCACCGCGCGCGTGTTCGACGGCGAAGAACGCGCGACCGCGGCGATCCTGGCCGGCAAGGTGAAAGCGGGCGATGTCGTCGTCATTCGCTACGAAGGTCCGCGCGGCGGCCCAGGCATGCGAGAAATGCTGAGTCCCACCGGCGCCATCGTGGGGCGCGGACTCGGCGACAAGGTTGCGCTCATCACCGACGGAAGATTCTCCGGCGGCAGTCACGGCTTCGTCGTTGGACATATCTCCCCTGAGGCCGCGCTGGGTGGGCCCATCGCTCTCCTTAGGGACGGAGATCGCATCGCGATCGATGCGTTGAAGCGAACTCTCGAACACGATCTGTCGGCGTCCGAGGTGCGCAAGCGCCGTGCGAAGTGGAAAGCGCCGAAGCCCTACGCAACACAGGGTGTTCTCGCGAAGTACGCTCGGAATGTGTCAAGCGCGTCGCTCGGCGCGGTGACCGATTGACGGCGACGATGCGAACCCGCTCCCACATACAGTTGTTGTCAGGTATGAAGGCTGAGGTTACAGTTCGGCGGCTTTGGACCGGCACCAAAGCCACAAACGTTAATCAGATTAATAAGTGATGGTCACGCTCGCGCAATCGGGCAGACCCGGGGACGGAACGATCGGACGGTTGCACTGGTCGGAAAGCTTAGTTACTTTCCGCCACCCTGTTTGACGAGCCGGTAGTTTTTTTCACTCGCGACCACGGGAAAACATGGGCGCTTACGCACAAGATTCTGGTTTTTTCACCCGCCGCGGACTGGCGATCGTCATCATCGCCGGCCTGCACGTCCTCGCGGCTTATGCGCTGCATTCGGGTCTCGCGCAACGAGTCATCGAAATGGTCGCGCCGCCCATCGAGGCCGACATCGTCGAAGAGGTCGAAGCCGAAGACGAGCCGCCACCACCACCGCCACCGGAAATGGAACGCCCTCCGGTAGAAGTGCCGCCGCCGGAGGTTTCAATCGATCTGCCGATGGAGACCACGACCACGGCGATCGCGGACATCACCGACAAGACGCCGCCGCCGGCGCCGCCGCCGCCGCCGCGGGTTGCGGGTCAGCCCGCGAGAATGACTCGCACGGCTAACGTGGACGACTTCTACCCGCCGGGCTCCATCCGCCGCGAAGAAGAAGGTTCACCTGTGGTGCAAGCCTGCGTCGGCGCCAACGGCCGCCTCCTGCGGGAACCGGTGGTGACCGATACTTCAGGTTTTCCGGATCTCGATGGCGCTGCCATCAAGGTTGCCAAGGCCAATCGCTACGCGTCTGGCACTGACGGCGGAGCGGCGTTGGCCGAGTCGTGCATCAAGTTCAAGGTCAAGTTCGTCCTGAAGACCAACTAATCATCAACGTTTTGCGGTGCCTCGAGCACCGCTTCGCATTTTCGTCATCGAGGAAATCATGGAAAACGCTGCAGCTGCTCCTGAAACAACCAATCCGTACGGCCTCGAAGCGCTCTGGGCGGAAGGTGGTCCGGTTGGTCGCACCACGCTGATCATCCTGCTGATCATGTCCGCGGTGTCCTGGTACATCATCTTCACGAAGCTCTGGGATCAGCGCCGCCTCAAGCAGGGCGCGAAGGTTGTCGAGAAGCAGTTCTGGAGCTCGGGTTCCCTCAAGGAAGCCGTGGACCGTCTGCCGAAGGACAATGATTTCCGTGCGGTTGCCGAAGACGGCTTGCGCGCGTCGGCTCACCACGAAGGCCGTCTGACGGACCGCATCGACCTGCACGAGTGGGTCACGATGTCGTTGCAGCGTTCGGTCGACTCCGTGAACAGCAAGATGAGCAACGGCCTCGCGTTCCTCGCGACGGTCGGCTCGACGGCTCCGTTCGTCGGTTTGTTCGGCACGGTGTGGGGCATTCTGAAAGCCCTCGTGAACATCGGCGTCAGCGGTCAGGCTTCCATCGACAAGGTCGCCGGACCCGTCGGCGAAGCGCTCATCATGACGGCGCTCGGTCTGTTCGTCGCGGTGCCGGCGGTCATGGGTTACAACTGGCTGCTGCGTCGTAACAAGCAGATCAGCGACAGCCTGCGCAACTTCGCGTCCGACTTGCATGCGTACCTCGTGGGCGGTGCCCGCGTGTCGCAGGGTGCCCCGGCCGCTGGCGTCAAGAAGTAAAGACCCCGTAACACGGGCCTTTGCGTTTCTCTTATTAGAGGTATTGCGCCATGGCGATGAGTGTCGGCAAGGACGAGGATGAAGGCGCCTCGATCTCGGAGATCAATACGACTCCGCTCGTGGACATCATGCTCGTGCTCCTGATCATCTTTCTGATCACGGTTCCCGTGATCAAGAAGATGGCTGCGGTTGATATCCCGAAGGCGGTGAACATTCCGACGCAGACGAAGCCCGAGAACATCACGATCTCGGTCGACTCGGGCGGTACGGTTTTCTGGAATGCTTCGCCAATGACGGACAAGGACGTCCTCTTCAGCAAGATCGTCGTCGAAGCCCGCAAGGTGCCGCAGCCCGAGTTCCACATCCGTGGCGACGTCAACTCGCGCTGGGAATCGGTCGGACGTGTCATCTTCAACCTGCAGCGCGGCGGCATCGTGAAGGTCGGTTTCATCACCGAACCGGATCGCGGCAGCATTCGCGTTTCACGCTAACCCTCGAGGAAGTTTTCCATGTCAATGAGTGTTGGCGGTGGTGAAGGCGGCAGCCCGATGATGGAGATCAATACGACTCCGCTCATCGACGTCATGCTGGTTCTCATCATCGTGTTGATCATGTCGATTCCGGTCATGACGCACGCGACGAAGCTCGACATGCCGCAAACGAACAATCCGCCGCCGCCGGTTCGACCGGAGGTCATCCAGATCGACATCGATTTCGACGGCACGATCGTGTGGAACGGTACGGTGGTCAGCGGTATCCCACAGCTCGAGAGCTTCTTCCGCTCCGAGCGTGACAAGGACCCGCAGCCGGAAATTCACCTGCGTCCGGATCGCCGCTCCAAGTACGAGACGACGGCTCTCGTGATGGCGGCGGCCCAGCGAAATCGCATGAAGAAAATGGGTTTCGTGAACATCGCCGAGTTCCGCGATTAGGCATCACTGAAGTCTGTCTGAAACTTTCCGCAGGGGCGGCCATCCAATACCAGGATGCCCCGGCGGTTATTCGCAACACGAGCCGCGGACCTAAAAACCCGCGGCTCATTCGTAAGGAGGGCCTGACGTGTCACAACGATGGGGACTAGGAGCGACGGTCGTCGCAATCGGCTTTTTCGGCTCGACTTCGGTAGCGTTCGCGCAGGCTGAAGCCGCGCCAGCCGCAATCAATCCGGCGTGCGGTGAGCAGAAGTTCGCGAAGAAGGTCGAAAAGAACATGCGGGCCGCCGACAAGGCGTCCACCGACAAGAAGTGGGACGAGGTTCTCGCGCAGGTGCGTGAAGCCGAGGCCGTCGAGGGCGAGAAGAACGAGTGGCACAAGTTCTACGTCCATGAGTACAGCGGCACGGCGTACGTGAATCTCAAGAAGTACCCCGAAGCGGAGCTTGAGTTCGGCACCGCGCTCAATTCACCCTGCATGCCCGAGGCGCAGAAGCCGAACCGCTACAAGGTCCTGCTCCAGCTCGCCTACCAGAACAAGAATTATCCGAAAGCGATCGAGTACGGCAACCTGGCGGTCAAGGCTGGCGGCGATCCCGATCTCATGGTGTACGTGGGCAACGCTTACTACATCCAGAACGACAACGAGAACACGCGCCGTGTGATGGCGGATCTCGTCAAGGCGCAGGAAGCCAAAGGCGCGAAGCCCGAGGAACAGACGTACCGCATCCTGCAGAGCGCCTGCTCCAATCTCAAAGACAACGCTTGCGTGATCGATCAGTTCGAAAAGCTCGTCGCGCACTACCCGAAGGCGGACTACTGGACGAGTCTCATCGGTTCGATGCTCCGCGAAAGCAAGAACGACAAGCAGCTTCTAAGCGTGCTGCGCCTCGCGAAAGGATCGGACGTGCTCACGGAGGCCGATCAGTTCTACGAAATGTCGCGCCTCGCGCTCGACCAGGGTCTGCCGGGCGAAGCGCAAACGACCGTCGAAGAAGGCTTTCAGAAGGGCATCTTCAAGGACGCGCGCGAGAAGGATCGCAGCACGCGACTGCTCGACGAAGCGAAGAAGGCTGCTGCGTACGACAAAACGACGATCGACAAACAGGACGCGTCCGCGAAGGCGAAGCCGACCGGCGACTCCGACGTGAAGCTCGGCGCCGCGTACCTGAGCTACAGCCAGCCAGAGAAGGCCATCGAGGCCATCAAGCGCGGCGTGGCCAAGGGCGGCGTGAAGGATCCCGACGAAGCAGGGCTGCTGCTCGGCATGGCGTATCTGCGAATGGGCGACAAGGCGGAGGCGGCGAACGCGTTCCGCACCGTGACAAGCAACCCGCTGATGGCGCGTGTCGCGAAACTCTGGTTGCTCAAGGCGATGAGCTGAGATCAAAAGTGGGGCAGGCCGGACGAAATGTCCGGCCTTCTCGTATCAGAGCCGGACTTCCGGCGATTCAGGTGTTTGACGCCTTGCAAAAGGGTCGAGCGGCTGAAAGCATAGATTCAACTTCTCGTTACAAGCGGAGCGGATGCGTGGCAATTCGAAGTCTTGCAATCACGTTGACGGCGATCGGACTGATGGGCGCGGGTCTCACGACCGCGCAGGCGCAATCGGGCTCATGCACCGGTGGCGGAAAAGTCTCGAAGCAGATCGCCAAGCAGATGTCCGCCGCGCAGGATGCGAACAAGGCGAAGCGATACCAGGAAGCTCTCACGAAGATGCGTGAGGCCGAGGGAGTGCCCGGCAGCAAGACGCAATCGGATCTCTACTGGCTGGCCGAGTTTCGCGGCTACTCCTACCACCGGCTCAACCAGTACGGCGATGCGGCGCGCGAGCTCGAGGCCGCTCTCAACAATCCGTGCATGCCGGAGTCGGGCAAAGCCGAGCGGTACAAGAGCCTCGCCGGTCTTTACTCCGCGTTGAAGAACTATCCGAAGGCGATCGAATTCTCGAACCGTGCGCTGCGAGTCAGCCGAGATCCGGAGATCCAGGTGCAGCTCGCACAGGCTTACTACCTGTCGGGCAACAACAAGGAATCCGTGCGCGTCATGCAAGAGATGATGGACAACATGAAGGCGAACAATCGCGTGCCGAAAGAACAGCAGCTGTTGCTGGTCCGCGCGGCCTGCGACAAGTCCGGCAACAACGCCTGCGTGACAAACGTGTTCGAGCAGCTCGTCGTCCACTACCCGAAGACCGAGTACTGGCAGAACCTCATGGTCTCGCTGCGCAAGGGCGACACCGACGACATCCAGAAGCTCAGCGTCATGCGCCTTTCCCAGCAGGTGAAGGTCATGAAGGGCGCCGAGGAATACAAAGAGTTCGCGCAGCTGTCGCTCGACGAGAAACTGGCCTGCGAAGCGCAGACGGTTCTCGAGCAGGGCTTCACGAACAAGGTGTTCGTCGAGAAACGCGAAGTGGACGTGAACACGCGTCTGCTCACGACGGCGAAGACGCGCGCGGCGGCCGAAAAGGCAGCGCTGGCAACAGCCGACGCGGCTGCCAAGTCGGCTGCGACTGGCGACGCGGACGTGACCGTGGGCGCGCAGTACCTGATGTGCGGAGACGCGGCGAAGGGCGTCGAAGTCATCCAGCGCGGCATTGCGAAGGGCAACATCGCGAAGGGCACTCCGAAGGAAACGGAGCGCGTGGACGAAGCGCAGCTTCTGCTCGGGATCGCGCATCTGCGCAACAACAACAAGGTCGAGGCGGCGAAGGCGTTCCGCGGCGTGAAGCGCGATCCGACGATGGTGCGCATCGCGAAGTTCTGGCTGCTCGCCAACAGCTGATTCGGTTTTTGAGATCGCAGGAAGGGCCGGACGCACAAGCTTCCGGCCCTTTTTGTTTGGGCGCCCCTGTTAGATGACGCCGTCCGCGCGATGCGCGGCGAGGGTCGCGGCGTCCAGCCCCAGCAGGTCGCCGTACACCTCTCCGTTGTGCTGCCCCAGATCCGGCGCGGGCGTACGGATGGAACCCGGCGTGAGTGACAACCGCGGCGCGACGTTCTGCATGCGCAGCGTCCCGAATCGCGGATGCTCGGTGTTCACGATCGCATTGCGTGCAGTGAAGTGCGGATCGTCGAGCATGTCCACCGTCTTGTAGATCAGGCCGGAAGGCACGCCGTACTTCTCCAGCAGCTCCAACAGCTCGCGCGTGGCCACCGTCGCCGTCCACGCGGCAATGCATTCGTCGAGCTCGCGCTGATTCTCGCCACGCGCCTGGTGGTCGCGGTATCGCGCATCGGTCGCGAGCGCCGGTTGACCCATTGCCTCACAGAGGCGCGCGAACACGGTGTCCTGGTTCGCGCCGATCATCACGATGCCGTCGCGCGTGGGATAGACATTCGACGGCGCGATCCGCGGCAGGATCGCGCCCGAACGCTCTCGCACGTGTCCCAACTGGTCGTACTCGGTGACCAGCGACTCCATCATGTTGAGCACCGACTCGTAGATCGCCGCATCGACAACCTGACCCTGGCCGCTGCGCTCGCGATGATGGAGCGCCGCGAGCGCTCCCATGCAGGCATGCACCGCGGCGAGGGAGTCACCGATGCTGATGCCCACGCGCGCCGGCGGGCGGTCAGGCTCGCCGACGATGTAACGGAGGCCGCCCATTGCCTCCCCGATGCCGCCATAGCCCGCACGTTGAGCGTACGGACCTGTCTGGCCATAGCCGGACACTCGCACGAGGATGAGCCGCGGATTGATCGCCGAAAGGACCGGCCAGCCGAGGTCCCACTTCTCCAGGGTTCCCGGCCGGAAGTTCTCGATGACAACATCAGCTTTGGCGCATAAGTCTTTGAATAATTGCTGGCCCGCACCCTGCCTAAGGTCCAGGGTGATGGCCTTCTTGTTGCGCGCGATCACCGGCCACCAGACGGACGGCTTGCCACGTTCCTGCGGTCCCCAGTGACGCATGGGATCGCCTTGGCCGGGTGCTTCGATCTTGATGACCTCGGCTCCCATGTCGCCGAGCAGTTGCCCGCAAAACGGTCCCGCGATGAGGGTTCCGAGTTCGAGAACGCGCAGGTCGGAGAGGGCTCCGTGATTTGTTTGGCTCATGGGGGCGCGTTTGTACGGCCGCTATCACCGACGGTCAAGACGGCCAACGGTCAAGACGGGTCGAACTTCGTGGAGCGCGTAGAATTCGCGCCCATGAAATCCGGTCGAATCGAGATCGTCGAAGTGGGTCCACGCGACGGACTGCAGAGTGAATCGCAGGTTTTGCCCACCGACCGCAAGGTCGAGTTCATCCACCGGCTGGCCGCCGCGGGCCTCACGCGCATCGAAGTCGCGAGCTTCGTGAATCCGAAGCGAGTGCCGCAGATGGCGGACGCGGAAGCGGTGATGTTGGCGCTGGGCCGGCCGCCCGGCGCGCGGTACATCGGGCTCGTGCTCAATCGCAGAGGATTCGAACGCGCCCAGGCTGCCGGTTGCACGGAAGTCGGAATGGCCATCGCCGCCACCGAAAGCTTCAGTCAGCGCAATCAGGGGTGCGGCGTGGATGATGGCATCGCGACCTGGCTCGAGATCGCAACGCTGGCGCGCGCGGCCGGCATTCGCGCACAGATCACGATCTCGACGGCGTTCGGTTGTCCTTTCGAGGGTGAGGTGCCGGTGGATCGTGTGCGCGTGATCGCGGAGCGCGTGGCCGCGGGCGAACCCGACGAGATCGCAGTCGCCGACACCATCGGCGTCGCGGTGCCGACCCAGATCACCGCCGTCATCGGCGCGCTGCGCGCGTCGCTGCCGCGCGCGAAACTGCGCGCCCATTTCCACAACACGCGGAATACCGGACTCGCGAACGCGTACGCCGCCGTCGAGGCGGGCGTGGCCGCGCTCGATGCGAGCTGCGGTGGCATCGGCGGGTGCCCGTTCGCGCCCGCGGCCACCGGCAACATTCCGACCGAAGATCTCGTCTACATGCTGCAGCGAATGGGTATCGAGACGGGCGTCGATCTTCCTGCGCTGCTCGACACGAGCCGCTGGTTGCAGCAGACCCTCGAGCATCCCGTGCCGGGAATGGTCGTCAAGGCCGGACTCTTTCCCAAATCCATCGGAGCTTCCAACAAGTGAAGTACGCGTTGATTCTCGTGAGCTTCATGGGCCTCGCGGCCTGCGGCAAGGATCCGATCGACAAGGCGGTCGAATCCGACGATCGCAAATCCGTCGCGGCCGCCATCCAGGCGGGCGCCGACGTGAACGACAAAAACTCCTCGGGCGACACGCCGCTGCTCATCGCGACGAAGGCGGGGCAGAGCAGCTCCGCGCAGGCGCTCATCGAAGGCGGTGCCGACGTTCGCGCGAAGGATTCGGAAGGCGTGGGCCCGCTGCATCACGCGGCTGCGACCGGCATGACGGGGATCTGCGGCCTGCTCGTCGACCGCGGAGCGCCGATCGATGAGGCGGGTCCTGCGGGTGCGACGCCGTTGCTGCTCGCGATGCGACAGCATCAGTATGAAACCGCGAAATATCTCGTGCGGCGCGGCGCGAGCCTCGACGCGAAGGATGAAGCCGGTGCGACACCGCGCTTGCTCGCGGGCGGCGATGCCGCGCTCCTGCAGGAGCTCGAGCTTGCAGCGTCCCGGCGCAATAACTGATTCACAAGGAGACTTACGACAATGACAATCAAGGTTGGCGACAAGCTGCCCGCGGGCACATTCAAGACGATGACGAAGGACGGTCCGCAGGACCTCACGACGGATCAGCTCTTCAAGGGCAAGAAGGTCGTGCTGTTTTCGGTGCCGGGCGCCTTCACGCCGACCTGCGACGCGAAGCACCTGCCGGGCTTCGTCGAGAAGGCGGGCGACATCAAGGGGAAGGGCATCGACACGATCGCCTGCATGGCGGTCAATGACGTGTTCGTGATGAATGCCTGGGGCAAGCACTCGAATGTCGGCGACAAGGTCATGATGCTGGCCGACGGCAATGGCGAGTACGCGAAGGCGCTCGGACTCGAGATGGACGGCCGTGGATTCGGCATGGGCACGCGCGGCCAGCGATTCGCGCTCGTGGTCGAAGACGGCGTCGCGAAGAAGGTCGAGATCGAAGCGCCGCGAGAGTTCAAGGTGTCGAGCGCGGACTACATCTTAGGGCAGCTGTAATGAACGCCGGGGACAGACTTCAAGTCTGTCCCTTTCTCCGGCCCCCTCGCTACTTTCGGCTCTCGACGATCAACTTCTCCAGCTCCGGAACGATCGTGAAGAGGTCGCCGACGATTCCGAGGTCGGCAACCTCGAAGATCGGCGCTTCGGCGTCCTTGTTGATAGCAACAATAGTGCGTGCATCCTTGATGCCCGTCAGATGCTGGATCGCGCCGGAGATGCCGATCGCGATGTAGAGCTCGGGCGCGATGATCTTGCCCGTCTGCCCCACCTGCATGTCGCTCGGCACATAGCCCGCGTCCACCGCGGCGCGCGAGGCGCCGACGGCCGCGCCGATCTTGTCGGCGAGCGAGTAGATGACCTTGAACGCATCCGCGCTCGCGAGCGCGCGGCCGCCCGAGATCACCTTCGACGCGCTTTGCAGATCCGGACGATCACCGCCCGCGGCGGCGAGCCCGACGAAACGCGTGTGCGACGGCAGCTCGGCTTTCGGTGTCACGGATTCGACCTTCGCGCTGCCGCCGCCCGCGGCGGCTTCGAACGAGGCGATGCGGATCGTCGCGACGATCTTCGTGCCCGCGGCGACTTCCACGGTCGTGATCGCGTTGCCCGCGTAGATGGGCCGGCGGAAACGCGTGGGGCTTTCGAGCGTCATCACATCGGAGATTTGCGGCGCGTCGAGCAGGGCTGCGACTCGCGGCATCAGATCCTTGCCGAAGGTCGTCGACGGACCGAACACGTGCGTTGACTGCGCCGCGAGTTCCGCGACTTGCGGTGCGAGCGTCGCCGCGAGCTGATGCTCGTTGGCGGCAAGCGCGACATCGAGCACTCGCGTGACGCCGGCGAGCTGCGCTGTTTGGGCGGCAACGGGCGAGCCCGGCGCGGCGAAGACGGCGACCACGATTTCAATTGAAGAATTGGCCGCGCCATTCAAGCTGCTCGCAGCCTTCACGCACTTCGCGGTGGACGTGTTGAGTTTTCCGCCGGCATGTTCGGCGACGATGAGAACGCTCGTCATACGAGCCCCCGCTTGTGGAGTTCCGCGAAGAGCTCCGCTGTGTCCTTGACCATGATTCCCTTCTGCCGGCCCGCGGGCGGCTCGGTTTTCGTGACTTTGACTCGCGCGGCGCCGCCAGCGTGAACCTCCGCCAGCGGGATCGTCGTCAGCGGCTTCGTCTTAGCCTTCATGATGTCCGGCAGTTTCACGAAGCGCGGCTCGTTGAGGCGCAGGTCAGTGGTGATGACGGCGGGGAGATCGACTTCCAGCGTCTCGAGGCCTGCGTCGACTTCACGGGTGACCTTGGCGGACTTGTCTGTCAGCTCGAGCTTCGATGCGAAAGTGGCCTGGGGGCGATTCCAGAGTGCAGCCAACATCTGGCCCGTCTGATTGTTGTCGTCGTCGATGGCCTGTTTGCCCAGGATCACGAGAAACGGTTGTTCGCGCTCGACGAGCTTGAGCAGCACGCGTGCGTTCGCCAGTGGCTCGAGCGGCGCGTCCGTCACGACATGCAACGCGCGCTGCGCACCCATCGACAGCGCGTTGCGCAGCGTGGCCTGGCAATCGGCGGGGCCAATCGTCGCGACGACCACTTCGTCGGCGCGGCCGGCTTCCTTCACGCGCAGCGCTTCCTCGATCGCGATCTGGTCGAAGGGATTGATGCTGAGCTTGACGCCGTCGAGCACGACGCCCGAGCCGTCGGGCTTGACCCGGACTCGAACGTTGTAGTCGACGACGCGTTTGATTGCGACGAGAATTCGGCGCGGATTCTGTGCGGTTTCCATCACGTGAGTTTATAGGGAGTTCGGGACGTGTTCGATAGCGGAGAAGGCCGCCGATGATCGGTTTCGCGGTGCGAAGGCTCCTGGGTCTGGTGCCGACCTTGCTCGTGCTCGTCACGGTGTCGTTCTTCATCATCCGCCTCGCGCCCGGCGGTCCTTTCGACCAGGAGCAGGTGCTGTCGCCCGCGATTCGCGCGAACCTCGACGCTGCGTTCGGGCTCGACCAGCCGCTCGTGACCCAGTACGGCCGGTATCTCGCGGGTCTCGCGCGCGGCGACCTTGGGCCATCGTTCCGCTACAAGGACTTTCGCGTGACGGAACTGATCGCGGGCGGACTGCCGCTCAGCCTAACTATCGGATTCGCCGCGGCGATCCTTGCGTTT
This sequence comes from Pseudomonadota bacterium, assembly GCA_043747835.1. Classification (GTDB taxonomy): domain Bacteria; phylum Pseudomonadota; class Gammaproteobacteria; order Steroidobacterales; family Steroidobacteraceae; genus CADEED01. The sequence goes on along the minus strand of JAYTOK010000084.1, from coordinate 58,941 downwards.
CTCGTGGGCGTGCCGCTCGGTGCGTGGGCGGCGTGGCGCGCGAACTCGTGGACGGACCATGCGCTGATGGGTAGCGCCTTGCTCGGGGTCGTACTGCCCGGATTCGTCGTGGGCCCGGTGCTCGCGCTCCTGTTCGGGATCTACTGGCCAATCTTCAGGATCGCGGGTTACGAGCCGTGGAATCCGAGCTTTCTGGTGTTGCCGGTGGTCACGCTCGCACTGCCCGTGGCCGCATACACCGCGCGACTGATGCGCACGAGCATGCACGAAGTGCTGCAGTCAAACTTCGTGCGCACCGCGAAAGCAAAAGGGTTGCCGACGCGCGTCGTGCTCATGCGCCACGCGTTGCGGCCGGCGCTGATGCCGGTCGTGAGCTATCTCGGTCCCGCCATCGCGTTCGTGCTCACCGGCTCGCTCGTGGTCGAGTCCGTGTTCGGGTTGCCGGGGTCGGGGCGGTTTCTCGTGCAGGGTGCGATCGATCGCGACTACACGCTCGTGATGGGCATGATCCTCGTCTACGGTGTCTTCACGCTGGTCTGCAATCTGATCGCGGACCTGCTGTACGCATGGCTGGACCCGCGAGTCAGGCTCGCGTGACGAGCCGAACGCGCGCGGCGCTCATCGTGCTCGGATTGCTTGCCGCGGTGGCGCTGGTCGCTCCGTGGATCACGCCGTACAGCCACGACTTCCTCGACTGGCGCCACCTCGCGGCGAGCCCCACCTTCACCGACGCGCACTGGCTCGGCACCGATCGTCTCGGCCGCGATCTGTTCGCGCGCTGCATGCAGGCATTGCGAGTGTCGCTGCTGATCGGCGTGCTGAGTGCGATCGTCAGCGTTTGCATCGGCGTCGCCTACGGAGCAACCGCGGGATACCTGGGCGGGCGTATCGACTCCCTGATGATGCGCTTCGTCGACATCGTGTACGCGCTGCCGTACGTGTTCATCGTCATCATCCTGTCGTCGGTCTTCGCGCGTGGCAGCATCATTGCGCTGTTCATCGCCATCGGCGCCGTCGGCTGGCTCACGATGGCGCGCATCGTTCGCGGTCAGACGCTGGCGTTGCGGCGCCGCGAGTTCATCGACGCGGCGATCGCGAGCGGCGTGCGCACGCCCGCGATCCTCTGGCGGCACATCGTGCCGAACGTTGCCGGCGCGGTGATCGCTTACGCGACGCTCACGATTCCGCAGATGATTCTCTTCGAGAGTTTCCTTTCGTTCCTCGGGCTCGGGGTGCAGGAGCCCGCCGCGAGTCTGGGCAGCCTCATCAACACGGGCGCGCAAGAGATGGAGACGGCGCCGTGGATGCTCCTCGTGCCGGCGACCGCGCTCACGATCCTGCTCCTCGCGTTCAATCTGCTCGGCGACAGTCTGCGCGCCGCTCTAGCCGGCGAACGCAATGGCGGGGTGCGCGATGAGTGAGCGCGCGTTGCTCGCGGTCGCCGATCTGCGTGTCGAGTACGGCGGCCGGGCAGTGGTGCGCGACGTGTCGTTCGACATCGCGCGCGGCCGCTGTCTCGGGATCATCGGCGAATCCGGCGCGGGTAAGTCGCAGGTCTTCCTCGCATTGCTCGGGCTCCTGCCCGCGAACGCGCGCGTCTCGGGCCGCGCGCAACTCGCAGAGGCCTCGCTGCTCGGCGGCGGTGCGACAGCGCTTCGCGGCCGGCGCATCGCGATGATCTTCCAGGATCCCGTGACGGCACTGACGCCTCACCTGACGATCGGCCAGCAGGTCGCCGAACCGCTGATCGAACACCGCGGCATGAGCGCTCGGGACGCGCGGAAAGAGGCAGCGCGTCTTCTCGACCAGGTGCGCATGACGGACGTGCCGCGCCGCCTGCGGCAGTACCCGCACGAGTTGTCCGGCGGCATGCGTCAGCGCGCGATGATCGCGGGCGCGCTCGCGGGCGACCCGGAGTTGCTCGTCGCGGACGAACCGACGACCGCGCTCGATGTGTCGGTGCAAGCGCAGATCCTCGTGCTGCTCCGGCAATTGATGGCCGAACGCAATCTGACGCTCGCCGTCGTCACGCACGACATGGGCGTCATCGCGGCACTGGCCGACGATGTCGCGGTGATGCGCGACGGCGTCGTCGTGGAGCAGGGCGCCGTGCGAGAACTGCTGAGCGCCCCGCGTCACGACTACACGCGTTCGTTGCTCGCCGCGACGCCTCGCATCGACGAGGCGCGAGTGACGCGCACGTCGGGCGATTCCTCCGGGACGCCGCCGCTCGTGGTGCGCCACGTCGGGGTTCGCCACGAAATCCGCGCGGGCGCGCTCCGTCGGGCATCGCTGACCGCGGTCGACGATGTGTCGTTCGAAGTCGGCGCAGGCGAAGCCGTAGGTCTCGTCGGCGAATCCGGCTGCGGAAAGTCGTCGCTCGTGCGCGCGCTGCTCAGGCTCGGTCCCGCGAGTGCCGGCGAAATCGTCTGGCTCGGCGCGGATGTGAGCGGGCTTGGGCCCCAGGCGTTGCGTTCGCGCCGGGCGGGCGTGCAGATCGTGTTCCAGGATCCGCTCGCGAGCCTCGATCCGTCGATGACGGTCGCGGACATCGTCGCCGAGCCGTTGCGCGCTTTGCGACCGGAGATGACGCGCACCGAACGCGCAGCGCGCGTATCGCAACTGCTGGGCAAGGTCGGTCTCGGTGCCGAGTACGCGAACCGCGGCGCTCGCGAGTTGTCGGGCGGGCAGTGCCAGCGCGTCGCGATCGCGCGCGCGATGATCCTCGAACCCAAGCTGCTCGTCTGCGACGAGGCCGTGAGCGCGCTCGACGTCTCGATCCAGGCGCAGGTGCTGGAATTGCTCGCGGAGTTCAAGCGCGCGGGCACCGCGATCGTGTTCGTGAGCCACAACCTGGCCGTCGTGCGCCGGCTGTGCGAACGGGTGCTCGTGATGTACCTGGGGCGAATCGTCGAAGCGGGGCCGGTCGACGAAGTCTTCGCCGCGCCGCGGCACCCCTACACGCGCCTGTTGTTAGAGTCCGTACCGCGGCTCTCGCCGGATGCGGCGCGCGGGCAGTTAGCCGCCGCGGTCATCCCGGGCGAAACGCCCTCCGCACTGGAACGGCCCTCGGGGTGCGAGTTCCGCACTCGCTGCCCGGCGGCGATGCCGGCATGCGCCGAACGGCGTCCAGAGCCGGAGGCGGCGGGAAAATCGCGCGAGGTGGCCTGCTGGCGGTGGCGCGACCTCGCGACTTGAGGCGCTCGTCGCGTTATCCTTCCGCCCATGTCGCACGAAACCCAGATTCGCCCGAGTGAAGGCCTGCGCCACGTCAAATACGAGATCCGTGGGCGTCTCGCCCGTCGTGCGCAGGAACTCGAACGACAGGGCTACGAGATCGTCCCGCTGAACATCGGCAATCCGGGCGCGTTCGGTTTTCGCACGCCCGAAACCATGCGCCTCGCGATGATCGAGAACATGCCGGTGGCGGAAGGTTATTGCCACCAGAAGGGCATCTTCCCGGCCCGCGAAGCCGTCGTGATGCAGCAGCAGATGCGCGGCGTGACTGGCGTGAGCGCGGAAGAGGTGTTCATCGGCAACGGCGTGAGCGAGCTCATCGATCTCTCGCTGCGCGCGTTGCTGAACCCAGGCGACGAAGTGCTGATCCCGAGCCCTGACTATCCACTCTGGTCGGCCGCGGTCACGTTGAACGGCGGCAAAGCGGTTTACTACCCGTGCAAGCCGGAGAACGATTTTGTTCCCGACCCGCAGGAAATCGAGGCGCTGGTGACGCGCAAGACGCGCGCCATCGTCGTCATCAATCCGAACAACCCGACCGGCGCGGTTTATTCCCGCGCCGTCTGCGAAGCCATCGCGCGTCTCGCGGAGCGCAAAGGTCTCATCGTCTTCAGCGACGAGATCTACGACCAGATGACCTACGACGGCGTCGAGTCGGTGCCGATGGCGACGCTCGTCAGGGACACGCTGTGCTGCTCGATGTCCGGCTTGTCGAAGATCTATCGCGCCTGCGGGTACCGCGTCGGCTGGGCGGTGTTTTCCGGCAATCTGCGCGGCGCGGGCGACTATCTATCCGGGCTCGAGCTACTCTCGTCGTTGCGGCTCTGTTCGAACGTGCCGGCTCAGTGGGCCGTGCAGACGGCGCTCGGCGGCTACCAGAGCGTCAAGGAACTGCTCGCGCCCGGTGGCCGCCTATACGAATCGCGGCGTGCCATCCTCGAGGCGACTGCGTCGAGCCGCTTCCTGCAACTCGCGCCCCCGAAAGGATCGATGTACGCGTTCGTGCGCGTGAAGACGGAGGAGCTTCCGGACTTCGACGATCAGACTTTCGCGCTCGATCTGCTCGAACAGAAGCACGTGTTGCTCGCACCGGGGACCAGCTTCAACGTCCCGTACCGCGACCACTTCCGCACGACGTTGCTACCCGAGGCCTCGCTGCTCAAGAAAGTCTTCGCGCGCATCGAAGAGTTGCTCGCGGCGTATGCCAGCCGCCCCGCGGGCGACAAGACCCGCGTCGTGCACGCGGAGTCGCGCTTCAAGTAGCGAAAGATAGCCTTCGCAAGCTATTGAACGACAAGAGAGTTCCTTCCGAAATCTCCACGGCTCTCAGCGCCGGCGCCGGGATCGTCGTGCCGACGAGCCAGCGTCAGTCCGCGCTACGTGCGGCGTGGGCGGAGGAACAACGCGCGGCCGGGCGCAAGGTCTGGTCGACGCCGCGCATCGTCACTCTTGCGCAGCTCGCGGAAACTCTCGTGCGCGAACAGCACGCAAACGACGGGATCCCTGATGGGCTCCTTCCCGCCGAGGCCGAGTGGGCGCAAATCCGCGAGCTGCGTCGCGACGCGGGCGGGATCGCCGAAGCGCGCGCGCTGCTCGCGGCCGTGCGCACGGCGGCCGAGTGGAGTATTCCGACGAGCGCCGCGGCTCTGGGCGCATCGCCCGAGGCGGAACTGCTCTCGTCGACGCTGCGGGAATTGCGGGCGCTGGCGACACGCGAGCGGCGAAAGCCGTTGCGCGACTGGTTGGGCTCACTCGGGTCGTCACCAGGCGAATGGATCGCCGCGGGCTTCGGCGCCTTACCGCCGGTTCCGGCGGCCGCGCTCACGCGCCTCGGCGCCACGGTGGTGTCGCGCGACGTTTCCGCGCGAAGTCCGGTGTCGATTGCGACGGCGGAGAACGACGATCATGAGATCGAGCTCATCGCGGGCTGGTGTCGCGCGCATCTCGAACAGGATCCGCGCAGGCGGTTGCTCATCGTCGATGCCCGAGTGCGCGCGCGTCGCCGCGCATACGAGCGCGTGCTCTCTCAGGCCCTCACCCCCGGCGAGTGGATAGCCACGGAAGCACGGCGCTTTTCGACCGTGTTCGCCATCGAAGGCGGACAGCCGCTCACGGATTTCCCGCTCATCGCGCATGCGCTGCTCAGCCTGCGATTGCTCACGAGCCGGCTGACGTTCAACGACATCGTGCGCTGGCTGCGGCTGCCGTTTCGCGATGCGAGCGACGTATTCGGGGGCGCGGCGCTCGAAGCGGCTCTGCGCGACGGACGGCAGCTCGACTATGACGCGGCCGAGCTCGCCGCGTTCCTCGACGCGCCCGGGCGCGGTGAAGCGGCGGCCACGCTCGCAGCGCAGTTGCGCCGCTCTCTCGAACTGCTGGCGGGCGAGAGACGATCGCCCGCGGAATGGTCGCCACGCCTGCTCGCCGCACTGTGCGCCACCGGATGGCATGGCACGCGCGCCCTGCGCAGCGACGAGCAGCAGACGGTGGCCCGTTGGCATTCGTTGCTCGATGAATATTCCGCGCTCGGCTCCTGGCTGCCTCGTGCCACGGCCGCTGCGGCGGTCGAAACACTCAGCGATCTCGCGGCGGAGCGCAGCTTCGACCCGGCGAGCGTCGCCGCGCCGATCACGCTCACGGATTCTCACGACGATCCCCTCGTTCGCTTCGACGGCATCTGGGTCGCGGGACTCGATGCCGCGCAATGGCCGCCGCCGCCGCGACCCGACGTCTTCATCCCGCTGCGCCTGCAGAATGCCGCCGGCATTCCCTGGGCGAGCGCGGCGGGGCAGACGCGACTCGCGCGTGGTTCGTTCGACGACTGGCGCGGTTCGACGGACCAGCTCGTCTGTTCCTGGGGCCGGCTCGATGGCGACGCGCACCGCGGTGTGAGTCCATTGCTGGCGCGTCTCGACACGTCGCCGTATGACGGGCACGTCGCCAAACCACTCGCTGAACTGCTGCGCACCGAATCGCTGGAGAGTCTGGACGACTCGAAAGGTCCACCGATCGATCGCACGCGTCCGGTCGCCGGCGGCGTGCGCCCGCTCACGCTGCAGGCGGAATGCGGATTTCGCGCGTATGCGGATGTCCGGCTGATGGCCCGCGAGCTCGAATCGCCTGCTCCCGGCATCGATCCGCGTGACCGCGGCATGCTGCTGCACAAGGCACTCGAGCTCGTATGGCTGCGGCTACAGAATCACGAGCTCCTGAAAGTGACGAGCGAAGATCCGCGCGAGCTTCGTCCGATGATCGGGTCCGCGGTGGAAGCGGCGGTGGCGTATGTCTTCCGCGGCCGGATCCCGCTCGATCTCATGCATGCCCTGGATCGCGAGCGCATGCGCCTCGAGCGTCTCGTCGAGCGGCTGCTCCTGAAGGAGCGGGAGCGCACGGCGTTCAGCATTGCCGCGCTCGAGGCGACGCGCGACGTCTCGATTGCCGGTGGAAGCTTCTCCCTGCGCATCGACCGCATCGACACGATCGAAGGCGGTGGCTGCGCGATCCTCGATTACAAATCCGGCGAGCCACGCCCAGTGCGCTGGAGCGGCGACCGGTTGCGCGACCCGCAACTCATCGCCTATCTGCTCGCGGAGCGCGGTCGCGACGTGCAGGCGCTCGCGAACGTGTATCTCGCCGGCGATCGCGCGAAGTTCTCGGGGCGCAGCGCCCGCCAACGGTTGTTGCCGGGCGTGAAAGGCCTCGCCGCCGACAAGCTTCCGGCCGAGCAGATCGATGCCGAATGGCAGGCGAACGTCGCGCGGTGGATAGAGGCGCTGCAGGGAATCGCGTCCGACTACCTCGCGGGTCGCGCTCCCGTCCAGCCGGCGCCGGACGTCTGCCGAAACTGCGACCTGACGATCCTCTGCCGGCGACTCGAGCTCGAGGAAATGCCGGACGAGATCTTCGAGGGCAGCGATGAATGAGCTTGCTGCCGCCGATGCCGCAGCGCGCGAACGCGCGCTCGACGTCACGTGCTCGTTCATCGTCCAGGCGCCCGCGGGCTCGGGCAAGACCACGGTGCTCACGCAACGCTATCTGAAACTGCTCGCGGAGGTGCCCGAGCCCGAGCAGGTGCTCGCGATCACGTTTACGCGCAAGGCCGCAGGCGAAATGCGCGAGCGCGTACGCCAGGCGCTTGACGGCAACGTGCCGGCAAAGTCGGCGGCCGACCAGGTTACGCTCGATCTCGCCGCGCGCGTGCGCTCGCATGCCGTGAAGCTGGGCTGGGGCATCGACGAGAGTGCCGCCCGGCTTCGCATCCAGACCATCGACTCCTTCAACAGCTATCTCGCGCATTCGTTGCCCATCACGTCGCGCAGCGGATTGTCGCGCGGCGTCGCCGAGGAGCCGGACGACCTCTATCGACTCGCGGCGCGCGAGACACTGCGTGCGGCGGAAGCGGACGCGGATCTGCTCCCGCATCTGGATCGCGTCCTGCGTCGTCTCGACGACAACTGGAGCCGGCTCGAAGAGCTCATTGCGCAAATGTTCCAGCGCCGGTCGGAATGGCTGCCGAACTTGCCGCAGTTGTCGGGCGAGGATCTCGCCGGGCGCATCGAGCAGAGTCTCGCGACGGTCGTCGGCGAAGAGCTCGCGCGCGTGACGGCGCTGCTCGATGGCCCATTCGTCGGTCAGGCGAGCGCGCTCGCGCGTTTCGTCGCGCCGCGAATCGACGTCGAGCGGATGCCGGACGTCGCCGCGTGGCGGGATGCCTCATCCGTGCCGCGCCCGGAGATCGCCGATCTGGCGCGCTGGCGCGGGATCGCCGAACTCGCGCTCACGAAGACGGATGGCGCTCGCAAGCAGCTCACGAAGAACGAAGGCATCACGCCGAACGACCGCGAAGCCAAGCAATTGAAAGACGACTGGCTCGCGACGCTACGGGAATTGAGTGATCGGCAGATCGAGGCGTTGGCGACGCTGCGCGCGTTGCCCGAGCCGCGCATCCCGGAGCGCGAACGTCGCGCCCTCGATTCGCTCGCGCGATTGCTGCTGGCCGCGGCGGGGCAGCTCACCGTGTTGTTCAATGCTTTCGGCGAGTGCGATTTCGTCGAGATCGCCGCCGACGCGCGGCGCGCGCTGCGCGAAGATTCGAGTCCGACGCCGCTCGCGGAGCGGCTCGATGCGCGCCTCGCGCACATCCTCGTCGACGAATTTCAGGACACTTCGCGTGAGCAATACGATCTGCTGCTCTCGCTGACGCAGGATTGGTCGACGGGGGACGGCCGCACGCTGTTCCTCGTGGGCGATCCGATGCAGTCCATCTACGGCTTTCGCAATGCCGAAGTCGGTCGTTTCTCGACTGTCCGCGACGGCGGGCTCGGCAACGTGGCGCTGGAGGCGCTCGAACTGCGGCGCAATTTCCGCTCGGCGCCGGCGCTCGTGCGCTGGTGCAACGAAACGTTCGCGCGCGTCTTTCCGCGGGAGGACGACGTTCGCAGCTCTGCGGTCCGTCACCTCGCGAGCGTCGCCGCGCGCGACGGACTCGAAGGGCAGTCGCACATCCGCCGCGTGACCGGCAATGCCTGCGCAACCGCCGAAGCGGCCGACGTCGCCGCGCGGATCGCGGAGCTGCACGCCACGCGGCCCGAGGAATCCGTCGCCGTGCTGGGCGGAGCGCGCTCGCATCTGCGCGCGGTGCGACGCGCGCTGCAGGAGCGCGGCGTGCCGTTCATCGGCGTTAAGCTCGAACCTCTGGCGGATGTACCAGTGGTCCGCGATCTCGAAGCGCTCGCGCGCGCGCTCGACTCACCGCTGGATCGTGTGGCCTGGCTCGCGGTGCTGCGCGCACCATTCGTCGGTCTCACGCTGCCGGATCTCACCGCGGTCGCGCTGGCCGCGGGTGATGCCTGCATTCCCGACGCGCATGGCAAAGGCACGCCGGGACTCACGCCCGATGGCTTCGAACGTCTCATGCGCGCGATGCGCGTGCTCTTGAGCGGCTGGACCGAACGCGAACTCGAACCGCGCGCGCACCGGGTGGAGCGCGTCTGGCTCGCGCTCGGCGGAGCGTCGGCATGTCCCGCGGCGGAGCTGCCGCACGCACGCCGCTTTCTCGACGCGCTCGACGGCGACGATCAGCAACGCCAGCGGGGCCGCGATCCCGGGCTCGATCGGCTCATGGCGAAACTGCATGCCTCCGATCCGGCGCAACCGGGTGCGGTCGCGCTCATGACGATCCACGGCGCCAAGGGTCTGGAATTCGATCACGTGTTCGTTCTGGGCGTTGGGCGTCGCGGACGCGGCGACGAGTCGCGACTGCTGAACTGGCTGGAGTTGCCGCGCGCGCGCGAGCGCGATCTGCTGCTCATGGCGCCGATCCGTTCACGTGGCGAGGAGGAGGACGGCGCGGACGGCGACGACATCAATCGCTTTGTCCGGCGGTTGTTGCGCGAGCGCGCAAAGGCGGAGCGCGCGCGTCAGGCGTATGTCGCGCTCACGCGCGCGAAACGCACGTTGCATCTCTACGTGCATCCGCGCGCCAGCGAGGCGGACGGAGAGGTGAGTTACACCGAGACGAAGAATTCGCTGCTCGAAAATCTCTGGCCGGCGATCCGCGATGAAGTCGCGGTGGGCGAGTCAGTGGGCGAGGCGGGCACGAACGGGGCGGTAGCACCAGTGACCTCGCAACTCCGGCGTCGTCTCGTGCGTCAGCCACCGTCCGTTATCCTGCCACCCGACGTGATCGCTCGCGGAGAAATTCTGCAGGCGGGCGTGGAGGAAGAAGACCTGGTGTTCGATTGGGCGCGGCAATCCGCGCGTCGCGTCGGCACGGTCGTACACGAGGAACTCGAGCGATTCGCGCGTGGCACGCTGCCCGCCACCGTATCGCCAAAGCTTGCCGCCAGGCTGGAGTCGCGGCTGCGCACGCTTGGGCTCGATCCGGACGGAGCACGCGACGGCGCGAATCGCGCGCTGAGTGCGCTGCGCGCGACGCTGGCCGACGAACGCGGCCGCTGGCTGTTCGATGCGCGGCATCGTGACGCGCATTCCGAACTCGCGCTGACGGGTCTGCGCGGCGGGCGCGTCGTCAACGCGGTCATCGACCGCATCTTCGTCGACGAACGCGGCACGCGCTGGGTGGTGGACTTCAAGACGAGTCCGCACGAAGGCGGCGATCTCGACGCGTTTCTCGCGTCACAGGCGCAGCGCTACACGCCGCAACTTTCCCGCTATGCCGAACTCGCGCGCGAGCTCGGACCCGAGCCGGTGCGCGCGGGGTTGTACTTCCCGCTGCTCGGCGCGTGGCGGGAAGTGCCGGTCGACTAGCTAGTACGATCCTTCGAAGGAGAAGGGTGTGCGGCCGGACGTGTCCGGCGGTGCACCGATCGTGATTTCACGCACGAGACTCTCGGCCTGCGCAGTCCTTCCCGCGATCGTTCCCTGCACGAGATAGCCATTGGGAGGCGTCAGCGTCACGGTACCCACCATCTCGAACGGTCCGCCGAGATCGCGCAGTTGGCCGAGCGAGTTTCCATCCGGTTGTGCCTTGCCGTCGAATTCAGCCCGATACGATCCGAGCTCGAGCGGACGTGCGCCGACCTGCCGCAGATTCTGTAGTTCGATACTTCCCTCGAGCGTGTGCGGCGCGCGACTCTCGATCGCGATCCGTTTCAGGTCGAGGACAATTGTCGCGCGCTGATCGGCCGGCGCCTGCGGGAGGACCGCGGGGTCGAGCGGAAAAGTCGCCGTCACGTTGCGCAACTCTCCGCTGCCCGCGAAGCTCACGTCGAGATCCGCGCGCGCATTGAGTGCGCCGCGCAGGTCGACGTCGCCCACCAGGCGGCCGCGCAGGATGTCGAGGCGCTTGAGGTTCCACGTCGCATCGCCCAGACGCTTTCCCTGGAGGGACGCGCCCAGACATTCGCCTTCGAAGACCGAGCCGCCCACATCCGCACACTGGAACTGCAGCTCGGGAGGCAGTCGCACCACGACCCATCTGGCCGGTAGATAGGCAATGAGCACGCCGCCGAACACGAGCAGGCCCGCGACGAGCAACAGAGCGAGCCGCCCACGCTTCATTCAGCCTGCCTTGAGCACGAGACCGGCGTTGACGAACCCCGTCTCGCCCGCGGTCTCGATCTCGGCGGATTCGACGCGTACGCCGTGTTGCTGTGACAGCCGTGCGAGCCAGGCGACCATCGCATCGAACGGCGCACGGTCGAGACGGACGCGCAGGCCCTTGTCGGGAGTGGGTTGACTGTTCGTGAGCGCCTTGCCGAGACCGCTCTCGCGCGCCGAGCTGTCGATGAGCACGACAAGGGATTCGGGTGTCGCGACATTGCCGGCGGGACCGGCGGCGGCGAGCTGCGGCAGCACGCCCTGGATGAACGCGAGGTCGCCTTGCTTGGTCTCGACGCGCTGCCGGGTTTGCGAAATTTTCGAGTTCAGGGGCATCACGACGCCGATGATGAGCAACAACAAGACGCCGATCGCACCCAGGTTGACGAAACGGCGGTCGCGTTCGGCGAGCCCTGCGTACCAGGCACGCATCAGGCACCCGCCTTGCGGATCTGCAGCCGACCGCGGTACCCGTCACCATTCGCGCTGCCGCCCAGGATATCCGCCTGCCAGTTCGCGGCGCGCAGCTGCTGTCCGATCGCATCGAGACTGGCCGCGTCCGGCGCGGTGATGCGCAGGTCGACGGTGCCTTCTCGGAAGGTGATGACCTCGATCGTCGCGCTGGGCGCGGCGGTGCGCGCGTTCGCGATCGCGGACAAGACCGGCAGCAACGTGCCGCCGCCGCCGCTCTTCACTTCGGCGAGCCGGATCTCGACCCGTCGTCGTGCATTGGTTGCGTTCTGCTGGCCTGGCATCGCGGCACGGAAGGCATCCTGGATGCCAGCGTCGAGCGCCGCTTCGTCTTTACTCAAGCGGGAGAGTTCGAAGTACCGCGCGCCGACGTGCAGCAGCAGCAACGCACCCGCGAGCGCGGCCGCGACGCGCCAGGCGCGCCACGACAACTCGAGCGGGGAGCTCACGGCGTAGGAGCCTTGCATCAGATTGACGGCATCGCCCATCGCCGCGGCGGGAGCGAGCACGGCGATCGGACCCGCCGGCAGCAGTTGGATCTTCACGCCGGTGAAGCGGTCGCGCAGCGCCTCGACGTCGAACTGGTGCGCCTGCCATTCGTCATGCCCCGCGTAGAGCAGCAGGCCCGGCATCGCGGGCTCGAGGCCTTCGACCGGCGCGACTTGCGCGGCGAGCGCCATCTCGAAGGCATCGGCGATCGACGACGCAGGCATCACGAACGGCGCGCCGTCCGCGGCGCGCAGGGTTAGCGAGTCGTTGTCGAGGAGGGCAATCAACTGGCCGGGCATCGCCGGCAGCAGCGCGGATTCAGGGTAGATAGCCTGCGGCGCGAGTCCAGCGGCGCGCAGTTCGGCGATCCAGCTCTCGAGTCGCGCGCGTTTCACGACGACCACGGGCACGCGGCCGGTCTCGGCATTGCGCTCGCCGATCGCGAAGTGCAGATTCTCGATCTCGTCCGCGACGCGTTCTTCCAGCGCGTACGGAATGACTTGCGCGAGTTTGGCCGCGCCCTTGGCCGGCGCTTCGCTGTCGGTCACCAGCACGTCGCCCGACGGGACGATCACGGCGACGCGGCGGCCGGCCGCCATCGGCGTCGCCTGCTCCAGGGTGCCCGACATGGGTTGGATGACGATCTGACCGTCGGAATTGCACACCAGCCATTGTGGTGAGGCGCCGTCGCGCAGATGGATGACCAGCGTTTCGCTCATCGGCTATTCACTTCCAAAACTGCGCTGAAGGGTGCGAACTTTGTTGGTCGGCTCGCGGTAGATAACACTGTACAAAACGAACTCCGCAGTGCCAACACGTATCTGCGTGCGCAAGCGGAACCAGGACGATTTCTCGTCGATGTGCGCCTCGACGAGTTGCTTGAGCTGCGGATCGGAGATGGGATCCGAGTAGGGCGCGCGTACCGGGAAACATTCTTTCGCGCGCAGTGGGGTCAGGTCCTGTGTCTGGAATTCGGTCAGGTTCTGCGGATCGCTGCGCGTGGCGTCGAGCACCATCCCGCTCGCCGTGCAGATGTTGATCTTCGCGTCGACGGGCAGCGCCGTGACGTAGGGCGCGAGTTTCGCGTAGTTCTCGGGTCCGAAGCCGGGCAACGCGAGCAGCTCGGACGCGTGGGTGATGAACGTGTTGGGCGGGCGGTACGGCGGATTCTGTGTGAGGTACAGCGTGTCCTCGCCGCCCGACAGGATGTTCGGCGCCAGGTCGGGGTCGATCCAATCCGTCATGAGCCCGGCCCACTTGTCTTCCATGCCGAGGAAGCCCAGCAGGTACTTGAAGGCCTGGACCTGGTGCGGATCCTCGATGAAGGTGTTGTCCTGCGCACTCCACATCACGAGGCTGTTGAGATTGAAGCGCCCGGAAAGATCCTCGAGCTGCGCCTGGATCCAGACGCCCGTGCCTTCGATCTCTAGCGGCCCGACGATCTGATGCCATTCCTGATGGATCGCGGTTTTCGTTGCGGTCCCGTTGGATTCGAGCGCGATACCCGCCAGCGCCTCGGCGGCCATTCCTGCTTGCAGCGCCTGTTCCATCGTGAACGTCGCCGCGGCGCGCCGTGACGCCATTGCCTTGTTGTAGGTGATCGCGGCGGCGACCGTCGTCGCGAGCGCGAACATGATGATCGCGACGAGCAGCGCGATGCCGCGTTGACGATGCGGCAGACTCACGTCGGAATCTCGAACACGCGCACGAGGCGGCCCCAATCCTCGAGCACGACGGTGAACTCGATCGCCATGGGCCGGGTGCGCAGCAGCTCGTCCACGTTCATGGGTCCAACGGGCCCCGCCGTCGCGAGCGCCGAAGGCCACTCCGTGCGCCAGGTGCGCGAGGCAGGATCGAGGAAACGCACTTCCACCGATTTTACTCGTGTGAGAAGGACGCGTTCGCGCGGCTCGCTGTTGAGCGCGGGGTCGAGCGACAGCCAGTGATGCCGAACGAGCGCGCCGTCGATGAAGCGGTACCGCACCCGCTGCTCCGCGGGACGTTGCACACCGGCGGGATTGCTCCAGCCCGCGCGCGAGAAAGTGAGCAGCGTGTTGTCGCTGCCGGCCGCGAGCACCGCGGGCTGCAGTTCGCCCGCGCCTTCGATGTCACGCGCTGGACGCGCGACGATCTGCGCGAAGTCCTGCGCGACGACCCGAATGCCGCGCTGAATCTCGGTCACGCGCTGCTGCGAGGCGTTGAGCCCGTCACGATCGCGCAGCGCCTGGGTCAGAGCGCCGTAGCCGATCGCGAACATCACCGCGGCGATGAACAGCGCGATCATCACTTCGATGAGCGTGAAACCGCGAGCGCGCATCAGCGGTCCTGCGCCGGCGGTTTGGGGTCGCCAACGATGCCGCCGCCGGGAGCGCCGGGGTTGCCCGGAATGTTGGGATTGCCGGGGTTGTTAGGTCCATTCGGGCCATTGTTCAGCCCGCCGGTCTGCGGGCTGCCGGCGTAGTTGACCGCGACGGGTTGAGTGACGTCCGATCGCGCGCTGCCCATGACGCCGGTGACCGTGGTCGTCCAGTTGAGCTTCTCCATTTCGCCGCCGCTCGACTTGCTCTCCGCCTCTGTCTGCGCGGTCGGACGATTGGTCGTGGGCTTCTGATCATCGACGGCCACGCCAGTGGGACGCGAGCGCACGTCGATGCGGAACATGCCCTTCACCGGCAGCTCGATGACTTCCTGCTCCCACTGCCATTTCATGCCGCCCATGACGGTCTCGCCCGAGCGCTTGCCCAGGTCCGGCATCTGCTTCGCGATGCGGATCTCGGCGAGCCGGTTGAGCGCCACCCACTCGGCCATCGTCTTGTCTTTCAGATAGATGATGTTGCTGGCCGAGGAGGTCACGCTTCCCAGCAACGCTCCCACCGACAGCGCGACGATCGCGAGCGCGATGATGACTTCCAGCAGCGTGAAGCCACGCGATCTCATGGTCGACGCGCCGCGCGTACCGGCGGGCCTTTTTCCTCGACCTCGCCGGGTTGCAGCAGGTTGATGTTGCCGGACTCGTCGGAATAGATGCGCGACCGGTCGTCACGTTCGTCAGCACCCTCTCGCCGAAGGATGACCTCGAACGATGAGATGTCTCCATTCGAGAAGATCATGACCTGCGGCATGAAATCCTCGATGTCCTTCTTCCGGGTTTCGAGCACAACCGTTCGGCCCTCGACGACGACTTCTGTCTCGATCCCCTCCGGGAAGGGACGCTCGCGCAACGCGTCGTCTTCTTCGGCGGGCCGCCATTGATTGGCGAGAACGTCGTAGACGACGAAGGAGTATCCGCGACTGTTGATGCGAAAGCCGTAGTCGCGTGTCTGCAGTTCAGCCTGTTCGCGCACGTAGTCGAAGAGGGCATCGAGGCGCTCCGACTCGCGTTCGAGCTGCTCGTCGCGGCGCCCGCCGCTGAAGGAGATGACGACGCCGGCCGTGACGAGACCGATCACGAAGACGACGATCATCAGCTCCAGCAGCGTGAAGCCACGCGCGGCGCGCGCGGCCGTCCGCGGATTACTGTTGCGGCTGATCGAGATTCCAGTTGCCGATGTCCGCATTGGCTTTCTCGCCGCCTTCCGCGAAATCAGCGCCCAACGTGTAGAGGTCGTAGTCGCCGCCGCGCGTACCCGGGTTGACGTACTGATACGGGTTGCCCCAGGGGTCCTTGCTCGTGCGCTTGAGATAACCGCCTTCACGCCAGTTGCGGATCGTCGGGTCGTTCGGTCGCTGCACGAGGGCGGTGAGTCCGAGGTCGGTGCTCGGGTACTTGAAGTTGTCGAGCTTGAACATCATCAGCGCCGTTTCGATGGCCTGGATGTCGCTCTTGGCTTTGGAGACGCGAGCCTCCTCGACCTTGGAGAAGACATTGGGCAGGATCACCGCGGCCAGCAGGCCGATGATGACGACCACGACCATGATTTCGATGAGCGTGAAGCCCCGGGCGGATCGAAGAGTTCGCGATTTCATGACATTCCCTGTGACCAAGCGCGTGCGTGCCATCGTTAGGTGGCGGACCAAATTCCGGGACGAATGATAGCAAATGAACGTTGAGCGACTGGCCACGGGGTTAAGCGCGGTACTGCGGTCGCTCAACGGCGACCGGGGCTACGGAATCGCGCTGCTGGGCGTCTGCGCGGCGTTCGCGGCGTTCGAACTGGGCGGCGAGTCGGCCCGGAACGCGCTGAGCTTCGATCGCTCCGCGCTGGCGGCGGGCGAGTGGTGGCGAATCCTGTCGGCGCACTTCGTCCATCTCGACGCGGAACACGCGCTGCTCAACGGGCTCGGCGTGGTGCTCATGTGGGCGCTGTTCGCCCGCGATTACTCGCCGGGTCGCTGGGCGACTATCTATTGCGCCGCCTGTCTCACGGTCAGCGCGGGACTCTGGTGGCTCAACGCCGAAGTCGCGTGGTACGTCGGCGCCTCGGGGGCACTGCACGGTGTCATGTCGGCCGGCACCCTCGCGCACCTGAAGCGCCGCGACCTCGACGGCTGGATCCTCGCGGCGTTCGTCGTCGGGAAGCTCGCCTACGAGCAACTCGCGGGGTCCATGCCCTTCGCGGGCGGCGCGAACACGATCGTCGATGCACACCTCTACGGCGCGATCGGCGGGCTCGCGGCGGCGCTCGTCCTGAAGCCTGCCGGACACTCGCTATACTCCGCGCGATGAATCCATCACTCGCCTTCGTGTTTCCCGGTCAGGGATCGCAATCCGTCGGCATGCTCGCGAAGCTCGCCGAGGCATCGTCCATCGTGCGCGCGACGTTCGACGAGGCATCCGCCGTGCTCGGTTACGATCTCTGGCAACTGACACAGCAGGGTCCCGCGGAAGATCTCAACGCGACCGAGCGCACGCAACCGGCGATGCTCGCGGCGGGTATCGCGACGTGGCGCCTGTGGTGCGAGCGCGGTGGCGCGCAGCCGGCCGTCATCACCGGCCACAGTCTCGGCGAGTTCACCGCGCTCACGGCGGCGGGTGCGGTGGATTTCGCCGCGTGCATCGACCTCGTGCGCTTTCGCGGCCGCGCGATGCAGGAAGCCGTTCCGGCGGGCACCGGCGCGATGGCCGCGTTGTTAGGCCTCGAGGATGCGGATGTTGAGGCGGCCTGCGCGGAAGCAGCCGCCGGCGGTGGTGTCGTCGAAGCGGTGAACTTCAATTCACCGGGGCAGGTGGTCATCGCGGGCGAGCGTGCGGCCGTGCTGCGTGCCATCGATGCGGCGAAGACGCGCGGCGCGAAGCGCGCGATGGAATTGCCCGTGAGCGTGCCGTCGCACAGCAGCCTCATGAAGCCCGCGGGCGCGCGGCTTGCCGAGAAGCTGGCGGCCACGCCGTTTCGCGTTCCGTCGATTCGGTATTTGAGCGCCGTCGACGCGCGTGAGCACCAGGACCCCGACGATATCCGTCAGCTCCTCGTGCGGCAGTTGTCGAGCCCGGTGCGCTGGACCGCGACGGTCGCCGCGCTGACCGGCGCGGGGGCGCAGCACATCGTCGAGTGCGGACCTGGCGGAGTCCTGGCGGGTCTCGTCAAACGCATCACGCGCGGTGGCGACACGCAGGCTGCCGCGCTCGAAACGCCCGAATCCTTCACGGCCACCCTTTCAATTTCCTCCTGAGAGAATCCATGCTGCAAAACGACATCGCGCTCGTCACGGGCGCCTCCCGCGGAATCGGTCAGGCCATCGCCAAAGCGCTCAGCGGCGCGGGCGCCAAAGTCATCGGCACGGCGACCACGGAGGCGGGTGCCGCCGGTATCACGTCGTGGCTGGGAAACAACGGGCGCGGGGTGGTGCTCGACGTGGGGAATGCGGGGTCGATCGAAGCGCTGTTAGGCGATCTCGAGGCGAAGGGCGAGATGCCGACCATTCTCGTGAACAACGCCGGAATCACGCGCGACACGCTGTTGTTGCGCATGAAGCCCGAAGACTGGGACGCGGTGATCGCGACCAACCTGACGAGCGTCTTCCGTCTGACGAAGGGCTGCATCAAACGAATGATGAAAGAACGGCGCGGGCGCATCGTGTCTCTGACTTCCATCGTCGGTGTGACGGGCAACGCAGGACAGGCGAATTACTCGGCGGCGAAAGCCGGCATCCTCGGCTTCACGAAATCGATCGCGAAGGAGATCGCGTCGCGTGGCATCACCGTCAACGCGGTGGCGCCCGGGTTCATCGACACGGATATGACGCGAGGATTGACCGACGAGCAGCGCACCGCGCTCACGGGACAGGTGCCGATGGCGCGCCTCGGCAGCGTCGACGACATTGCCGCCGCAGTGCTATTCCTGTGCTCGCCCGGCGCCAGCTACATCACCGGCGAGACCCTGCACGTGAATGGCGGCATGTACATGCCCTGAGTTTGTTTGGTGCAAGGTCCCGGGCGGGGGCTCGGAACGCGTGTTCGTGGGGTCTTTGCAACACCCCAGGCTCCACAAAATCGCGCCCAAACATCGAAAACACAAACGAAAACAAACACTCCCAATTTGACATCGTGGCCATGCCACACGGCTTGCCCTAGAATACGCGCCCTCCGGAGGCCGCTGGGCTTGCGGCAAAACATATCCATTGAGGGCGAATCAGAAATGAGCACGGTTGAACAGCAGGTAAAGGCGATCGTCGCCGAACAGTTGGGCGTCAAGGCTGAGCAGGTTGTGAATGACGCTTCGTTCGTCGATGACCTTGGCGCTGATTCGCTCGATACGGTCGAGTTGGTGATGGCTCTCGAAGAAGAGTTCGAGATCGAGATCCCCGACGAAGATGCCGAGAAAATCACGACGGTGAGCCAGGCCATCAGCTACATCTCCGATCGTCGGAAGTCGTAATTTCTGAAGCGGACGCGCCGGGCATCGACCCGCGCGGCGTCCGCGTTTCATCTGCTCTCACTACACAGAGGATCGTGTGTCCAAACGACGTGTCGTCGTCACCGGGCTCGGTATCGTTTCGCCAGTCGGCAGTGACCTCACAACCGCCTGGTCGGCCATCCTGGCCGGCAAGAGTGGCATCAAACCGATCACGCGCATCGACGTGACGCCCTTCGCGACGAGGTTCGCGGGCGAAGTCGAGGGATTCGACGTCGCCTCCTACATCTCCGCGAAGGAAGCGCGCCGCATGGACCCGTTCATGCACTACGGCATGGGCGCGGGCATCCAGGCCGTGGCGGATTCGGGGCTCGACTTCACGAAGGAGAGCGGCGAGCGCTGCGGAGCGATCATGGGCTCCGGCATCGGCGGTCTCGCAGGTATCGAAGACGAAGCGATCACCTGGGAAAGAACCCATAACCCGAAGAAGACGTCGCCGTTCTACATCCCTAGCACCATCGGCAACATGGTGGCAGGACATCTCTCGATCCGTTTCGGCCTCAAGGGCCCGAACCTGGGCGTGGTGAGC
Source organism: Pseudomonadota bacterium (assembly GCA_043747835.1). Classification (GTDB taxonomy): domain Bacteria; phylum Pseudomonadota; class Gammaproteobacteria; order Steroidobacterales; family Steroidobacteraceae; genus CADEED01. Next base: position 39,303 of record JAYTOK010000084.1, on the reverse strand, counting down.
GCCTGCACGACGTCGACGCATGCGATCGGTTTCGCGATGCGCTGCATCCAGTACGGCGACGCGGACATCATCATCGCCGGGGGATCAGAGTGCGCGACGACGCCGACCGCGCTCGCCGGTTTCTCCCAAGCCCGGGCACTGTCCGAGCGCAACGACGATCCGCAGAGCGCGAGCCGTCCCTGGGACAAGGACCGCGACGGCTTCGTCATGGGTGACGGCGGTGGCGCGATGATTCTCGAGGAACTCGAACACGCCAAAGCGCGTGGCGCACGCATCTACGCGGAATGCGTCGGGTTCGGCATGAGTGGCGATGCGTACCACATCACCGCGCCGCCCGAAGACGGCGCAGGTGCGCGGCTCGCGATGCAGAACGCGTTGCGCGACGCGAAAATGAATCCGACCGACATCCACTACCTGAACGCGCACGCAACCTCGACGCCGCTGGGCGACAAGGCAGAGACGGTGGCGATCAAGCACGCCTTCGGTGACTACGCGTACAAGCTCGCGATCAGTTCGACCAAGTCGATGACGGGCCATCTGCTCGGCGCGGCTGGCGTCGTCGAGGCAATCTTCTCGGTGCTCGCGATGCGCGACAGTGTCGCGCCGCCGACGATCAACCTGCACACGCCCGATCCCGACTGCGATCTCGATTACGTTCCGAACACGGCTCGCAAGCTGAACATCGAATCCGCGCTTTCGAACTCGTTCGGATTCGGCGGCACGAACGGCTCGCTGATCTTCAGCCGCCTAAAGGGGTGAAGCCCGGCAAGCCGCGGATCAGCGAGGCGGGCATTCCGGGAGAATTGCTGCCCAACCTCGCTGCCCTGCATCCGGATCGTTACCCGGTATTGCTCGAGAGCGCGGCGCAAGGTTCGCTCGCGCGCTACACAATCCTCTGCGCGGCGCCACGCGCCGCCTTGTGGCTCGACGCAGCGGGCAAGATCGGAGCGTTCGGCGTCACGCCACGCGCCGGCGGATTTTTCGAGAACCTCGACACGTGGACTTGCGCCACCCCGAAGCCTGCGCCGCCCGCCGGCTTGCTCGCGGAGATCCCGTTCCGCGGCGGCTGGATCGTCTACATGGGCTACGAGGCCGCGGCCGAGATCGAGCGCCACCTCAAACTACCGCCGTCGCAATCGCCGCTCACGGCATTCGCCTTGCGCATCGAACACTTCGCCGTGCACGAACTCGAAACGGGTCGCGTGTTCGCCGTTTCGGAGGAGTCCGACGCATCCGCGCATGACGCGCTCGTCGCAGACCTCGTTTCGCGCGCGCACGAGTCGCCTCCGGACGGCGCCCCGATCGCTGCCGAGCGGGTCGAGGAGGAGGCGCCAGAGTTGTTCCTCGATCGCGTCCGGCGCGTACAGGAACACATTGCGGCGGGGGATGTTTACCAGGCGAATCTCTCGCGTGCGTGGCGTCTGAGATTGCGGCCCGGAGCGACGCCGGCCGGCGTGTATGCGGCCTTGCGTCGTTCGAATCCCGCGCCGTTCGCGGCCAGTGTGCAGTTTCGCGGCATGACCATTCTCTCGTCGTCGCCCGAGCGACTCCTGCGCATCCAGGGGCGCGACATTTCGACGCGCCCCATCGCCGGCACTCGGCCGCGGCACGCGTCACGCGAGCGGGACGAACGCGAGACCGCCGAGCTCGTCGCGCACCCGAAGGAGCGCGCGGAGCACGTGATGCTCATCGATCTCGAACGCAACGATCTCGGCCGCGTCTGCGAGGCCGGCAGCGTTTCAGTGGACGAATACATGGTGACGGAGTCCTATGCGCATGTGCACCACATCGTCTCCAACGTGCGCGGAACTTTGCGCGCGAACGCCACCGCGGTCGATGCGCTGCGTGCGTTGTTTCCCGGCGGGACGATCACGGGCTGCCCCAAGTTGCGCTGCATGCAGATCATCGCGGCACTCGAAGGCGAGGGGCGCGGCGCCTACACGGGCTCGCTCGGTTGGCTCGGCACCGATGGCGACGCGGATTTCAACATCCTGATCCGCACGCTGACCTTGCGCGGCGACGAGGTCGAACTGCGCGCGGGCGCGGGCATCGTCGCGGATTCGATTCCCGCGCTCGAGCTCGAGGAAACCCGTGCGAAGGCGCGCGGCCTGTTGCGTGCGTTCGTGACCGTATGAGCGCGCGATGAGCGACACCCTCGGAACCTGGATCGATGGCATCGAAACGCGCGTTTTGCCGGTCGACGATCGCGGCTTGCAGTATGGCGACGGATTGTTCGAGACCCTGCGCATGCGGGGGGGCAGGGCACGCTTTCTCGATGCGCACCTCGCGCGGCTTTCGAATGGACTCGCGCGATTGGGTATCTCCTTCGATGCGTGGGATGCGCTTCGCGCGGACATCAACCGCGCGAGGATGGTGGCGCCGGCGCTCGCCGTCCTCAAGATCGTCGTGACCCGAGGGCCGGGACCGCGACGTGGCTATTCGCCGCGCGGGTGCGAACACGCGCGACGCATCGTGATGCTGTTCGCGACGCCGCAATCGCCCGACTTCACGGAAGGCGTGGATCTGCGCATCGCCACGCTGCGCGCGACCTCACAACCCGCGCTCGGGGGTCTCAAGCATCTCAACCGGCTCGAGAACGTGCTGGCCGCGATGGAGCCGGAGCACGACGCCCATTTCGAATCCTTGATGCTCGGTGCGTCAGGGGAACTCGTCGGCGGAACCATGAGCAACGTGTTCGCCGTTCACGGCCGCGCGGTCTCGACGCCACGCATCGTCGAGAGTGGCGTCGAGGGAATCATGCGCGCCGTCGTGCTGTACGAAAGCGCGGGGCTTGGCTTTGCGCCGGAAGAGCGGCGCATGACACTCGCCGATCTGCTGACGGCCGACGAAGTCTTCATCACCAATGCGCGACTCGGAGTTGTGCCGGCGCGCCGCGTGGGAGAGCATGCCTTTCGCATGCGCGACACCGCCATGCGACTCCGGACTCACATCGAGGCGCTCGATGCGTAAGCTTTCTGCGTTTTTTGCGCTCGTGCTCGTGCTCGGCGGCGTTTCCGCCGCTATCTATTGGCAACGCGCGACCGCGGCGCTGCGGGAGCCGGGACCACACACGCAGCCCCTCGAACTCCAGGTGAAGCCAGGCGCGAGCGTGCGTTCCGTGCTCGCGGAGCTCGAATCCCGCGGCGCGCTCAACGACCGGCGTGCGATCGAGGTCAACCTGCGCGTGAACGGCTGGCCCACCGTAAAGACGGGCCGCTACGAAATCCCCGCACGCGCCAGCGTTGCCGACATCCTGCGCCAACTCGAGGAGGGCCGCGTCGTGCTCGAGACGCTCACCATCGTCGAGGGTTGGACGTTTGCAGACATGCGGCGAATGCTGGAAGCGCACCCGCACGTGAAGGTGACGTTGCGCGGGAAGGAGATCGCGGAAGTGATGACCGCGATCGGCCACGCGGGAGAACATCCCGAAGGCCGCTTCTTCCCCGACACGTATCGATTCGCGGCGGGCACATCGGACCGCGAGATCCTGGAGCTTGCCTATCGCAAGATGGCCGAGGCCCTCGAGAACGCATGGTCGCGGCGCGCGGCGGCTCTGCCGCTCGGCGATTCGTACGAAGCATTGATCCTGGCTTCCATCGTTGAGAAGGAAACGGGACTCGCGAGCGAACGACCGCGCATCGCGGGAGTGTTCATCACGAGGCTGCGCAAGGGCATGCGCCTGCAAACCGATCCGACCGTGATCTACGGGCTCGGGAGTGCTTACGACGGCAACATCCGCGAGCGCGACCTGCGTACCGACACGCCTTACAACACCTACACTCGCGGCGGACTCCCGCCCACACCGATCGCTTTGCCCTCGCGCGAGGCGCTGGAAGCCGTCGCGCAGCCGCTCGAGACCGGCGACATCTTCTTCGTTGCGACGGGACTCGGCGACGGATCGCACGTATTCTCCACGACTCTCGAACAACACAATGCCGCCGTCGCGCGCTATCTCGCGCGCCTCCGAGGATCCCGCCGATGATGCCGCCCGCCCGATTCATCACGCTCGAGGGCATCGAAGGTGCCGGGAAGACGACCGTCGCGGATCGCATCACGCAGGCATTGCGCGGTCGTGGCATCACGTTGCACGCCACTCGGGAACCCGGCGGCACGAAAGTCGCCGAGCGCATCCGCTCGGTCGTCCTCGATCGCGGGGAAGAGCACATCAGCGCGACGGCCGAGACGCTGCTGATGTTCGGCGCCCGGCAGATCCATGTCGACAACCTGATTCGTCCCGCGTTGACGCGGGGTGAGTGGGTGATCTGCGATCGCTTCACGGACGCGACCCATGCGTATCAGGGCGGTGGCCGTGGCGTGGACCGCAAGCTCATCGACCAGATCGCGCAGGCGGTGCACGGCGATCTCTGGCCCGACTGCACGCTCCTGCTGGATGTGCCCGTGCGCGTCGGCCTCGAACGCATGCAGGCGCGCCGTGGCGCCGTCGATCGCTTCGAAATCGAGTCGGCGCAGTTCTTCGACCGCGTCCGCAATCGCTATCTCGAGCTCGCCCGTTCGAATCCGCAGCGGTTCCGCATCGTCGACGCGACGGCCAAACTCGACGAGGTTTGCGAGGCAGCGCTTGCCGCGCTCGAATCCTGCCTCGGGCTCGCGCCGCAGTCGGCGACATGAACAATCGCGAATGAGCGAAGCCACGACGCTTCCCGACTGGTTCGAGCCTGCGTGCGCCGAAGTGAATGCGGCTTTTGCCGCGGGCCGTCTCGCGCACGGTCTCCTTATCCACGAAGACCCGGGCGCTGGTGGCTTCAAGCTCGCGCGCTGGATCGCGCAGCGCGTGAACTGCGCGCAACCGAAGAGCGCGCCTTGCGGAGAATGTCAGTCGTGCCGCTGGATCGAAGGCGAGCAGCATCCCGACGTGACGCTGCTGCGGCCCGAAGGCGATTCCACGCAGATCGTCATCCAGGCGGTGCGCGACCTCGCGAGCGATCTCGCGCTCACCGCGCACGGCGCGGGATACAAGGTCGCGCTCGTCATGCCCGCCGAGGCCATGAACCCGTTCGCGGCCAATGCGCTGCTCAAGACGCTCGAAGAGCCGCCCGCGCGCACGCTCGTGCTGCTCGTCACGAGCCAGCCCTCGCGCTTGTTACCAACGCTGCGCAGCCGCTGCTCGCGCCTGCGGCTCGTTGCGCCAACCCGCGAGGCGGCGGCCCGGTACCTCGAAAGCGTAAAGGGTGCCGGACCCTGGGCCGAAGCAATCGACGCCACCGGGGCAGGGCCGTTCGTGCTCCTCGAGGCCGATCCGGCCGCGATTTCGCAGCTACGAATCGAAACGGTTGCCGCGCTCGCGGACATCGGACGCGGCAATCTGCAGCCGCCCGCGGTGGCCGAGCGCTGGGCAAAAGGCGACCTTTCGTTGCGCCTGGCCTGCCTTGAGAGCTGGGTCACACAACGAATTCTCGAATCCCAAGGAAATCGCGACTTAACGCACTTGTCAGCATCCGGATTGCCACAGAATATATGTCGCCTATTCGAGTTCTCGGACGCCATTCGCGACATGCGCAAGCTCGCTCACACTTCATTGAACAAAGCCATGGCGGTTGAAACGCTGTTGTGGCGCTGGGCGCGTTCATGAAGGACCTGACATGAGCGAGGCCCGCACCGGGCGAACCGGCAGCAACAAGCCGGGTCTGCTCACACTGACGATCAAGGACAAGAGCGCGTTGTACCTTGCGTACATGCCATTCGTGAAGAACGGCGGGCTCTTCATCCCGACGAACAGCAATTACCGCCTCGGCGACGAGGTCTTCATGCTGTTGAACCTCATGGGCGAAGACGAAAAACTTCCGGTGGCTGGTCGCGTGATCTGGCTGACGCCGAAGGGCGCGCAGGGCAAACGCACCGCGGGTATCGGCGTGCAGTTCTCCGATCAGGATCGGGGACAGACGCAGAAGAAGATCGAGACCTATCTGGCGGGCGCACTCGCTGGCGACAAGGCCACGCACACGATGTAATCGGGTCAGCCAGGACGTCGGATCGGCAGGTTCGACGTCGTGATCCCACCCTTCAGCACATACGCATCGAAGCCGCGCTCCGACAGGATGAACGCCGCGGCCGATGAGCGTCGCCCCGTGTCGCACACGACGACGTACGGCATGTTGCGATCGAGCGCGTTCAGCTTGAGGCGCACGAAGTAGAGCGGAATGTTGATTGAGCCTTCGAGCGCGAGGTTCTGGAACTCCGACGGCAGACGCACGTCGAGCCACTGACCGCGGGTCTGGATGATCTTGAGCGCCTGCTGCTCGTCGACCCAGCGCAGCAACGGCTCGTGCATCAGGTCGCGGAAATCCTGCTTGTTGAGCCGCATGAGCACGCCGTCCGAGAGCATCGTGACGGTTGCATTGCGTTTCGCTTCCGCGATGAGCGCCTCTTCGCCGAACGTCTCGCCGACGCCGAGTTCGGCAAGCTTGATGCCTTTCTGGTTGAGCGGCGACTCGCGCGTGACCAGGCATTTGCCCTGCACGATGGCGTAGAAGTAGTCGCCTTCGTCGCCCTGTTTGATGACGACTTCGCCGGCGCGATAGACGTTGCGGGCCATCCTCATGAAGATCGCCTGCAGGTTCGCGGGCGGGATGCGGTGAAACGCTTTCGTTTGCAGTAGCGTCGTCATCCAGTCGCTGTCCTCGGCACCGGCGCCGAATTGCGCCTGCAGCTCGCCGACTTCGTAGTTGCCGGTCTGGTCCCAGGTGATCATCACGTCGAGAAGGTCGGAATCGATCGCGAGGTAGTCGATGTCCTCGACGGCGCGCGCGGTGACTTTCCGCGGAACGGTCTGGTTCAGCGACGCACGCGCATCGGCGGAACCGCCCTCGATCATGCCGGTGGTGCGGCCGCGCTCGCTGAGCTCGACCAGGCCCCTGATGACCCAGATCGTGCGCTTGTCGGCGTCGCCTTCCTTGAAGAGGGTACGCCCCGCGTTCAATTGCTTGATCGTCACCTTCTTGGCGAGCGCGTGGAGATTCTCCCGCTTCATCCCTTCGAGCGGGGTGAGAGATCGCAAGAGCTCTACGCTGACTTCACGGGAATCTGACATCCCGAAATGCTAGCACGCCAGACCGCAGGCTTAAGGCGTGGAGCGAAGCGCAGGCCATCCCCTGTCGGGGCTGAACCGCGGCCCGTGAACTTTCGCGAGCTCTTCCAGTCTCGCAACGATGACGTCGACGCCTCGCGTGCGTGCGTAGGTGAGCGGCCCACCACGAAACGGCGCGAAGCCCGAGCCGAAGATCGCGCCCGCGTCCACGAGATCGGCGTCCGCCACGATTCCCTCTCGCAACACCGCCGCGCATTCGTTGACCAGACTCAGGATCAAACGGTCTTCGAGATCGTCGGGAGGATCGGGGTGCGGCCCCGGCGTTTTCATGGCCTTGCCGTCGCGCCACACGTAGAAACCCTCTCCGCTCTTGCGACCGAATTTTTTCGCTGCCAGCAGCGCATCGATGCGCGCGGCATCGGGTTTCGGACGGCTGAGCGCAGTGGAGACGATCTCGCCGACGTGTTTGCACACGTCGAGACCCACGACATCGGCGAGTTCGATCGGCCCCATGGGCATACCGAAGCGCAGCGCGGCCTCGTCGATGACTTCGATCGCGACACCTTCCTGAAGCGCGAAGAAAGCTTCCGCGAGATACGGCACGAGCACGCGATTTACGAGAAACCCGGGGGCGCTCTTGCAGGGCAGCGGCAGTTTGTCGATACGGCGCGTAAACGCGATGCCCTTCTGGACGGCTTCCTCGCTCGAGTTCTCACCGCGGACGATTTCGACCAGCGGCAGTTGCGCCACGGGGTTGAAGAAGTGCACGCCAACGAGCCGTGTGGCATCTGGCAGCCGGTCGTCGAGCTGCTCCAGCATGATCGACGAAGTGTTTGTCGCGAGCAGCGCGTCGCCCTTCATTCGCGGCTCGAGCCGCGCGAACAGTTCGTGCTTGGCGTCGGCGTTCTCGAAGATTGCTTCGATGATGACATCCGCGCGCGGTACGCCGTCGCCCGCGACATCCGCCGTCAGACGAGTCATGAGTTCCCCGGCCTTGACCGGATCCTTCAGACGCTTCGTGAAACTCTCGCGCGCTCGCTGCAGCGCGGGTTCGATGAACTTGAGCTCGCGATCCTGCAGCGTGACGTTGAGCCCGCGCTGAGCGCACCAAGCGGCGATGTCGCCACCCATCACGCCGGCGCCGACGACGTGAACCCGCGATATGGGTGTCGCGGACTTGCCGCCCAGGGCCTTGAGTCGTTCCTGGAGGAAGAACACACGCACGAGATTGCGGGAGGTGGCGCCGAGCATCAGATGCGCGATCGAGCGCGCCTCCGCGTCGTATGCCGCGGCGCCACTCGCGCCATGCCGCGCCCACAAGTCGATGATCGCGTACGGCGCCGGGTAATGTTCGGGGCGCGCTTTCGCACGGACCTGCGCGAGGAGCTGCTTCCTGACGAGCGGCCGCGCGAGTGGCCAGGACAGGATGCGGTCGAGCAGCGGTGGTTTTCGAGGCTTCGGCTGGCGCGCGATGAGCTCACGCGCGGCCGCTTCCGCATCCGCAGGAAACACGAGCTTGTCGATCAATCCGGCGCGGCGCGCCTTGTCGGCGCGCAGCGTCTTGCCCGTGAGCATCATTTCCATCGCGACGCGCACGCCGGCGCGGCGCACGGCCCGCACGGTACCGCCGAAGCCGGGATGGATGCCGAGCATGACTTCGGGCAGACCGACCGAGAACTTGTCGCCATTGACGCCCACGCGATAGCGGCACGCGAGCGCGAGTTCGAGACCACCGCCGAGCGCGAATCCGTCGATGATGGCGACCGTAGGGCAGGGGAGATCCTCGAGGGCGGCGAAGACGCGATGCGCGGCACGCACCATTTCGACGGCCTGGGCTTCATCCTTGAGCTCGGAAAATTCGCGTACGTCCGCGCCAGCCACGAAGCCGGACTTCTTGGCGGAGCGGATCACGAGTCCTTTGGGCGGCGATACCGCGAGCGGCTTCAGCAATCCATCGAGTTCGAGCACGGTGTCACGCGAGAGCACGTTCGTCGAAGTGCCGGGCTTGTCGAAGGAGAGCCAGACGATTCCGTCGCTGTCGGTCTCGGAACGCCAGGCCAGCGTCGGCGCGTTCATGGCTGTCAGGCGACGGCAATACGCGGCGCGGCGGCGCGGCGGACGTTGAAATCGCAGAGGATGGGACGGTGATCCGAGAAGCGCACGTCGGGGATTTCGAAATGCGTGACTTCGATTTCGTTGCTCACCAGGACGAAGTCGAGTTCGATGCGCGGGATGCGCGCGGGAAATGACGGGAGGTTCGCCTCGTTCGCGTTGCGCAGACCTGCCGCGGCCATGAACAAGGCGATCTCGTCCTTGCCCCAGAAGGTGTTGAAGTCGCCGGTAACGATGACGGGTTTGGTCGATTTCTTCACGAGATCGTGCAGGTAGCGCAGCTGGTATTGCCGGTGGCGGTACTTGAGCGCTAGGTGGACGAGGAAGATGCACACGTCATCGAGCTCGAGCTCGATGATGAGCCGCTTGATGCCGGTGTCGAAGTAGTGGAAGCGTTCGCCCTCGACGCGCGGCGCGGCGAGGAACGCGTTGCCCTGCTTGCGCACGATGGGCATGAGATTGTTGATCGAGGTCTTGCCGTACTTGCACTCGTACGTCGTGTAGTGGCCCAGCGCTTCGGCGATGTGTTCGGCCTGGTTCACCATGCCGCTGCGAATCGAGCCGATGTCGACCTCGATGAGGCCGACGATGTCGGGATCCTGTGCCTTCACGAAGTCCGTGATGCCTTTCAAAACGCGCTTGCTGGAGCGTAGATAGCCGGCGCCGGGCAAAGGGAGATGGAAGGCTGGCCCGGTGCCCGTGGCGTATCGAATGTTGTAGACGAGCAGGCGCAAGCGGATTGATGCTAACGGTGCGGCGCACAAAAGGGGAGTGGGCGCGCACCATCTCCGGCTAAACTACACTCTAGTTCTCGTTCCGGGTCGGTCTGTATGTCACAAAACAATCCAATTCGATTGTTCATCACGCACGCGTGGGAGACTTCCGACGAGTATCTGCGCATCTTCGAGTACCTGGAGAGCGCGCGAAACTTCTTCTACAAAAACCTTGCGGAGCCCGACAAGGCTCCCGCAGGTGGCAAAGAGGCCGATCGCGAGGAGCTGCGGCGCCAGATGGCCCAGGCCGAAGCGATCATTGCTCTCCCGGGTCTGTACCGGAAAAACAGCGAGCTCATGCTGTTCGAGCTCGCCTTCGCGAAGGCTTCGGACAAGCCCGTGATCCTGATGCGGCCGTTCGGCGCGAACGCCGTGCTGCCGAAGGAGATCACTTCGCTATCCGATCAAATCGTCGATTGGGATGGGCGCGCGCTGGTGGATGCCGTCAAGGCGCAGGCGCGGCACGAAGAATCGAATCGCTGGGACACGATCGAATTCAAGCTCGACTAACTAGTCAGCCTTCCGCCGCGAAGAGATGCACGACCGCCGCGCTCTGCGGAGCGGGCAGCGAGAGTTCGAGCTCCTGCTGTCGGGTCATGCGGCAGAACATGCGGACGATCAACGCCGCGTGGCGCTCCGCATCTTCGTTCGACATTTTGCGGATCGTCGCGCGTACGGCATCTTCTCCGCGCAGTGGGCGCTCGCGCTGCATCGCCGACGACAGTTCGAGAAACGGCAGCCGGATCTCGCGCGGCAGATCGTCCGCATCGAGAGTCGCGAGGCACTGGCGCCAGGCACCTTCGAGGCGATCCTTGATCGCGCCCGACCGGGCGAAGAAGAGCGTGGCGGATTCCAGGCGATCATAGATGCGCGGCATATGCGATTTCGTTGACGCGGCTGGCCGGCGCACACCCTGATCTGCACCGGAAACCTGACGTAACGCCTTAGTTGTAGTTGTAACGGAGCCCCTGTTCCGTCAATAGCGTACGTCGCGAATATAGCGCGGCACATGTCAATTGCAATGGGAAAACTGCCGGCGGCGGCGTGCTGCCGACAAGGCAAGGACGCCTAGCAACATGGCTGTCCCCCATTCGAGCGAACCTCCGCCGCCACCTCCACCGCCGCTGCTGGAACTGCCGCTAGCGCCACCGCTCGAGCTGCTGCTGGACGAGGGCGGGGTGGGCGAACCGGGAGTCGTGCCGGAGACCACGGGTGTCGCGCAGGGTCCGCTGCCGGCGATGGTGGGCGCGCCCGACGAGGCAGTCGACGAGGTGATCACGACTTCTGCGTTGTCGACGCGCCCCTGATCGTCGGTGACCGTCAGGCGCAGGGTGATCGATCCTGTGCCGGGTGCGGTCACGCTTGCGTTGGCGCTGTTGGGGCCCACGATGGCCGGTGGGTTCGAGACTGGCGCAACTACGGTCCAGGCATGCGAGGACACCGTGCGCCCGCAGGCGGCGGCGCTTCCCGAGGCATCCAGAGCTACCGTCTGGCCAGCCGAAACGCTTGCTGGCAACTGGACGGCCGCGACCGGCCGCTCTGCCGCTTCGACGGAGTTCACCGCGCTGGCCATGCCCGCACCGCAGGTGCTCGTCGTACAGAGGCATTGCGCAAGTTGCACGTCCTGGACGTTCGCGGGCACGTGGCAGGCCTGAATGGTCGGGTCGTCGGAAACCGACGTCGGAAACGGTCGGGCCCCTTCACGCAAGCGCGCAAGCAACTGGTCCGTCGAGAGATTCGAGTTCCTCGACAACATCAGTGCCGCTATGCCGGAAACGATCGGCGCCGAGAAGCTCGTGCCGAGATTGCTGTTGATCTGATCGGTGTAGATGTGAGCGCCCGGGGGCTGTGTGCCGGCGTTCGAAGTGGTGTCGAGCGAAAAGAGGCATGGCCCGCCGTTGATGTTCACGCAGTTTCCACCCGGCGCGCCGATCGTGACTTCGGTGCCGAGGTTGCTGAAGCCGACCTTGCTGCCAGCGTGGCGCAGCGCCGCCACCGAGGCGACCCCTGCGCAATTGGCCGGCGACGAGACGACGGTGCCTTCGTTGCCAGCGGAGATCACGACGAGCACCTTGCGCGCCCGGAGTTCGTCGATGACGTTTCGATAGCTTTGTTCGCAGACGCTCGTCGATCCAAGGCTCAGGTTGAGCACGCGCGCGGGCGTCGGATTCGTCGGAGCGCCGGGAGTCGAGAGGCCAGCGGCCCAGCGCATGCCTGCCAGGATGTCGCTGTCGTTGCCGCCGCATTTGCCGAGAACCCGCACAGGGAGAATGAACGAATTCCAGCTGAGTCCTGAAACTCCCGCGGTGTTGTTCGTCAATGCGCCGATCATTCCCGCGACCCGCGTTCCGTGCCAGGAGCTGCCGGTGACGTCGCAATTGGTGAAGGTCGGATCCGTCTTGTCCGCGTCGTTGACCCAGTCCCCGGGATCGGAAGGATCGGCGTCGCGACCGTCGCCGTCGTTGCCGCGCAATGTCGAGCTCACGAAGTCGAAACCCGGGAGCAGATGGCCACCCAGGTCACCACGACGGAGATCGGGATGGTCGTAGGTCACGCCGGTATCGAGCACGGCCACGACGATGCCATTGCTGCCCAATTCGCGATCCCACGCCGTCGTCGCATTGACCGCGGAAACTTCCGTGGCTCGCAGGTACCACTGACCGGGAAACAGTGAATCGTTGGGTGTCGCGTGGGCGTGGCGCACCCGGTCCGGCACGGCGAACTCGACGGCGGGATCCACGCGCAAGCGTTCGAGCACCGCGGCCTCCGTGGTTTGAGCCAGGTCCACGCTGACGGAAATCATGGAATCTGAAATCTCGCGGCGAAGCTCGAGCTTGAGCCCGGAGCGGCTAGCGACCCTGGCGCTCAGTTGATCGCGCGACTGTTTGGAAAGAGCGTGGCCCGGCGCGTCCGGTCGCAGCTTGACGATGACAGTGGCGCTGTCCGGCGCGGAGACGCTCGCAGGACGCGGCTCACGGGCGACCGGGTTGTGTTCCTGGGCCAGGGCAAGCATAGGCACAGCGATCACTGCAACGCAGCTGGCGAGTTTCCACGACGAGGTCTGCATATCGATGAGTGGCCACCAGCACAGCAAAGGTTCGGGTCAGTCGAAACTGGACTTTGAGCCGCGGCAAGGCAAACGACTGTTAGGGAGCGCTCAAAGCTGCAAATTGGGTACGTGATGCTCCATTCGTCGCATAATGTATATTATGGTGAATTACACATCACCTGGGACGCAGCACCACGCGGGTTGGCTCATCACGAGCAACGCTGAGTTGCCCACCTGCCTCACTGAGCTCGACCACCTGTATCGAACTGCGGCGTGTGTCATACGAGTCCGGCTGCTTGGCGTTCGGCTTCCTGCCCGGGTGCGTGAAATAGAACAGCCAGGCGCGATCGCCGCTCACGACGACGTCCGCGTGCTGACCCTGAACACGATCGTCATTTCCCTGGCCGGGACTCTCGAGCAGATTGTCGGCCTGCCGTTTCCAGTCGATCCCGTCGTTCGACGAATACACGGCCAAGCCTTTCCAGACGTCCGTGATCAGCCACCAGCGGCCACGCCACTGGAATGACTTCGGACCTTCGCCGGCTTGATCCGCAATGAGCCGGCCTTTGTCGGTCCAGGTTTCGAGATCCGCGCTTTCGGCGTACCAGATGGATTTCTGGTCGACCTCATTGTTGTAGTACATGCGCCAGCCGCCCGCGGGCAGCTTGATCACCGATGCATCGATCGCGCGCTCGGTCGCGAGCGTGACGGGTCGCGCGTCGCGCCATGTGCGCAGGTCCTTGCTCGTCAGATGCACGATCGACCGCGGATGATTCCAGTTGTCGAATATGCCGGGCACGACGGTGAGGAACAGGTGGAACACGTTGTTGTCGTCGCGGATCACGTCGGGAGCCCAGTGCGTCGCGTTCGCGCCGCCGAGGCCGGCTGGTAGTTCGATGTCCGCTTCGCCCGTGTACCGCCACGTCGCGCCGGCATCCATCGACTCGGCAATGCCGACGCGAGTGCCGTGCACCCACTCGACGCCCTTTCCGCTGGGGTAGTTAGCGCGGCGATTCGTGTAGAGCATGTACCACCGGCCGAACGAGCCCGTGTAGACCACGACCGGATCCGCGGCGCCATCGAAGATGGGATCGCGAAACAAAGGCTTGTCAGCGATCTTGCCGGGATCGGCCGCGGGCTCGCCAAAGTTGGGCGTGCCGTCGGCGTTCCAGCTCAAAGCCTGCACGCGTGTGTGGCGATTCGGGTCGTCCAGCTCGTGACCCACGATGTCACGGTAGTCGCGTCCGTGATGCACGAACAGATCCGTCTTGCCATCGGGCGTCGTCGTGTAGCTGTTGTGACCCGGGCCGTAGATGCCGGCCTTCTCGCTGGTCTTGAAAACGGGCTGTGCCGACTTCTTCCACGAGGCGGGGTCGAGCAGATCCGCGTTCTCGTCGGCGGTGAGCAATCCCACGCAGTAGTCGGCGTTGGTGGCGCTCGCGGAGAACGTCATGAAGATACGGCCATTGCGGATCAGCACGGCGGGACCCTCGTTCACGACGTATTTGCGCTTCTCCCACTCGAAGTCGGGCTTGGAAAGCAGGGCAACCTTTCCCTTGAGCGCGAGCGGAGAGCTCATTTCCGACAGGTAGATGTTCGTGCCCGCGCCCTCTTCCGGCGTTCGCCCACGCTGGGTCCAGGCGAAGTACCGCCTTCCCTTGTGGGCGAACGTCGTGGCGTCGAGCGAGAAACTTTCCCAGCCGGTTTTGAGCTGGCCCATCTCCCGCCATTCGCCCTTGAACGGGTCGGCGGACTCGTTCATGAGCACCTGCGGCCGGATTTCCCAGATCGCATCGATGGTGCTCGCGGTGTAGTAGATGTACCACTTGCCGTCGATGAAATGGATCTCGGGCGCCCAGATGTGTTTGCTCAACGGACCGGTCGCGTGTTTGCGCCAAACTACCTTGGTCTCGGCCGTGGAGAGCAGGTTGAGGTCGCGCGTGCGACGAATCTCGATGCGGTCGTATTCAGGGACGGTGGCGGTGAAGTAGTACTGCCCATCCCTGTGAAGGAACACGTGCGGATCGGCGCGCTGGCGCAGCAGCGGATTCTCGAACGACGGTTCCGCGGCGGAGGCCACCGCGCAGATCAGCCACAACGATGCGATATTTCGCACAATCCTCGGTTTCATCGATCCCCTCGTCTGCGAATCCGTTGAGTCGGACGAGTTCTACCACGCTACGCGCGAGGGTTCGTGCGGATTCCTGGATCGATGGATAGTGACCCGCGTATGGGCTTCCAAAAACACTGGCCCGCCTCTTTCGAAGCGGGCCAGTGCAATCGACATCGTCAGTTCACGAAGACCACTACCAGACGTAGAGGCTCGCCCACGAGTACGTCCCCGCGGTGATCGCGAAGTAATAGTAGCCGTCGGACGAACGCGTCAGCGGCAACTGACCGCAGGTGCGCGCCACGCCGCCGACCGTCACCGTGCGGCCATCGAAGTTCGAACAACCCCAGCCCGCAACGTTCTGGCTGGTCCGGTAGCAGGCCGCGCCGGTCGTGTTGAAGTTGCCCGTGTTGTTCGTGAACGTGACGGGATTCGAGCACGTGCCGCCGGTTCCGCCGCTCGTGTTGAACGTTGCCGTTACCGAACGCGATGCGGTCATCGAAGTCGTGCAGGTGCCCGTGCCCGTACAGGCGCCGCTCCAGCCGGCGAACGTCGAACCACTGGCAGCGGCTGCCGTCAACGTCACGGACGTTCCGCTCGCGTAATTTGCCGAGCAGGTGGAACCGCAGTTGATGCCGCTCGGGTTCGACGTCACTGTGCCGGTGCCCGTGCCTGCACGCGTCACGCTCAACGCGAAGGTCGATGCGGTGTTGAACGTGGCCGTCACCGCGCGCGCCTGCGTCATCGACACCGTGCAGGTGCTGGTGCCGCTGCAGGCACCGCTCCAGCCCGCGAACGAGGCGCCGCTCGAAGCCGACGCCGTCAGCGTCACCGACGTGCCGCTGGCGAGGTTCGCGCTGCAAGTGCTGCCGCAGTTGATGCCGCCCGTGTTCGACGTGACGGTGCCCGCGCCTGTGCCAGCCTTCGTGACGCTGAGCGTGTAGTTCGTCGTCGAGCTATTGAACGAAGCGGTCACGTTGCGCGCGGCCGTCATCGACACGGTACAACTCGTCGCGGTGCCACTGCACGCACCGCTCCAGCCCGCGAACGTCGAGCCGCTCGCCGCGGTCGCGGTCAGCGCGACGGAGGTGCCGCTGCTGAAGCTCGCGTTGCAGGTCGACCCGCAGTTGATGCCCGATGGCGTGGACGCCACCGTGCCAGTGCCGCTGCCGCTCTTGGTCACGGCCAGCGCGTACGAGGTGCTCGTTCCGCCCACGCCGCGCATGATCGCGTTCAATCCACCGGAGTCGACGATCGATCCGCTATTGCGGTCGAACAGCGCGAAGACATCGCTGGCACCCGACTGCGCGCCGTTGTCCCAGTAGAACATCTTGAGGCCGTTGTTCTGCCCGATGCGCGTGACGGTCTCGAGGTAGTACTCGCGCGCCGCCGCGTTGGCGGTGGAGCGCCGTGCCACGCCGTACTCGCCGATGATCACCGGCACGCCGGTGGCTACCCATTTCGCCCGAATCTGGTTGAACAGGTCGGTGTGGTAGTTCTCTTGCGCCCACGAGCACTGGCTGTACTGCGTGTACGGCGTGCCCCATGCGAGGCACGGGCCGCTCGGGTTGATCGTGTAGTCGTAGGGATCGTAGTGATGGATCTCCACGATCAACCGGCTCGACGCGCTGTCGGACGGCAGCGAGAAGTAGTTGAGGCCGTGCCAGGCATTCGTGTTGTACGTCTGGACCACGAGCGTGCGTGAGGCGTTGTTGCCGCCGGTGGCGCGAACCGCGTTCACGAATGTCTGGTTGTACGACTGCTGCACGGTGATGTGCTCGGACGTCGGCGTGTCGTAGTTCGCGTGCACTTCGTTCGTGCCCGCGAACAACATGCGTTCGTTGTAGGCCCGGAACGTCGTCGCGATCTGCGTCCAGAATGCCGCCTGCTTCTGGTTGTTAGCCGTCTGGAAGGCGAACGTCGGATTGTCCTGCAGCCAGCCGCCATCCCAATGGATGTTGAGGATGACGTACATGCCCTGGTTGTAAGCGTAATCGACGACCGTCTTGACGCGCGCCATCCACGCGGCGTCGATCGTCGTCGAGCCCGCCGGATTCACGTGACAGTTCCAGGCCGCGGGAATGCGTATGGCGTTGAAGCCAGCCGCTCTCACGCTGTTGATCAATGCTTGAGTGGTTGCCGGGTTACCCCATGCGGTTTCACCGCATTGGGCTTCGAGGGTGTTGCCGAGATTCCAGCCGACCCGCATCTGACCGGCAACAGTTTGCGCGGTTGGGAGCTGGGCTTGAGTGGGAGCGGAAATGGACGCGAGCAGAAACGCGCAAAGCGCGAGCCCGCTGCGCCATTTCGCAGCGGAAGGTCTGCGAAGTGACATGAAGTCCTCCTTGAGTTTATCGATCCATCGAACCGTCCGGCCCCCACCGAACTGCGCGAAGTCTATGCCTTTACTCGAGGGAATCGCGACTGGCGGCGTCTCACTGGATTCCGCCAGCCGTTTTCTCTTCCCCGTGAACTCAGAACGCGTAACGGACGCCGAGCGTGTATTGCCGGCCGAAGTTGCGGTAGTACTCGTTGCGCTGCTCGACCGCGTCATTGAAGGTGTGTTCGTACGTGTCACCGAGGTTCTGCCCCTCGAGCGAGAACTGCACGTGATCGTTGAGCTTGTAGCTCGCCGACGCATCGATATACACGCTGCCCTTCATCCCATCAGCGGTTTGGGCATTGAGTCCCGGGACGATGCGCAGGTAGTCGTCGCGATACGAAGCCGACACGCGCGCTTCGAATCCACCCTTACCGTAGTACAACGTCGCGTTCGCGGTTTCCTTCGACAGGTTCGTGAGCGGCAGCTCCGCGGTCACGGCCGGAATCGCCGGCGTCACGGCAGGATTGCCCTGCACGATGATGTAGGTGATCTCGGAGTCGACGTGCGTGTAGTTCGCGAGCAGCCCGAAGTCCTTGAGGAATCCCGGCAGGAACGTGAACGGCATTTGCAGGTTGAGCTCGACGCCCGTGAGCGGACCGCCATCGCTGTTGATCGGGCGCGAGAAGTAGAAGAAGTCCGTTGGGCTCACGCCCTGGCTCGTCGCCACGACGTCCGGAATTCCGAGGGTGTTGAACTGCACGTAGTCGCGCAGCGTCTGCACGTAGGTCTTCACATCCTTGTAGAAGACGCCGACCGACACCAGGGACTCGGGCGCGAAGTACCACTCGGCGCTGAGATCGAACGCGTCGGCTTCGATCGGATCGAGCTCCGGATTGCCGCGCGTCACGTTGCGGTTACCACCGGAAACCTGGGCCGACGTGCCGGGTGTCAGAGAGGCGAGCGGCGGGCGCGTCATCACGCGCGAACCGGCGAGTCGCACCACCCAGTCGTCGCTCAGGTCCATCGACACGTTGAATGCCGGCAGCCAGTCGTTGTAGGTGCGCGACGGACGCAGGAGCTGCGTTGACGCGCCCGCTTCCGCGAAGCCCTGGGACGACTGTTCGGTGCGCACGTAGCGCACCCCCACATCGCCGCGCAACGCCTTTCCGAACAGTTCGCTCTTGAAGTCCGCCTGCAGGTAAACGGCAGAATCCTTCTCGTCGACCGAGTAGATCGAGCTGCGCGCCGCGGCCACGTCGCGACGCAAAGTGAATGCTCCGCTGTTGCTGTAGATGTCGAAGATGTCGATGTACGCGCGCTCGGACGGCACAACCCACGACGCCGCGGTGTCGGCCGGCAGACCGAAGCCTTCGAAACCCGAGAAGAGCGTGACGAGGTCGGCGACTGTCTGCCCACCGGTCAACTGCGGTAGACCGTCGCGTTCGTTGGTGAGGCGCTGCGCGTCGGACTCGAATCCGTACTTGCGCACGTTCACGCCGCTCTTGAACGTCCAGGTGTCGTTCACGGAGTACTGGAGGTCGAACGAGCCCTGGCGAAACTCGTTGTACACGGCCTGAGGACGCAGACGGATTTCCGGACCCGTCACGCCACCGAACGGGCTCGTCTGGGCTGGTCCGTAAAAGTAGTTAGCGGGATTCGTCGTGTCGAAGCCCCAGACGATGCGCGGACGCGTTTCGCTCTCGCGGAAGTCGTAGATGAACCCCTGCGTGTTGAGGCGGTCGACCTGCAGCGTCGTTTCCTTCGGCTCGATGAAGTCGGACTCGGAAGCGCCGAGCTTCACCGTGCCCTTCCATTGGTCGTTGAACTGGTGTTCGAGCGTGAAGCCGGCCTGCTTGAAGGTCGTCGTGAAGTCGAAAATCGACCGCTCGGCGCGCAGATCGACGTTGTCGAGGCGCGCGTAGACGAGATCGTTGCCGCGCACCTCGGCCTCGCGGATGATCGTCTGGGGTTTTCCCTGCTGCGTGTTCGAGCGGAACAGCCCGATGGGCGTCAGCAAGAACTCGGTGCGTATGCCGTGGTGCTTGGAGTACAGCAGATCCAGCGAGAGCAGCGTCGAGTCTGCCGCCTGCCATTGCAACGCTCCGGTGATCCCCAGTCGCTCGTTGTCGACGCCAAATTGCGCCATGCGCGGAATGCGCGGGTGGTAGAGAGTCGTCGACGTAAGCTGCGCGGGGGTGAGTCCGATCGGCATCGGCTGGCCAAAACAGGCACCCATCGCATTCGACGGATTGCACCATCCGCCGTTGTCGGTCATGCGATCCCAGTTGAGGTTGTGGCTCGCCTGACTGATCTTCTCGCTCTTCGAATATGCAGCCGACACCAGCACGCCGAACGAATCGTCCAGGAAAGTCTTGCTCGCCAGCATCGCGAAACGCGGATCGGTGTTCTCGGCGAGATCGTTGTAGCTCGCCTTCGTCGAGACGGCGAAATTCGTGCCGAGCTTGTCGAAAGGCCGGCCTGTCTGGAGATCTACCGTCGCGCCGAGGGAGCCTTCTTCCGTCTCCGCCGACGGCGACTTGCGCACCGTCAGGCTGTTGAAGAGCTCCGAGGCGAACACGTTGAAATCGAAACCGCGAGTGCGATTGATGCCTTCGAATCCGTTCGACGTGGTTTGCGCTTCGAGTCCGTTCAGGCGCACGCGCGTGAAATCGGGACCCAGGCCGCGCACCGAAATGCTTCGACCCTCTCCACCATCGCGCGCGACTGCCACGCCAGGAAGACGCTGCAGCGACTCGGCGAGGTTCGCATCCGGAAACTTCGCGACGTCTTCCGCCTTGATGACGTCGACGATGCCAGTTTCGGCTCGCTTGACCGCGAGCGCGTCGGCGAGACTGCCGCGGAAGCCTGTGACCACGACCTCATCGAGTCCGTCGTCGACACCACCGCCAGTCGAAATGTCGTCTGCAGGCTGCTGGGCAACCGCCGACAGGGACAGCGCCGCGAGCGAGGTGATTGAAAGGATGCCGCTAACCGATTTCATTTCTCGTCCTTGAGTTTTTTGGCACGCAAGCGGAGAGAACCCTCGCTTCGAGGGCTCCGATTTACGTACGCATGACCATTTTCCCCCGGTAACCGGAAGCGCACCCGAGACTCGAGCGCGCCGATCACCCCTCCACCGGTCTCTAGCTTCCGCTATCGCTGATACCGGTGTCATTTTCAGGATGAATGGGAATGTCACCGGTGTCAAGACGGTGGAAAGTTGGTAGCGCCATCCGGAATCGTTCGCGAAAGATTTGCGCGCGGCAAGCCGAGTTGCCTCATGCGACGCGCTCACGCATCCTCGCCGCAACATGGGGGGTGATCATGCGTCCTGCTCTCGTCGCCGGATTGCTCTGGGGGATTACGGCCTTGAACGCTTTTGCCGCGGAAACCTACGCGACTCTCGAATCGCGCGATGCGCGCTTCGATGCGCTCATACCCGCCGATACGAAGATCGAAAAGATAGCCGACGATCTTCTCTGGTCCGAAGGACCGATCTGGGACGCGAAGTCGAAGTCCCTGCTCTTCTCCGACATCCCGCGCAACGTCGTCATGCGATGGAATGCCGAGAAAGGCGTCTCGCGATTCTTCGAGAACAGCGGCTACACTGGCGCCGCGCCGTTCACCGGGCGCGAACCGGGTTCGAATGGCCTGACTCTCGACCTCGAAGGCCGTCTCACGCTGTGCCAGCACGGCGACCGTCGCGTCTCGCGGCGAGAAACCGACGGCAAGATGGTCGCTCTCGCCACGTCTTTCGAAGGCAAGAAGTTCAACAGCCCCAACGATCTCGTCTTCCATCGGGACGGGTCGCTCTATTTCACCGACCCGCCCTACGGTTTGCCGGGCACTTTCAAGGATCCGGCGAAAGAGCTGCCGTTCCAGGGCGTGTTCCGCGTCTCTACGAATGGAAAGGTCACATTGCTGACCAAAGAACTCGAAGCGCCGAACGGTCTCGCGTTCTCCCCCGACTACAAGACGCTGTACGTCGCGAACTCGCAGAAAGAGTTGCCCATCTGGAAGGCGTATGACGTGAAGCCCGACGGCTCGATCGCCAACGGCCGCGTGTTTGCCGATTCGAGCAAACTCTACAAAGAGGGTGACGGCGTGCCCGACGGCCTCAAGGTCGATGTTCACGGGAATGTTTTCGCGACTGGGCCGGGCGGCGTGCTCGTGTATTCGTCCGATGGCGCCCTCCTCGGCCAAATCGTCACGGGCGTGCCGACCGCGAACGTTTCGTTCGGTGAAGATGGCGCGACGCTGTTCGTCACGGCAAACCATCGCGTACTGCGCCTGCGCACCCAGACCCGAGGCGCGCCGCTGCCAACCAGGTAGCTTTTTTCACGAAGGGGGTTTCATGAGTTTTCGCCGACCGTTGATCGGTCTCGCCGTCATGGCGATGGGAATGGCTTTCGCATCGACCGCGGTCGCCGCAAGCAAGAAGACCATTCTCATCTACTCCGGCAGCACCGGCTTCCGGCACGATTCGATTCCCGCCGGCGTCGCGGCCGTGAAGAAGATCGCCGAAAAATCGGGATACATCGTTGAGGCGACGGAGGATCCGGAAGTCTTCACGGCGGAGAAGCTCGCGAAGTTCAAGGCGATCGTGCTGGTCAGCACCACTACCGATCCCAAGAAGCCGGAGTCCGAGTGGTTCACGGGTTCGCGACGCGATGCGTTGCAGGGCTTTCTCAGAGCCGGCAAGGGTGTCGTCGGTCTGCACGCCGCCGGCGATTCGCATTATCACTGGGGTTGGTACGGCCAGATGATCGGCGGCTACTTCGAGCGCCATCCGAAAGGCACGCCCGCCGGCACGCTCACCGTCGTCGACGCGAAGCATCCGGCGACCGCCAAACTACCGAAGACCATCACGCGCAACGACGAGTGGTACTACTACAAGGATTTCGACCCGACGGTAGGAGTGCTGATCACGGTCGATCCGAAGACCATCGGTGAGGGCGAGGCGGACGTCAATCCGAACGCGATCGTCTGGTCACACGAGTTCGGCGGTGGCCGCGTGTTCTACAGTGGTCTCGGGCACACCGCCGAGTCGTACGACGAGCCGTACATGGTGACGCTGATCAGCGGCGGCCTCGCCTACGCCGTCGGCAGGAAATAGCGACGAGGGGTCCGATCTCAGGGGTCAGATCCATTGACCTGACCCCTTTGTCCTTTACTTACCCACCGAACGTCGAGTCCCAGTACTTCTCCATGCGCGCGCGCATCGCGGCGTTCGGCATCCGTCCGCGCAACGCTCCCAGGTTGTCCTCCAGGTGCGCGAGTTTCGTCATGCCAGGAATCGCGGCCGTAACCGCCGGATGCGAAACGACGTACTTGAGCAGAAACTGACCCCAGGTGCTTGCGTCGATCTCCGCAGCCCAGTCCGGCAACGGCGCCCCGCCGATGCGGGAGAACAGATTCCCGTCCCGCCGACCACCGAACGGCAGATTGATCAGCACACCGACCTTTTTATCGGCGGCCAGCGGAAGAACGTCCTCCGCGGATTCTCGATTCGCGAGCGAATAGTCGACCTGAATGAAGTCGAGCTCCTGGGTATTCAGCAGCTCCATCATCCGTTCGTGCTGATTCGTGCTCGACGTCGTGATGCCCACGTAGCGGATCACACCCTTTTTCTTGAGATCGAACAGATGCGGGAACAAGACATCCACGCCGTTCAGGCTGTGTATCTGCACGAGGTCCAGCACGTTCGTCTTCAGTCGCCGCTTCGACTCCTCGATCATCGCGATGCCCTTCGCGAGATCGCCGTCGGGAGCAGTCACCTTGGTCGCGACGAACGCCTGCTTGCGGTTGCCGATATCAGCGAGCAAGTCGCCGATCGTCTGCTCCGAGTCGCGATATCCCGGCGCAGTGTCGATGACCGACGCGCCGGCGGTGGTCAGGCCCGCCAGCACTTCCCGCCGTGCGGCGCGCTCCTCGGGTGTCGTCGGGCTGTAGTTGTTCGTGCCCACGCCGATTGCCGCGAGTCTCTCGCCGGTCGATGGCACCGGCTTGGTCAGCAGCGGACCCGCCGGTGGCTTTCGCGGCGCGTCCTTGTCCTTCTTCTTGTCGGCGGACCATGCGATCGGCGCGACGGCAAGCGTCGCGAGACCGGCTTGAATCAACTTTCGGCGATCCGTCATTTCTTCCTCCGCGCTGATTTTGTCTTCTTCCTGACAAACCTCTTCTTCGAAGGTTTCTTCTTCGGCGCCGGCTTTTTTCCTTTCGCCGCCTGCTTCATCGAAACCTTCTTTTTCTGCGCGGCTTTCGGCTTCCTCTTCGTCTTTGACTTGGGTTTTGCCTTGGCTTTGGGCTTGCCGTGAGGCTTTGCCTTGACCTTGGCCTGCTTCTTCGGCATGGCCGCGGACTTCGCTTCCGCCGGTTGCGCCGAGGCCGGAGTCGAAACCACTGCGAACGCCGCACCCGTCGGATCGAAGAACGTCACGATGCGACTGCCGCCCGGCACATCCATCGGTCCTGCGACGAGCTTCGCGCCGCTGCCTCGCGCAGTGCGCCAGCCCGCATCGGCGTCGGACACCTGCACGTAGTTCAGCCAGCTCGGTGGCGCGGGCAAGTCCGCCGGCTTGAGATAGATGCCGCCGCGCTGGATGCCGTTGTTGCCGAAGATCAGATAGGTCCCGCCACCCGGGAGCGGCATGCGCACCAGCGCGTCCCAGCCCAAGAGATCGCTGTAAAACGAGAACGCCGCTTCGGCATCACTCGTGGCGAGTTCGTGCCAGGAGAAACTGCCCGCGGCCGGCATGCCTTGCGGCTCGGGCCGTGAGTTCTCGGGATCGAGGATCGCGAAAACCGCGCCCTGCGGATCCTTGAGCACCGCATAACGGCCGGCACCGGACAAGTCGGCCGGCTCCTTGAGAATCGAGCCACCGGCACGCACCGCGGCCACGGCAGTGCCGTCGACATCGCGCGTACCCACGTACCCGAGCCAATGAGGAGGAACTTCGGCGGGGATGTCCGCCGGTATCGGCATGATGCCGGCCACCGGACCCTGATCAGAATGGCACACGGTGTACGTCGGATCGGGCGGCCAGGACTGCGCCTTCCATCCGATGAGATTCGAATAAAACTTTTTCGCGGCCGGCACGTCGCGGGTCATCAACTGGTGCCAGACAAATCGGCCACGCACATCGACAGCTTCCATGGCGGATCTCCGTTGAGTGGGTGAAGGGTCGCGCCGATCATACCGGCGACGGACGCTTTCTTGATGGTGGTTAGAGGCCCGGTACCGGCAACGCCGCCGCCGCCGCCGCCGCCTTTGGATAGACGCCGATGATCAATCCGTCAGCCTGCCGTCGCGCAAAAGCGAGCCCGTTCGCGAGCGCAACCGAGCCTTCACACAGCGAAAGCTCGGGGCGCGGCGGAATCTTGACCTCGACCGTGGGAATTTCGATCTCGATCCGCGTCACCGGAACGCGCAGCGCGCCCAGCATGCCACGCAAATAGGTCTCCAGTTCTTCCTTGAAGTGCGCGCTCAACCCGACGTCGTTGCGCAGGAAATAGGCGGTGAGATGACGCGCCAACGGCGTCGCCTTCTGCATTTCGCGCATCACGATCGCCTGCTCCGTTTCGAGCGTCCAGAACGAAGTTTGCGCAAGATACTCCCCCACTTCCGAGGGAACGGACGGATCGTCCGCGCGAATCGGAGGCGTCGTCGCACGCAAGACGCCATCTGCGCCCAGCGAGAGTTTCGTCTCGGCGAGATCGAGCTCGTAGTTGAGCTTCGCCGGCCAGACGACCATGACCTGCGGATTCACACCCTTCGTTTCGGGACAGGCCTTGTACCAGACCGTTACCTGCCGCTCGTGCTCGACGATCGCGCGCGTCCGCATCTGCGTGACCATGACATTGAGCGGGCTCTCCTCGGCGTCTTTCTGGGTCCACCAGGAATACCCGACCGCGCCGATGGCGACGGCGATGATCAGCGCGATCACGTTCTTCAACATCGGATCTCCTTGTCCGCTCGGACGACTTCAGACAATCTCGAACAGTCCCGCGGCTCCCATCCCGCCGCCGATGCACATCGTGACCACGGCCAGCTTCCCGCCGCGACGTTTACCCTCGATCAGCGCATGGCCTGTGAGCCGGGCGCCTGTCATTCCGTACGGGTGTCCCAGCGCGATCGCGCCGCCGTTCACATTGAGCCTGTCATCCGGGATGCCGAGCTTGTCGCGACAGTAGATCACCTGCACCGCGAATGCCTCATTGAGCTCCCACAAGTCGATGTCGGAAACCTTCTTGCCCGCGCGCTCGAGCAGCCGCGGGATGGCGAACACCGGGCCGATGCCCATTTCGTCGGGCTCGCAGCCCGCGACCGCGAAGCCGCGGAAGATGCCGAGCGGCTTCAATCCCAGTTTCTCCGCGCGGGTCGCACTCATGACGACACACGCGCCGGCGCCATCCGAAAACTGGCTGGCATTTCCGGCGGCGATCACGCCCCCCGGCGTCGCCGCGCGAATCTTCGCGACCGCTTCGTAGGTCGTGTCCGCGCGGATGCCCTCATCCACGCTCACCGTCAGCGGCTTCGTCGACAGCCGGCCGCTGTCCTTGTCCGCGATGCCCGCGACGACTTCGATGGGCGCAATTTCGTCGACGAACCTGCCGGCCGCGAGGGCCGCGGCCGCTCGCTGCTGACTCAGAACGCCGTACTGATCCTGCGGCTCGCGCGCGATCTTGTAGCGCTTCGCCACGGTTTCCGCCGTCTGCAGCATCGTCCAGTAGATGGCCGGCTTGTGCTCGGCGAGCCAGGCATCCTTGGCCATGAAGAGATTCATGCGGTCGTTCTGCACGCACGAGATCGACTCGAGACCGCCCGCGACGTACACCTCGCCCTCGCCCGCCTGAATGCGCTGGGCCGCGAGCGCGATGGTCTGCAATCCCGAGGAGCAATATCGATTCACTGTCATGCCGGAGGTGGTTACCGGAAGACCGGCGCGCAAAGCGATCTGTCGCGCGATGTTGAAACCGGTGGCGCCTTCGGGATTCGCGCAGCCCATGATCACGTCTTCGACGGATGCTGGGTCGATGCCCGCGCGTGCGATCGCGGAGTTCACGACGTGCCCGCCCATCGTCGCGCCGTGCGTCAGATTGAACGCACCGCGCCAGGACTTCGCGAGCGGCGTGCGCGCGGTCGATACGATGACGGCGTCAACCACGGCGTTGTCTCCCCGCCTTCGCGGCGCTCTTCCGAGGCTCGGCGTCGAACGTCTCACCGGCAACGGCCAGCCTGGCCAATAGTGGCGCGGGTTTCCAGAACGGCGGATCGGCGTGCGGATTCGCGGCGAATTCCTTCATGCGGCGCAAAACCTGCGCTAGCCCCATGCGGCTCGCATGAAACATCGGACCACCGCGCTGCGGCGGAAAGCCGTAGCCCGCGAGGTACACGATGTCGATATCCGAGGCGCGCTCGGCGATGCCCTCCTCGAGGATGCGAGCGCCTTCGTTCGCGAGCGAGAAGAGCAACCGGTCGACGATCTCCGCATCCGGAATCTTTCGGGGTTTGATGCTGAGCGCCGCACGTTCCTCGTCCACGATTTTGTCGACTTGCGGGTCCGCCAGCGCATCGCGCTTGCCGGGTTCATATCGATACCAGCCGAGTCCGGACTTCTGGCCGAAGCGGCCGAGCTCACAAACGCGATCGGCGATTCGCATGCGACGCATCTTCGGCTTCTCTTCGTAGTGTCGTTTGCGGATGTGCCAACTGATGTCGTTGCCGGCGAGATCCGACATCCGGAACGGGCCCATCGCGAAACCGAACTTCTCGATCGCGCGATCGATCTGCTGCACGGACGCGCCCTCTTCGAGCATGAGCAGCGCCTGCTGCGAATACTTGTTGATCATGCGATTGCCGATGAAGCCGTCGCACACGCCGGATACGACCGCGGTCTTCCCGATTTTCCGCGCGAGCTCGATGACGGTGGCGAGGACATCGGGCCGCGTCTTCTTTGCCCGCACGACCTCCAGCAGCTTCATGATGTTCGCGGGACTGAAGAAGTGCATGCCGAGCACGTCGGCGGGCCGCTTCGTGAATGCCGCGATCCGGTCGACGTCGAGGGTTGAAGTGTTCGTGGCGAGAATGGCGCCGCGCTTTGCCACCCGGTCGAGCTCGCGGAAGACGGCTTTCTTGACGTCGATGTCCTCGAACACGGCCTCGATCAACAGATCGGCCTTCGCCGCGGCGGCATAG
This sequence comes from Pseudomonadota bacterium, assembly GCA_043747835.1. Taxonomy (GTDB): domain Bacteria; phylum Pseudomonadota; class Gammaproteobacteria; order Steroidobacterales; family Steroidobacteraceae; genus CADEED01. Next base: position 11,693 of record JAYTOK010000084.1, on the reverse strand, counting down.
TCGAGCGACGGCGTGATGAGCGCCGCGCGTTTGACGGCCTCGTCAGGCTTCATCTTGCCCTTTGCCGCCGCGCCTTCGTAAAACTTGCGGATCGCGCCAATGCCGCGATCGAGCGCTTCCTGTTTGGCCTCGAGCAGCGTCACGGGAATTCCCGCATTCGCGAACGTCATCGCGATGCCGCCGCCCATCGTGCCGGCGCCGACGACCGCAACCGACGCGATCTTGCGTCGCGGGGTCTTGTCCGTCACGCCGGCGACTTTCGACGCGGCGCGCTCCGCGAAGAACGCGTGGCGCAGCGCCTGCGATTCGGGGCTCACCATCAACTCGGCGAAGATCTTCTGCTCGGTCGCGATGCCGGCTTCGAAGCCTTGTGTCGTTGCCGCCCCGACGGCTTCCAGCGCACGTCCGGGCGCCGTCATGCCGCGCGACACCGCGGCGACGCTCATCTTCGCGAACTGCAGAAAAGCTTCCGACTGCGGATGCGCCACTTTCAGATCGCGAACGCGGCGCACCGCGCCACCGGCCCCGATCAGCTTCGTGGCAAACTCGCGCGCCGCGGCGCGCAGCTCTTCGAGCTCCTTCGAGTCGACGATGGCATCGAACAGCGCCGTCCCTTTGAACGCGACCGCAGGCATCGTCGAGCCGGACACGATCATGTTGACCGCGGCTTCGAGACCGACGAGACGCGGAAAGCGTTGCGAACCGCCCGCACCGGGAATCAGTCCGAGCTTCACTTCGGGGAACGAAATCTTCGCATCGGCCAGCGCGACGCGATAGTGGCAACCGAGCGCGACCTCGAGGCCGCCGCCCATGCACGCGCCATTGATCGCAGCGATGACGGGTTTCGTCGCAGCTTCGAGCGCATCGCACACCGCGGGCAGGAACGGTTCGGCGTAGAACGCGCCGCCGGCGAACTCCTTGATGTCGGCGCCGCTCGAGAATGCGCGTTCGTTGCCGATGAGTACGATGGCTTTTACCGTGGAGTCCGCCACCGCGCGGTCGATCCCGGCGACGATGGACTTGCGCAGCTCGTGCGAGAGCGCGTTCAACGGCGGATTGTTCATCGCGAGCCACGCGATGCCTTTATCGACTTTGTATTTCAAGGTCATGCCCCTCATCATAGATCAAGCATAGACACGTCGGCGCCGCCAGGTCGATCAGGCATTGCCGCATCACGTAAGGCGGATGCTCCGCCAGGCGCCGTGGCGCCAGCGCCAGAACATGCTGATGCCTAACAACGTGCAATACGCCAGCAGCGCGAGCCATCCACCTCTGGCGCCCAATCCAAATTGTGGCAGGCCGTCTATCCAGCCGGCGCCCGGCGCGAAGATCAGCGTATGCGCGAGCGGCACGAAAAAGAACCAAGACAGCACGAGCGCCGTCGCCGCGGGCCAACGCGTGTCACCGGCGCCGCGCAGGCAGAAACTCGACCCACAGTAGATACCGTCGAAGATCTGGTATGCCGCCGCTGGCCACAGAAGCACGAGCCCGAGCGTGACCACGGCTCCGGCGTTTGCGTCGGCTTCGTTCACGAACAGGCGCAGCACCCATGGCCCCACGACGAGCAGCGCCACGGCGACGATGGCCATCAATCCCGCGCACAGCAGGATGATCACGTTCCCCATTCGATTCGCCCACTCGCGACTCCTCGCGCCGATGGACTGTCCGACGAGCGTCGTGCCCGCGAGCGCGATGCCGATCGTCGGCATGTACGCCATCGATGTCAGTGCCATGACGATCTGCGTGGCGGCCGCGCCCACGGCGCTCGTCTGCGCGATCATCATCTGCGACATCGCGAGTCCCAGAACATCCGCGCCGTACATGATGCCGATCGGCAGACCCACCGCCAGTTGGGCGCGGACGACGATGAGTTTCGGGCGCCACGTGAGATGCGTGCGATAGCGGCGCGCGATGTCGCCGCGCAGGAAAAAAGTCAACGCGAGCGCCACGCCGACGAGCTGCGCCGCGTTCGTGCCCCACGCCGAACCGCTCATTCCCATGCCGAACTCGAACATGAAGAGCTGGTTGAAGATCGCGTTCGAAATCGTGGTCACCACGACGACGGCCATCGTGAACCGCACGGCCGAGATGCCGTTGAAGAATCCCATCGCCGCCCAGGCCATCGAGCCCAGGAACGCGCCGGCCATGCGCGGCCGCCAGTATTCGAGTGCGAGCTGCTCGACGTGCGCGTCGAGGCCGAAGGGTTTGATGATCCACGGACCCATGAAACTCAGCGCGAGGAAAACGGGAATCAGCGCGAGCGACGCCCACAGTGCATTCCACAGTGCGCGCGAGGCGTGCGCGCCACGACGGCTGCCGAACGCCTGCGCCACGAAGGTCTGGACCGCGAGGCCGACGCCGCCAAACAGCAGGATCGCGCAGCTCAGGATCCAGTAGATAGCGCCCATCGCGGCGGTGGCTTCGGTCGAGAGGCGGCCAATGAACCACAGATCGGTGAGATTCAGCAGTGCCTGCACGGCGTTCGTGGCCATGAGCGGCGCGGCGAGCCTGAGGATCGCGCGCAGGTCGACGTGCGGTTGACCCGCCGCATCGATTCGTGCCGCGGGCAGCCCGCCCGGGAGAGCGGTATTCACGCCGCTTCCTGTTCGTCGGCGCTGCGGCGCGTCTCGAACGCGCGGCCGAGCCGTGTCGTCGCGCCGAGCAGCGCGACGGAAAGGCCCGCGCACAGCCACGCGACGCCCGCGAGTCCGAGCCCCGACACGAGCACGTACACCCACTGTCCCAGCGAATCCGCGCCGCGTTGCAGGACCGTGTCGATGAGGCTCTTGCTCTTGAATTTGCTCTCGGGATTGATGACCGTAAACAGCATCTCGCGCGGTGGTTTTCCGAGCCCGTAGTCGGCGGCGCGCCGGATGACCTGCGTGGCGAGCAGCATCGCGCCGACCGGATACAAGCCGAGCGCGATGAAGGTCACGCCCAGCAGCACCGGCATCGCCGACAGGCTGGCGCTCACGCTTCCGCGGCGCGTGAGCCAGCCGACGACGCCCGCCTGGAACGTGAACGCGAGGAGGTTCACACAGAACTCCATCGTCGCGAACAGCGCCGCACGATCGGCCAGCGACGTGTAGTTTGCCGCGACGTACTTGCCCTGCTCGCTGTACATGAACGCGCCGATCATCTGTCCGGCGATCAGCAACCCCGCGATGCCGAGCAGGTAGGGAGTGCGCGCCAGTCGCCGGAGGTCGTCCCACGCACGGCCGCCCACCGGTATCGCGCCGTCGGGGACACGTGCGCCATTCGCACAGCGCCGCAGGACGCCGCGCGCAGCGGTCACGCAGGGCGCGGAACACAGGATGAACGCACACGCCAGAATGATCAGCGGCGTCGGTCCGAGATCGTGGATGCCGAGCCGGACGAGCGGCGGGCCGAGCAACGCGCCGAGACTGCCGCCGGCGGCGACATAGCCGAAGAACCGTTTCGCGAGCTCGGGGCGCCAGACGTCCGCCATGGCACTCCAGAACACGCTCACGATGTAGAAATTCGCGGTGGTCAGCGCGACGAAATACGCAAACGCCAACGCAGGTTCGCGCGGCGCGATCTTGAGTCCGATGGCGAGCGACACGAACACGAGCGCGAACAGCGCCGCTGCGATCCACAGCAGCCGGCCGCGCGGCGTACGCCCCACGAGCCACCAGTAGAAAGGCAGCAGCACCGCGGAACAGACGAGCACGGCGGTGAAGAGCCAGCGGTTGTAGCGGACGCCGACTTCGAGGGCGAGCGAGTCGCGCAGCGGCCGCAGCATGTAGTAACCGCAGAGCAGGAAGAAGTAGCCTGCGGCCGCAAGCAGCAGAGCGCGGCGCTCCTCCCGGCCGACCGGGAAAGCCGTCGTCACCGCAACGACTTCAGGGTCCCCGTGACGTGCGGCTTCTCACCCTGCGCGTCGCGCAGCGCGAACGCTTTGCCATTTTCGATCTCCCAGCGCTGGAGCATCAGCCACGCGGGCATGAAGATCGGTAGTTTGAACGAGACGCTGAGTTCGCAGCCGCCGTTGAACTGCGCGGGTTCGAAATCCGATGCGAGCCGGCCGAGGGACCACATGCCATGCGCGATCGCGCGGGGGAAGCCGAAAGCTTTTGCCGTGAGATCGCTCATGTGGATCGGATTCACGTCGCCGGAGATGAAGCCGTAGCGACGGCCGAGTCCCGCCGGTGCGCGGAAGCTGCTCGACTTCACCGCGACCGCGTCCGGCCCGCCCTCCGGCGGCTTGAGTCCGGTCGTCGTCTTGCCTGCGCCCGGAGGCGAGCGGCGGCGCGCGAGAAATGTGCAGGTCTCATCCCACCGCGGCTGACCGCCGACCACGTACTCGGTGTGCAAGTCGAATTCCTGCCCACGTTCCGTGTCGCGATGTCCTTCGATCCAGCAGCGAATCTCGGCGGGCTCTTCGGCCGACAACGGCTCGCGCATCGCGATGCGGTTCTGCACGTGAACGAGACCGAACAACTTCACCGGAAACGCCTCGGCGCCGAGCATCGCGAGATGCAAAGGCATCGCGAGGATGTGTGGATAGGCGATCGGCAGCGTGCCGCCCGACGCGGCGCCGCAGATGTCCGAATACGACGCGAGATGCCTGCGGTCGATGACGACCTTCGAGAGCCGCGATTCGATGCGCGGCACTTCGCCGCCCTCGGGCAGCAACGATGGCTTGCGCGAGGTCATGATCTTCGGGTACATCGGCCACACGGATGGCGCGCGCGCGAACTCGAGCGAATGCTTGGCCTGCATGCGGCGTCTCCCGGTTATTAGTTGGCGAGGCTGTCGATGACGATGTCGAGTCGCCCATCCTTGCCGACATGATAGCCAACTTGTCCGAACGGGTCGCCGCGGCTCGCGGTCGGGGTTCCGCCCAGCGCAACGCGCGCGACGACTTCGAGTGACTGGCCCGCGGTGATCTGACGCGTTTCGAGCATCGCATCGGCGGCCGTGAGCTCGACCTCGACGGGGAAGCGCGCGGGTAGCCGCTTCACCGCGAACGGCGGGCCCGGTGCTTTCGGGTCGCGTGCCGCGACGAACAGAACCGCATCCGCGGGGATGAGCTTCGCCAGCGCGGGCGAAAGCGTCACGCGGACGGCGATCCTGGCGCCCACTGCCGTCGCCGCGGGTTTGTCCGTGCCCGTGGGTTTGCCGGTGCCCGCAAGTTTGCCCTCGCCCGCTGGCGGCGCATCGAGACGCGCGAGACCCTGCTCGATGAGCGCGCGCACGTCTTCCCGCGGATTGCGCGCGAGGATCTGATTGAAGCGTTCGCGCGCGATCTCGCTCTCGCCACGTCCCAGCGCCGCGAACGCGCTGTAGAACATCGCCTTCTCCGACGTCGGATCGAGTGCGAGCGCGCGTTCGTACAGACGCCCGCCGCGGCCGCGCAACTCTTCCATGTCGAGCGCGACGAGGATGTCCGCGACTCCGAAGACGGCCTCGACGTTCTTGCCCTCCGCCAACCGGTCCGCTCGTTGATAGGCGCGGATCGCGAGCTCGAATTGCTGGAGCTGGGAATACGACCGGCCGAGCATCAGCCAGCCGTCGAGATTGTCGGGTTCGTTCGCGAGGCGCTTCGCGAGCTTTGCGGTCATCGCGGCCGGCGTGTCGGCTGCCGGGGTCGCCGCAGACCAGGAATATTTGCTGAGCGCCGCGTACGACCCGACGCTGCCGATGATCAGCACCGCGACGACGCCGACGGCGGTGATGAGCCGCGCGGGACGGCCATCGGGGAGACGCTTCAGGAGCGGCCACGTCAACAGTGCCGCGGTCGCGACGAGGAGCAGTCCTACGAGAGCCATGAAGCCGAACATCACCGCGGCTCTTCTTGCGAAGGTTCTTCAGGCAGCGAATCGTCGCCATCCACCAGCGCGGAGCGCTTGCGCACGATCACGATGGCGACGACGAAGCCACCGAGCAGCGCGATGACGGGAGCGATCCACACCCACGCGGTCCCCGCGTCGAGCGGCGGCCGGAACAGGATCGCATTTCCATAGCGGCGAACCATGGACTCGCGGATCTCGCCATCGGTGCGACCGGCGATCAACTGCTCCTGCACGTCGCGGCGCAGCCCCGCGGCGAGATCGACCGGAGAATCGGCGATGCTCTGGTTCTGACACTGCATGCAGCGCAGTTCGTGCGTGAGCGCCTCGTAACGTTGCTGCAGCGCCTCGCTCGGCAGCAGCGTCGTGTCGACGGCGAATGCGCCGGCGCAAATCGTCAGAAACAACACCGCACCCGTGCGAATGAATCCCGTCATGGCTGCGCTCCGCGATTCGCAGGCGGCAGTCGCGCGGCGAATTCGCGCTGCCAGACCTCCGGCGTCATCGGGCCGACGTGACGGAATTGCACGAAGCCGTGGGCGTCGATGAAGAAGGTTTCCGGCGCGCCGTACACGCCGAACTCGATCGCGGTGCGGCCCTCGCGATCGACTGCCGTCGCGGCGTAGGGATCGCCCAGCTTCTCGAGCCAGGCGAGCGCGGCCTGATCTTCGTCGCGCCAGTTGAGTCCGATCAGCGGTACCTCGCGGCGGCGCGCGATGTCGAGCAGCACCGGGTGTTCTTCGCGGCACGCGACGCACCAGGTGCCCCAGACATTCAACACCCAGGGTTTGCCGAGCAGATCCTTGCGCGAGACTTGGCCGCCGCCGAGCGCGGGCAGCGTGAAATCCGGCGCCGGCCGGCCGAGCAGCGCGGACTGCATCGTGCTCTTCTCCGGAGAATGCAGGACGCCGACGTAGAGCACGCCCGCGAGTGCCAGAAAGATGGCGGCGGGCAGGATGAAACGATTCACGCGGCTTCGGGCGTCAGCGGTGCCGACGTCTCCTGGGTCGTTGCCGCGGCGGGCGAACGATAGCGGCGATCCGTTGCCGCGAGGCCGCCGCCCAGCGCCATCAATCCGGCCGCGAGCCAGATGTAGTTGAGCAGCGGACGGAGTTGCGCACGGAAACTCCAGCGCCCCGCGCCGAGATCGTCGCCGAGCGCCGCGAACAGATCCATGTTCCAGCGGGTCGCGATGCCCGCCTCCGTCTGCACGGAGTTCTGCACCCAGTAACGACGCTTCTCGGGATGCAGTACTTCGATCGGACGGCCGTCGCGCAGCACGGTCACTTCCGCGCGCACGCCAGCGTAGTTAGGCCCCTCGATCTCGGTGATGCTGTCGAAGCGATACGCGTAGCGGCCCAGCACCACCGTCTCGCCGGGCGCGAGCGCGACGTCGCGTTCCACGGTGTACGACTCCACTGTCGAGATCGCGATCAGGCCAACGCCGAGCCCCATGTGGGCGATGGTCATGCCGACGATCGCGCGCGGCAGAGTCAGCTTGCGGCGCAGCCGGTCGACCGGATCGAACAGCGACGAGACGATGATCCAGATGCCGACCACGGTGCCGATGGGTGTCAGCCACTTGGACGGTCCGCCATAGGCGGCGAACACGAACAGCAGGCCGAGTCCCAGCGCCACGGCCAGCCCCACGAACAATCGGCGCTTGTTCGCGGAGATCTTGCCGCGCTTCCACGCGGAGTGGATGCCGATCGAGACGAGCACGCAAAGCGGCAGCATGAATAGAGGAAACATCAGGTCGAAGAATGGCGCGCCCACCGAAACCGGCGCAGCGCCGATCGCATCGGCGATCAGCGGCGCCATCGTTCCGACGAACACCATGATGGCCGCGCTGACGAGCAGGATGTTGTTGTAGAGCAGGAAGGATTCCCGCGCCGTCCAGTCGAAACCGCTCGGCGATTTCAGCAAGGGCGCGCGCCAGGCGTACAGCGACAGCGCACCGCCGACGACGATCACGAGAAACCCGAGGATGAACATGCCGCGCGTCGGATCGGCGGCGAACGAATGCACCGACGTGAGTACGCCCGAGCGCACGAGGAAAGTGCCCAGCAAGCTCAGCGAGAACGCGAGGATCGCGAGCAGCAGCGTCCAGCTCTTGAACAGACCGCGCTTCTCCGTGGCGGCGAGCGAATGGATCAGCGCGGTGCCCACGAGCCACGGCATGAACGACGCGTTCTCCACCGGGTCCCAGAACCAGTACCCACCCCAGCCGAGTTCGTAGTAAGCCCACCAGCTGCCGAGCGCGATGCCGATCGAGAGGAATCCCCAGGCGAACGTGGTCCAGGGTCGCGTCCAGCGCGCCCACGCTTGATCGAGCTTGCCTTCGAGCATCGCCGCGCACGCGAACGCGAACGCGACGGCGAAACCGACGTAGCCCATATAAAGGAGCGGCGGATGGATCGCGAGCGCGGGGTCTTGCAATACCGGATTCAGATCGCGGCCGTCCGCAGGAATCTGCTCGAGCGGCAGGCGTTCGAAAGGATTCGACGTCATCAGCGTGAACAGCAGGAAACCGAAGCTCACGAAACCGAGCACGCCCATGACGCGGCTGGCGATGCTCGGCGGCAGATGGCGGCTGAAGATCGCGACTGCAAGCGTCCACGCGGAGAGGATCCACGCCCACAACAGCAGCGATCCTTCGTGCGCACCCCAGAGCGCGGTCACGCGATAGAACGTCGGCAGCGCGGAGTTCGAGTTGGCCGCCACGTACATGATGGAGAAATCGAAGTTGACGAAGGCGTACACGAGCGCACCGATCGAGGTGCTCACGAGCACGAACTGCCCCGCCACCGCGGGACGAACGACGCCTAACCACCGTGGATCGTCACGCGTCGGGCCGACGAGACCGAACACGGTCTGCAGCGCCGACAGGATCAGCGCGAGGATCAGTGCGAAATGGCCGAGCTCGGGAATCATGCCTTGCCCAGCTTCGCGCAGGCCTCCGCGTTTCCTTCAGCCGTCGGTTTGTCCTTCAGCGATTTCGCGACTTCGGGCGGCATGTATTTCTCGTCATGCTTCGCGAGGATCTCGTCCGCGACGAACTTCCCGCTTTGCAGCCGGCCGTGCGCGACGACACCCTGCCCCTCGCGGAACAGGTCCGGCAGGATTCCCGAATAGGACACGGGCACCGTGTGGCAGAAATCGGTGACGACGAAATCGATGTCGAGCGTGCCCGCGGTCTTGTGCACGCTGCCCTTCTCGACCATGCCGCCCAGCCGGAAGCGCTTGTCCGACGGCGCCTTGCCCGCCGCGATCTGCGACGGATCGAAGAAGAACATCACGTTGCCCTGGTACGCCTTCGTGCCGAGCCAGGCCGCCAGACTCACGCCGACGACAATCGCGGCCACCATGACCATTCTCTTGTGCCGCGCGATCATGGCGTCATCTCCTGGCGGCGCCTCGCGTCGCGTTCGGCCAGCGCCACCGCGCGGCGCGCGAGCCAGACGTTGAGCAGCAGCGCGCCCACGGCGAGCGCGAGCGACGGCCACACGTATTCCGCGTAGCCACTCATCGCGAGAAATTCATCCACGCAACACCTCCCGCACCCAGCTCGCATTGCGCTCGCGGCGCAGGAGCTCGGCGCGCAACCGCACCAGCATCACGGCGCCGAAATACAAAGTGAACGCCAGGAACATCAGCAGCAGCGGCCAAGTCATCGTCCAGTCCATGTCGGCCTTGCCTAACAACCGCGTCGCGGGCTGGTGCAGCGAATTCCACCAGTCGACCGAGAAACGGATGATTGGCACGTTCACGACGCCGACGACGGCGAGCACCGCGCTCGCCTTGTCCGCCTTCTGCGGATCCTCGATCGCGGCGCGCAGGCCCATGTAACCGAAATACAGGAACAGCAGCACGAGTTCGGAGGTCAGGCGCGGATCCCAGGCCCAGTACGTGCCCCACATCGGCTTGCCCCAGAGCATCCCGGTGCCGAGCGTCACGACGGTGAACCACGCGCCGACCGGCGCGCACGCCGCAGCCGCGGCATGCGCGACCTTGATGCGCCAGATGAGCCCTACCGCGGCGGCCACGGCCATCGTGGTGTAGATCGCAAGCGAGAGCATGGCACTCGGCGCATGCACGTAGACGATGCGGAACGCGTCCTTCTGCTGGTAGTCGGCGGGCGCGAGCACGAATCCGCCGTACAAGGCAACCAGGATGCCGAGCGCCGCCAGGCCACCGAACCACGGCGCCCAACGCCGTGAGAAGCCGTAAATCCACGGTGGCGATCCGAAGCGATGAAACCAGGCCCAACTCATCCTGCGCTACTCCAGTCCGATCCTGACCGCGGCGGCCGCGGCCAGCGGCGCGAGCGTCACGCCGAGCACCGCGATCGCGGCCAACAAATACATCGGCGGCGCGATGTCACCGCCCATCATGGCACGCTGCGTCGCATCGCTGCCGAAGACGAGGATGGGCACCGCGAGCGGCAACGTCAGCAGCGAGAGCAACACGCCGCCACGCCGCGCGCCGAGCGTGAGCCCCGCGCTGATCGCGCCCACGAGGCTCATCGCGAAGCTGCCTAACAGCAGTGACGCGACGACCGCGCCGATAGCCTGAGGTGAAACGCCCAACGCCAGCGCCGCGATCGGCGCCGCAAGAGCCAGCGGCAGGCCCGTGAGCAGCCAGTGCGTGCAGGTCTTCGCGAACAACATCCATGTCAGCGATTGCCCTGAGAGTGCGAACTGCTCGAGCGTCCCGTCCATCGCGTCGTCGCGGAACAGGAACTCGAGCGCCAGCAGCGAGGATAACAACGCGCCGACCCATAAGACACCCGGCGCGGCGTCTCGCAGCCGCGACAGTTCGGGGGTTAATGTCAGCGGGAACAGCGTGGCCACGATCATGAAGAACAACAGCGGCTGGATGAGTTGCGACGGCTGGCGGAAAGCGAGACGCAAATCACGCTGGGAGACCAGGAACGCTGCCTGCAGCGGCCCGGTCTTCATGAAACGCCGAGTTCGAGCGGGACGACGAGCCGCGCGGGCAGCGGCATCGCGTGGTGTACGGCGGCAACCACGAGCCCTGCCCGGCCGAGATGCTCCTCGATCAGATCGCTCACGAGTTGCTGGCCGTCGGTGTCGAGATTGGTCGTCGGTTCATCGAGTAGCCACAACACGGCGTTCGCGAGCAACACGCCCGCGAGCGCGATGCGCCGCCGTTGACCGGCCGACAGCAATCGCACGGCGCGATCGGCGAACGTCGCGGCGCCGGTTCGGGTGAGCGCGGCATCGATTTCGGCGGTCGTGACTGTCCGCCGGATCCCGATCGAATACTTGAGGTTTTCCTGGGCGGACAGATCGCCCTTGAGCGGCGGCTCGTGACCCAGGTATGCGGTTTCGGCGTGGAAGGCATCGCGAGTCGCGCGCGTCGGTTGACCGCGCCAGAGAACGCGCCCCTCTTCCGGATCGAGCAGACCCGCGATCGCGCGGATCAGCGTCGTCTTTCCCGCGCCGTTCCTGCCAGTGAGCAGGACGCAACGACCGGCTTCCGCGCCGAAAGTCACGCCACGCAGGACGTGGCGATCGCCGCGCCACAGGTGCAGGCCTTCGACGTTCAGCATGGAAAGAAAAAGAGTGGTGCCCCGGGCCGGAATCGAACCGGCAAGGCCTGAAGGCCGACGGATTTTAAGTCCGTTGCGTCTACCAGTTCCGCCACCGGGGCATTGGGCATGTGGTTGGAGGCTAGGGTCGGAATCGAACCGGCATAGACGGCTTTGCAGGCCGCTGCATAACCATTCTGCCACCTAGCCACAGGCCCGAATGATGAGGACCGGAGGGATTGGAGCGGGAAACGAGACTCGAACTCGCGACCCCGACCTTGGCAAGGTCGTGCTCTACCAACTGAGCTATTCCCGCGCCTTGGAGA
>JAYTOK010000083.1:0-2107 GCA_043747835.1 Pseudomonadota bacterium | reverse complement strand
ACCTTCACATCAGGCAAAAAGCTCATCGCGATCGTGCGCATGCCCTGGCCTTCGCAGGCCGGGCAGCGGCCTTCGCCGGTGTTGAAGCTGAAGCGCGCGGGGGCGTAGCCGCGTGCGCGAGCTTCGAGCGTGTCGGCGAAAAGTTTGCGGATCACGTCCCAGAAGCCGATGTAGGTGGCCGGGCAGGAGCGTGGCGTCTTGCCGATCGGCGTCTGGTCGACTTCGAGCACGCGGTCGATGAGCTCGACTCCGCGCAAGGCGGCGACGCCGGTGAGCTCTGGTAGTTTGCCCGCGCGCTTCTCCCGTCCCGCCACCTTGCCGAGCTGGCGCTTCAGATTCGTGTAGAGCACGTCGCGAGCGACGGTGCTCTTGCCGGAGCCCGACACCCCCGTGATCACGCACAACCGTCCGACGGGGATCGAAACGTTCTCCTTCGACACGTTGTGCAGCTCGATGCCCTCGAGCCGGAGCTGTGGCGATCGCGTGTTCGTCGCGCGGCGCGGCTCCCCGGAATGTCGCAGCGGATTCGCGAGGAAGCGTCCGGTGATCGACGCGGGGTTTTTCATCAACTCGGCGACATTGCCGGTGGCGACGACCTGGCCGCCGCGAACGCCCGCGCCGGGTCCGAGATCGACGACGTAGTCCGCGCGGCGGATCGTGTCCTCGTCGTGCTCGACGACGACCAGCGTGTTGCGGTTCTTCGCGAGCTCCGCCAACGCGTCGAGCAGGACGCGGTTGTCGCGCGGGTGCAGGCCGATGGTGGGCTCGTCGAGCACGTAGCAAACGCCCTGCAGGTTCGAGCCGAGCTGCGCGGCGAGACGGATGCGTTGCGCCTCGCCGCCGGACAGCGTCGGCGCGGAGCGGTCGAGCGGTAGATAGCCAAGGCCGACGCGCTGCAGGAACGCGAGGCGCGACTTGATCTCGGCCATCAGATCGCGGGCGATCTCGCCTTCACGCTTCGTGAGCTTGAGCTTGGTTACGAAACTGACGATGTCGTCCACGCCGAAGCGGGTGAGGTCGGCGATGTTCCGGTCGCGGAAGCGCACGTGCAGGGCGATGGGGTTGAGCCGCTGACCGTCGCAGGTTTCGCAGACCAGGGTACCGCCATCCGCGCCTTCAGCCTCGACCCACGCGGACTCCTCGCCAGACTGCTCTTCGTCGAAGTCCTCGAGTTGGACGCCGGTGCCGAAGCAGCCCTCGCACCAGCCGTGCTTGCTGTTGAACGAGAACAGGCGCGGATCGAGCTCGGTGAAGCTCGTGCCGCAGGAGGGGCAGGCGCGCTTGATGCTGAACACCTGCACCTTCGGCTTCTTCGCGTCGGGGTCGAGCACGTGCAGTAGGCCCTTGCCGAGATCGAGTGTCTTGATGACGTTGCGTTCGAGGGCGTCCGCGTTGTCCTTCTGCACCGAGATCTGCGCGACCGGCAGTTCGATCGTGTGTTCCTTGAACCGGTTCAGGCGCGGCCACTGATAGGTCGCGATCATCTCGCCGTCGACGCGCAGGTGTTTGTAACCGCGCGCGTTCGCCCACTTGGCGAGCTCGGTGTAGTAGCCCTTGCGCGCGACGACGAGTGGCGCGAGCAGGGTGACGCGTGCGCCTTTGTGCTGCCTCAGCAGGCGTTCGGCGATGGACCTCGACGTTTGCGGTTCGATGGCGACGTCGCAGGTGGGGCAGAACTGCGTGCCTAACTTCTGATAGAGCAGGCGCAGGAAGTGGTAGATCTCGGTGAGCGTGGCGACCGTGCTCTTGCGGCCGCCGCGGCTCGTGCGCTGTTCGATCGCGACCGTCGGTGGAATGCCGTAGATCGCGTCGACGTCGGGTCGCGCCGCGGGCTGCACGAACTGGCGTGCGTACGCGTTCAGCGACTCGAGGTACCGGCGCTGGCCTTCGTTGAAGATGATGTCGAAGGCGAGCGTGGATTTGCCGGAGCCGGAGACGCCGGTGATGACCGTGAACGCTTCGCGCGGAATCTCGACGTCGATGCTGCGCAGGTTATGTTCGCGCGCGTTGTGGATGACGATGGAGTTGGAGGAAGCGGTGCCGGGGAGGGGTTCTCGTGGTTCGGGACGCGGTTCAGCAACTCGAAGCGTCAACGGCTCCGAACCAC
>JAYTOK010000082.1:0-33743 GCA_043747835.1 Pseudomonadota bacterium | reverse complement strand
AGGCTCGGCACTTTTCAAGCGTTTGGGGCCACTCCCCATCTCCTACCGAAGTGCTTCCGAGAGAATTCCGACCAGCTCATCGATGTGCGCCTGTTCGATGATGAGCGCCGGCGACAACGCTATCACGTCGCCGGTAGTTCGAATCAGCAGCCCACGCTCGAAGCATTTCAGATACACGTCGAACGCGCGCTTGCCCGGCGATCCCGCGATCGGCTCCAGCTCGATGCCGGCGACGAGTCCGTAGTTGCGCACGTCGATCACCCCCGGCACTCCACGCAGGCTGTGCACCGCGTTCTCGAACGCCGGCCCGATCTGCTTCGCGCGGCTCAGCAAACCTTCTCGCTGGTAGATAGACAACGTCGCGAGTGCCGCCGCGCACGCGGCAGGGTGCGCGCTGTACGTATAGCCGTGGAACAGCTCGATGCCGGCGGGTCCCGCCATGAACGTCTCGTGGATCTTCGACGAGACGAGCACGGCGCCCATCGGGATCGCGCCGTTGGTCAGCCCCTTCGCGCAGGTGATGATGTCGGGCGTCACGCCGAACTCTTCGGCCGCGAACGCGGCGCCGACGCGGCCAAAGCCGGTGATCACTTCGTCGAAGATGAGCAGGATACCGTGCTTGTCGCAGATCTGGCGCAGCCGTTGCAGGTAACCCTTCGGCGGCAGCAGCACGCCGGTCGATCCCGCGATCGGCTCGACGATCACGGCGGCAATGGTCGACGCATCGTGCAGCGCGACGAGTCGCTCGAGATCGTCGGCGAGCTCGGCGCCGTGCGCGGGCTGACCGCGCGTGAACGCATTGCGTTTGGGATCGTGCGTGTGCACGAGATGATCGACGCCCGGAATCATCGACGCCGGCCACGCCTTGCGATTGGCGGTCATGCCGCCGACGCTGATGCCGCCGAAGCCGACGCCGTGATAGCCGCGTTCCCGTCCGATCAACCGCGTGCGCGCGGCGTCGCCTTTCGCACGATGAAACGCGAGCGCAATCTTCAAGGCGGTGTCGACGGACTCGGAGCCCGAGTTCGTGAAGAAGACGTGATCGACGCCGGGCGGCGCGATCTTCGCGAGTTCGGTCGCGAGCACGAACGCATCGGGGTGGCCGATCTGGAACGCCGGCGCGTAGTCCATGACTTCGAGCTGCTTCGCGACTGCCTGAGTGATCTCGGGACGGCCGTGCCCGGCGTTGACACACCAGAGGCCGGCGACGCCGTCCAGGATGCGGCGTCCCTCGGGCGTCTCGTAGTACATCCCCGACGCGCGCGCGAGCATGCGCGGCTTCTCCTTGAACTGGCGGTTTGCCGTGAACGGCATCCAGTAGGCATCGAGATTCGGGGCTGTGGCCGTGTCCGTCACTGGGGCGCTCATGTTCGACTCCGGAAGTTGCCGGGGATCATAATCCCACTCCTATATGAGCATCGACGTCGGCGCGCGTTTGAAGCACGTTCGGGAGCTGCACGGCCTCTCGCAGCGCGAACTCGCGCGCCGGGCGGGCGTGACGAACGGGCTCATCTCCCTGATCGAGCAGAACCGGGTGAGCCCGTCGGTGGGTTCGCTCAAGAAGGTGCTCGACGGCGTGCCGCTCTCGATGGTCGAGTTCTTCACGCTCGATGTGAACAGCGCGGCACAGGTGTTCTATTCCGCGGACGAGCTCGTCGAGATCGGCAACGACGCCGCCTCGCTGCGTCTCGTCGCCGCGCAGCGGCCGGGCCGCCAGCTCACCGTGCTCCACGAACGCTACGAGCCCGGCGCGGCCACGGGCGAGGAGATGCTCTCGCATCGCGGCGAGGAGGGCGGCGTGGTCGTGCGTGGCAAGGTAGAGCTGACGGTTGGCGGTCAGACGCGCGTACTCGAGGCCGGCGATGCCTACTACTTCTCGAGCGCCACACCGCACAGCTTCCGCAATGTCGGGCGTGAGGTCTGTGAGATCATCTCCGCCTCCACCCCGCCGACCTTTTAAGACCCCACGCGAGCCACGATCATGTCCGCAGTCAAACCGCTGTCGCCCAAGGATCCCGTGACCGTCACGCAATGGCGCGAGCGCGCCGCCGCGATCGCGCCACGCACGCAGGTATTCATCGACGGCAAGTTCGCGCCCGCCGCGAGCGGCGCGACCTTCGACAACATCAATCCTGCCACCGGGAAGTCGATTGGCGCGGTGGCCGCCGGCGAGCAGACCGACATCGATCGCGCGGTGGCGAGCGCGCGCGCGGCCTTCCGCAAGGCGTCGTGGGCCGACGAGTCGCCGAAGGGGCGCAAGAAGGTGCTGCTCGCGTTCGCGGACCTGATCCTGGCTAACAAGGATGAACTGGCGCTGCTCGAAACGCTCGACACCGGCAAGCCGATCGGCGACAGCATTTCTGTCGATATACCTGCCGCCGCCCACTGCATCCGCTGGTACGCGGAAGCCGTCGACAAGGTGTACGACGAAGTCGCGCCGACTGGACCGCGCGCGCTCGCGACGATCACGCGCGAAGCAATGGGTGTCGTCGGCGCCATCGTGCCGTGGAATTTCCCGCTGCTGATGGCGTCGTGGAAGATCGGCCCGGTGCTCGCGATGGGCAACTCGCTCGTGCTCAAGCCGTCGGAGAAGTCGCCGCTGACCGCGTTGCGCGTCGCGGAACTCGCGATGGAGGCGGGACTGCCCGAGGGTGTGTTCAACGTCGTGCCGGGTCTTGGCCAGACGGCGGGCAAGGCGCTCGCCGCGCACATGGATGTCGACTGCATCGCGTTCACCGGCTCGACGGCGACGGGGAAAACCGTCATGCAGTACGCCGCGCAATCGAATCTCAAGAAGGTCTCGCTCGAATGCGGTGGCAAGTCGCCCAACATCGTTCTCGCCGACTGCCCCGATCTCGACAAGGCGGCGAAGGCCGCGGCGTTCGCGATCTTCTTCAACCAGGGCGAGATGTGTTCCGCGGGTTCGCGGCTGCTCGTCGAGGAGTCGATCAAGGACCGGATGCTCGAGAAGATCGCGGCCGTCGGGAAATACATGAAGCCGGGCGATCCGCTCGATCCGGCGACGAAGCTGGGCGCCATCGTTGACGAAGTGCAGATGAAGCGCGTGCTCGGCTACATCGATGCGGGCAAGAGCGACGGCGCGACAGTCGCGTTCGGCGGCTCGCGGGTTCGCGAGGAGACCGGCGGGTTCTTCGTCGAGCCGACGGTGTTCGACGGCGTGACGCCGGACATGCGCATCGCGCGCGAAGAAATCTTCGGACCTGTGCTCGCGACGATCACCTTCAAGACCGTTGATGAGGCGATCCGCATCGCGAACGACGTCGACTACGGCCTCGCCGCGGCGATCTGGACGCGCGACATCAAGACCGCGCATCGCACGGCGCGCGCGCTGCGCGCCGGGACGGTGTACGTGAACTGCTACGACGCGGACGACATCACGGTCCCGTTCGGCGGATTCAAACAATCCGGCATCGGGCGCGACAAGTCCCTGCATGCTCTCGACAAGTACACCGAGCTCAAGACGACGTGGATCGATCTGAGCTGATCACTCCCGAGACGCCGCTTGCCTTCGTCGACATCGAAACGACGGGTGGCCATCCCGGCGTGCATCGCGTCATCGACATCGCGGTGATCGGCATGACGGGCGACCGCGTGGATTTCGAGTGGCAGACGCTCGTCAATCCGGGCGTGCGCATTCCCGCCGGCATCACCGAGCTCACGGGCATCGACGACGAGATGCTGCGCGACGCGCCGCCATTCGAAAAAATCGCGGCGGTCTTGCGCGGAAAACTCGCGGGCCGCGTGTTCGTCGCGCACAACGTGCGCTTCGACTACGGCTTCATCCGCCGCGAGTTCGCGGCGCTGGAAACCGCGTGGCGCGCCCCGTCGATGTGCACGGTGCGGCTGTCGCGCGCGCTGTATCCCGGGATGCCGCGTCACAATCTCGATGCGGTCATCGAACACCACGACATCCGGGTGGATAGCCGCCATCGCGCGATGCCGGATACGATCGTGTTGCGCGAGTTCTGGCGCAAGGTGCGCGGTGCCTGGCCCGCCGACACGCTGCAGGACGCGATGGACCGCGCATCGTTGCGCGCCACGCTGCCGCCCGCGTTGTCGCCCGATCTCGCGGACGATCTTCCCGAGGGCGCGGGCGTGTACCGATTCTTCGGCGACGACGACGCGCTGCTGTACACAGCCAAAGCCAATAACCTGCGCGAGCGCGTGCTGGATCATTTCCGCGGCGGCGCGGCCGCGAAATCGCGCGAGCTTGCCGCGCGGGTGCGGCGTGTCGACTGGACCGAAACGGCCGGCGAACTCGGCGCCTCGCTGCTCGAGGCGCGCGAAGTTCGCGAGCACCAGCCCATCTACAATCGGCATCTGCGCGGTGGTGGCGAACGCCTGACCTGGTTGTTTGCCGATGACTCGTCCGCGCCGCAACTCGTCGAGCTCGATTCGCGGGTGCTGCGCTCCGGCGACGCCTTCGGCATCTATCGCTCCGAACGCCTCGCCCGAAAGGCGCTCGAGAGTCTCGCGCGTGAGAACCAGTGGTGCTTCAAGGTGCTGGGGCTCGAAGAGGGTCCGGGCTCGTGCGTGGGTTTGCAGGTGGGCCGTTGCCGTGGCGCGTGCGCGGGAAAGGAATCGCCCGCCGTGCATCTCACGCGCGTGAAGCTCAAGCTGATGCCGCAACGACTCGAACCCTGGCCGCACGAGGGGCCGATGATGGTGCGCGAAGTCGCCGGCGAACGCGCGCAGTACCACGTCATCGACGGCTGGCAGCATCTCGCGACGTTGGAAAACGATCTCATGGACACGGTGTGGTCCAATTGTGACTGGCCGACGAAGTTCCGAAAATCAGACTTCAACATCGACAGCTATCGCATCCTCACGCGACTGCTGCGCGAGCCGCGCTATCGCCCGCTGCCTTTGCCTCGTTCATGAGCGCAGCGGTTGTCGAAGTTCCGGGCTTCAAGCCGTTCGTGGGACAGCATTGCGAAACCGTTGCGACCGGCTCGCTGTTGGGCGCGGCGGGGGTTCACCTGTCCGAGCCGATGTTGTTCGGACTTGGCCAGGGTCTCGGATTCATCTTCATAAGCTTAAGCTCGTTGCCGCTGCCGTTCGTCGGCGGCCGCGTCAAACCCTTCGAGCTCACGACGGCACTCTGCAAGAACCTCGGAATGACCTGCAAGGCGGTCGAAACGAGCTCGAAGACGAAAGCGTGGTCGACGCTCGAGAGCGCGTTGCGTGACGGCCGGCCCGTGGGATTGCAGCTCGACTGCTTCCACCTCGACTATTTTTCGCGACCGATACATTTCGCCGGCCACTTCGTGGCCGCGCATGGTTTCGACGAGAAAGATGTCTTGCTGGTCGATACCGCGGCGCAAGGTTCGGCGCAGCGCGCCTCGCGAAAGAACGTCGAGGCGGCGCGCTTCGAGAAGGGACCGATGGCCGCGAAAGCACGTAGCTGGACGATCGCGGCGCCGACGCGAACGCTGAACCTCGCGAAGGCAACGCGCACCGCGGTCCGGGCGAACGCGCGCGACTATCTATCGCCGGCGTTCAAGGGCGCGTCGTATCTCGGCATCGGCAAGCTCGCCGCATCGCTGCCGTCGTGGATCGAGATCGCGCAGAATCCCGCGGCGGACCTCGCGCTCGCGGCTATGCTCATGGAGAGGGCGGGAACCGGCGGCTCGCTGTTCCGGAATTTCTACCGCGACTTCCTGCTCGAGGCGCGCGATCCGCTGGGTGCGTCGCCCGAGCTGAAACGTGCCCATGGATTGTTTGCCGAATCCGCCGCAGAGTGGGCGGCCGTGGCCGCGTCGATCGAATCGGCGGGGCGCAAGGGAGACGCAGCGCCGCTGCGCGACGCGGCGCAGCGTTGTCATCGAATCGTGGAAGTCGAAGTGGAGGCCATGCGCTTGCTGGCGAAAATCTGATGGAAGAATCGATCCCTGTCGCCGACAGTGTACCGGCTCATCGCTTCGTGGCGTCGAGTCCGCGCGGCTTCGGCGATCTTCTCGCACGTGAACTGACGGCGCTCGGCGCCAGTGACGTGCGCGAGCGCGCGCTCGGCGTCGAGTTCAACGCGCCGATTTCCGTCGCGTATCGCGCCTGTCTCGAATCGCGCGTCGCCGCGCGCGTGTTCCTCGTCGTCGCGCAGTTCGAGGCGGCGACCGACGCGCAGTTCTACGACGCGGTGCGCGCGGTCGACTGGCGCGCGCACATCGATCCGTCGCGCACGATCGCCTGCGACTTCACGGGCAAACATCCCGAGATCGTGCACACGCGCTTCGGTGCGCTGCGCCTCAAGGACGGGATCTGCGATCAGTTGCGTCTAACGACCGGGGCCCGGCCCGACGTCGAGACCGACCGTCCGGCCGTGCGCATTCACGCGCATGCGAATGGTCCCAAGGTCACGGTGTCGCTGGATCTGTCCGGCGAAGGGCTGCATCGTCGCGGCTATCGCACGCAGGCGGGCGAAGCACCGCTGCGCGAAAACCTTGCCGCGGGAATCCTGCTGCGCGCCGGTTGGCCGGAGAAATGCGCCGCAGCGGGCGAGTTCCTCGATCCAATGTGCGGATCGGGCACTCTCGTGATCGAAGCGGCGATGATCGCCGCGAACATCGCGCCCGGTTCGCGTCGCAACTACTTCGGATTTCTCGGCTGGGTCGGCCACGACCGCGCCGCGTGGGATGCGGTCAAGCACGATGCGCTGGCACGCGAAAACGCGTCGACGCTGTTGCTGCGCGGGCTCGACTTCGATGGTTCCGTGCTCGCCGCGGCGCGCGAGAACGCGGCGCGCGCCGGCGTCGCGAAGTTCACGAGTTTCGCGGCGGGCGCGATGCGCGATGCCCGGCCCTCGAAACCCGACAGCAAGGGATTTCTCGCGACCAATCCGCCATACGGCGTGCGCCTGTCGGATTCGGACGCGGCGCGCGCGTTGATGAAAGATCTCGGCGGTGTGTTGCGTGAGAATTTCGCGGGATGGGACGCCGTGATCCTCGCGGGCTCGCCCGATGCGGGACTCGAACTCGGCCTGCGCGCGGAGCGCGTGCACACGATCTTCAATGGCGCGCTCGAATGCCGGCTGTTGCGTCTGCATGTGTCGGCGGCGGCCGAGAAGCAGATGATCCATGAAGGTCGCAGCGCGCGCATCGACGTGTCTCTCGCGGACTCGCCCGGCTCGAAGATGTTCGGCAACCGCGTCGCGAAGAACATCAAGCAACTCGAAAAGTGGGCGCAGCGCGAGCGCGTGAGCTGTTATCGGCTCTACGACGCCGACATGCCCGAGTATTCGTTCGCGATCGACCGTTACGCGGAAGCGGACAGCGATCGCGTGTGGCTCTACGTGCAAGAGTACGCGCCGCCGAAGACGGTCGACCCGAACGCCGCGCAACGCCGGCGCGGCGAAGCGCTCGCGGCACTGCCGGGCACGACCGGCATCTCCGCGGATCGCATCCACCTGCGCCAGCGGCGCAAGATCTCGCGCGGCGACCAGTACGAGAAGTTGGACAACGCCGGCGAACACCATCTCGTGGAGGAAGGCGGCCTCAAGTTCTGGGTCAACTTCACCGACTACCTCGACACGGGCCTGTTCCTCGACCACCGCCTCACGCGTGCGCGGCTGCGCGATCTCGCCCGCGGAAAGCGGTTCCTCAACCTGTTCGCCTACACGGGCAGCGGCACGGTGTACGCGGCGGCGGGCGGTGCGCGCTCGACGACGACCGTCGACATGTCGGCCACCTACCTCGATTGGGCTCAGCAGAATCTGACAGTGAACGGCTTCGAGGGCGGCGAACACGAACTTGTCCGCGACGACTGCATCGCGTGGCTGAAGAGCGCGATCGCCGAGCGACGCGCCTACGACCTGATTTTTCTCGATCCGCCCACGTTTTCGAACAGCAAGCGCATGGAGGACATCCTCGATGTGCAACGCGATCATTCGGAGCTCATCGACCGCTGCATGGATCTGCTCGCGCCGGGCGGGAAGCTAGTGTTCTCGAACAACGCGCAGAAATTCAAGATGGACGGGTTCGTCGGCGAGCGGTACAAAGTCACGGACATCTCACGCGCGACATTGCCGAAGGACTTCGAGCGCAACCCGCGCATCCATCAGTGCTACGAACTGGAGAAGGCAACATGATCAAGAAGGGTTCGGCCGCCTGGAAGGGCGATCTCAAGCAAGGCGTGGGCAGCGTCTCGACGGAAACCGGCGTGTTGCGTGATGCACCCTACGGCTTCAAGGCGCGCTTCGAAGACGGTCCCGGTACGAATCCGGAAGAGCTGATCGGCGCCGCGCATGCCGCGTGTTTCACGATGGCGCTGTCCGCTGGCCTCGGCAAGGCGGGCTTCACGGCGGATTCCATCAAGACGGAAGCGGCGGTGCGTCTCGAGAAAGTGGGTGATGGCTTCGCGATCACGCACAGCGACCTCGTGACGCTGGCGAAGGTGCCGAACATCGACGACAAGACGTTCCAGGAAATCGCGGAGCAGACGAAATCGGGCTGCCCGGTGTCGAAGGTGCTCAACGCGAAGATTTCGCTGTCGGCGAAGCTCGGCTAGCTAGTCTTCGTCGTCTTCGTCGAGCTCCGGCACGCGGAGCCGGTAGGTCAGGGTCGTCGCCGCGTTCGCGGGCACCTTGACCCGCCAGGCGTAGTCGCCAAACTTCCGCGTCGTGCGATGGTTCGATCGCACCACCGTCGCGTTCGCCGTGTAGTCGTGCAGTGACTGCCGGATCTCGACGGTCACCAGCAGCTCTTTGGCATTCGCGATGCGGACCTGCGCATCCACGAGCCGCGCCGTTCGCGCGCCTTCGGCATCGGTCTCCTCCCCACGATCGATGGCGTACTCGAGCGCAAGATCGAGCGCGCCGGCGAGCGTGATCTCGATTGGCACACCAACGGCCGTGTCGTCCAGCGACCCCTCGCCCGAGAACAGGTCGCCGTCCGCGCCGGGTTCGTACAACCGCAGAATGCCTTCGGGCAGCGGCTCGCCGAGTCCCGACCCCTTTCCATTGTCGATGCCGAGCGTGAGCCGTGGTGTCGATTCGATCTCGTCCGGATCGCTGTCGATCGCGTCGATGAACTGTCGGTAAAAGCGCTCGACCTGCACGCGTGGCTTGTCGAGGAACACGGCCTGCTTGGTTTGCCGCGCGTTGAGGTCGGTGGGCCAGGGCAGGCGATACATCTGGTAGTCCGCGAGATTTTCGCGCTCGGCCATCGAGCTCGCGCGGAACCCGGTCGTCACGATTTCCTGCATCTCGCCGATGTCCTCGGCAGATATGCGTTGCAATGCTTCCGCGATGTTGCGATCCGGAAAATCCGCGGTGGGCAGCGCGTGACATCCCCCGAACAACCGCAGCGATACGTCGCTGTTCGTCAATTCCTCTTGGAGTGTGTTCAAGCCGTCCTCGCGCCAGAAGGTGCGCGAGGTCTGGCCGATTCCCTCCGTGCCGCCGAACAGGCTGGTGCCGCCCGCTTCCTCGCCGACCAGATTGAGGTTGCCCGCGACGACCTGCACCTGCGCATCGCGGAAAGTTGCGTTGGTCACGTTGGTCAATGTGAGCCAGCCCTTGAGGTTCACGCGTTTTCCCGAGTCGTCGAGTCGCGCGACGTAGGCGGACTTCCACGCGAAACCGTGCGCGAGATAGCTGAGCCGCACGGTGCGTTTGCCCGCGGGCCCCGCACCGAGCCTGATCGACAGCTTCGGCTTCGCATGCAGGTCGCCCGGCAATTCCGAGAACGTCGCGCGTTCAGGCAGCCCGGAGCAATGCAATGCTTCCACGCCATCGGCGGTGCGCAGCGTGATTCCCGCGGAGTTCACCGCGACGATCGTCGCGGCCGAGCGCACGATCTTGCCAGAGCCCGGGAGCGTGCGCGTGAGCACTATCTCGCGGCCGACGGACTTCGCGAAAAGGTTGTTGGGCGACAGTTCGTCGTAGTCGTAGTTGCGTTCTTCGAGCTCGCGACCGGTTTCCGCGACGACGGCGGAGGCGGGCAGCAGCGTCTCGACCACGCCTTCGAAAGACAGCGTCACCGGTCCCTCGGGCAGCTCGACGGTGCGCGTTTCGGTGATCAGCGCGAACAGGTCGCGGTAGATGGTTACCGAGACGGCGTCGGGCCGGTGGGAAATCACTTCAACACCCGCATCGACGTCGGCACGCACGGGAGGTGCTGCCAGCAAGACCGCGGCAAGCACGAGGCTCGAGAGTGCGAATGCCGCTCGCACGTTACCAGGCGTTCGAGATCGTGAATGTCAGCGTCGTCTCGCCGTTCGCAGGAACCGGGACGTCCCACGCGAAGCTGCCGGCATCGGTGCGCCGGCCCTTGATCGATTCTTTGAGTACCGCGTTCTCGCGCCACAACCCTTGCTGTCGCAACGTGACTGTTGCGGGCGCGCCGCGCGCATTGCGCAACAGGTAACGCATGTCGTATTCGGTCTTGCGGCTCGAGATGCGCCGCGTCGCGACGAGCGTCGGCTGGATGCTCACGTCGAACGCGTCGCCGATCTTGAGCGCGAGGTCCGAGCCGCCGCTCGTGTGGCCGATGTGGTCTTCGCCGACGAACTGCGGCTGGCCGCGGGCGTCGCGCACATAGACGCGCACCACGCCGCTCGGCAGTTGCTCGCCGAGCCCCGCGGCCTTCGAGTTCGAGAAGCGCACGCGGACTTCGGCGTTTTGCGGAGAATCGCTCGACTCGAAGCTCCAGAACGTTTTCTCGTAACCCTTGTCCGCCTTGACGCCGGTCGCGTCGAGGAAGCTCACCTGCTTGGTCTGGTTGTTGGCGATCGTCGTGAGTTGTTTGATGGGGTAGACGTAGTAGTCGCCGAGCTGCTGGCGACCCGTCGATTCGGTGCCGGCCGATCGCTTACCCGATGCGCGAGCCCGCTGCTGTTGCCACTGGAACCAGCCCTCTTCGCCGTTCACGAGGTTCACGTCACCGGCGACGAGTTGCGCGCGCGCGTTCGTGAACGTCGTACCCGACGTGTTGCGCAGCGTGATCCAGCCCTGCATCGACGTCTCGCCCTTCGCTTCCTCGAACACGGCGACATAGTCGGCGTCCCAATCGAGACCGCGCGACAGGTACGTCAGCCGCGCATTCGCCTTCACCGGCTTCGGCGCATTGACGAGCACGGACAGCGTCGGCTCAGCGCGCAGATTCTCCGGAACCTTGGCAAAGATCACGCGCGTGGGCAGCGAATCCTCGCGCAGGACTTCGATGCGCTGGCCAATCTTCAGCACCACGCCGCCGACCGTCGACAACACCTCCGCGATCTCCGAGGTCTCGGCGCCGGTCGCGGGATTGACGCGCACGAGCTCCACCTTGCTGCCCACGGCCTTTTCCATGAGCTTGGCCGGCGTCAGCAGGTCGTAGTCGAAGTTCTGCTCGATGAGATCGATGCCTGTCGCTACGAAGCTCACAGTTTCAGGAACGATCTGCGCGGATACACCTTTGAACTCGATGCGCTGCCGGCCGCTCGCCGAGATCGGCCGCTCGTGCTCGATGAGCGCGATGTTCTTGTTGTAGATCGTGAGCGTGAGCGATTTGTCGGGCTTGTCCGCGTCCGCGGCGACCGCGTTGGCGGTGATTTGCGTCGAGGCGATGGCCAACAACGTCCAGAGTGTCCTGCGCATGTTTCCCTCCCGTGAGCCGCAAATGTACAGTAGACGGATATCCCTCCGAGGATCCTCCATGAAATCCGTTGTTTGCGCCTCGCTCGGCGTGGCTTTGGTCTCCGTTTCGTCTCTCGCCGGCGCTGCCGAGCTGCCCGACTCGCGCCGCCTGCATTCCATCGACGTTTTCCAGCTCGAATACGCCGACGACGTGCAGATCTCACCCGACGGCAGCCGCATCGTCTACGTGCGCGTCAGCAACGACATCATGTCGGACCGCGCGCGCCGCAATCTCTGGGTCGTCGACGCCGACGGCTCTAACAACCGGCCGTTGCGCTCCGAGGCGAAGAACTTCAGCTCGCCGCGCTGGTCGCCCGACGGCACGCGCCTCGCGTACGTCTCCGCGGCCGAAGGCTCGCCGCAGCTCTACGTGCGCTGGATGGATTCCGGCCAGACGGCATTGCTGACCAACCTTGTCGAGGCACCGGGCGCGATCGCCTGGTCGCCGGATGGCAAGTCGCTCGCGTTCACGCAGTTCGTGTCCGCCGACAAGGCGCCGCTCGCGAAGGCGCCGCCGAAGCCCGAAGGCGCGACGTGGGCGCCGCCCGTGAAGGTTATCGACAGCACTATCTACCGCGCGGACGGCGAGGGGTTCCTGAAAACCGGATACACGCACGTCTTCACGGTCTCCGCCGAGGGCGGGACGCCGCGCCAGATCACCGACGGCAACTTCAACGAGGGCGGCCCGCTGTCGTACCTGCCCGACGGCAAGCGCCTCGTGTTCGCCGCGAATCGCGGCGCCGACTGGGAGCTCGATCCGGTCGAGAGCGACGTCTTCTCGGTCGATCTCGCGACGTTGAAGCTCGAGCAGCTCACGACGCGCGACGGTCCCGACAACTCGCCGGTGGTGTCGCCTGATGGCCGGCGCATCGCGTATCTCGGCTTCGACGACCGGCTGCAGGGATATCAAGTCACTCACCTCTATGTGATGGACGTCGACGGCAAGAACTCGCGCGACGTCACGGCGAAGTTCGATCGCGACATCGAGAACCCGCGCTGGAGCGCCGACGGCCGAGGCCTCTACTTTGCGTATGACGAGCGCGGCGTAAAGAAGCTTGGTCTGGTGACGCTCGACGGCAAGGTGCGCACGTTGGCCGAAAATCTCGGCGGCACGGATCTCGGCCGTCCTTACACCTCGGGCATGTACAGCGTCGCTCGCAATGGCCGCGCCGCGTACACCGCGAGCTCGCCGTCGCGTCCCGCGGACGTCGCAACCGTTGCGCCGGGCGGCGCGGCGCGCGTGCTCACGGCGCTCAACGACGACCTGTTCGGCAACAAGACGCTCGGTGAGATGAAACGCCTCTCGTGGAGGAGCAGCCACGACCAGCGCGAGATCGAAGGCTGGGTGATCACGCCACCGGACTTCGACGCCGCGAACAAGTATCCGCTGATCCTCGAGATCCACGGCGGCCCGTTCACGGCCTACGGCCCCAACTACACGACCGAGCTGCAGCTCATGGCCGCGGCGGGATACGTCGTGCTCTACACGAACCCGCGCGGCAGCACGAGTTACGGCGAGGAGTTCGGCAACCTGATTCATCACGCATATCCCGGCAACGACTACGACGACCTCATCTCGGGCGTCGATGCGGTCATCGCGCAGGGCTATGTCGATGCGGACAATCTGTTCGTGACCGGCGGATCCGGCGGCGGCGTGCTCACGGCGTGGATCGTCGGCAAGACGGATCGCTTTCGCGCGGCCGTCGTCGCGAAGCCCGTCATCAACTGGGCGAGCTTCGCGCTGACATCCGACGTCACGCCGTTCTTCTACAAGTACTGGTTCGGCGCGCAACCCTGGGAGCAGCCCGAGCAATACTGGAAGCGTTCGCCGTTGTCGCTCGTCGGAAACGTGAAGACGCCGACGATGCTGTTGACGGGCGAGGCCGACTACCGCACGCCGATCGCGGAATCCGAGCAGTTCTACCAGGCGCTCAAGCTGCGCAAGGTCGACACGCTGATGGTGCGCATTCCCGAAGCGTCGCACGGCATGGTTGCGCGCCCGTCGAATCTCATCGCGAAGGTGGACAACATCCTCGCGTGGTTCGAGAAGTACCGGAAGAAGTAGGTAGAGGGCAGATGAAATTCGCCATTCTGGGCGCCGGCGCGCTGGGGACGATCCTGGGTGCGCATCTGTCGCGCGCCGGTCACGACGTCGTGATGATCGCGCGCGGCGAACGCGCGCGCACACTGCAGCGGCAGGGGCTCGTGCTCAACGGCCTCTCCGATCTGAAGGCGCGGCCCCATGTGATCGACGATCCGCGAAAGCTGCTCGACACCGACACGCTGATCATCGCGACGAAGGCGATCGACACGGCGCAGGCAATCGACTCCCTCGCACACGTGCGGCTCAACACCGCGCTGTCCGTGCAGAACGGCGTGCTCAAGAACGAGTTGCTCGCGCGGGCTTTCGGTTTCTCCCGCGTGCTCGGTGCGATGGCGGATTTCTCCGGCGAGCTGCTCGCGAACGGGGAAGTGAAGTTCACGCGCAACGTGTGCCTGCATCTCGGCGGAGAGCGGGATGGCACCGCGCGCGCGGAGGAGATCGCGAAGATCATCGACAGCGCGGGCGTGCGCAGCCAGGCCGTCGCCGACATCCGCACGCGCGAATGGTCGAAGTTCGCGGGCTGGATCGCGCAGTTTCCGCTCGCCGTGCTCACGCGGCAGATCACGTGGAAGTTCCTGATGGACGAGCGCAGCGCGCTGGTCATCGCGCGCATCGTGCGCGAATCGGCCGCGCTCGCCGCGGCGATGAAGATAGACCTCGTCGATATGCCGCCGTTGCCCGTGCTCAGCATCGCGGGCGGGACCGATGCGCAGGCGATCGAAATCATCCGCGGCATCGGACAGACGTTCCTCGACAAGTCGCCCGAACATCGCATGTCGGCGCAGCAGGACGTGTTGCGCGGGAGCCGGCTCGAATACGAGGAGACGCTGGGTTACGCGCTCACGAAAGGCCGCGAGTTCGGCGTGCCGATGCCGACGCTGGATACGCTCTACCGGATCATCGCGGTGGCGGGACTGTCCTGTTTTCCGTCCTCGGAAAACGGGACTGTCCCCTTCGTTCGCTGAGCCTTCCAGAGGGGGAAGCTTGCTACAAGTTCTTTCAACAGTTCCAAGCGTTGCTGCATTCGCAATGTTCTCGCTCGCGAGCTCTCTTTCTCACGCCACCCCTCCCGCCTTCTCCGACACCTTCGAGCAGCATCCCCTCGGCGCCGCGCCCGGCAAACCCTGGAAAGAAGAAAGCTACAACACCGGCGTCACGATCCGCGTCGATGAAGCTCGCGCATTCAGCGGCAAACGTGCATTGCACGTCTCGACGCCAGCGGGCTCTGCGTATCGCCGCGGTTACGTCGCGATCCACCTGGGCGGACCGCTGCCGCAATTGCAGTCCGGATTCCACGGTCGCGCGATGGTGTGGCTCGACGCCGCCCCCGTGGCGCTGCCCGATGCCCCGCCCGTGCACTGGACGTTGCTGCAGGGCGAGGGCCGCTCGGCCGACGATCGCTACAACTCCATCTACCGTCTCGGGCTCGAAGAGCGCGGTGGTACGCAATTGATGGCGAATTTCGAAACCACGCCGCCCGTGACGACGGACTGCAAGCGGCAGTCGAAACTCAGCCTTCCCGTGAAGCGTTGGGCCTGTGTCGAATGGCGCTTCGACGTCACGTCCAACTCGCTCGAATTCTGGCTCGACGGCAAGCGCGTGACACGCGTCGCCGGCCGGGCCGATGCATCTGCCTGTCGGGGAAATGACCTCGCAGGCGAGTGGCGCGCGCCACCCAGGTTCGACAGTCTCTACATCGGTCTCGAGCGGTACGCGGACTCCGCCAACGACCAGGATCTGTGGATCGATGATGTGGAGCTGTCGACGCGGCGCGTGGGTTGTCCAAAGACGAAAGCAGGAGGGGATCGATGAAGATTCTGACTGGAGCATTGCTCGCGTTGACCATTTCATTTGCAGCGACTGCTGCCGAGCCCGCGAAGCCGGCGGCGGCAGCGGCGCCGGCTGCGATACCGGTGGCGGTGCCGGCACCGGCACCACCGCTGGTCGTGCCCGCGAACATCGACGCAGCCCTCAAGGCTCTCGTCGACGATCAGCGGATCATCGGCGTTTCGGCGCTCGTGTATGAACGCGGCCAGGAAGCCTACTTCGGCGCGTTCGGTCTCGCGGATCGCGAGAACGGCAAGCCGATGGCGCGCGACACCATCGTGCAGATCTTCTCGATGACGAAGCCGGTGACGGGCGTGGCGTTGATGATGCTGTACGAGCGCGGCAAGTTCGAGCTCGATGCGCCGCTGTCGAACTATCTACCGGAGTTCGCGAACGTCCAGGTTTACGCTGGGCAGGATGCAAACGGCCAGCCGCGTTACGAAGCGCCGAAACGGCCCATCTCCGTGCGCGACGTCCTGCGGCACACGGCGGGCTTCGCGACCGACGGTTCGCCCGCGCCGCTGGGCCCGCTCTACAAGAGCGTGAACCCGCGCAGCATCCACAACACGCTGCCGGAAGTCATGGCGAAGCTTTCGACCATTCCGCTCGAATACCATCCGGGCGCGCGCTGGCAGTATTCCGATGTCGTCGACGTTCAGGCAATGCTGGTGCAGAAGCTCTCCGGGGTGCCGTTCGACAAATTCCTCGAGCTGCACATCTTCAAGCCGCTCGAGATGACGACGACGCGCTTCACGATCCTGCCGGCCGATCCCGACCGGCCGCGCCTCGCGGCGCTCTACACGCGCAACGAAGACGGCAGCTTCACGCGGCAGTCCGACGAGGAGGCGTACACCTTCAACAGCAGCGCGTGGCCGCTGAAACCCGGCAGCTTCGGTCTCGTGTCGACACTCGACGATTACATGAAATTCGCGCGCATGTTGCTGGGCAAGGGAAAGCTGAACCGCGCGCGAATCCTGAAGCCTGAGACGGTGAAGCTGATGGCCACCGACGCGATGCCTCCCGAGGTGAAGGAAAAGTCGTGGCTGCCGTCGAAGGGGCAGGTCGGCTTCGGCATCGACTTCGCCGTGCGCATCGCGCCGCCGAAAGACGGGACGGAAGCGTCGGGCGCGGTCGGCGAGTTTTTCTGGGATGGCGCGGCGAGCACGCTGTTCTGGGTCGACCCGAAGAACGACATCACCGCGGTGTTGTTCACGCAGATGCGACCGTTCGACAAGGTGAAGCTGCACAAGGCGTTTCGCGATGCCGTGTACCGCAATGACCCTGTCGCCTTTGCTCATTGAATCGCGCACTGAACGGGAGAATCGAGATGGCGGACAAGCTGGGCTTTGGCCTCATCGGTGCTGGCGCGATCGCGGGCTTTCACGCACGCGCCGTCGCGGAATCGCAAGGGGGGCAAGTGATCGGCGTTGCCACGCGGCGGCTCTCCTCGGCGCAGGATTTCGCGAAGGAGCACGGGCTCGACTTCGCGACGGACGACGTGCAGGCGTTGCTGCGTCAGCCCGGGCTCGATGCGGTGTGCATCACGACGCCGTCGGCGCTGCACCTCGAGCCCGCGCTCGCCGCGATCCGCGCGGGCAAACACCTCATGATCGAGAAGCCGCTCGATGCGACCGTGGAAGGCACCGACCACATCCTGCGCGAGGCGCAGAAGGCAGGCGTGCGCGTCGGGTCGATCTTCCAGGCGCGCTTCGGCGATCCCGCGCGGAGGATCAAGGCGGCGATCGATGCCGGCCGCTTCGGTCGCATGGTGCTCGCGAGCTGCTACGTGAAGTGGAATCGCACGACGGAGTACTACACCGGGTGGAAAGGAAAACTGTCCGAGGACGGAGGCGGCGCGCTCATCAACCAGGCGATCCACGGCGTGGACCTGCTGCAATGGTTCGCGGGAATGCCGGTCGAGGTGTTCGCGTGGAGCACGCAACGCGTGCACCGCATCGAGTCCGAGGACACCTGCGTGGCGGCGTTGCGTTTCGGCAGCGGTGCGTTCGGCACGATCGAGGCGACCACCGCGACGTGGCCGGGCTGGTCGCGGCGCATCGAAATCTGCGGCGAGCATGGTGCCGTGCTGCTCGAGGATGACGACATCGCGAAGTGGGATTTCCGCGTGGAGCAACCCGGCGATGCGGAGATTCGCAACGCGACGCGGCGTGCGGAAATGGGCTCCGGCGCGGCCGCGCCGATGAACATCAACTTCGAGGGGCACCTGCGGCAGATCCAGGATTTCATCGACGGCATCCGCGAGAAGCGGCCGTTCTTCATCGAAGGGTCCGAGGCGCGGAAAGCGGTGGCGCTCGTGCGTGCCGTGTACGAATCCGCCGCGATGGGGAAGCCCGCGGCGCCTGCGGCGGGTTAGGCCGCGCGACGGCGCCGCAGCGAGAAGAAGCCGCCGAGACCCGCGAGCAACATCGGCAGCGCGGCGGGCAGCGGCACCGGTGCCGGCGGTTCGACGACGAAATTGGTCAGGAACGTCACGCTGTCTCCGGCCGTGAGGCTGAAGTTGAGCCAGGTCGTGATGGAGTTGGACGCGCCGGGACCCTGCAACGTCAGTCCCGGAAGTCCAGCCGACTCGATGCCGCCACCGGAGCACCCCGCGCCGAAGCACTGGAGGTCGGCTGCGAAGAGGGAGAGCACGGTCGTCGAGTCGATCATGCCGCGGTAGATGGACGGGCTGACGGCGAGCGGCGCCATGCGAGCGGTGCCGTCGTTGTTTGTGTCCGTGATCCTTGCATCGAGCGAGCCACCGAAAACCGACGACGAGAATGCCGGGAGAATCGGCAGCGAGAATTGCAGGTTGAAGTTGCGCGTGGTCGTGGTGAGGTTGCGCAGCGTGAGCGAGCCACCGATGGAGGGGTCCTGGTTCAGCGTGAGGTTCCAGGACAGGTCCCAGACCAGGCCGCCGCTGTTGCCGCCCTGCTGGTGGCCAAGGAGCGTGTACGAGCCGTCGGCGTTCGCGAACACATCATCGTTGACGAGATTCGTCCCGCCGGCAGTAAGCGTCGGCGTGAACGGGAGTTCGGCGTCCTGCGCCTGGGCGACGACTGCGCTACCAATGAAATACAGCGCGACGCTCACCAGCAAGATCCGACGAAAGCGATCGATGGTCATGATGCAACTCCCTGCGACTTGCGAGGGATTGCAACACCGCTTTGTGTACGTTCGGCGAAGGCTTGATGAAACGTCGGCGAGCGCCTACTGACAGATTTTCGCGATCTGTTCCCGAGGCTGTGTCGGCGCGTTCGCGGGCCACGCAAGCCCCTTCGACTGTCGCAGTAGCTCGACGAGCGTTCCGCCGCGCGCTTCCGGGAAGTCCGGGTCTGTTCCGTAGATCGGATCGCTCTGCGCTTCCTCGAGCGTCACGATCTCGAAGCCCTGCTTCCTCAGCAGCACGAGCAGGTCCGGCAGGATGTGCGAGCTGAACGAACCCAGATGAAGCAGCATCACGTGATTGATGTCGCGGCCGAACACCTCGCGTGACAATCCCACCTGGAACGGAGTCATCTCAGTCGCGGCCTTAAGATAGGTCTCGCGCAGCCAGCGAATCGCCGCTTCATCTTTCTTGCCGACGCAACGCGCATGCGCGCCGTTCCACAGGTAGTCCTCGAAGTCGAGCGTCGTCTGTGCGATTCGATAGCCCTCGGTGGCGAGGAACGCACGCACGGCGCGACGCTTTTCCAGCGTATCCCCTTCGTGCAGGTAGGGGTATCGAAACCATCGTGAGTCGTGTTTTCCGCGGAACTCGTCCGGCGGCATCAACAACGAGAGCGCGGGCTCGTTTCGCAGGATCTCGCGCTGGAAGTCCTCGACGGAGTTCTTCGTGAGATCGAGATGATTGTATGTGTGGTTCGCGAGCGGATGGCCGCCTTTGACCCAGGTCTTCAGCGCCAGCGCGCCATCGGAATTGCGTTCGAGTTTGTTGGCGTTGATGAAGCCGTACGACGGCGGTACGCGGTGCTTCTTGAGCACCGCGACCGTCGCGCGAGCGTAGTCGGATTGTTTGTCGCCTGGCGCGAGGCCGCCATTGATGGGCAAATCGTCAAACGTCAGCGCAACTTTCAGGCGCGCGGCTTCACCGGTGTGCGTCGCCATGACGCACGCCAGCGACACGACCAGCGGCAAGAGCCGCATCCGCATCACTTGAGCAGGCTGCGTAGCATCCACGCCGTCTTTTCATGAATCTGCAAACGCTGCGTCAGCAGATCGCAGCTCGACTCATCTCCCGCCTTCTCCGCGGCGGGGAAGGCGGCACGCGCGGTGCGCGTGACGGCTTCGTGGCCGGCAACCAACAACCGCACCATGTCCAGCGCATCGGGCACGCCGTCGGTTTCCTCGATCGACGTGAGCTTCGAGAATTCCTTGCCGGTGCCCGGCGCGGGAAACCCCAGCGCGCGGATGCGTTCGGCGATGGCATCGAGCGCATTCCACAGCTCGGTGTACTGATCCATGAACATCAGATGCAGCGTGTTGAACATCGGGCCTTCCACGTTCCAGTGGAAGTTGTGCGTCTTCAGATAGAGCGAGTACGTGTCCGCGAGCACGCGCGACAGACCCAGCGCGATCTTCTCGCGATCCTTGGCTTTGATGCCGATGTCGATCAGCGGCGCGGCGATCGTGGCGGCGGTGTGCTTCTTGCTCATGTTCGATCTCCGGATCTGTCGTTGTAGACAAGAAGTCTATCGATGTGCCGAGAGGGCGGCCATTCGGAATCGCCTATCAACGCGATAGATGACCTGCGACCAAGGTATCGGCCGTTTCATGACTATCCTGCCGATAGTGCGCGCGCAGCGCATCGCCGCCGAAGTCGTGCTCGAGATCGCGATACACCGTGTGGATGTGGTTCGCGTCGTTCTGCGTGTCGTCGTATTCGATCAGCAGTGTAGGACCGTGGATGCGGTAGTAGTGTGCTGCGCCCGGCTCGAGGCTTCCCGCCCACGCGAAATGCAACTTGTCGAACCCGGCGCGGTCGATCCGGCGTTTCGCATCGAGTGCGGCGTCGATGTTCAGCCGGTCGAGATAGACGTAGAGCAAGCGCCGCAGTTGCGCGCGCTCGGCTTCGGTCATCGCCGCCGCGGCGATGCCGGCACGTTCGAGCGACACCTTGGGATCATTGCCCGTGACGATCTCCGGGAATGCCGATTCGCGAATCATCGCGACCTTGCGGCGCTCGTCGGGGAGCAGGCGGATCAGCTCGCGCCCCAGATCCTCCTCAACCGCGAGCAGCCGGAAGCCTTCGTTCGAACCCGACAACACCTTCGCCGGATTCGCGCCCACGAAGAAAGGGCCGATGACGGGCGGTTGCCCCGGCAGTTGCGTCACGCTCAAAGAGAGATGGTGGCCTTCGAAGCGCCACGCCCAGGGCGCCGCCCCGGAGGGCGAGCCGAACACGACGGTGTAATAGCGACCGGGATCGCGGCGCGACGCATTTCCGACACCGGCTTCGGTTTCGATGCGGCGCAGGATGTTCTCGTGCTTGATGACGCCGCGGGCGGTGAGCAGGCCCTCGGGGCTCAGCGCCGAGCTCAGCAGCGGGCCAAGCAGTTCGCTCTGGTCGCCGTCGAGTTCCAGCAATGAAGCGCCGATCCGCTCGCGCGGCACGAAGTGGAACTCGCGGCGTTCCTTCGCGGATGCGGGATATGCCACTTTCTTGCGCAACTCTTCCGGCAGGGAGGCGAGGAACGCCTTGGCTGCCTTTTCGGCCTCGCCATCCTTCGCGCCGGTTCGAGCGGCATCGGCGGGCGAGAAACTGAAGCCAAGTCCCGCACCGGCGATGGCGGCAAACAAAAATCCCCATTTCGGCATGCGGCACTCCTTGGAAGTGCCCGCATGGTAGGACGGGATCAGCTCCTTTGCATCAGCCCGTCGACGCGACCTTGCCCAGCAGCACTTCGGCTTCGACGCGGCTCTTCTTCAACCCCTCCTCGAGACCCGCTTCTCTCAGGAAGCTCACATCGATGCGTCCCGAGTTGTCCAGCCCGGCGCCCATCGGCCGCGATTGCGTATCCGCGTCGGTCATCTCCTCGACCAGACCGCTCGCGATGTGCACTGCCGTGACCAGCGGCCGCGACTCCGGCTGCACCTCGTTCGGGCGATGGTGGAAGGCGACTGCCTCGACGATCGGGAACGGGATCCCCCAAAGACCCAATAGATAGGCACCGACTTCGGCGTGTGTCACGCCGAAGATCTCGCGCTCGGCGGCGGCGCTGTCGCCGTTCAACTGCTTCTTGCGCTCGATCGAGCGCACGTAGTCGGGCGGCGCCGCATGCAGCAACACCAGCGCGCCGATGTCGTGCAGCAGGCCCGCCGTGAAGGCGGCATCCGCGAGCGCGGGGTTCGAGACGATTTTCTTCGCGAGGACCGCGGTCAGCATCGAATGTTGTTGCAGGCGGTCGGGGGAAAAGCCCTTCACTTCGCTGATGGCCTTGTCCGAGAACGAGCTCGACGTGAGCACCAGCGATTTGATGATCTCGACGCCGAGATAGGTTACGGCGGGCCGGATGCTGACGATTTTCTGGCCGAGGCCGAAGTAGGCCGAATTGACGAGCTGCAAGACCTTGGCGCAGACCGCGGCATCCTGTTCGATGACCTTGGCGAACGAGGCCGCATCGGCCTTCGGGTCGGCGGCCAGGCGCGAGAGCTCCGTGTAGGTGGACGGCACGGCAGGGATACGGTCCAGCTTGCCGACGAGCGCGGTCAGCGCCGGGTTTTGCATGAGCTTGTGGAGCGCGTGCGTCTGCTCGATCACCGCGCGCAACGTGTCGCCGTCGCAGGGCTTGTGCAGGAACTGATGCGTGACGGGCAGCGCGCGCATGATCGATTCGCGTTCGGCCTGGCCCGACAGCACGATGCGCGCCGCGGCGGGGAAGTCGCGCTGGATGTGGCGCAGCAGCTCGGCGCCGTCCATGCCCGGCATGCGCATGTCGGTGATCACGACGTCGGCGGGGGTTTTCTTCATTTCCTCGAGCGCCTGCTGGCCGCCCAGCGCGAACGTCATCTCCCAACGCTTGCGCTCCTTGCGCAAACTGTTGCGGAGACCGTCGAGGATGGCCTGTTCGTCGTCGACAAAGAGCACATGGAGAGACGGAGCGTTCATGCGGCAGCCTGCTTGGGGGTTGAGATGGGGAGCCGGATGTAGAAAGTCGTCCCGGTTCCCGTTTCCGTTTCGAAGTGAAGCGATCCTTTGAGCTTGTCGACCACGATGCCGCGCGACAGCGCGAGACCCTGGCCCGTGCCGCGCCCGACTTCCTTTGTCGTCACGAACGGCTCGAAAATGCGCGCGCGCACCGATTCCGGAATCCCGTCACCGGTATCGGTGATCGAGACTTCCACGAAATCTCCGATGCAGCGTGTGCGCACCCTGATTTTTCCCTTGGCGCTCGAGCCTGCGACAGCATCGCCGATGGCGTGCGCGGCATTGAGCACCAGGTTCAGCATGACCTGGTTGAAGTCGCCGGCGTGGCAGCGCACGAACGGCAGTTCGGCGAGATCGGTTTCGAGCTCGGCGACGGACTTGTATTCGTTGCGCGCCATGTTGAGAGTGCTGCGGATCGCGCGGTTGATGTCGACGTCCGCCATCGCGAGCGTGTCGGGGTGCGCGAACTCGGTCATCGAGCGCACGATCGAGCCGACGCGGCCGATGCCGTCGATTGCGCGATCGAGCGCCTCCGGCGCGTTCTTGAGGAAGTAGTCGACGTCGGCGGCTTCGTCCGTGTCCGTGGCCTTTCGGGCGGCTTCGACGACATCCTTGCCCGAGATCGCGCTGACCGCGAGCGTGCGGTAGTCCGCCAGCGCGCGCGGCACGTCCTTGAGCGCGTGACGCACGAACCGCACGCTGTCCGAAATGAATTGCACGGAGGTGTTGATTTCGTGCGCGACGCCGGCGGCGATGCGGCCCACGGATTCGAGCTTCTGTCCCTGCGCGGACTCGCGCAACTGCCGGCGCTCGTCGGTGACGTCGATCATGAAGCCGCGCAGCACGCGCATGTCGTCGACGAGATCGCAGGCGATAGTCCAGTGCAACTCGTGCGCGCGATTGTCGGGATCGACGACCGTGCAGAGCACGTCGAAATTTCCGGGAATGCACTCATCGAGCTGCTGGCGCACCGCGGTCTCGCGCTCGCGCGGCAGCAACCGGTCGAGGAAGCCGGATTCTTTCCAGCTCGAATCGGAGAATCCCATGACATTCAAGGCCTGCGGTCCAATGTAGGTGAAGCGTCCATGCGCGAGATCGAGCTCGAACGGGATCGCGCGTGTCGATTCCGCGATCAGCCGGTATTGCTCGCGGCTCTTTTCGAGGTGCGAGGTGCGCGCGTCGACGTCCTTGCCGAGCGACTCGTTGGAGATCGCGAGCGATGCGGCGAGTTCGGAGAACTTCTGCACGGTCTTCAAACTCTGTTGGACCGCGATCACGAGGATGCAGAATTCGGCGACGATCCAGATGCACTGGTCGAAGATGCGCCACCACGCGGAGACTCCGACGAGATAGGAGTCGGGCAACGTCAGGACGCGCACCAGCGGCCATGCGATCGCGGTGAGTGTCGCCGTGACGAGCACGCGCCAGTCGCGATAGAACGCGAGGAAGGCGAGCGACGCGAAAGTGTGGAACTGCGCCTCGACGCGGCCTTCGAGCAGCCAGACGAAGACCATGGACCAGCCGATCTGGCACGCGGCGGTGAAATGCCGCACCCACACCGCGAGCGGCGCGGCGACGGCGAAGCACAATGCGGGCACGCTCAAGACCGCGCCAAGCAGCGCCGTGAACAGCACGCGCGAGTCGTCCGGCTGCGCCGAATTCCAGGCGAGCACGAGCGCGATGGCCCACTGCACCGCGAACAGCAGCCGGAATGTGCGATGCGTGCCCTCGGTGAGTTCCGCCACGACTTCGTGACGCAAGTCACGGGCACGGGCCTCGCGCTGTGTTGAATCGACCTGTTTCAAGAGTGTCCTGCGGTTTCCTGGGCTCGGGCTCTCCGGTTGTCAGCGGAGATATCGGCCCATTACGGGGCACTCTTTAGGTCATTTGCGGTGCGGACCCGGGAAAAATGCGTTGGTTTTCAAGACGTAGTCGGCATACTGCGGCCGACGATTGCCGATGTCCTTTTCCAGCAGGCTTACCCCGGAAACCTTGAGCAGCAGGAAAGACATGAGCAGTGGCCCCGGCAGCGCCCACCACGCGCCGGCCGCCAGGGCGAACAAGCCGAAGCCCCACCAGATGCAGAACTCGCCGAAATAGTTAGGGTGGCGCGTGTAGCGCCAGAAGCCGCGGTCCATCACCTTGCCGGCGTTGGCCGGGTCGCGCTTGAAGCGCGCGAGCTGCCAGTCGCCGCCGGCCTCGAACACGAAGCCCACGACCCAGAGCGTGGCGCCGATTGCGTCGAGCACGCCGAGCGGCCGCAGGCTCGAGAGCGCGCCCAGCAACGGTAGCGAGATCACCCACGCGAGACCCGCCTGCAGCCAGAACACGAGGTACAGGCTCTTCCACTGGAAACCCGGTGCGTTGCGCGCGCGGATCGCCTGGTAGCGGTGGTCCTCGCCGTGGCCCAGGTTGCGTGCCGTGATGTAGACCGCCAGCCGCGAGGCCCAGAGCGCGAGCAGCCACAGCACGAACGCGAGACGCGGCGCGCGCGGATCGCAGCCCAGCGAATAGACGACGCCCGCGGCGAAGAGCATGAGGCTCCACAACGAATCCACGATGCTCACGTTGCGCAACGGCAGCGACAGCAACCACGTGAACGTGGCCGCCGCGACGAGCACGGGCAGCGCCGAGAACCACACGTCGAAGTCGAACGCGGCGCTCACAGCAGATCCCGCAGGCGGTAGTAGAGCATCGCGAGCACGAGCG
Organism: Pseudomonadota bacterium; assembly: GCA_043747835.1. Lineage (GTDB taxonomy): Bacteria > Pseudomonadota > Gammaproteobacteria > Steroidobacterales > Steroidobacteraceae > CADEED01. Next base: position 8,324 of record JAYTOK010000082.1, on the reverse strand, counting down.
CCGGCCGGCGCAGCAGCGGGCCGCCGGGGAAGTCGCTGTGACGAATGCGGTCGAACAGGTCGAAGCGTCCGGCGGTGCCCGCGATCGCCTCGCTCGCGAGTTTGCCCGCTACACCTGCGATCACCATGCCGTGGCCGGAGAGTCCTTGCAGGAAATACGCGTTGGGCCCGAGCCTGCCGAAATGCGGCGCGCGGCTCGTCGTGATGTCGAGGAAGCCGCCCCAGGCATATTCGATGCGTGCGTCGGCGAGCTGCGGGAAAACCGCCGCGATGCGGCTGCGAAGCAGTCGGGCGGAATCGAAAGGATCGACGCCGGAGTAGCTCACGCGGCCGCCGAAGAGCAGCCGATCGTCCGCGGAGCGACGGAAATAGTCGATGATCCAGTTCATGTCTGCCACCGCGGCGTTGTTGGTGATGAGCGCGCGCGCGCGTTCTCCGAGCGGCTCCGTCGCCGCGACGTACGTGCCGATCGAGATGAGTTTGCGCGCGAGCTCGGGCACGAGGCCGCCCAGCAGCGCGCCGCCCGCGACGACGAGGTGGCGCGCGCGAACAGTTCCCGTCGATGTGTGGACCAGATTCTCCGCGGTCGCGTTCTGCGCGACCGCAAGCTTCGTGACCCACGAGTCCTCGTGAATCGCGACCCCCGCGCGCGCGGCGGCGGCGCCGAGCCCGCGCGTGTAGCGGAAGGGGTGCAGATGACCGCCATTGGAATCGAGCAGCGCGCTCGTGTACCGGTCGCTATCGACAATAGTGCGTAACTCGTCGCGGTGAATCAGGCGCAGCGAGTGGTAGTCGTACTTGCGCGAGAGGTTTTCGATTTCGTCGCGCAATGCGTCGTCGTGGCGGCGCTTGAGGCCGACGATCATATGGCCGGGCACGTAGTGACAGTCGATCGCATGTCGCGCGATGAGCTCGCGTTGCAGACTCATTCCCTCGACGGAGATGTCCCACAGGCGGCGGGCATCGGCGGCACCCACTTCCTTTTCCAGCGTGGACTGCTCGCAGGCGTAGCCGAAGATCGATTGCCCGCCGCTGCGGCCCGAGCCGCCGAAGCCGAGATACTTTGCCTCGAGCAGCGTCACGGACATGCCGCGCTCGCGCAGATGCAGCGCGGCGGACAGACCCGATATCCCGCCGCCGATCACGCAGACATCCGCGCGCGTTTCACCGGCGAGCGGCGCGTAGCTCGACTGCGGCGGCGTACTCGCGAGGTAGTAGTTGCGGGAGTCGATCTCGCTCATTGGAAGTGGCTCACAGCGGGCCGAGATACCGCGCGATCTCGAGTGGCGTGATGTGCGAGTTGAACTCTTCGGCTTCCGCGGCCTTCACGACGGAATAGAGATGTACGAACTTTTCCCCGAACGCCTGGCGCGCGAACTGGCTCGCCGCGAAGCGCGCGACGGCCGCGCTCCATTGCAGCGGCATCGGCTCGCCTGACTGCGTGTACGCGTTGCCCGTGGTGACCGGCGGCGGCTCGAGCTTCGCCTCGAGGCCGGAGCGAATGCCGGCGAGGATCCACGCGGTGACCAGATAGGGGTTCGCGTCGGCACCCGCGAGCCGATGCTCGATCCGCAGGTTCGCGGGATCGGATGCGGGCACGCGCACGGCCGAGCCGCGGTTGTTGATGGACCACGTCGGATGCAGCGGCACATAGGCCTCGGCGCGGAAGCGCCGATAGGAGTTGGGGCCCGGCGCGCAGATCGCCATGCCGTCGCCGAGCGAGGCGAGGGTGCCTGCGATCGCGTGCCGCAGCGGCGCGCTCTCCTGTGGCGTCGGCGCGGCGAAGAGGTTGCGCCCGTCCTTGTCGAGCACGCTCACGTGGACGTGCAGTCCGCTGCCGGCCATGGTGGCGTAGGGCTTCGGCAGGAAAGTCGCCTCGCAGCCGTGCGCGCGCGCGACGCTCTTCACGATTCGCTTGAAGCGCAACGCCTCGTCGCAAACCCGCATCGCGTCCGCGGCATGCGCGAGGTTCACCTCGTATTGGCCCGGCCCATATTCGGCGAGCGACGAGGTGGCCGGCACGTTCTGCACGCGGCAGCTCGAATCGATCTCTGAGAGCAGCAGCGAGTATTCGTTGAGGTCCGTCATCGAATTGATCTGCGTACGGAACTCGCGGCGTCCGGTGAGCGGGCCGCGCGGCGGCTGCGGCATTCCCGCTGCGTCGCGCTGCGAATCGACCAGGTAGAACTCGTACTCGATCGCCACGACGGGTATGAGGCCGAGCGCGCCGAGCGCGTCCACCTGCCGCGCGAGCAGATGGCGCGGGTCGCCGAAGAACGGCGCGCCATCGAGATCGTTCATCGTCAGCTGCACTTGCGCGACGTCGCTCTGCCACGGGACGGGCACGAGCGTGCCCGGGATCGGCATGCACGGGCGATCCGCGTCGCCGTCCGCGAACCCGAGGCCCGACGCTTCGACCGTGCCACCTTCGATGTCGAGCGCGAACATCGATCCCGGCAATGGCATGCCGCGCGCGAAGACACCCGCGATTCCTGCGCGGTCGATGCGCTTGCCGCGCTCGACGGTATTGAGGTCGTTGACGAACGCGTCGAAGAACCGCACCTGCGGATGGGCGGCGAGGAATGGCTCCAATTCAGTGGCGGGGGCGCGCGTCATAACGTCTCGAGGTGTTTATTATTTTCGACACCTGATCGGCGCCGGGCGACGCAGCATATGCCCGGCGCGCGCACGGCGGCAAACGGCGGAAAGGCGGGAATTGGCCGCGACATGGGCGCCTTGCACTCGTTCGTTGGCCCGAGCCCGAGCGCTCGCGCTGTGGTCTAATGGCCGCCTCGCATCGGTCGACTTTGCGAGTTCGTAAAAGATAATAGACAGCGCCTGGGCCAGCGATCCGGGTGAAAGCGTCGAGCTATGAACAAGCGTCCGGTCATTGGCATTCCCGCCGACCGACGCATGATCGGTCCCCATCCGTTTCATGCCGTCGGCGAGAAGTACATCGCCGCGGTCGTCCAGGCCGCCGACTGTCTGCCGCTCCTGATCCCGGTCCTCGAGACGCCGCTCGATGTCACGGAGATTCTCGGGCGCGTCGACGGCATCTTCTTCCCGGGCTCGCCATCGAACGTCGAGCCGCGCCACTACTCGGGATCGCCGAGCATGGAAGGGACCTTGCACGATGCGCATCGCGACGCGACCACGCTGTCGCTGATCCCGCGCGCGGTCGCGAGCGGGGTGCCGGTGTTCGGCGTGTGTCGTGGGTTCCAGGAGATGAACGTCGCGATGGGCGGCACGCTTCACCAGCGCGTGCACGAGGTCGCGGGCTTCGACGATCATCGAGAGGACAAGGAAGAGCCGCTCGAAGTGCAGTACGGGCCCGCGCATGACGTCGTACTCGAGACGGGCGGGGTGCTGGCCGGCATCGCGACCACGGATCGCGTGCGCGTGAATTCCCTGCACTGGCAGGGCGTCGACCGGCTGGGTCCCGATCTGGCCGTCGAGGCGCGCGCGACGGACGGCCTCATCGAGGCCTTCCGCGTCAAGGCGGCAACTTTTGCACTCGCGGTGCAGTGGCACCCCGAGTGGCAGGTGATGAGAAATCCGTTTTCGCAGGCGTTGTTCGCCGAGTTCGGCCGCGCCGCGCGTCAGAAACTAGAAGCAGAAAAGAAAAAGTAGCTAGGAAAGTCCCATGGCAAACGAAATCCGACAGTTCCTGAAAGACCACGGCATCTCCGAGGTCGAGGCGATCATCCCCGACATGGCGGGCATCGCGCGCGGCAAGATCATGCCCGCCGAAAAGTTCGGCGAAGATGAGGGCATGCGTCTCCCAGAGAGCATCTTCCTGCAGACGGTGACGGGCGACTATCCAGCCGACACCGACAAGGCGATGAGTCCGGCCGAGATCGACATCATCCTCAAGGCCGATCCGCGCACCGTGCGCCGCGTGCCGTGGGCCGCCGAGCCCACCGCGCAGGTCATCCACGACTGCTTCTACGCCGACGGCCGCCGCGTGGGCATGGCGCCGCGCGGCGTGTTGCGCCACATCCTCGAGATGTACGCGCAACGCGGCTGGGAGCCGGTCGTGGCGCCCGAACTCGAGTTCTACCTCGTCGAGCCCAACATCGACGCCGACTATCCACTCAAGCCGCCGGTGGGCCGTTCGGGCCGCGCGGAGCCCGGGCGCCAGAGTTACAGCATCGCGGCGGTCAACGAATTCGATCCGCTGTTCGACGACATGTACCAGTTCTGCGAAGACCAGGACATCGAGATCGACACGCTGATCCACGAGGACGGCGCCGCGCAGATGGAAATCAACCTGCTGCACGGCAATGCTCTCGATCTCGCGGACCAGGCGTTCCTCTTCAAGCGCACGGCGCGCGAAGCCGCGTTGCGCCACAAGATGTACGCCACGTTCATGGCGAAGCCGCACGCGAAGGAGCCCGGCAGCGCGATGCACATCCACCAGAGCATCGTCGACTCGAAGACGAAGAAGAACGTCTTCTCGAATCCGGACGGCACGCCGACGCCGTTGTTCTTCTCGCACATCGCGGGTCTGCAGAAATACCTGCCGGCCGCGATGGCGCTGCTCGCGCCGAACGTGAACTCATACCGCCGCATCAGCCGCTTCCAGCTCGCGCCCATCAACGTGCAGTGGGGCTACGACAACCGCACTGCGGGCCTGCGCGTGCCGTCTTCCGATGCCAGCGCGCGCCGCGTCGAGAACCGTCTCGCGGGCGCGGATGCCAATCCCTACATCGCAATCGCGACGTCGCTGGCCTGCGGCCTCCTTGGCATGATCGAAGGGCTGCAACCGTCCGAACCGATCTCGGGTTCGGCGCACGATCTGCCGTTCTCGCTGCCGCGTTCGCTCGACGATTCGGTCCGCGCGCTGCGCGAATGCGAGCCGCTGGTGCGCATTCTCGGCGACCCGTTCATCGCCGCGTACACCATCGTCAAGGAAGCCGAGTACGAAGTGTTCCTGCAGGTGATCAGCTCGTGGGAGCGCGAGCATCTCCTGCTCAACGTCTGAGGCCTGACATGACCCTGACGACACGCGAGCTGCAGCAGCTCGATTCCGCGCACTACCTGCATCCGTTCACGGATCACAAGGCGCTAGCCGCCAAGGGCGCGCGCGTGATCACGCGCGCGGAGGGGTGCTACATCTACACCTCCGAGGGCGAGCGCCTTCTCGATGGCATGAGCGGTTTGTGGTGCGTGGCGCTGGGCTACGGGCGCAAGGAATTGTCGGACGCCGCCTACAAGCAAATGCTCGAGCTGCCTTACTACAACAGTTTTTTCCAGAGCAGTACGCCGCCCGCGATCGAATTGGCGCGCCTCCTCAAAGAGGTGACGCCGCCGCAGTTCAATCACGTTTTCTACACCGGCTCCGGCAGCGAGGCGAACGACACGCTCGTGCGTCTGGTGCGTCGCTACTGGCAGGTGCTGGGCCAGCCCGAGCGCAACGTGATCGTCTCGCGCTGGAACGGGTATCACGGCAGCACCGTCGCCGGCGCGTCGCTCGGCGGCATGAAGCCCATGCACGAGCAGCTCGGGCCGGATGGCGCGCTGCCGAACATCGTGCACATCAATCAGCCGTACTGGTTCGGCGAGGGTGGGGATCTCTCGCCCGCGGAGTTCGGACTCCGCTGTGCCCGCGAACTGGAGCAGAAGATAGAGGAAATCGGGCCGCATCGCGTGGCCGCGTTCATCGGCGAGCCCGTGCAGGGCGCGGGCGGATTGGTGATCCCGCCCGACACCTACTGGCCCGAGATCCAGCGGATCGTCGATAAATACGGGATCCTGTATGCCTCCGACGAAGTCATCTGCGGATTTGGCCGCACGGGCCAGTGGTTCGGCTGCGAGCACTACGGCACCCGTCCGGACTTCCTCACGATGGCCAAGGCCCTCTCCAGCGGCTATCTACCAATCGGCGGCCTCATGGTCGGCGATCGCGTTGCCGAGGTCCTGATCGAAGGCGGCGGCGAGTTTTTTCATGGTTTCACCTATTCTGGCCATCCCGCTGCCTGTGCCGTCGCGATCGCCAATCTCGAGATCTTCCGCCGCGAACGGATCGTCGAACGCGTGCGGGACGAAGCGGCACCCTATCTAGCAAGCCGCTGGAAAGAGCTCGCGGCGCACCCGCTGGTCGGGGAAGCGCGCTGCCTGGGCCTGCTGGCGGCCATCGAACTCGTGCCGGACAAGGCGTCACGGCGCTTTTTCGAGCCGCGCGGCGAAGCGGGCCTCAAGATGCGGGACATCTGCACGCGCAACGGCCTGGTCATGCGGGCGACGCGCGACACGCTGTTCGTCGCGCCACCCCTGGTGATCTCACGCTCCGAAATCGACGAACTACTGTCCAAAGTAGTGCGGTCTCTCGATGAAACCGCTGCTCATCTGCGCGATCAGGGCTGGATATGACCGGCTGCGCTGAGTTATAACGGTTCCAAAGACGCGGACGTGTGGGTCTCACGCCGCGACAACTCTAGGGGTCTTACAAAATGTCCACTCGTAGCCTGTCGGCACTGATTTCGGCTTCCTGTCTGTTATTGCTCGTCGCCTGCGGCAAGAAGGAAGAGGCGCCGCCGCCGGCCGCCGGTCCCGCGACTCCCGCGGTCGACACCGACGCCGAGAAAGTCGTCAACGTTTACAACTGGTCGGACTACATCGAGCCCGAAGTGCTCAAGGAGTTCGAGAAGGAAACGGGCGTCAAGGTCAATTACGAAGTGATGGACTCGAACGAGCTGCTCGAGACGAAGCTCGTCGCGGGCCGCACGGGATACGACGTCGTCGTCCCGTCCGCCTCGTTCCTGGCCCGCCAGATCAAGGCCGGCATTTACCAGAAGCTCGACAGGTCGAAGCTCCCGAATCTCAAGAACCTCGACGCGGACATCACGAAACGTCTCGAGGTGTTCGACCCGGCCAACGAGCACGCGGTCAATTACATGTGGGGCACCTCCGGGGTGGCCTACAACGAAGAAGCCATCAACGCGGCGCTGCCGAACGCTCCGGTAGATAGTTTCGCGATGTTCTGGGATCCGAAGGTGATCTCGAAGTTCGCGAAATGCGGCGTTTCGGTGCTCGACGCGCCGTCGGAAGTCATCGGCACCGTGCTGATCTGGCTGGGCAAGGATGCGAACTCCGAAGCGCCGGAAGACCTCGCGGCCGCGGAGAAGGTGCTCATGTCGGTGCGCCCGTACATCCGCAGCATCAACTCCTCCGCGTACATCGAACAGCTCGCGGGCGGCGAAATCTGCCTCGCGCTCGGCTGGTCGGGCGACGTGCTGCAGGCGAAGAGCCGCGCCGAGGAATCGAAGAAGACCTACACGATCAAGTACAACATCCCGAAGGAAGGCGGGGTGATGTTCTTCGACAGCATGGCGATCCCGGGCGATGCCGGTCACCCGAAGAATGCGCACCTCTTCATCGACTACATGCTGCGCGCCGACGTGGCCGCGAAGAACAGCAACTTCATCAGTTTCGCGAACAGCAACGCCGCTTCCTGGCCGCAGGTGACCGCGGAGATCAAGAACAATCCCGGCATCTTCCCGACACCGGAAATGATGCCGAAGCTGGTGCCTGATTTACCCGAGAGTGCGGAGTTCACTCGTTCCCTGACGCGCACCTGGACGCGCTTCCGAACCGGCAAATGATTTCAGGGGTCGCCGTTTAGGGAACGGCGGCCCGTGATTATTTTCTACGGATCCCCTCGCGGGATCTGCGAACGGGGGTCTGTCCATGGCCACACTTACGGCCGAAAGACGCGCTGACAAGAGCAAGGCGAAGGGCGAGCCGTGGCGTGATCCGAACGCCGAGTGCTACGTGCGCATCGACAACGTTTCCAAGCGTTTCGGTGACTTCACGGCCGTCAACAACGTAAGCCTCAAGATCTTCAAGGGCGAGATCTTCTGCCTGCTGGGCGGTTCCGGCTGCGGCAAATCGACGCTGTTGCGCATGCTCGCCGGCTTTGAATCTCCGACGTCCGGTTCCATCTACCTGGACGGTACGGACATGGCCGATGTGCCGCCGTACGAACGTCCGGTCAACATGATGTTCCAGTCGTACGCGCTGTTCCCCCACATGACCGTGGAGAAGAACATCGCGTTCGGCCTCGAACAGGAAAAGCTGACGCGTTCCGAGATTGCCTCGCGCGTCACGGACATCCTCGAAATCGTGAAGCTGGGGCAGTTCGCCGCGCGCAAGCCCCACCAGCTCTCCGGCGGCCAGCGGCAGCGAGTCGCGCTCGCCCGCTCGCTGGTGAAACGCCCGAAGCTCCTGCTGCTCGACGAGCCGCTGGGCGCGCTCGACAAGAAGCTGCGCGAAGCCACGCAGTTCGAGCTCATCAACATCCAGGAGCAGCTCGGCGTCACCTTC
>JAYTOK010000081.1:0-20848 GCA_043747835.1 Pseudomonadota bacterium | reverse complement strand
GGGCGGAACCGTTAAGAGTCACTGTAGCTGGCTGGACGTCTTCCCTGCTCTTCGGGTAGCGGACAGTAAGAAAACAAAGAAGCAGCTACGTACGTAGATCCTCACGTCTAGTGCTTGCGGACGCGGGTTCGATTGATGCGAAGGAACGCAATGGTCGCCTTCGCTCGTGAGAGCGAAGTGAAAACGGGGCTCATTCGGTGAACCCTCTGTCGCGAAAGCGACGTGGCAACGCCGAGCGGTGGATAGAGGCCAACTCGATCTGCCGTGTAGAGACTCATGGACTGGCTGAGACGCGCAAGCGTCGGAGCCGGCCCCAGGATCCGGATCGTCATGGGACGAATCGGATAAGACGCCCCGCATCCAGGATCGCGAGTGCGATTCGGGATGAAGGCATAGTCCAGGCCTTCTCGAAAGAGAGGGAACAACTGTCCCGCCGCCTCCACCAAAAGTGCGCGTTCTCCGGAGAAATCCGGAGGGCGCGTTCTCTCTTCAGTCGCCCAACCACCACACCCTGAACTCATCAATGTTGATGCGCCCATTCCGGTCCGCATCCGTATCCACGAACCCGATGCGCAACGTCTCGTCGTTCATCTGTCCATCGTCGAGCTCGCGCACCAGCGCCCGGAACTCGGTGAAGTCGATCTGCCCATCGTGATCGGCATCGGCGCGCGCGAATAACGCATCGATCTCGGCCAGCTCTTCATCCTTGTCGGCCATGCGGCGCTCCTCAGGTCTTCTTTTCCGTACCGACGAACGTCGGCAGGTTCTTCGCGTCGTTCAGCGTCTGCAGCAGCTCGACCACCCACTTTTGCTCTTCGGACGTGAAGTCGCCGCCCTGCAGCGCGCGGATGCGGAACCCGCCGTTGACCTTTTCCAAAACGAGCGCGCGATCTTCGCCATCCTTCGCGCCGCCCTGGGCCTTCACCGCGAGACGCAGGCCGGCATCCGCGACTCTACGATCGCTCACGACGAATCGCGCCGCGGATCGCCAGCAGACGATGGTCTTCACCTTCGCATCGGTGAACTTCGGTGGTTCGAAAACGTCCGTGGCCTTTTCGTCGAGCACGACCACGCCATCCAGGTCGCGAACTTCGGCCGGTCCCTTCGCGAGCTCGACGACGGCCTGGCATTCATCTTCGGTCAGCGGCAACGGATCCGCGCCGAACGCGATTTCCGAAATCAGGACGGCCGATAGCAGCACAGCACCGAGGCAATCCGATCGATTCATTTCTTCAACGCGTCGTACGTTGTCAACGCGCCGTAGAGTTCCGGCCGCCGATCGCGAAACACGAACCAGTTGTTGCGCATCTCCTCGATCGCCGCGAGATCGAATTTTGCGACGAGCACCGCTTCGCTCTCTTCGTCGGCCTCGGCGATCTTCGCGCCGGTCGGATCCGCGATGAAGCTCGATCCGTAGAAACGGATGTAGAGACCCTCGGGATCCTGCAATGCGCGTTCGGTCCCGATCCGGTTTGAGACGATCACAGGCGTCAGGTTCGCGGCCGCATGACCCTGTTGCGTTCGCTGCCAATGATCGCGCGAATGCACGGGCAACGCCGGCGGCGGCTCGCTGCCGATCGCGGTCGGAAAGAACAGCAGCTCCGCGCCCATGAGCGCCATCGCGCGCGCCGTCTCGGGAAACCACTGATCCCAGCAGATGCCGATGCCGATGCGTCCGAAGCGCGTGTCCCAGACCTTGAAGCCCGTGTCGCCCGGGGTGAAGTAGTTCTTCTCCTGGTAGCCGGGGCCGTTCGGGATGTGCGCCTTGCGATATACGCCGAGATTGGTGCCGTCCGCGTCGAGGATCGCGATCGAGTTGAAGAAGACGTGGTTCGCCTTCTCGAAGAAGCTGATCGGCAGCACGACGCCGAGCTCGCGCGCGATCTTCGTGAAGTGAGCGATCGCCGCGTTCTCGGCGACCGTGGTCGCGAGGCGCAGGTGACGCGAGTCCTGCTCGATGCAGAAATACGGCGTCTCGAAAAGCTCCTGGATGAGGATGATCTGGGCACCCTGCTTCGCGGCTTGACGCACGAGCCGTTCAGCGGTCGCGATGTTCGCCCCCACGTCCCAGCCGCAGGCGAACTGCAGGGCCGCGACCGTGACGTCACGGCGGCCGCGTTTCAGATGCGCGGGTTCGTTCACGCGAACACCTTTCCGGGATTCAGGATGCACCGCGGATCCAGGGCGCGTTTCAGCAGTTTCATCGTGGAGATCTCCGCCGCGCTGCGCGACAAGGATAGATAGTCGCGCTTCTCGAGACCGATGCCGTGCTCCGCCGATACGGAACCGCCGATGGCGGCGAGCGGCCGGTAGACGAGGCCTTCGATCGTCCCGCGCGTCGCGTCGTCGTCGCCCGCGGCGACGACGAGGTGCAGATTGCCGTCGGCCATGTGGCCGAAGACGAACGTGCGGTCGGCACCCGCGAATGCGCGCACGCCGGCGCACACTTCGGCGGCATAGGCCTTCATGTTCTCGATGGGCAGGCTCACGTCGAACGTCAGCAACGGCGCGATGTTCTTCACCTGCCAGACGTCCTCGCGGATGTTCCAGATCGCGCGCCGCTCGGCTTCCGAACTCGCGAGCGTCACGTCCGTCACCACGCCCGCCTCGTGAGCCTCGCCGAGCACGATTTCGAGTCGCGCGCGATCCGAGTCCGGATCGCCGCCCAGTGTTTCTGCGATCGCGTAAAACGGCGCGCCGCGCGACAGCGGCGCGGAATTCAGCGCGGGCGGCGCGGTGTTGTAGTCGTAGTAGTTGCCCCACATCGCTTCGAACGCGGAGAGCTGGCCGCCGAGTCCCGAGTCGAGGCGCCCGAGCAACTCCACCAGGGCATCGAAGCTAGGCAGCGCCGCGAGCATCGTCTCCTGGCTGCGCGTGCGCGAAACGACTCTGAGCTCGGCGCGCGTGACCACGCCCAGCGTGCCCTCGCTGCCGATGAACAACTGCTTGAGGTCGTACCCCGCATTGTTCTTGAGCATGCGGTTCAGGGACGTGAGGACGGTGCCGTCGGCGAGCACGGCCTCGATGCCGAGAACGAGGTTGCGCATCATGCCGTAGCGCAGGACACGCAGGCCGCCCGCATTGGTCGAGATGTTGCCGCCCACCGTCGCGCTGTCGCGCGCGCCGAGATCGAGCGGAAAGACGAGGTCGCGCGCCTCGGCTGCGCGCTGCACGTCGCCGAGTTTCGCGCCCGCCTGCACGCGCAGGGATCGGCCCGGAACGTCGATGCGTTCGATCGCGTTCATGGATTCGAGCGAGAGGATGATTTCATCGCGACCGGCATCCGCGCCGTTCACGAGGCCGGTGAGCCCGCCGTGCGTGACGACCGGCTGGGCCCGTGAGTGACACAGCTTCAGGATCGCGGATACCTGCTCGGTGGTGCGTGGCCGCGCGAGTAGTTCGGCCTCGATCCTGCCGTGCCACAACGTGGCCGCGCGTTCGCGAACCGCGGCGCCTTCGAGCAGCCCCTGATCGCCCACGATGGCGCGCAGGTCGGTCCGGAGAGTCTTCAATCGATCGGGGATTTCGGCAGCGGCGCGCGACATGCGCCGTAAGGTAGCGCGCCGCGCAGACAGCCGCCATCACGGGCCGCCGGCGCGGTCGATCAATGCAACGTCGGCTGCTGCGGGTCTTCCTCGTCGGGCGACGTCGGAAACAGCGCCTGATCGAGAGCGCGCACGTAGGTCGCGACGTTCACCGTGCCGGGCACGAGGACTCGGCCGCCGAACAGCAGGTTCGGCACCGTGCGCACGCCGAAGCCGCGCAGACGCTCTTCGCTGCCCGTGAGCGCGGTGTCGCCATCGCGGGTGTCGCGGAACGCCTGCAGCGCCTTGTCGCTCAGGTTCGCTTCCGCGCCGATGCTCGCGAGCACGCCGACGTCGGCGATGTCCGCGCCGCGTTCGAAATACGCGCGAAAGACTCCCGCGGCGACTTTCACCTGCTGGCCCTCGTCGGCCGCGAGCTGCACGAGCCGATGGGCTTCCGACGTGCTCGGCAAGGGGCCGAGCTTCTCGAAATGGAACTCGAGCCCGAACTCACGCCCGGCGTCCGTGAGGCTCTTTTCCGCGAACGGGACGCTGATGCCGGGCGGCAGTCGATCAGAGAGGTATTCGTGGAAGCTGCGCGGGGGCGCGTTCGCCGCGGGCTGCGCCATGCGGAAAGGGTGCCAGCGCAGGCGCGTTTCGACGTCGCCCGACAGGTTGTCGAGCGCGCGAGTGAGCTGCGCCATGCCGAGCCACGACCAGGGGCAGGTAAAGTCGGCGACGAGGTCGATGTCCAACGTCCGTCGCACGTCAGTCAGCGGGCGGATGAGTGTATGCATACGGCATATGTAGCGGCGCCGCGCACAGCTTCAAGACCTCATCAAGTCGCCTTGCGGGTCGCCCCCAGGTTCGCGTGTACCTGTTCGGTGATGCGGATGGCGGTCTCGAGTGCGCGCAGCCCATCTTCTCCGGACACGATGGGATGCCGGTCGTTCCGTATGCAGTCGAGGAAAGACTCGATTTCGCTCTTGAGCGCGTCACCCTGCTCGAGATTCGTTTCTTCGATGTGCACGGGGAGTTGTCCGGGCTGGGGAACGCCCTCGCGTTTGCGGATCAACGTCAGAATCTTCTGCTGCAGGTCGAGCGAAATATACGCGGCGTCTTCGAAGATCCGGAGCTTGCGTTCAGTTTTCAGCGAGACGCGGCTCGCCGTGGTGTTCGCGACGCAGCCATTCGCGAACCGGATGCGCGCATTCGCGATGTCGATCTCACCCGAGAACACCGGTGTCCCGATCGCATCGATGCTCACGATGTCGCTGCCCGCGAGCGACTGCACGAGGTCGATGTCGTGGATCATGAGGTCCAGCACGACGTTCACGTCGGTGCCGCGCTCCTTGTAGGGCGCGAGGCGCACGCATTCCATGAATCGCGGCGCATGCAGGTGCGGTTCCGCGGCGAGCACCGCGGCATTGAAGCGTTCGAGGTGCCCGACCTGGAGGATGCGTTTCGCATCCGCTGCGCGGGCGATCAACGCGCGCGCCTGGTCCGGTGTCTCGGTGATCGGTTTCTCGACGAGCACGTGCGCGCCTGCCGCGAGGAAGGCATCCGCGATCTCGAAGTGCGCGGGAGTCGGCGTCACGACGCTGACGGCGTCGACCTTGCCGAGCAGCTCGCGGTAGTCGGCCACAGGCCGCGACTTCACTTCCGCCGCGATCCTCTCGCGGACTTCCGCGCGGCCATCGACCACGGCCACGAGCTCGCATCCCTCGGCCTGCGCGTACTTCTGCGCATGGAAGCGTCCGAGATACCCCACGCCGATGACGGCCGCCCTGATTTTGTCCATGCGCTATTATGCCCGCGCTTTCCCGCCGGCCGGCGGGAGTACGGGGGCGAGTCACCTTGTTCGATTGGTTTTATCGCGCGCGCGATTGGTATCTCTCGCAGCCGCGCCTCAACTTCGAAGCGATCACTGTCGGCGCCGCGTTGCTGGTCGGCTTCCTCGTGATGCCCGCGCTGATCTATGTCGCCGGCTCCCTGACTCTGGAGTCGTACGACGGCGGTTTCTTCTCGCTGTACTTCGACTTCTTCAAGGGCCTGTTCGTCCCGCACCTGACCTTCTGGTGGGTGGTCTTGGGGCCGCTCGGCTTCCTGACCCTGCTGCGACTCTTCAAACTGGCCCTCTCGAAAATCCGCAAGTCATAAGTAAAACGACTGCCGGAAAAACGTGACCCGGTTCACAAATTTTTTCCGGCCCGTGTCGCCCCGAGTGCGATTCTGTGACGCAATTCGGCGACACTGGCGTCAGGACAGAGTCGGACAGACACGGGAAGAGAATCATGAGTGACTACTACCTCGCGGATCAGAGGGCCAAAGAGCGAGCGCGACAGCGCGAGTCCAAGCCCGAGCCGCGCAAGGTTCAGGCCCAGGACGTGAAGGTGCAGATGTTGGGCGATTTTTTTTCGGCATCCGCCGAGCCAACGGGATCGGATCCTTACAACAGCACGCAGGGCAAAGCCGCGCGCGACGCCTGGCAGGCACGCCGTCACCGGCGCTGAGACGACCTCGCCCTCAGTGGCCCGACGCGCGCGCGCGATCCCGCGCCGTGCGAAATTCGCTGTCCGCATTCCAGTTCGGAAAAGTCTTCTCCGCCGCGAGCTGTGAGCCGACCGCGTACAGCAGATCGAGGTCATCCGCGCCAGCGCGAAGATCCGCATCCGGCGAATAGTTATCCCCGACCTGGTGATAGTTCTCCGTGGTGAATTCCGCGAGATATTTCTGGCGCCACAAAGCGCCCCGCTCACGATCGTCGATGCCACCCTTGATGTAGAGCGCGGGCACGCCGCGCTTGGCGAAGTTGAAGTGGTCCGAGCGGAAGAACGAACCCTTCTCGGGCGTGGGATCGGGGGTCAACACGCGGCCCTGCTTTCGGGCCGCGGTCGCAAGGGGCTTCTCGAGCTCCGATGCGCCGAATCCGATGACGGTCACGTCGCGAGTCGGCCCGCCGAAGTGCATCGCGTCCATGTTGATGGCCGCGACCGTGCTCGCGAGCGGGAAGAGAGGATTGTCGACGTAGTAGGCCGAGCCCAGCAGGCCGGATTCCTCGAGGGTGACCGCCAGGAACAGGATCGAGCGTCCGGGCTTGCGCGGTGCGCGCGCGAACGCGTCGGCGAGCGCGATCAATCCCGCCGTTCCGGTGGCGTTGTCGACGGCGCCGTTGAAGACGCAATCCCCGCTGCAATCCGGCAATCGGCCGAGATGGTCCCAGTGGGCCATGTAGACGATCGTTTCCGCCGGCCGCTTCTTGCCCGCCAGTCTCGCGGCGACGTTGTAGGACTTGGCGCGGCGAATGGTGTTACGCAACGACGCGCTCGCCGTGCTCGAGAGAAGCTCCGCGCGAAATCCACGCCGGTTCGCACGCTGTACGGCGTCCTGAAAACTCCCGCCGTTCGCGGCGAACAACTTCTGCGCCGCCGCTTCGGTGATCCATCCCTCGACGCCCACGCGTCCGGCGTTGCCCTCAGCGGTTTCCTGATCGAGCTGCGGCGTGGACCAACTGTTCACGACGGTGCCCCAGCCGTACGACGCCGGCTCCGTCTGATGAACGATGATCGCGGCCGCTGCTCCGCGGCGCGCCGCTTCCTCATACTTGTACGTCCAGCGCCCGTAGTAAGTCATCGCGCGGCCACGAAACAGGCTCTCGTCCTTCGTGATGAAACCCGGATCGTTGACGAGGATCACCGCGGTCTTGCCGCGCATGTCGATCCCGGCGTAGTCGTCCCATCCGAATTCCGGTGCAGTCACGCCATAACCCACGAATACAAGCGGGCTTGCTGTCAGCGACTCCGTCTCTTTCACGCGCTTGGTCCAGATGACCATGTCGTCGCGAAACTTCAGGTGTGCGACATCGGTGCCCGTGGTGAAGCGGAGACTTGCGTCCGGCGCCGCCGTGATTTCAACCATCGGCACTTCCTGCAGGAAACTCGCGCCGTTTCCCGGTTCGAGGCCGAGCTTGCGGAATTCGGCCTCCAGATATTCGAGCGTACGGGTTTCACCGACCGTCCCGGGTTTGCGCCCCTCGAACTCGTCGGACGCGAGCTTCGCGACGTGCTTGCGGTAGACCGACGCGTCGATCGGACCGGCCGTGGCATTCGTTACAAACAGCAGACTGGCGACCGCCGCCGGAACCAACGGCCGCAAGGCACGCTCGAATGAATTCATGTCGCTCACTTCTTCGGCCAGTAGGTCCAGAGCACGATCGTCAACGCGACGACGAGCGTTCCGTGGGCCAGCAGGCGCCAGGAACGCGTGCGCAGCTCGCCGTAGAAGCTCGCCCAGGCTACGGCCGCCAGTACCACGGCCAGCAGGCACGCCACCAGCAGCGGACGACGCTCATCCGCGAGGTGCTCGCCGTATTCGGGCAACAGGAGGAATACAGCCCCGGTCATCAGCAGCGCCGCTGCAATGGAGACTGTCGAACCCATCACGATTCCAAGGAGAACGACCAGCGGACGCATGGATTAGCCTATGTTTGCTGAGATGCCACTTGAGCAGGCCGGCGCCCGGCCTTAGTGTTGAATTGTACGGACCGTCCCCAGCCTTGAGACACTCCGCCGCATGAATCAAATGCTCCCCCGCTTCTCCCGTTGGCTCGCACCCTCGATGCTGGCCGCATTGCTGGTCCTCACCGGCTCGGCGCAGGCCCCCGCCAACACGCAGTTGCCCGCGGGGTCCGTCGTCCCGAGCGAGCGGCACCGGTCGGTGGCGCGTCGAGTGGGATCGATGCTCGAAGGCATGCACTACAGCGGCTCGAAACTCGACGACAAACTTTCCACCGTCGTCTACACGCGCTTCCTCGACAGCATCGACAGCCAGCATACGAGTCTGCTCGCCTCGGACATCGCCGATTTCGAGCAATACAAACTCCGCTTCGACGACATGATCCGCAGCGGCGACGTGGATCCGGCATTCGCCATCTTCGCGCGCTTCCAGCAGCGCAATCGCGACCGCATCAAATTCGCGGTCAGTCAGCTCGAGAAGGAGCCGGACTGGACGATCAACGAGACTTTCGAGTTCGACCGCGAGAAGGCGCCGTGGGCCACGACCAACGCGGAGCTCGACGACTACTGGCGAAAGCGCGTGAAGAACGACGCGCTGTCGATGATCCTTTCCAACAAGACCTGGGACGAAACGACGAAGCTCCTGAAGAAGCGCTATGAGCAGACGCTCAAGCGCATCGATCAGGTGAGCGCGGACGACGTGTTCGAGTCGCTGATGAATTCTTACGCGCGCGCGTATGACCCACATTCGAGCTACTTCTCGCCGCGCAGCTCCGAGGAATATCGCATCCAGATGAGCCTGAACTACGACGGCATCGGCGCGTCGCTGCAGCTCGTCGACGACTACGTGACGATCATGAACGTGATCGAAGGCGGCCCGGCGGCGGTTGCCGGTTCGCTCACGGTCAAGGATCGCATCACCGGCGTCGGCCAGGGCAAGGAAGGCCCGGTCACCGACGTGTTCGGCTGGCGCATCGACGACGTCGTGCAGCTCATCCGCGGCAGAGCCGGCACTCAAGTGCGCCTGCAGGTGCTGCCCGCGGGCGCGGCCCCCGGCACTCCCGAGAAATCCCTGCAGTTCACGCGCAACAAGGTCACGCTCGAAGCGCAGGCCGCGCAGAAGGAACTGCGCACGCTCAAGCGCGGCGACAAGGAAATCAAGGTCGGCGTCATCAATGTGCCCGCGTTCTATCAGGACGTCGAAGCACAGAACGCCGGCGACAAGAACTTCCGCTCCACGACCCGCGACGTGCGCCGCCTCATCAACGAACTCAAGGCCGAGAAGATCGACGGCCTCGTGCTCGACCTGCGCGGCAACGGCGGCGGCTATCTACCCGAAGCCACCGCGCTGACGGGCCTGTTCGTCGACAAGGGCCCGGTCGTGCAGCTCAAGGTCACGACCGGCGAGCTCGAGGTGCAGGACGATCCGGAGCCCGGCGTCGCGTATTCCGGTCCGCTCGCGGTGCTCGTCGATCGCTTCAGCGCCTCCGCATCGGAGATCTTCGCGGGCGCGATCCAGGACTACCATCGCGGCGTCGTTCTCGGCCAGCGCACCTTCGGCAAGGGCACGGTCCAGAATCTCGTGCCGCTCGACCGCTGGTCGCCGCGCCCGGTCAACGGCCAGCTGACGGTCACCATCGGCAAGTTTTACCGCGTGACCGGCGAGAGCACGCAGCATCGTGGCGTCGAGCCGGATGTGGTGCTCCCGTCGCAGATCGACATGGAAGAATTCGGCGAGAGCGCGCTCCAGGGCGCCCTGCCCTGGGATCGCATTCCGGGTGTGCCGTTCCGCAGTGAAGCGAAGTCGGCGCAGCCGAACATCGCGGCGCTCGCGACCGAGGAAAAGGTGCGAGCGGGCAAGGATCCCGACTACCGCTGGCTCGTCGCCGACCTGGCGGCCGCGGAGACGATGCGCAAACAGACATCCCTGTCGCTCAACCTGCAGGAGCGCAAGACGGAACGCGAGCGTCTCGAGAAAGAGCGCCTGGCGCGCGAGAATACGCGTCGCGCAGCCCAGAACCTGCCGGCCCTCAAGACGTCGGAAGAACTGGCCGAGGCGAAATTTCCGGACACCGTGCTCGATCAGGCGGCCGAGGTGATGTCGGACATGGTCTCGGGCGTACGCCCCCTGCACTCCGCCCCGACGCGCACCGTACGCAGCGAGAACAAGCCGAAAGAGTAGTTCGTCGCGCAGCGCGCGACGGCTAGCGCAGGAGGACCTTGAAGAGGTCCCAGGTATCTTCGGCGAGCACGTTGGGCAACCGGGCCGCGGTGACGCCCTGTGCCCCGTGCGCGAGGATGTCGCCTTCCGACACGCCCACCGATTCGGGGATCGGCACCGTCTCGTGATCCGCGAGGTACGCCGCCGTCGAGCGCAGGCGCTCCACGCGTGGCGCCATTTCCTGATTGATGCCGGCACGCTGCTTGAGCAGATTCCGGGCCTTGACGACGTCACCCATGAGCGCGACGCAGGCGGCAAGGTCGCCGTAGTACTCGCCCGCTTCGCGCCGTGACATCGCGGCGCGCGCGGACGCGACGAGGTTCGTGCGCGCGAGGCGCAGGCACAAGACCTCGGCACAGGCGATCACCGCGATGTTGATCGCGCGACGCGCCTCCACCGAGATTCCCGGAAACTCACCGGCGCCGATCTTCTCGATCTGCTCGCAACGCGCGCGCGCGGAAAGCAGACCCGCTTCCGCGGATTCGAGGGCCGCGGCCAGCGCCGGGCGCCGGGCGGCCACTTTCGGGCGTTCCCAGCGGTGCCACCATTTGTCCAGTTTCGCCAACCGCGTATCGAACGCGTGCAGGGCCTGGCGCGCGCCGACTATCAGCGACTCGGCCTGCCGCAGCTGCTGTTCGCTCGCCTGCTTCTGCTGAAATTGTTTGCGGTTGCCCGCGAGCGCGAAAGTCTTGCGCTCCTTCTCTTCCTGCTTCGCCGCCAGATCGCGCGACAGCGCGCCGATGATCTCCGTGCCGTCGCCCCACAGCGCGCGCAGGTGGTAGAAAACGAGGGTAGATAGTCCGGAGTCGGCCGACTCGAGACGCTTCTCGAGCGTGTCGAGCATGTCCTGAACGCGGCTGGTGGCGGCTTCCTGCTGCTTGTGGCGATCGCGCAGCCGCTGCATTTCCTGGCCGAGCTCGTCGTGCTGCTTGCGCAGCTCCGCGCGGGCACGGAACAGCTCGACCACACGCCCGTCTTCGGGCGGCGGCGACGCAGCTTCAGAATTGTTGCCGAACAGGCCTAACGACGTCAGCGCTTTCATAGACCCCAGATCGCCGGCGGCGTCAGGGCCCCTGATTTTTCGTCAGGTCCGAAACCCGTGGCCGCGGTCGGTGCAGTACTCCAGCCACTTATTTAGCATCGTATTCCGGGCCCAACGCTGATCCAGTTCACGCTCCGCCAGCCCGCGCAGCCGGCGCAGCGCCTCGTGCTCGTGCTGGGTGGCCCATTCCTGCGCCTCGACGAGTCGCGCGTCGTGGTAGATGCGCACGCGCATGTCCGGGTACGTGGAAACCCCGTCGCCCGAGTCGAAAACGTACGTGAGATCGACGCTGGTCGTATACGGCGAGCGTTCCTTGACGCTGAGACGCAGATCACAATCGCCCGCCACGCGCGACACCCGGACGTCGGCGAGCATTCGCAGGTTTCCCGCGAGAGTCGCCAGGCGCAGGTAGTTGCTCTCGTAGAGAGACATCAGCGCGACGAAACTGCGCGGGCGCGAGCGCCAGGAGACGATGGATAACGCGTCGTTCAACATCTGGTCCGAATATAGCGGACCAAGACGATCATTCAAGACGCAAAACTCAAGCCAATCGGACGTGATGCAGTTCTCGCGCGATCATTTTTTTTCTTCGTACCGGAAAACGTCGTCGAGATCGCGGTCGAGCGCGAGCGCGAGACGAAACGCGAGCTCGAGCGACGGCGAATACTTGCCCGCTTCGAGCGCGATGATCGTCTGTCGTGTGACCTCGCAGGCGTGCGCAAGTTTCTCCTGCGTCATGCCGGGGAGCGCGAGCCGCCTCTCGCGTATGCGATTGACGACAACGCCGCTCACGCGCGTCCGACGCGATAGCTGGCCGTCAGCGCCACGTGCTCGACGAATGATTTCACGATCAGCAATCCGATCAAGACGTTCGCGAGCACGATCGGCTCGAGCCACCACTCGAGAAAGGTTGGCGGTACGTATGCCAGCATGGCGATACAGCCGATGACAATCAGCGTGAACGCCCAATCTCCGACGCGATCCGCGCGATGACGCAATCGAAGATCCCGCTCGTCCGCCTGGATGCTGCCAGCGGAACGCCCGATCAGGTGAGCGATTACCGACCAGACGATGACCAGCAGGGCCAGCCGTTGAATGAAACGTCGGCCGAAGAACTGGTCGTGAGTGACAGGCACGATTTCGTTCGCCCACAACATCCAGAGGTGGCGAGAGAAGCTGAGAAGGATGATCCCGATGAACACGAAGCCGACCCACGCGCGACGTTCGGCGATCGACATGTCGTCACGGAACACGGTCTCGCCTCGCGCCGCGAACAGCCAGACGCCACAGAGCATCGCGCCCACGAACAACGAGGCGCCCATCGCGCCGATGTCGAAGCCTCCCCATCGCTCTGCTGGACCGAACAGCGCGGCGAACGCCGCGATGACGCCGACCGAGAGCAGGACCCACGCAAGCCGTCTGGAAGAATGCATTTTGCCTCCGAGATGTAATGTTTACCTTACATAGCGGAAAGCGGGATGTAAAGAATTCTTTACATCCGGAAATCACGGTCTGGTGGTGTCACCGCGCAGGAAAGGACACAGACCCAGATCCACATTGCCACCCGACAGCACGATTCCAATCCGCTGTCCCGGCGAACCCAATCGTCCGGCCAACGCCGCGGCCACCGGCACGGCTGACGACGGCTCGATGAGCAGCTTCAGTTCTTCGAGAATCACGCGCATCGCATCCACGATCTGCGCTTCGCTCACGGTCACGACGTCATCGACGTGACGGCGTAACAGCTCGTAGTTCAGCGCGCCGATCGAACCGCGCAGTCCATCCGCGATCGTCTGCGGTGCGTTCACCGCGCGTCGTTCGCCGCTGAGAAACGATTGATAGGCGTCATCCGCCATCGCGGGTTCCGCTCCGATCACGCGAATGCCCGGCACGAGCGCCTTCGCGGCCAGCGCGCAGCCGCCGATCAGCCCACCGCCACCGACGGGCGTCGACAGCACGGCAATGCCTGGAATTTCCGTCAGCAGTTCGAGCGCGGTCGTGCCCTGCCCCGCGATGATCCGTGCGTCGTCAAATGGATGCACGAGCTCCGCCGGCTCCGTCGCGAGAATTTCCGCGAGGCGCTTCTCGCGCGCTGGCAACCCGGGCTCGCACAGCTCGATGCGCGCGCCGGCGGCCTCGATCGCGGCGATCTTCGAGCGCGCGGAATCCCGCGGGATGACGACAATCGCGCGCATGCCGCGGGCTCGCGCCGCCAGTGCGAGCGCATTGCCGTGATTGCCCGACGAGTGCGTGATGACGAGCGGCGTCTTCGCCGGATCGAGTTGCAGCAACACGTTCATCGCGCCGCGATACTTGAACGCGCCGCCGGTCTGCAGGTTCTCGCACTTGAAGAAGACTTCGCGTCCCACGCGGGCGTCGAACGCGGCCGATCGCACGACCGGCGTTCGCACGATGTGCGGCCCCAGGCGCGCGGCCGCGGCCACGACGTCGGCGAATGCGGGCAACCCCGCCGTCACGAGTGCGAATATTCGGGCGCGATGAAATGCTCGCGGTAGTACGCAAGCTCGCGGATGGATTCCTGGATGTCGGCGAGCGCCTTGTGCTCGCCCTGTTTCACGAAGCCGCCGAGGAGATCGGGCGCCCAGCGCCGCGCGAGCTCCTTCAGCGTGCTCACGTCGAGATTGCGGTAGTGGAAAAACTTCTCGAGCGTCGGCATGTGGCGCGCGAGGAACCGGCGGTCCTGGCAGATGCTGTTGCCGCAGATTGGCGAGGAGTTCGCTTCGACCAGCACCTTCAGCACTTCGAGCGTGCGCGCTTCGGCGCTCGCCATCGTGTACTTGCTCTCGCGCACGCGATCGATGAGACCAGACGCGGCATGCGTGCGCTTGTTCCAGTCATCCATCGCCTCCAGCACCGAATCTGGCTGGTGGATCGCGATCACAGGACCCTCGGCCACGATCTTGAGATTCGCGTCGGTGACGATCGTCGCCATTTCGATGATCACATCGGTGTCGGGCTTGAGGCCCGTCATCTCGAGATCTATCCAGATGAGATAGTCGCTGCTCGGCATAAGGATTGACGCGATACTACACGAATGACCGAATTCGAAGGCGACGTGATCGCGGCGTTCGGCCGGCACGTCATCGTGCGCGGTGCGCCGGCCAGCGGCCGCGGCGAGCTGCGCGCGCGGCCTTCCGGTCGCAAGCTCATCGTCGTCTGCGGAGATCGCGTGCGATGCCGGGCGGACGGAACTCATGACGAAGTGCTCGTCGTCGAAGTGCTGCCACGTCGCAGTCTGCTCGCGCGCTCGAGCCCACGTGGCGACAGCGAGCCCATCGTCGCGAACATCACGCAGCTCGTCGTGGTGATTGCGCCGGTTCCGCAGCCCGACTTCTTCATCGTCGACCGCTACCTCTGTGCGGCCACTTCCGCGGGTGTCATGGGCGCCATCGCCGTCAACAAGTCGGATCTCGCGGACGGCTCCGCCGTGGCCGATGAAATCGCGGCGCTGACCACCACGGGTTACCGCCACATATCCTGCTCGGCGAAGGTCGGCTCCGGCCTCGATGAACTGCGCACGCTCCTGAAAGGAGACGTCAGTGTGCTCGTCGGGCAATCCGGTGTGGGCAAGTCCTCGATCGTCGGCGCGCTGCTGCCCGATTCGGACATCGCCACCGGCGGTCTCATGCGCGAAGGGGAAGGCCGGCATACGACGACCGCCTCGCGCAGCTATGAGCTCGCGTCCGGCGGCACGCTCATCGACTCGCCGGGCGTGCGCGATTTCGCACCCGCCGTGAATCGACTCGACGAAAAGACGCTCGGATTTCCGGAGATACAGCAACGCGCCGGCCGCTGCAAATTCCAGGACTGCAAACATCTGCAGGAGCCGGGCTGCGTGATCATCGCCGCCGCCGGAACCGGCGCGATGTCCGCACGCCGCTATGAAAGTTATCGACGTCTGCGTCGACACTACAACGACCTCGTCGAATCGCAGGGCTACGACACCCGGCGACGCTGACCCGACGCTGTTGTATGTTACCGGTACCGCGTCCGGGACGAGGGGGTGCCGCACCAGTGGCCACCCGGCGCGAGGAGCCAAGATGCATCGTTTCCGAACCGGCGTCGCGGGCGCCCTGCTCTGTTGTTTGACGCTCGGCGCGACCGCGGCCGAGCCCATCTACCAGGATCTGGACAAGCCCTTCGAAGCGCGCGCTGCCGATCTCGTGTCGCGCATGACGCTCGAAGAGAAAGTCGCTCAGCTGCAAAACGATGCGCCGGCGATTCCGCGGCTCGGCGTGCCGGCGTACGAATGGTGGAACGAGGCGCTGCACGGCGTCGCGCGCGCGGGCGCGGCGACGGTTTTCCCCCAGGCGATCGGCCTCGCCGCAACGTTTGACGTGCCGCTCATGACGCAGGTCGCGACCGCGATCAGCGACGAAGGCCGCGCGAAGCACCACGAATTCGCGGGCCGCGACCAGCGACGGCGTTATCAGGGCCTCACGTTCTGGTCGCCCAACATCAACATCTTTCGCGATCCGCGCTGGGGCCGCGGGCAGGAAACCTACGGCGAGGATCCGCATCTCACCGCGCGCATGGGCGTCGCGTTCGTGAAGGCGATGCAGGGCGACGATCCGAAATACCGCAAGGTCGACGCGACGGCGAAGCACTACGTCGTTCACTCAGGGCCCGAAGCGGACCGGCACGTGTTCGATGTGCATCCGAACGATCGCGATCTGTGGGAAACCTACATGCCCGCGTTTCAGGCGCTGGTGCAGGAAGGAAAGGTGGCGTCCGTCATGGGCGCTTACAACCGCGTGAACGGCGAGTCCGCATCCGCGAGTCACTGGCTGCTGACCGACATCCTGCGCAGGCAATGGGGCTTCAACGGCTACGTCGTTTCCGATTGCGACTCCGTCGAGGATGTCTGGAAGTACCACAAGATCGTCGGTACGCCCGAAGAGGCCGCGGCGCTCGGCGTGAAGAGTGGCGACGAAGTGAACTGCGGCCGCACGTATGGCGCTCTCACCAACGCGGTGAAGACAGGCCTGATCACCGAAGCGGAGATCGACGTCGCCGTGAGACGTGCATTCCTCACCCGCTTTCAGCTCGGGATGTTCGACCCGCCCGAGCGCGTGAAGTGGGCGCGCATTCCCTATTCGGTGAACCAGTCGCCCGCCCACGATGCGCTGGCGCGACGCGCGGCGCAGGAATCGATCGTGCTGCTGAAGAACGACGGTGCGCTGCCGCTCGACAAGTCAAAACTGAAATCGCTCGCGGTCATCGGGCCGACCGCGGACGAGATCATGTCGTTGCTGGGCAACTACTACGGAACGCCCGCACAACCCGTGACGATCCTGCAAGGCATCCGCGACGCGGTCGGGCCGAATACGCGAGTGCTCTACTCGCGCGGCGCGGATCTCGTCGAGGGACGCGAAGAGCCACGCGCGGCGCCGCTCATCGAACCGCAATTCCTGCGCCCGTCCGCGGATTCGAAGGAACAGGGACTCAAGGGCGAATACTTCGCCAACAAGGAACTGAGCGGCACGCCGCTGCTCTCCCGCACGGATGCGCGCGTCGCGTTCCGTTGGGACCGTCAGGCGCCGACGGACACGCTGGTGGCGCAAGGACAGCTCGCGAAGGAAAAGGGGCTGCCCACCGACAATTTCTCGGTGCGCTGGACCGGGCAACTGCTGCCGCCGGTGAGCGGAAAATACGAGTTGGTCGTCGGCGCCAACGACGGCTTCCGCTTGCGTCTCGACGGCAAGACGACGTCCGAGGACTGGCAACTCAATCCGCGCGTGTCGAGCAAGAGCGCGATGGTCGATCTGACCGCGGGCAAGCCGGTCGACATCAAGCTCGAATACTTCGAAGACATCCGTGACGCCGAGGTGCGGCTCGCGTGGCGCCTTCCCGGCTCGAAGCCGCCCTTCGAGGAGGCGCTCGATGCAGCGAAGGCCGCCGACGTCGTGGTTTACGTCGGCGGACTGACGGGCGACGTCGAAGGTGAAGAGATGAAGGTGAGCTACCCGGGCTTCGCGGGTGGCGATCGCACGGATCTGCGCCTCCCGCAGAGCCAACAGAAGCTTCTCGAGGCACTGCAGGCCACCGGCAAGCCCGTGGTGCTGGTGCTCACGACGGGCTCGGCGATCGCCGTCGACTGGGCGAAGGACAAACTACCCGCGATCCTCGTCGCCTGGTACCCGGGGCAACGCGGCGGCACCGCCGTGGCGGATGTGCTGTTCGGCGCCGCGAATCCATCTGGACGCCTGCCGGTCACGTTCTACCAGGCGGACGAAAAGCTGCCCGACTTCGCGGACTACAGCATGAAGAACCGGACATACCGGTACTTCGAAGGCACCCCGCTCTATGCGTTCGGTCACGGCCTGTCGTACACGAAGTTCGACTACTCGGGATTGAAGCTCGACCGCAATTCCGTCGGCGCGGATGGCACGGTGACCGCGACGGTCACGGTGAAGAACACCGGCAAGCGCGCGGGCGCGGAGGTCGCGCAGCTCTATCTACGCCCGCTGGATGCAAAGCGCGCGCGTGCACTACTCGAGCTGCGCGGCATCGAACGCATCGAATTGCAGCGCGGCGAATCGAAGCGCGTGACGTTCACGGTGAAGCCCGCCCGCGACCTGGCGATCTACGACGACGTGAAGAAGGCGTACGCCGTCGATCCGGGCCGGTTCGAAGTGGGCGTGGGCGCGTCGAGCAGTGATATCAGGGCACGGACGACCTTGGTGGTCGAGTAGCGAGGCCCGGCAACTTTCGGACGCCGCCCCTTCAGGGCGGCGATTTCCGATGTGGGGCGAAGCCCCTGACAAACCAGGGGACAGATCTTTTTTTCGGCTTTGCGAAAAATAGATCTGTCCCCTTTCTCCCTGCACCGCCGGCAGAACCCCTCAAACCGCGCCCCTTCCCGCGAACGCATGCGCCAGCGTTCCGCCGTCGACGTACTCGAGCTCGCCGCCGATCGGAACTCCGTGCGCGATGCGGCTCGCGTGAATGCGCCGCGCGGCCGTGCGTTCGGCGAGAAAATGTGCCGTGGCTTCGCCTTCGACCGTCGGGTTCGTCGCGAGAATGACTTCCTTGATTTCACCGGAATCGATGAGCGCTTCGAACTCGCGCGCGCCGATCTGTTCGGGCCCGATTCCGTCGAGCGGCGACAGGTGTCCGTGCAGGACGAAATACCGGCCGCGATAGCCGCCCGACTGCTCGACCGCGACCACGTCCGCCGGCGACTCGACCACGCACAGCATCGACGCGTCACGCGCGGGTGCGGCACAGATCGAGCAGAGCTCGAGGTCCGTGAGCATTCGGCAGCGCTTGCAGCGGCGGATGCTCGCGAGCCCGGTGGTCAGCGACTCGGCGAGCGTGCGTGCGCCATCGCGTCCGCCCTGCAACAGGTGGAAAGCCATGCGTTGCGCGGTCTTGGGACCGACGCCCGGCAGGGCTCGCAATGCATCGATGAGTTTCGCGAGTGGCGCGGCGTGCTGCATATTTTGAGCGCCTCAATGGCGAAAATTAGAACGGCAGCTTGAATCCCGGCGGCAGCGCAACACCCGACATCACGGACGACATGCGCTGCTGCGACTGCTGTTCGAGCTTGTTCACGGCATCGTTGAACGCGGCCGCGATCAAGTCCTCGAGCATCTCGCGATCTTCGGACACGACCTGTGGCTCGATCTGCACGCGCTTCACTTCGTGCTTGCCGTTCATCGTCACCTTCACCATGCCGCCGCCGGATTCGCCGACGACTTCCATGTTCGCGATTTCTTCCTGGGCCTTCTTCATGTTGGCCTGCAGCGCCATCGCCTGCTTCATCATGTTTCCGCCACCACGCATGAGCTTCTCCTCTCCTCTATCTATTCGGTTGGCCGCACCGACTCGGGGTGCAGCGTTGCGCCGAAGCGCGTTTGCATTTCGCGGACGGCCGGATCTTCGGCGAGCGAACGGCGCGCCGCATCGAGGGTCTCCGCCGAACGGCGCTCGACATTCTGCGTCGGCGTTTCGATCGGCGGCGTGCCGTCGATGAACTCGAGTTTGACCGGACCACCCAGATATTTCGCGAGCGCCTGGATCAGCCGCTCCCGATTCGCGGGCGTGTTGAGCGCGGCACCGCGCGCATCCAGCCCGAACTGCAACCCATTGCCCTTGTGTTCGATGAGCGCGCAGTTAGCCGCGAGCTGACGCGCGGCGCCGCTCACGTCGAGATCTCCGACGACGCGCGCCCATTGCACCGGATCGATCGGTCCGGCCGCGGCAGGGCGCACGATCGGCGCCGACACCGAGGCCGCACTCGCTCTCGGACTTGCGCTTGCGCTGACGCCCGGAGCAGTACCGCGCGCCTGAGTACCCGAAGCGACGCTCGTGCCCGCGGCCGCCGGACGGAACGCGAGCATGCGCACGAGCGTCATCTCGAAGCCCGTTCGCGGATCGGGCGCAAAACCCAGATCGCGTCGGCCGAGGATCGCAGTCTGATAGTAGAGCTGTATGTCTTCGCCCGAAATCGTCGCGGCGAGCTCGGTCAGCAGCGCGGTGTCGAACAACTCGTCGCCTTCGTAGCCGGGCACGAGCTGTCGAAGCGCGACGCGCGTCAACAATGACGCGAGATCGTCGAGCACCTGCCCGTAGTCGGGCGAGAATTCCTCGAGCGCACGCGCCGCCTCGACGAGCGTCGCCGCATCGCCGGCCGCGAGTGCTCGCGCCAGTTTCGTCACGTGATCGCGATCGATGGTGCCGAGCATCGCGCGCGCGCCCAGCTCTTCGACCTTCCCGCCGCCAAACGCGATGAGCTGGTCCGTCAGCGACAGCGCATCACGCATGCTGCCGTCCGCGGCCTGAGCGACGAGGCGCACGGCTGGCGAATCCGCCGGGACTTTCTCGAGCTCGAGCACCTTCGTCAGATGGTCGGCGATCAGCGCGACCGGCAGCCGCTTGAGGTTGAACTGCAGGCAGCGCGACAGAACGGTCACCGGCAGTTTCTGCGGATCCGTCGTCGCGAGCAGGAACTTCACGTGCGGCGGCGGTTCCTCGAGCGTCTTGAGCAACGCATTGAACGAGTGCGTCGAGAGCATGTGCACTTCGTCGATGAGATAGACCTTGTATCGGCCACGGGTCGGCGAGTACTGCACGTTCTCGAGCAGCTCGCGCGTGTCGTCGACCTTCGTACGCGAGGCCGCGTCGACTTCCATCAGATCGACGAAACGGCCCTCGTCGATTTCCTTGCACGACGCGCATTTGCCGCAGGGCGTCGCAGTGACGCCCGTATCGCAGTTGAGGCATTTCGCGAGGATGCGCGCGATGGTCGTCTTACCGACGCCGCGCGTACCCGTGAACAGGAAGGCATGGTGGACGCGACCTTGCGTGAGCGCATTGCCGAGCGCGCGCGCCACGTGCTCCTGGCCCACGAGTTCCGCGAACGAACGTGGCCGGAATTTGCGCGCCAGCGCGAGATAGCTCATGGGTTCGACGTTCCTTGGAGGGAGGCAGCCCGCACCAGCCGGACTTCGGCGCCCGACATCGCCGCTACCGCTGCTCCCTTCCGGGCCTGACGGGATTTACAACTAGTCGTCGCGAAGGA
>JAYTOK010000080.1:0-19305 GCA_043747835.1 Pseudomonadota bacterium | reverse complement strand
CGATATCACCCTCATCGAATGCGCCGCCGCGACCGGTGATGCGCACCAGGCCGTCCGCGGAATCGTCGACGGCAATGCCGAGCTTGCGCAGGCAATCTTTCATGCGCCAGTAGTCGTCGCATTCGCCGGGATAGCGGATGACGCTCACGCCGTCGGCGAGTGCCGCGATGGCGCAGTCGCGCAATGTCAGCGATTTACTGCCGGGAAGCGGAGTTTCGAAATGAAAAGAACCCCGGGTCCAGGGCTCGAGATCCAGAAATGCGGGAAAGGCTGTCAATCCCGGATGTTTGGCATCAGTCACGAATCGGGCGATCCGCTCCGTCATTCACCCGCTCGCGCAGGTCTTTGCCCGGCTTGAAGTGCGGAACGTACTTGCCGGACAGCGCCACCGCTTCACCGGTCTTGGGGTTGCGGCCCTGCCGTGGCGGCCGGAAATGCAGCGAGAAGGAGCCGAAGCCCCGTATCTCGATGCGATCTCCTGCCGACAGGGCATCGCTCATGATCTCCAGGATCTGCTTGAGCGCGAGCTCCACATCCTTGGCGGGCAGATGTTTCTGTTTCGCCGTGATGATCTCGATGAGCTCGGACTTGGTCATAGGCCGCTTACCCGTTTAGTTGCCTGAGGGCTGAACGATCAACGATCGCCGCCGATCTGCTCCTTGAGCAAATCGCCAAGGCTGGTTCCCGACGAAGGCTGTTCGGAGCGGTAGTTGGACACCGCCTCGTTCTCTTCGTGGATTTCCTTCGCCTTGATCGACAGCGCGATCGTGCGCGTCTTGCGGTCGACACCCGTGAAGCGGGCCTCGATTTCCTGACCGACCTTCAGCACGGTGCGCGCGTCTTCGACGCGGTCACGGCTCAGATCGCTGGCGCGCAACTGGCCTTCGATGCCGTTGCCCAAGTCGATGACCGCGCCACGCGCGTCCACTTCCTTGACCACGCCGGTGACGATCGTGCCCTTCGGATTCGTCGCGATCCACTCGCTGAACGGATCCTGCGCGAGCTGCTTGATGCCGAGCGAGATGCGCTCGCGTTCCGGATCGATCGACAGCACCATCGCCTCGACCTGCTGGCCCTTCTGGTAGTTGCGCACGGCTTCTTCGCCGGCCACGTCCCAGGAGAGATCCGACAGGTGCACGAGACCGTCGATGTTGCCGGCGAGACCGATGAACACGCCGAAGTCGGTGATCGACTTGATCTGGCCCGACACCTTGTCGCCACGGTTGAAGTTCTCGGAGAACTCCTTCCAGGGATTCTGCTTGCACTGCTTGAGGCCGAGCGAAATGCGACGACGTTCTTCATCCACGTCGAGCACCATGACTTCGACTTCCTGGCCCGAGTGCACGACCTTGGCCGGGTTGACGTTCTTGTTGGTCCAGTCCATTTCGGACACGTGAACCAGGCCTTCGACGCCGTCTTCGATCTCCACGAACGCGCCGTAGTCGGCGATGTTCGTGACCTTGCCGAACACGCGCGTGTTGGGCGGGTACCGTCGCGCGATGTTCTCCCAAGGGTCCGCGCCGAGCTGCTTTAGACCTAACGAGACACGCGAACGCTCGCGGTCGAACTTCAGGATGCGGACATCGATCTCGTCGCCGACCTTGACCACTTCCGACGGATGCTTGACGCGCTTCCACGCCATGTCGGTGATGTGCAGCAGGCCGTCGATGCCACCGAGGTCCACGAACGCGCCGTAGTCGGTGAGGTTCTTGACCGTGCCCTTGAGCACGGTGCCTTCCTGCAGGTTGTCCATGAGCGCGCTGCGCTCGACGGAGAATTCCTGCTCGACGACCGCGCGACGCGAAACGACAACGTTGTTGCGCTTCTGGTCGAGCTTGATGACCTTGAACTCGAGCGTTTTGTTTTCGAGGTTGGTGGTGTCGCGCACGGGACGAACGTCGACGAGCGAACCCGGCAGGAACGCGCGGACATTGTCGATCTCGACGGTGAAGCCACCTTTCACGCGACCGGTAATGGTGCCGGTGACGATTTCGGATTTGTTGAACGACTCTTCGAGGCGGGTCCAGGTGCGCGCACGCTTGGCTTTCTCGCGCGAGAGGCGCGTTTCGCCAGTGCCGTCTTCCATCGCGTCGAGCGCGACTTCGACGTTGTCGCCGGCCTTGACCTCGATCTCTCCACGTTCGTTCTTGAACTGCTCCAGCGGGATGACAGCTTCGGACTTCAGACCGACGTTCACGACGACCATGTCGTCGCCGACGCTGACCACGAGGCCAGTGAGGATCATTCCGACTTTGATGCGCTGGTTGGCGATGCTCTGTTCGAAGAGCTGGGCAAAACTTTCAGTCATTTATTTTCCATGCGCACGGACCGTGTTGAAGCACGCCGTGACTATCTTTACGCCCAAGGGAAATCCGGTCCCCTCGAGGATGCTGTACACAACTTCGCGTCCATGCGAAGCAACCAAAAACTTTTCGTGGGCGAAGCGCTGGCCGGCGTGAAGCTACGGCCAGAGTCTTCGCTCGCGCCCGAGCGAGAGAACCCGCTCGACGACCGCTTCGATGTTCAACCCAGTCGAGTCGAGCATCTGCGCATCTGGCGCGGGCTTGAGCGGGGCGACCTGTCGGGTGGAATCCCGCAAATCGCGCTCCGCGATCTCCCGCGAAAGGGCGGCAAGACTAGCAGCGGAGCCCTTGTCGATCAACTGCTTATGACGCCTTTGGGCGCGCTCTTCGGCGCTAGCCGTGAGGAAGACCTTCAGGGGGGCACCCGGAAATATGACGGTGCCCATATCGCGCCCGTCGGCCACCAGGCCGGGGCTCGTTGCGAAGGCCCGCTGGCGGTCGGTCAGGGCCGATCGGACGGCCGGCCAGGCGGCGACTCGCGAGGCGCCCGCCCCCGCCTGTTCGGTGCGGATTTCCCGGGTCACGTCCTGCCCGTCGAGAAATACCTGTTCCTCTCCTGCAATCGAACCGAATTCGACCTTTAGCGCACGGGCGATGGCCACGTGTTCTTCGACATCGTCCGGGTCCAGGTTGCGCTTGAGCCCCGCCAGCGCGACCAGCCGGTACAACGCCCCGCTGTCGAGGAGCTGCCAACCAACCCGGTTCGCGACGAGGCGACTGATGGTGCCCTTGCCGGAGCTCGACGGGCCGTCGATGGTGACGATGGGTACGGTGACGGTCATTCGCGATCAGGCTACCAAGACTTTTTGCCAGGCCGCGAGGAATCTGTCGTTCTGTTCGACCGTGCCCAGCGTCACGCGCAGGTGATGCGGCAACGCATAGTTGGCGACCGGTCGCACGATCACTCCGGCGCGCAGGAGCGCGTCGTACCGCTGCGACGCAGTGGGTCCGGCCTCCATCAGCAGGAAGTTGCCCGCCGTGGGCACCGTTTTCGTCCCGAGCGCATTCAGCGCGGCGGCGACGCGCACGCGTTCTGCAACCGCGACTTTCACCGACGCATCGACGTGGGCTTGATCTTCCAGCGCCGCCAGCGCACCGGCGAGCGCAACCGACGACACGTTGAACGCCTGGCGCACGCGATTGAGCATGCCAGCGACGGACGCATGGCTCACGGCGTAGCCAACGCGCAGGCCGGCGAGACCGTACGCCTTCGAGAACGTGCGCACGACGATGAGATTCGGAAAGTCGGCGAGCCAGGACACGCCGTTCTGGATGTCGAGTCCACCCGCGTATTCGTAATACGCCTCGTCGAGCACGACGATGACGTGGCGCGGGACGTCGGCCACGAAGTGCCGCAGCTCAGAGGCCGGCGCCCAGGTGCCGGTCGGGTTGTTCGGGTTCGCGATGAAGACGACGCGTGTGTTCGCCGTGATCGCGCGGCGGATGGCCGCGAGGTCGTGTCCGAATGGCATCGTCGAATCGGCGGACAACGCGAGAGCGACGATTCCGGTGGCGCCGGTCGCCTGCGTCGCGATCGGATAGACCGCGAACGCGTACTGCGAATACACAGCCTCCAGACCCGGCTTCAGGAACGCTTCGGCGATCAGCACGAGAACGTCGTTCGAGCCGTTGCCGAGCGTCAATTGCTCGACGTTCACGCCGAGCTTCGACGCGAGTTTGTGTTTGAGCTGGTGGCCGCTGCCGTCGGGGTAAGCCCACGAATCCGCGAGCGCGGCATGCATCGCGGCGAGCGCGCGCGGACTCGGGCCCGCCGGATTCTCGTTCGACGCGAGCTTGATGATGTCGCGGATGCCGAGCTCGCGCTGCAGCTCTTCGATCGGTTTGCCAGGGACGTAGGGCGACAGCGATTTCACGCAGTCGACCGCGAGATCTCCGGGTAGTTTGCTCACCGCCGTCAGGAAGCGGAGACGGCCCGCGGATACGAACCGAGCACGCGGAACAGCGAGGAGCGCTTCTTTAGCGCGACGAGCGCCTTCGATACGTGCGGCTCGTCGGCGTGGCCATCGATGTCGAAGAAGAAGACGTAGTCCCACTTCTTGCGGCGCGACGGTCGCGACTCGATGCGCGTCAGGCTGATCTTGTGCTTCGCGAACGGCTCGAGGAGACGGTACAGCGAACCAGGCGATGTCGTGTCGAGCGCGGAACAGAGCAGCGTCGTGCGATCGTCCCCACTCGGCTTGAACACCTTGCGGCCTACGACGAAGAAGCGCGTGGTGTTGTCGTCGACGTCTTCGATCTCGGTGGCGAGAACCTTGAGGCCGTAGATGTCGGCGGCGGTTTCACCCGCGATCGCCGCGGTGCCTTCTTCGTCGCGCGCGCGGCGCGCGCCTTCCGCGTTGCTCGAGACCGCGACGCGCTGCACGTCGGGCAGATGCTCGTCGAGCCAGCCGCGACACTGCGCGAGCGACTGCGGGTGGCTGCAGATGCGTTTGATGTGGGACAGCGACTTCATCGAGCCCATCAGGAACTGGTGGATGCGCAGCTCGACCTCGCCGCAGATGCGCAGCGGCGACCCGAGCAGCGAGTCCAAAGTGTGGTTGACCGAGCCTTCGGTCGAATTCTCGACGGGGACGACACCAAAATCGGCGTGGCCCGCTTCGACTTCACCGAACACTTCTTCAACCGACGAGAGCGCCAGCGCGCGCACGGAGTGGCCGAAGTGTTTGAGCGCCGCGGTTTGCGAGAACGTGCCCTCGGGACCCAGAAAGCCGACCTTGAGCGGCTCCTCCTGCGCGAGACATGCGGACATGATCTCGCGGAACAGGCGCAGGATTTCCTCGGTGCGCAGCGGACCCTTGTTCCGGTCGCGCGCCATCCGCAGGACCTGCGCTTCCCGCTCGGGCCGGTAGAAGTCGACGGTGTGGCCGTCCGCGTGCTTGGAGATGCCAACTTGCCGCGCCAGACGCGCGCGATCGTTGAGCAGCCCGTGGATAGTCGAGTCGACCGCGTCGATCTTGCCGCGCAATGCCAGCAGATCGAGTTTCGGATCGGGCGCCGCCTGAGCGGCAACGCCCTTGCCCTTGTTTACGCTCTTGTTTTTCGTCTTCGCCATGGCGGCGGGTTATATCACCCGCGCGGCCAGGACGCCCGTGATCGCGCGAACTTTGTCGATTACGCCCGCATCCACCGCGCCATCCGTATCGATGACCGTGTACGCGTATTCGCCGCGGGACTTGTTGAGCAGCTCCGCGATGTTCAGCGACGCGCCGGCGAGCGCCGTCGAGATCTGGCCGACCATGTTAGGCACGTTGCTGTTCGCGATGCAGATGCGCGACGTCTTGGGAGCGCGCGGCAACGTGACTTCGGGGAAGTTCACGCTGTTCTTGATGTTGCCGTTCTCGAGATAGTCCTTGACGGTGTCGGCCACCATCACGGCGCAGTTATCCTCGGCTTCGTTCGTCGAGGCGCCAAGGTGCGGCAACGTCACGATTTTCGGGTGGTCCTTCGTCGCGTTCGTCGGGAAGTCGCAGACGTAGCCCTGCAGTCGGCCGGCATCCAGCGCTGCCACGATCGCTTTTTCGTCCACGATCGGCGCGCGCGCGAAATTGAGGATGACGCCATCCTTCCGCATGAGCTTGAGACGCGCCTCGTTGACGAGGCCGCGAGTTTCCGGCGTGAGCGGCACATGCACGGAGATGACGTCCGAACGCACGAACAGGTCGTCGAGCGACAGAGCCTGCTCGACGCTGGAAGACAGCTGCCAGGCACGCTGCACCGTGATTTGCGGGTCGTAACCGAGAACTTTCATGCCGAGCGCCAACGCGGTGTTGGCCACTTCGACGCCGATGGCGCCGAGGCCGATGACGCCGAGCGTGCGGCCCGGCATCTCGAAGCCGACGAAGTTCTTCTTGCCCTTCTCGACCGCGATGTCGATTGCGTGGTCGTCACCCTGCTGCGCCTTCGCGAACGCCCAGGCCTGCGTAATGTTGCGAGCGGCGAGGAACATGCCGGCGAGCACGAGCTCTTTCACGGCGTTCGCGTTAGCGCCCGGCGCGTTGAACACGGGAATGCCCTTCTTCGAGAGCGCCTCGACCGGGATGTTGTTGGTGCCGGCGCCCGCGCGGCCGACGGCGCGCAGAGTGTCGGGCAACGCCAGCTTGTGCATGTCCGCCGAACGCACGAGGATTGCGTCGGGGTTGTTGATCTCGGACGCGACTTCGAAGCGCTCGCGCGGCAGGCGCTCGAGGCCTTTGATCGAGATGTTGTTCAGCGTCTGAATCTTGAATCGCATCTGCTTGCTCCTTGCGCAGGCCTTATTGCCGGCGCGTTTCGACCAGCGGCGTTCTTGCCGCTGGTAGTTGGGTGGGTAGTGGTGCCGGGGGAAGGTTCTCGTGGTTCGCCGAACCAACCCCCGCTACGGGGTGAACGTCATCGCGGCGAACCACGAGAACCTTCCCCCGGCACCACTCCTCTGACTCAGGCGTTCTTCGCCTGGAACTCCTTCATGAACCCGACCAGCGCGTCGATGCCTTCGATCGACATCGCGTTGTAGATGGACGCGCGCATGCCGCCCACCGAGCGGTGGCCTTCGAGGTTCACGAGGCCGACCTTCGCCGCTTCCGCGCAGAACGCCTTGTCGAGATCGGGCTTCGCTAGCGTGAACGGCACATTCATCCAGGAGCGCGCGTTCGGCGCGACCGGGCTTTTGTAGAAGCCGCTGCCCTCGATGAAGCCGTAGAGCTTCTCTGCCTTTTCGCGATTGCGCTGCTCCATCGCCTTCAAGCCGCCCTGCTTCTTGAGCCACTTGAACACAAGGCCCGCGAAATACCAGCCGAAGGTCGGCGGCGTGTTGAGCATCGAGCCTTCGTCGGCCATCGCCTTGAAGTCCCAGACCGACGGCGTGCCAGCGCGCGCCTTGCCGATCAGGTCGTCGCGCACGATCACGACGCAGATGCCGGACGGACCGATGTTCTTCTGCGCGCCGGCGTAGATCAGCCCGAACTTCGAGACATCGATGGGGCGCGACAGGATCGTGGAGCTGAAATCCGCGACCAGCGGTACGTTGCCGACGGCGGGGACATAGTCGAATTCGACACCGCCGATCGTTTCGTTCGGCGTGTAGTGGAAATACGCGGCCCCGGGCGTCAGCTTGAGCGCGGATTGCGCGGGTACGGTCGAGTAGTTGGACGCGGCTTCGTCGGCCGCGACGTTCACGACCTTGCAGTAGCGCTTGGCTTCGCCGATCGCCTTCTTGGACCAGGCGCCCGTGTTCACGTAGTCCACGGTCGCGTCGGGGGTCGTCAGGTTCATCGGGATCGCCGAGAACATGCCGGTGGCGCCACCCTGCAGGAACAGCACTTTGTAGTTAGCCGGGATCGAGAGCAGCTCGCGCAGGTCGGCTTCGGCCTCCTGGGCGACGGCGATGAACGCCTTGCTGCGATGGGACACTTCCATCACTGACATGCCGCCGGATTTCCAGTCGGTCATCTCGGTCTGGGCCTGCTGGAGGACTTCCAGCGGAAGCGTGGCTGGGCCCGCGGCGAAATTGAACACGCGCATCATGACACCCTCTCTGACTGGACCTTATTGCCCAGCCGTTCGTTACCCCCGGACGTTATTGCCCGGGGGCGCGGAATATATCAGGAGGTTGGCGTATCGACAGGGTCACCTGTCGACGAATCCCCGGACGGAATGCCCGTTTCCGGCGTCCCGGCGGCCGCCGCATCCTCGCCCAGCGATTCGATGCGCTCGATTCCGGTCAGTCTTTCGCCTTCACCGAGGCGGATGAGGCGTACGCCCTGCGTATTGCGCCCGACTACCGAGATTTCGGAGACCGGCGTGCGCACGAGCGTGCCGGTAGAACTTATGAGCATGAGCTCATGATCGGAATTCACTTGCAGCGCCGCCACCATTTCTCCGTTGCGGTCGGAGGTCTGCAGCGCGATGACGCCCTGGCCACCGCGGCCGTGCGCGGGAAAGTCCTCGAGCGGCGTGAGCTTGCCGTAACCGTTCGCCGAGGCCGTCAGCACGTGGCCGTCGCCGACGACGATCAGCGAGATGAGTTCCTGGCCGTCGCCCAGCTTGATCCCGCGAACGCCGGTGGCTTCGCGCCCCATCGGACGCACTTCGTTCTCGTGGAAGCGGATCGACTTTCCGCCGCTCGACGAGAGAATGATTTCTCGCGAGCTGTCCGTCAGCGCGACGCCGACGAGACGATCGTTGGTGTCGAGGCCGACGGCAATGATGCCGCTCGCGCGCGGGCGCGAGAACGCGGACAGCGGCGTCTTCTTCACCGTGCCCTGACTCGTTGCCATGAACACGAAGTGATCGTCGTCGTATTGCTTGATGGGCAGGATCGCGTTGATCTTCTCGCCCTCTTCGAGCGGCAACAGGTTCACCATTGGCTTGCCGCGGGAACCGCGGCCCGCGAGCGGCAGCTCGAACACGCGCTTCCAGTAAACCTTGCCGCGATTGCTGAAGCAGAGAATCGTGTCGTGCGTGTGCGCGACGAAGAGCTTCTCGACGAAGTCCTCGTCCCTCACCGCCGTGGCCGCCTTGCCGCGACCGCCACGACGCTGCGTCTGGTATTCGGTGATCGGCTGCGACTTCGCGTAGCCCGCGTGCGAGAGAGTGACGACGACGTCTTGCGGTTCGATCAGATCTTCGGTGGATAGATCGAGGTGATCGCGGTTGATTTCGGTGCGGCGCTTGTCGCCGTATTGCTCGCGAATCGCAATCAACTCTTCGCGCACGACCTGCGCAAGACGCTCGGGCCGCGCGAGGATGTCCGTCAGATCGACGATCAGGGTGAGCAGCTCCTGGTATTCAGCGACGATCTTGTCCTGCTCGAGGCCCGTGAGGCGATGCAGGCGCATGTCGAGGATCGCCTGGGCCTGCGTCTCGGAGAGACGGTAGCTCTTGCTGCCATCGCCCGTCACGCCGAGATCGGCGCTAAGGCCTATCGGACGCGTGGAGATGTCGCCGGCGCGCGCCAGCAGCGCGGGCACCGCGCCCGAATTCCAGACGCGCGTGACGAGCCCCACCTTCGCCTCGACGGACGACGGCGATTCCTTGATCAGCTTGATCACGTCATCGATGTTCGCGAGCGCGACGGCGAGACCTTCGAGCACGTGCGCGCGATCGCGGGCTTTCGCGAGATCGAAAATCGTGCGGCGCGTGACGACTTCGCGACGATGCCGGATGAACGCTTCCAGCATCTCCTTGAGGCCAAGGAGTTTGGGCTGGCCGTCGATGAGCGCGACCATGTTGATGCCGAATACGGTCTCGAGCGGCGTCTGCGCGTAGAGATTGTTCAGCACGACTTCCGCGACTTCACCGCGCTTCAGCTCGATGACGACGCGCATACCGTCTTTGTCGGATTCGTCGCGCAGGTCGGAGATGCCGTCGATTTCCTTGTTGCGCGCGAGCTCGGCGATGCGCTCGAGCAGCCGCGCCTTGTTCACCTGGTACGGCAGCTCGGTCACGATGATCGATTGGCGGCCACCGACCTTGTCGATGTCTTCGAAGTTCGTGCGCGCGCGGATCGAGAGGCGGCCACGGCCGGTGCGGTACGCCGTCGCGATCTCGGTCGCGCCGTTGATGATGCCCGCGGTCGGAAAATCCGGACCGGGAACGTGTTGCATGAGATCGACGAGCAGGACCTCGGGGTTGTCGAGAACCGCCAGGCAGGCGTTGATGATCTCGACGAGGTTGTGCGGCGGGATGTTGGTCGCCATGCCGACCGCGATGCCCGAGGAGCCGTTGACCAGCAGATTCGGGAAGCGCGCCGGCATGACCGTCGGCTCCGTTTCGGAGCCGTCGTAGTTCGGCTGGTAATCGACCGTTTCCTTTTCGAGGTCCGCGAGCAGTTCGCTCGTGATGCGTGCCATGCGCACTTCGGTGTAACGCATCGCCGCCGGAGCGTCGCCGTCGACCGAGCCGAAGTTGCCCTGGCCGTCGACGAGCATGTAGCGCATCGAGAAGTCCTGCGCCATGCGCACGAGCGCGTCGTACACGGCGGTGTCGCCGTGCGGGTGGTACTTACCGATGACGTCGCCGACGACGCGCGCCGATTTCTTGTATGACTTGTTCCACTCGTTTCCGAGCTCGCGCATCGCGTGCAGGATGCGGCGATGCACGGGCTTCAAACCGTCGCGCACATCGGGCAGCGCGCGCCCGACGATCACGCTCATGGCGTAGTCGAGGTACGACTGGCGCATCTCGTCTTCGAGATTCACGGGGACAATTTCGCGCGCGATTACGTTCATGTAAGGAGACCGGAAAAAGGTGCGGGATTCTAGCATGCGGCCCTAACTGAAGGGCCTGTTTACCGGGCGTTTTCGTTTCATTCGGGCACCCCGGCGGGCATCGTGCGCGCCTATAATTCCGCCCCTAATGCCAGCCCACTCGACGCCCCCATTTTCGAGCGACGGCGATGCCGCCGAAATCGCGAAATTCGACGCCGCCGCACATCGCTTCTGGGACGTCGACGGCGAATTCAAACCACTGCATCGCCTCAATCCCGTGCGTGCGCGTTACGTGCAGGAGCGGGCAACTCTCGCCGGCGCAAGCGTTCTCGACGTGGGCTGTGGCGGCGGATTGCTCGCGGAATCGCTGGCGCGCGCGGGCTCTGCCGTGACCGCGATCGATCTCGCGCCCTCGATGATCGAGACCGCGCGGCTGCATGCGCTCGACTCCGGCCTCACCATCGACTACCGCATCGACTCCGCGGAGCGGCTGGCCGCGCGCAAGTCCGCGCGCTTCGACGTCCTCACCTGCATGGAGATGCTCGAGCACGTCCCCGACCCCGCCGAGACGGTGAAGGTGTTCGGCGCTCTCGTCCGCCCCGGAGGCGACGTCTTCATCTCCACGATCAACCGCAACTTCAAGTCCTTCGCGCTCGCGATCGTCGGCGCGGAATACATCGCGAATCTCGTGCCGCGCGGCACGCATGAGTACGAGCGGCTGCTGAAGCCCTCCGAAGTGGCGCGCTTCGCTCGCGCGGCGGGACTCGAAGTGGCGGACATCGCGGGCCTCGCGTACGACCCGGTGCGCGAACAGTGTTCGCTGACTGGCGACCCGTCGGTGAACTACCTGCTGCACCTGCGGCGGCCGCGATGAGCGCCGCCCCGAATCTGACCAGCGGCCACGCCATCCGCGGCGTGTTGTTCGACCTCGACGGCACGCTGCTCGACACCGCGCACGACTTCACCGATGCGCTGAACACCCTGCGCGCGGAGGAAAACCTGCCGCCGCTGCTGCACGAGAAAGTGCGCGCCCAGGTTTCGCACGGCGGCCATGCGCTGGTGCGACTGTCCTTCGGCATCCTGCCGCCGGCCGCGCACGAAGCGATGTGGAAACGCCTGCTCGACATCTACCGCCGGCAGCTTGCGAAACACACCTGCCTCTTCTCGGGCGGCGACGAGATGCTGCGCGACATCGAACATCGCGGACTGCAGTGGGGAATCGTCACGAACAAGCCGGGCTGGCTCACGGAACCACTGTTGATCGAAGTCAACCTGCACAAACGCGCGCGTGCCGTCGTGAGCGGCGACACCTTCCCCGAACGCAAACCTCATCCGCGCCCGCTGCTGCACGCCGCCCAATTGATGGGCGTGGCGCCCGCGGAATGCGTGTACGTCGGCGATGCCGAGCGCGACACGCAGGCGGCGCAAGCGGCGGGCATGTATTCGCTGATCGCCGGTTTCGGATACCTCGGCGACGGGGATCGCGCCGACCAGTGGTTCCAACACGGCTGGCTCGACTCTCCGCTCGACCTGCTCGGCTGGCTCGACAAGCCGCAGACGGTCGCGAAAGGCGCGCGATGAACGTCACTTCTTTCGCGACGATCCTCGGCATGATCGTCGCCGCGATCGCCGCCGGCCTCATCGGCTATCTTTTCGGCACGCTGCGCGCGGCGCGCCGCAGCGAGCTGCTCAGCCGCGAGCTCGAGGGCGCGAAGGTGCGTCTGTCGTCTGAAACAGAACAGCGCGCGCGCACGGACGAGCTTCTGCGCCAGAGCGAGACGCAGGTCCGCGCCGCCGTCGAGAGCGCGTCGCGCGTTGCTCTCGACGCGAACAGCGAGACCTTCCTCAAGCTGGCGCGCGAGGTGTTCGGTCGCGACCAGGCCGCGGCCTCCGCCACGCTCACCGAACGGCAGAAGGCGTTCGAGCAACTCATCGAGCCGATCAAGAACGCGCTCGCGAAGCACGAAGAGCAGGCGCTCTCGCTCGAACGCGAGCGGCGCGATTCACAGGGAAAGCTCGTCGGCCAGATCGAAAGTCTCGTCAAGGTTCAAGACCTCCTGCAGCGCGAGACGCGCAGCCTCTCGACCGCCCTGCGTCGACCTGAAGTGCGCGGCCGCTGGGGCGAGCTCACGCTGAAGCGCGTGGTCGAACTCTCGGGCATGGCCGAGCGCTGCGACTTCGTCGAGCAGCCGGTCGTCGACGGCGACCGCGGCGCATTGCGCCCCGACCTCATCGTGCGCATGCCGGAGTCGCGCGAACTCGTCGTCGACGCGAAGACACCGCTCGACGCCTATCTCGACGCCGTTGAAGCGCAGGACGACGAAACGCGGCGTGTCGCGCTCGTGCGCCACGCCCAGCAGATGGAACAGCGGGTGCGCGAGCTGAGCCAGAAGAGTTACTGGGAGCAGTTCGAGAAGGCGCCGGAGTTCTGCGTGTTGTTCGTGCCCGGAGATCAGTTCCTGTCGGCCGCGCTCGCGGAGCGCCCGGACCTGATCGACTACGCGCTCAAGCAAAGCATCATCATCGCGACCCCTTCGACGTTGATGGCGCTGCTCAAGGTCGTCGCGTACGGCTGGCGCCAGGCCGCCGTCGCGGAAAACGCGGCGGAAATCCGCGAGCTCGGACAGGAACTGTTCAAGCGGCTCGCCACCTTCATCAACCACCTGCAGAAAGTCTCGCGCTCGCTCGACGGAGCGGTTGATTCCTTCAACAAGGCCGTGGGCTCGATCGAACGCAACGTGCTGCCGCAGGCGCGCAAGTTCACCGAACTCGGCGTCACGAGCGAGACGCTCGCCTCGATCGACCCCGTGGAGTCGCTCGTGCGCACGCCCACCGCGCCCGCGCTCGAGCCCAGCCCCTCCATCGAAAATGGCACCGAGACGCCACGCGCGTCCTGAAAATTCTACAGATGACAACGACCGAATTCGATCCACGTTCGCACACGCCCGCCGCCGCCGAACTGCGCGGCCGCGTGATTCTCGTAACCGGCGCGGGCTCCGGTATCGGCCGCGCGGTCTCTCTGGCGCTGGCGCGCGCGGGAGCCGAAGTGATCCTGCTCGGCCGCACGGTCGCAAAGTTAGAAGGCGTCCACGCGGAAATCGACAAGATCGCGGACGCGCCGGAAGCCAGCATCGTGCCGCTCGATCTCGAGCGCGCGCTCGCGGCCGACTACGAAGCTGTCGCGAAGGCCATCGGTGATCGCTACAGGCGGCTCGACGGACTGCTGCACAACGCCGCGCTGCTCGGCCCGCTCACGCCCATCGACCAGTACGACATCCCGACGTTCATGCGTGTCATGCACGTGAACGTCACGGCGGCGTTCGTTCTGACACAACACCTGCTGCCGCTGCTGCGCGCGTCATCTGACGCTGCGGTGCTGTTCACGTCGAGCGGCGTCGGCAAGCGCGGCCGTGCGTACTGGGGCGCTTATTCGGTGTCGAAGTTCGCGGTCGAGGGGCTCGCGCAGGTGCTCG
Organism: Pseudomonadota bacterium; assembly: GCA_043747835.1. Lineage (GTDB taxonomy): Bacteria > Pseudomonadota > Gammaproteobacteria > Steroidobacterales > Steroidobacteraceae > CADEED01. The sequence continues at coordinate 5,262 of JAYTOK010000080.1, read as the reverse complement.
CGCACGAGACCGACGGCAACTCGACGGTACGGGTGAACATCATCGATCCGGGAAAGACCCGCACCGCCATGCGCCGCCAGGCCTACCCGTCCGAGCCGCAGGAGTCGCTGCCGTCAGCGGAATCGCTGACGCCGGCGTACGTCGCGTTGCTGGGACCGGCGAGCCGCGGAGTCACCGGCCGGCGTTTCGAAGCGCAGGCCCCGGCCGCGCTGAAAGTCTAGCTATTCGCGTCGCGTCGCAGGCGCGCTATTCACCATTCGTCGCGCCGCGCGCGAACTGCTGCGCCTTGATGACGGGCTCGCCGTCCGGCACGCCGGTGACCAATCGCGCCGCGATCGTGCGCGACACGGGCCACAACACGCTGAAGTGATCGAAGCCTGCCGCGGGAATGCAGTGCACGAGCGGATTGCGCGACGCGCACAACTCCTCGAGTTCACCGGCATTGCCCGGCGACGAGTCACCCTCGATCAGGTAGGTAGGCGTCGAGATGCCGGCCATCCAGTGGATCGGCGATCGCAGACGCAGCTCGCGCGCATCGGCGCCAGACAAGGCGTCGGGCACGAGCGGCGCCGGATATCGATTCACCGCCGTCACGGGTCCGAAGGCGAACACCGCCGCGAAACGCCCGCCCGTTTCCGCGACGAGCAACGCGAGCGTACCGCCGGTGCTGTGACCGCCCAGGTAGAGGCGCGCGGGATCGACATACGGCAAGCGCGCGAGGTGATTGGCCGCGGCGCGCACGTCGTCCACTTCGCCGAAAAAGAACTCCTTGCGGCCAGAGTCCATGTTGCCGCCGCGCAGCGTCGGAAACATCAGGATCATGCCGGCCTTGCGAAATGCGCTCGCCGACTGGTCGTTGGCAGGCTCGCCCTCCGTCCAGAAATCATCGAGCGAATTGCTGTCGCCGCCCGTGAGCCAGAGGATCGCGGCGTGTTTCGCGCCATCGCGCGGATCGGGCGTCACGAACGCGACGAGTTCGCGCCCCTCGCCGCCCTTGTAGTCGCTGCGCACGAACAGATCCGCGGGCGGCATCGGCACCGGCATCCCACTCGCGGGAGCCGAGATCGCGGTGACAAAATCCTTCCGCGCATCGCCGAGTCGTTCCGCGATGGGCTTGATGTGACGCGCCGAAGTCTGCGCGGCCCGCTCCTTCTCCAGGCGTGCCTGGTAGACCTGCACTTCCTCGTACGACTTGCGGTCGATGCAGTCGAACCGGTTGTCGATCCGGTAGCCCGCCTCGGCAGCCGCTTGCCTGTCTTCCGGCGCTCGCACGGGCGGGCCGTGGCAGGCCTCGGCATATCCAGGAGCATCCATGGGATCGCGCGCGCAGGCGGCGAGGCACGCGGACGCCGCGAGCGCGAGCAGAGCGAAGCCTCGCGCGAGACTCACGACTCCCCGGACGCGCCGGAGTCGTCGTCGGCGGACGCCGCAGGTCGCGCGAGCAGCGAGGCGATCTGTTCCTCGTCGAGCTGCCGGTATTGACCGCGAGCGAGCGCCTTGTCGAGCTTCACCGCGCCAATCGACACACGCATCACGCGACTGACGAGCGCGCCCTGCCGCTCGAAGAGCTGGCGAACGTCTTTGCCGCTCGCCGCGCGGGCAACGAGCGCGTACCAGCGATTCGCGGCCTCGCTCTGCGCCTCGCTGGACTTGAGGCTTTCGATTTTCATGCGCGTCGCGCGGTCGATCTTTCCCGACTCCACGCCGGCGATCTGATCGGGACCTAACAACCCTTTCACGCGCACGGTGAACTCGGTCGTGAGCCCATGCACGGCGCGCTGCAGCTTGGCCGCGAGCGCTCCGTCGGAGGTGACGATCTCGAGCCCGCCGTCGATGCTCGGCATCGGACTCACGGCGACGAAGCGCCGACCCGCGGTCTTCGGCAACCGGTCGATGAGCGCGGCGCGATCGCCCTCGGCTTCGCGCAGCGGATCGCCGGGCGAGCGGTTGAAGATGAAGACCTGGGCGGAAGCGGCCGCACGTGTGCGGATCGCGCGGCCATCGAGCCGGATGTCATCGGTGGGCAGCACCTTGACGCCGAGCTCCGCGATGCGGCCATTGACAGTCAGGCGCTGCGCGCGAATCCATTCCTCGACGGCGCGCCGCGAGCCCAGGCCTCGCTGTGCCAGATATTTTTGCAGACGCTCGGGGGAACCGTTGGGCGCCGCTCGTGGACGCGGCATGCTTTCTAACTCTCGTCGGACGGCGGCGCCGCGACGAGACCCACGTTGGACTGGCCGGAAGCCGACAGCTCTTCCTCGTCGGAATCGTCATCGGACGCAGCGTCGAGTCTCTCGGCCTCGGCATCCGGGCTCGTGTCGGCATCGTTCACCGAGACGACCGGCACTTCACCCGAGTCGACCGGCTCCGATGCGGAATCGCCATCCACGCCCAAGACGGGCAGCGGCAGTTGCGGATTGAGATCCGTCAGCGACTTGAGATCCGCGAGCGGCGGCAGGTCTTCGATCGACTTGAGAGAGAAGTAGTCGAGGAACTCCGTCGTCGTTCCGAGTAACTCCGGCTGACCCGGCACATCGCGATGGCCGACGACGCGCACCCAGTTGCGCTCCATGAGCGTCTTCACGATGTCGGCATTCACCGCGACGCCGCGTACGTTCTCGATCTCGGCGCGCGTGATCGGCTGGCGGTACGCGATCAGCGCGAGGGTCTCGAGCAGCGCCCGCGTGTACTTCCTCGGACGGTCGGGCCAGAGGCGCGACACTTCGCGCGACAACTCCGTGCGCACCTGGAAGCGAAAGCCGGTCGCGGTCTCGCGGATGCAGACGCCGCGACCTTCGTAGTCGGCGGCGAGCTGTTCGAGCACGACGCGGATTTCTTTCGGCGTCGGACGCGGCTCGTCGAAAATCTGCGCGAGCTCGGCCACCGGCACGGGCCGCGCGGCCGCGAGCAGCGCGGCCTCGATGACGTTCTTGATGTAGTTATCACTCATGCTTGTCTCCATCCGGAGGCGTCACGTCTTCGTCTGAATCGGGTTCAAATCCGGGCTCGTCGTCGTCGAACGCTTCTCCGTTCGCAGCCGGCTCGAGCTCCGCCGCCACCTCGATCTGCCCGTCTTCGTCGATCGAGTCGTTGTCCACCGCGAGGCGCAGGCCCCGCGTTCCCTGCGCGCTGCGCACGTGCAACGGCGCATACGCCTCAGTCTGCACGATGTCGATGAGGCCTTCGCGCACGAGCTCGAGGATCGCAACGAAGGTTACCGTAACGCCCATGCGGCCCTCTTCCGGTTTGAAGAGGTGCACGAACTCGACGAAGCTCGACTTTTCGAGGTTCGCGAGGATATCAGACATGCGGGCGCGGACCGACAGCCGCTCGCGCTTGATCTGGTGGTGCGCGAACATTTCCGAGCGCGCCACGACGTCGCGGAACGCCAACATCATCTCCTGCATCGCGATCTGCGGCAGCGGCCGCGCGGACTTGCGCTCGCCGAGTTCGGCGCTGCCTATCCAGGTGTCGCGGTCCATGCGCGGGATCCGGTCGATGCTTTCGGCCGCGGTCTTGAAGCGCTCGTATTCCTGCAGGCGGCGAACGAGCTCCGCGCGCGGATCGCCCTCCTCGCCGGCATTCGGGTCGACAGCGCGTGGCAGCAGCATCCGCGACTTGATCTCCGCAAGGGTCGCGGCCATCACGAGGTACTCGCCCGCGAGCTCGAGCTGCATGTCGGCCATGAGGCCGATGTATTCCATGTACTGCTTGGTGATGTCGGCGATCGGAATGTCGAGGATGTCGAGGTTTTGCCGCCGGATCATGTAGAGCAGCAGATCGAGCGGACCTTCGAACGCGTCGAGGAAAACCTCGAGCGCCTGCGGCGGGATGTAAAGATCCTTCGGCAGCTGCGTGATCGCCTCGCCGTTCACGATGGCGAACGGCATCTCGACCTGCTGCGGCTGGTCGAGCGGCTTGTCGGACGCAGCCGCGTCCGAGTTGTCCACGACGAGATGCAGATCGGGCGCGGCAGCTTTTTTCGCCATACGTTTCTTCAATCCACTCGCAGGTTCATGGCGCGGCGCACGTCATCCAGCGTCGCGCGCGCGGCTTCGCGCGCCTTCTCGGCGCCCTCGGCGATGATGTTGCGCACGGTATCCGGATTCTCCTCGAATTCAACCGCGCGCTTGCGAATTCCGCCGATTTCCTCGATCACCTTGTCGATGAGCGGCTTCTTGCACTCGAGACAGCCGATCCCGGCGGTACGGCAACCGTTCGCGGCCCAAGCGAGTGTCTCGTCATTCGAATAGATCTTGTGCAGATCGAAGACCGGACACTTGTCCGGATCGCCCGGATCGGTGCGGCGCGCGCGCGCCGGATCCGTCTGCATCTGCTTCAGCTTCTTCACGACCTCATCCGGGTCTTCCCGCAGGCCGATCGTGTTGCCGTAGGACTTCGACATCTTGCGGCCGTCGAGGCCAGGCACTTTCGGCGTGGCCGTCAGCAGAACCTGCGGCTCGGGCAGGATGCCGATCGCGCCGCCTTCGAGGAAGCCTAACAACCGCTCACGGTCCGCGACCGTCAGCCGCGTGTTGCCCGCCACCACTTCTTTCGCCTTGTCGAGAGCGAGCGGATCGCCCGTCTCCTGGAATTTCTTGCGCAACTGCTTGTACATCGTGCCGTTGCGGCCGCCCAGGTTCTTGATCGCCTTCTCGGCCCTGACTTCGAAGTCCGGCTCGCGGCCGTAGAGATGATTGAAGCGGCGCGCGACCTCGCGCGTGATCTCGACGTGCGCGACCTGATCTTCGCCCACGGGCACGTACGCCGGGCGATACAGCAGGATGTCGGCCGTCTGCAGCAGTGGATAGCCGAGGAAGCCGTAGGTCGCGAGGTCCTTTTCCTTGAGCGCTTCCTGCTGGTCCTTGTAACTCGGCACGCGCTCGAGCCAGCCGAGGGGCGTCACCATCGACAGCAGGAGGTGCAGCTCGGCGTGCTCGGGCACATGGGACTGCACGAACAGCGTGGCGACACCGGGGTTCAAGCCCGCGGCCAGCCAGTCGATGAGCATCTCGTGGATGAATTTCGGGAGCTGCTTCGTGTCTTCGTAGCCCGTGGTAAGGGCGTGCCAGTCGGCAACGAAGAAAAAGCACTCGTACTGGTACTGGAGATCGACCCAGTTCTTGAGCGCACCGTGGTAGTTGCCGAGGTGCAACTGACCGGTGGGCCGCATACCGGAAAGAACTCGTTTGGCTTGCGGATGACTGCTCACGGGAGGCGCGCAGTATAAGCGGTGCCGGGAAGGGGTTGTCGGGGATAAAA
>JAYTOK010000079.1:0-37106 GCA_043747835.1 Pseudomonadota bacterium | reverse complement strand
CTCTAAGAGCGGCGATCGACACCATCGGAGGGGTCGGAGCAACCCCAACAATTGCGAATATTTTCACGATTCCAATTTTTCTACAGCCTCGTTAGGCGCCATGCACGTTAACGCCACCGCCGCCATGCTGATGCTTGCGCTTCTCATCGGATGCTCGAAGCCGACACCGTCCAAGACGCAGCCGGCTAAGCTCGAAGCTGGAGTAGTTCAAAGCGTTTGCGCACTTCCGAGCATTCACACCCAGTCCGACGGTCAGCGCGTTCGAGTACGTGGTCGCGTAGGCATGCACGCTCACGGTGTTTTTCTTGAAGATATGAGATGCGCGGGTCACAGGCTCACGCTCCGCGGCACGGAGGGTGGGCCTGATTTGTCGTTTTGTACTCCAGACCGGTTGGCGCAAGAATTTGGATGTCCTGGTGCCGGAAACCACAATGGGCTGATTGTCACAGTGGTGGGTACGTTTGAGCCTTCGGCGGCACCGGAAAGCGGCCAACTCTTGGTCGAAGAGATGTTGGACTTCGAGAACGCTCGAACGGGGGAGAAGTTTGTGCCATGAACGGGCACCTAACAAATAGCTGGAGCGGACGCGTGCGAGAGGAAGTGCCAAGCTCAAACGTCGGCGCACGCCGCTCGGCTCAATCGTTCGGCGGAATGTGAGGCCTTCGCTTGTCGCCATCGTCGCGCTTTGCATCCTGGGTTGTGCCTCCCAACAGCCACACGAGATCGACGTTGCGTCATTTTCGGACTACGGCGACTTTCCGGCTCAGCATACGAGGTACATTGGTTCCGATTCGGAATTCCACTACTTCATCTGGGCCAACTTCCCGCGCGATGGGCAGTGGAAGGTGCGCAAGTCCACAATGCCGTTTCGGACCGAGTGGGAGGTCGGCCGCAATCGGTGGACCTTCATGACCAAGGATGCCGAAGGCAACTGGCAGCCGAAGGGCCCTGCACAGTGACACGCTGGTGTCGCCTGACAAATGCTGGAAAGCACGCGTGAGAGATAAAGTGCCGAGCTCATGCCGTATCGGCGGTGGCGCTCAACTCAACCGTCAAGCGGCACAAGAATGTCCGACGGCGCCACCGATCGCAGCTTTCTACTCGAGGCTCTTGGCAAATTCGGCGAGCTGTCACAGTGAGAGATGACGCAAACGTCGAATTGCTGTCTCAGCTCGGGCGAAAGCTCAAGGGCGTCACGCAGACGCGAAACCTTGGCGCCGATATCTTCCTTGCATCGGATTCCGGCACTTATATCGGGCGAACCTGCTCCTACCGGGAGTGTCATCCTCGGAGTGCATGTCGCGGTACACAATGCGCCTCTGGCCGCAGGATTGTCACGCGCGCTGGTTGCGCACAACCGACATCGCCGAGCAACGCGACTCGTTGAAGGTTTTCAAATGACTTCACAAACTCAAACCAGCGGAAGTTGCCAGTGCGGTGATATCCGCTACCGCGCTCCTTCCGCGCCCCTCGAGTTGTACATCTGTCATTGCAAGGAATGCCAAAAGCAGTCTTCCTCGGCATTCGGCATCTCGTACACGGTTCCCCGAAACCAGTTCGAAGTCACGCAAGGCGAGCCGCTGTTCTGGACACGCGTGACGTTATCGGGCAAGACGCTCACCTGCGCGTTTTGCCGCAACTGCGGATCCCGGCTTTGGCACCGGAGCACGGGCACACCGGACACCTTGAACGTCAAAGCGGGCACGTTTGACGGACCCGTGGACTTGAGCTCCGCGATCCACATCTGGACTTCCAGCAAACTACCCGGCGTCGTGATTCCGCCTGGCGCCGCCAGCTTCGAGAAAGAACCGCCGTAACCAGAGCGCGGAGAGGTGGGGCAAGTTGGCACCACACAAGCGCTCTGCTCCAGACATCAGCGTCACCGGTAGTTTGTCACGATTGCACTACCGGATGACATCCAACACCTTGCTGCTGCACGCGCGCGCGGAATAGCGTGAACAGACCGACTGCAAGCAGCTAAGGATGGTGTCCAATGCCTTTCAACGTCACGCCCAACGTCCGGCTTAGCCGCGATGGCCAGGGGATTGTTCGTCAGTTGATTCACCTGCAGGAGCCATACGCTCCGGGCGGCGGCGCTTTGGCCACGCCCAAGGCCCTCTCTGCTGCTTACCTTCAGGATGCGGCGCGGCTCTTCGACCTGGACCCCAAGTGGCTGGCAACGTTGGGCGAGGCGGTCGCAAACAAGGTGAAGAAAGAAGGCACGCAAGTGCGCTTCCGCGAGTCCAAGACGCTGCAGAACTCTACGGTGATCACGTATCAGCAGACCTTTGCCGGTCTGCCAGTCTGGAGCGCGCATCTCGACGTGCGTATCCACGATGCACCGTTGCGCGTAACGAGCTCGACTAGTTTCACCCACCACGACGTGAAGGCCACTCCGCCATCGGCCAACGCGCGTTTCGTGCCGGGCCGGCGCGAGACGCAGGCCTTGCTGCGACGGTACGTCACTCAAGCCAAGGGGCGTCTCGTCAAGGTGACCGACGAGCGACTCATCGTCTATCGCTACGAGGCGGAGGCGCGATTCGATTCCGAGTCGCACGGAAGCACGACTGACGTCCGCCGTCAGCCGAGAGCCAATGCGCGCGCGCGCGCGGCCGACTACTCGGTCGGCGTACCCACGCTGCCTTTGCCTGCCGTACCAAAGTCAATCGCCGACGGGCGGCACTATGTCGTCAATGAGGTTCTGTTCACGACCGCGCTCGGCCCCTGGAAGGCGCTGCACTGGCGCGTATTTGTCGAGGTGGAGACGGGCGCCGTCTTGTTCCTGCGTGCCCTGGTGACGCATGCATTCGGCAACGTCTTCGCCACCGATCCGGTTAGTGCGAGCGGTAATGCCGCGCTCACCCCGACTTCATCGGCGGCCACACTCGACCCGTTGACGTCGATCGTCACGCTGCAGGGACTCACGGCTCCGGCCGCCGGTGACCCGCAGGCACTGAGCGGCGAATACGTCCAGGTCGGCGAACTCTCCGGGCCCGCGGTTCTGGCTCCAACGGCCACGTTGCCGAGCGGCAATTTCTCGCGGTCTTGCACCACCGACGACTTTGGCGCGGTGAACGTCTACCACAACTGCGATTCGTTCTTCCGCACGATGCAGGACATGGGGATCGACGTCGCGACGTACTTCGCCGACACGACTTTTCCGCTGATCGTCGACCACCGGGACGCTTCGCTCGGCACGGTGAACGCGCGTGGTTACGGCAACGCGACGGGTGACGGGGCTGGAGGCATGGGATTCAACCTGATCGACGCAGCGTCGACGATTTCCATCTCCGCTGAGCCGCGTGTCGCGTGGCATGAGTTCGGTCACGAGCTGCTGTTCGAGCATGTCGGCGGTCCCAACTTCGGTTTCGCGCACAGCGCCGGTGACAGTCTCGGCGTGATCATGCTCGATCCGGACAGCCAGGCGCCGGATCGCTTCAACACATTCCCGTTTTGTCCGACCATCGTGCGTCGCCATGACCGACCCGTAGCCGGCGGCTGGGGTTGGTTCGGCTCGGAGTGGGACACTCAGTACAACGGCGAGCAGGTGCTGTCGACGACGCTGTTCCGGCTCTACCAATCTACCGGCGGTGACGCAGGTGATGTAGCGCAGCGCCGTCTGGCCTCGCGATATACGTGCTCCCTGATCATCCGGGGTTGCGGCGCGCTCACGACGACCACCGGCGATCCGGACGTCTACGCCACCGCGATGATGGAGGCGGACCTCGGAACGCCCGATTTCGAAGGCATCCCGGGCGGTGCCGTGCACAAGGTCGTGCGCTGGGCGTTCGAGAAGCAGGGTCTGTATCGCGCCGGAGGCGCGCCGACGACCGACGAAGGCGAACCACCGGAAGTGGACGTGTATGTCGACGACGGCCGCGCGGGCGAGTACCAGTACCAGGGCAATTTCTGGAACACAACCGCGATCTGGAACCGTTTGTCCTCTGCGACTTCTGGCACCGAGGCCGACCACGAAACGCCCATCGTGGGCCAGACTAACTACATATTCTTCCGGATCCGCAACCGGGGTTTGCAGACGGCGACCGGCGTCACGGCGCGCGCGTACCACTGCATCCCCGCGACCGGACTCGTGTGGCCGGACGACTGGCAGGAATCGCCCACCGGCGCGCTCGCCACCGCCGACGTTGCCTCGGGTGGTGACGTCATCGCAGGGCCGTTCGAGTGGACGCCCGAGGTCATCGGGCACGAGTGCCTGCTCGTGACGGTGTCCGCGGACGCCGATCGCGCCAACACGGATCCGGCGTCCTTGTCGCCCGCAGCGGCGGGGCCCATTCCGCACTGGCGGCTGGTGCCGTTCGACAACAACATCGCTCAACGCAATCTCGCGCCGGTGCCCGGTGCCGGAGGCGCTGCGGGGCTGCGCGCCGCGTTCGAACGCCGCCGCTTCTGGGCGCGAAATCCATACCCTCGGCCTCTGCGGATCGAACTGCGGCCGGTGTTGCCGGAGTTCCTGGTGAAGCTAGGCTATGAGCTCCAATTCCTGAACGCTGGCGGCAAGTCTTTCACGCTGGGACCGCGCGCGAACCGCGAAGTCTTCATGCAACTGAAGACCGGCGGCAACTTCAGCCCGGCCGACTTTGCACCAGGCACCCGCATCCAGGTGGAGGTGCTCGGCGATGGAATGCTCATTGGCGGCATGAGCTACCTAATCGATCCGAAGCTCAAGGCGCCGCCCCGAGAAACGCCGACTGGCAAGCCGGGTCACAGCTGCAAGGATGAAGCCAGCAAGCTGCTCGACTGTCTCGACGTGCCGCACGATGGTGTCAAACGTGTGCGCGTGTCACGCGTGGTGATAGACGTCGATCTCGACAAGGACTGCGACTGACATCGCGCGCGGCGCGAACGCGGGACTTCACCCTGCGTTCGCGCCGCGCGACTGGCGGCCTTCGTACGTTATGGCTTCGTTCCGGAACAGCAACGCGAACAGCACCATGACGACCGCAGCGAACGCGGCTGGATAGATCCAGATCTGGAACCAGTCGTGCTGGCCGTTCACGACGAAATGATCGGAGACCACGCCGGCGACGGAGAATCCAATCAACATTCCGACGCCGTAAGTCGCCAGCGTGATCATGCCCTGAGCGGCGCTGCGATAATGCTCACCGGCTTTCGAGTCCGTGTAGATCTGCCCTGAGACGAAGAAGAAGTCGTAGCAGATGCCGTGCAATGCGATGCCGACGATCAGCAGCGTCGAGATGTTGTCGGTGCCGCCATGCGCGAACATTACGTAGCGAACGGCCCAGGCGAGCATTCCCAACAACAGAGTCTTCTTGATGCCGAAGCGCAGCAGGAAGACAGGCAACAACAGCATGAACGCGACCTCCGACATCTGACCGATCGTCAGTTTGCCGGTGGCGTTGCTGGTGCCGATCTCCGTCAGGAAGGGGCTGGCGTTCTGGTAGTAGAACGCGAGAGGAATGCAGATCAGCACCGACGAGACGAAGAACACGAGAAAGTTCCGGTCGCGCAGCAGCTTCAGCGCATCGAGTCCGAGGGCGGACCGCAACGAGAACGCGCCCGAGCGGTCGGCAGTCGGTGGCGTCGCGGGAAGCGTCAGACTGAACACGCCCAACAGCGCCGACATCAGCGCGCCTAACAGGAAGGTGTTGCGCAGCGCGCCTCGAGCCACCGCTTCCTGCGCGTCCCAATGGAACACGAAGCTGATCACCAACCCCGCGACGATCCAGCCGACCGTGCCCCAGACGCGCACCAGCGAGAATTGCCGCGAGGGATCGGTGAGCTGCCGGAATGAAATCGAGTTCACGAGAGCGAGCGTCGGCATGTACGCGATCATGTACGCGAGCACGTACGGGTAGAACTGCGCGAAGTCCTGCGCGCGGAACATCTGATACATCAACGCGGCGCCCACGAGATGCAGCACCGCGAGAATGCGCTCGGCGTTGAAGTACCGGTCGGCGATCAACCCGATCACGAACGGCGCGAGGATCGCGCCCCACGACTGAGTTGAGAACGCGAGCCCGGTCTGCGCGCCGCTCGCCTGGAAGTTGGCGCCGAGGAAAGTTCCCAGCGTGACGAACCAGCAGCCCCAGATGAAGAACTGCAGGAACATCATCACGCTCAGTCGGGCGGTGATCATGAGCGGCTCACGAACGATACGCTTGCCGGCCATGCCCCTGGATCGGGATCTTCTGCGAAGCCATCACCTCATGCTGAAGCGCGAACATCGCGGCGGCGGCTTCGTCGATGGCTTTCACGAACGCGAGCGAGCCTTTCAGGATCGGCGCGAGCCGCGACTTGTCCTGGATGCGGGCGGGCGGGTATTCGTGCTCGACGACGAGATAGGTCTCGGCCGGATCGATCGACAACAGCTCGCGCGCGGCGAGCTGATGGTCGAGCCAGTCGACGGTGCGGTTCTGTAGATAGGCGAGGGGATCGTGCTTTGCAGTGCCGGGGAGCTCGTGCTCGGCGAGCACGACCTGCTTCTTCCACGCGTTGGCCGCATCCGCGGGATTCGGCGACGGTTTGCCGTCTTTCCAGTCGCCGCGATTCATCGTCTGGCCGCCATACCCCCACGCGGACACGCCGCGAGAGTCGACGACCTGGCCCTTCACGTGGAAGCCGCCGATCAGGAAGCCGTAACCCTCGTCTTTCAGGTACTGGAAGATCGAGCGCGTGTCCTGGCCCATCAGGATCGCGTGCGACGGGTCGTAGTGGATGCGGAACTGATCGCCGACGCCGTGCTTCTCGCAGATGCGGTGCAGCGCGATCCAGGGACCGGGCGCGTACGCGATGTTGTTGTGCCAGCGGTCGAGCACGTTCCAGCCCGGCATCGGGCATTGCTCGACGCGGTAGGTGAGGCCGCGCGCCTTCGCTTCCTTCAGCAGCGGGATGAATTGCTGCTCGAACATGACGAGGTTCTCGTCCATCTCGAGCTTGATGTTGCGGCCGACGAAGCCGCAGACCGCATTCGCGCCTAACAAGGCGGCGGCATCGAACACGCGCAACATGAAGTCGTGCTTGTGTTTGCGCGCGGTCGCGTCGTCCGTGAGCATGTTGTCGAAGTAGCCGAGGTCGGAGAGACCGACGCCGCTCGCCTTCATTGCCTTCAACACGCGCGACGCGCGGTTCTTGTCGAACGGCGCGCGCAGATCCAGCGTGTTGGCGACCGGGTCGAGCATCGCTTCCTCGGGGACATCGCTGAGCGTTGGATGCAGCGCTGCGGAGAGCTGGATGTTCGGCGAGCCGATGTCCCGCGCGAAATCTAGCCACTCCTCGATTGCCAGATCCGGATCCGGGTCGCGCCGGTCGCGCGGTGTCAGTTCCTGGAACGCGGCGGTCAGCACGCTGAGTTTCATCGGGCGGGGAGCGAAGTTCTGGATGGCCATGGTTCCGTGCTCGGGTGACTGAATTGACACGTGGCGAAGCATAGTACTGAATCGACACTAGGCTGAAGTGCAGGAGATCGGAGTGGACGAGATCGAGGCTTCCGTCACCGGTGTCATCGAGGGGTACAAGGCCGCAGTTGCGGCGCGGGACATCGATGCATTCATGCGGCTCTACGATCCGGCGGTACGAGTCTTCGATGCGTGGGGTGTCTGGACGTATGAGGGCGTTCCGACCTGGAAGGTCCCCATCGAAAGCTGGTTCGCCTCACACCCCGACGACCGGCACGTGGTCACGTTCGAGGACGTCAGCTGCGTCTCGACGCCGGCATTCGCATCGGTCGCCGCCATCGTCACCTACGCGATGGTCTCGGCGCGGGGCGAGCAGGTGGGGGCGATGCAGAACCGGCTGACCTGGGTTCTCAAGCAAGGCGCAAGCGGTCTGTCGATCGTGCACGAACACACTTCGGTGCCCGTTGGCTTCGAGGACCAGAAGGCGATACTTCAGCGTCCGGCCATCGTGAGGTAGCTAGATGAATGCGCGCAGTACGTTCGTCGTTGTATCGCTTGTCTTGCTCTCTGGCTGCGACGAGAGTTGCGTGTCGGGGCCCATCTCCGCCGCTGGCGCAACGCCACTCCAGATTGCCGTAACCAAGGCGGAAAGTCCCTGGGCTCGGAACGCGAAGACCTGCCAATTGGGCGGGTATGAAGTGATCGTTCCGGCAGAAGGAGCTCCCGCCGAGATCTTCGTGACGCGCAATGGAACCACGGTGTGGATCGACGAGCGGGGCACGATTTACGTGCGCTCGAAGGATGGCTCCCTCGTGAGCCTGCAGGACTTGAACCACGCCGGTCGCTTCGACTGGATCAGTTACAGCGCCATCGACGCTGCCGATGGGCAGAAGTACGACGTCATCGACGCGGACGCCGATGGCCCGCTCGACACGAAGTTCGGAGAGAAGGGCGGCTTCGTCAACCTCGAGGGTGAGTGGGCCCGGATGGAGAAGCGCGGAGATCAATTGGGGGCGATCGTCGGGGGAGATTGGCGACCCATCGAGAGCGAGAAGAGAATGCTCTACCGGCTTGCCAAGGCCGCTTCATAGGCATCGACATGGTTACCCGCGAACATGCAGACAAGGTAGTTGCCGCGTATCTCGACGAACACGAGATCGCAACGTTCGACTTCGACTCGCCGTTGCCGCTGCACGAGGATCGGCACACCCAAAAGCTAGTCATCGTCCGGGTCGACGAGCATGATTTCGGTTGGGTCTTCTTCTATGACGGTTCCCAGCATGCGCAAACGCACAGTGTCGCGGATGCCGTCGTCGGCACGGCACCGCTGATCGTCGATCGCATCGACGGAAAGCTGTACATCACGGGCACGGCTCATCCGATCGAGCACTACCTGGCCGAATATCGGCGCGGCATCAGAACGAGCGCCTGACAAGCGCGGTACGAATTCAATCCTCGTCTGAATCGAGTTCTTCCGCGATCTCCTCGTCGGTCACGCCAAGCACAGCCTCTTCGGCCTGATCGAGCCCGCCGCCGAGACCGGCCTCGTCAGCACTCACGATCCGGTTCGGCCGGATATCACTGTTCTCGCCGACCAGCTCCGTGTCGACCGTCGTCCGCTCGCCGGTGCCTTGCCGATCGCTGGTGTTGTCGAGGCCTTCGATGCCCATCATGTCCGCGCCGGTATCAGAGCGGTCGCTGGGGCCGAGCGAACGGACGTCGTGCCCTTTGAGCACTTCATCGCGGGGATCGGGCACATTCACAGGGTTTCGCGGGACCATGGATATCTCCTCGTGTTCGGTCGCTTCACCCTACGCCACGGCCTTTCGCGTGCCACTCAACGGCCGCCCGAGATCGTGTAGGAGCGCGCGTGGTATGTTTCGCGGCGAACTTCAGAGGGGTGAACCGTGATACGACTCGACTACCGCGTGTGCGCGCTTGGCGCCCTGCTTGCGTTTTCAATGGCGAGTGCGGGGGCCGAAGGCCCTCCCAAAATTCTCCTGTGGCCCAATGGCGCACCCGGGGCCGTCGCGAACGGCGGTGAAGAAGCCGTGCGCGTCACGGATGCCGGCGACCAGGTCGTCTCGAACGTGCACAAGCCGTCGCTGACGGTCTATCTACCGAAGGGCAAAGGCGTGCATGCGGCGGTCGTCGTCGCGCCGGGCGGCGGATACCGCGAATTGTGGTCGACGCACGAGGGCCACAACGTCGCGAAGGCGCTGAACGAGCAGGGGATCGCGGCCTTCGTCCTTCTCTACCGGCTTCCTGCGCAGGAAGGGTCGACCTACAAACGGGAAGTCGATTCTCTCGCCGACATCAAGCGCGCGGTGCGCACGGTGCGCGCGCGCGCTGCGGAATGGTCGATCGATCCCAAGAAGGTCGGCGTGCTCGGATTCTCGGCGGGCGGCCACCTCGTGATGCAGGCCGCGACGATGTACGACGCGGGCGACCCGGCGGCGGCCGACCCGATCGATCGGCTCAGCTCGCGTCCGGACTTCGCGGCGCCCATCTACACGGGCTTCGCCGACTGGAAGATCGATGCGCAAACGCCGCCGATGTGGATCGTGTGCGGCGGCGACGATCGCCCGCAGGTCGTGAGCGGCATGACGCAGATCTATCTCGCGCTGCGCGCGGCGCAAGTGCCGGCCGAGCTGCACCTCTACGACGGTGTCGGCCACGGCTTCGGCCTGAGGGCCAGCAACAAGGGCCCCGTGACGAACTGGTTCAACCAGTTCGTCGACTGGCTGCGCGTCCGGAACATTCTCGAGGGGAAGACAACGTGAAGAAGAGCTTTGTCGCGGCGCTGGCCGCGTGTGCGGTTCCTTTTGCTCCCGCATTCGCCGCGGACTTTCCGACGGCGCTGATCTCGCCCGATCGACAGATCGTCGTGAAGTTCGCGCAAGGCGGCGATGGTCTGCTCAACTACTCGATCGAGCGCCGCGGCGAAACGATCATCACGCCCTCACCGTTGCGAATCACGCTGCAGGAGGGCGACCTCGGCAGCGTCGACGTGCAGGACACGAAACTCGCCACCGCGAATGCGATCCGCAAGCTCGTCGCGACCAAAGCCGCGGAGGCGCGCGACCACTACAACGAACTCACGATCACCGCGAAGCCGCGTTCCGGCGCCGCGAGTCGCGTGCAGTGGATCTTCCGCGCGTACGACGACGGCGTTGCCTTTCGCTTCGTGGTCCCGGCCGACGCGGGGTTGAAGACGCTCTCCGTTCGCAACGAAGAGACGCGCTTCATGTTCGGGGCAAACTACCCTTGCCACGGCTTCAACGTCTGGCGAATGGACACGAGCCACGAAGGCGAGTTCGATCCGGTGCCTGCGAAGCACATCCGCGAGCACACGAACTACGACCTGCCGCTCGTGTGCCGCACGGGCAAGAACGCGTTCGCGATCGCGGAAGCGAACCTCATCGACTACGGCGGGTTGTACCTGGCCGGCCAGGGCACGGGCGCGCCCGGCGTCGAAACCCGCGTCGCGCGCCGCGTCGACGACAAGACGCTGATCGCGCGCGTCGACATTGGGCCCGGGTCTGACAGACCAGACGGCGCGGGCTCGCCGTGGCGCGTGATCATGCTCGGCGACAAGCTCGGCAAACTCATCGACTCGAACCTGATCGGCAACCTCAATCCGGATCCAACTTTCGACACGAAGTGGATCAAGCCGGGCAAGACCGCGTGGGACTGGTGGTCAGGTCCATATCTGCCGCCGCCGGACAAGGGCGGCACGGACATGAAGACGATTCAGAAGTACATCGACTTCGCGGGCCGCAGCGGCTTCGAGTACATGATGATCGACGAAGGCTGGTGTCTGCGCTCCGGCGTGGGCGGCAGCGCGCCCGCCGATGCGGATGTGACGAAGACGAAGCCGGAGATCGACATGCCCGCGCTCGTCGCGTACGGCAAGAAGCAGAAGGTCGGCATCTGGCTGTGGGTGCATTGGTCGTTGCTCGATCGGCAGATGGACGAAGCGCTCGCGCAGTATCAGAAGTGGGGCGTGAAGGGCATCAAGGTCGATTTCATGGATCGCAGCGATCAACAGATCGTCGACTACTTCCACAGGCTCATGAAGAAGGCCGCCGAGCACGAGTTGCTCGTCGACATGCACGGCGCCTATCCACCCGCCGGCCTCAACCGCACGTATCCCAACTTCCTCACGCAGGAAGGGATCATGGGCGCGGAGTACAACAAGTGGAGCAAGCGCGTGACCGCCACGCACAACGTGAGCCTCGCGTACACGCGCATGTTGCTGGGACCCGTCGACTACACGCCGGGCGGTTTCCGCAACAAGACGCCGCAGACGTTCGAGGTCGTGAACAGCCCGCCGCAGGTGCAGACGACGCGCGGTCACGGTCTTGCGATGTTCGTGGTGTACGAGAGCCCATTCCAGATGGTGGCGGACAGTCCGGACGTCTACGAGAACGCGCCCGGGTACGATTTCCTGAAGATGGTGCCGGCGTCGTGGGATGAAACGCGCTTCGTCGCGGGCGAGATCGACGAGTTCGTCGCTGTCGCGCGCCGCAAGGGTAACGATTGGTACGTTGGCGCGATGGGCACGGAAAGCGCCCGCACGATCTCGCTGCCGCTCGCATTCCTCGGCGACGGCAACTTCAAGGCGAAGATCTGGCAGGACGGTGCGACGCCGACGGTGCTCGATGAGAGCGAGCGTGCGGTGAAGGCGAGCGACTCGATCGTGCTGAAACTCGCGCCGTCGGGCGGCGCGGCGGTGAAGCTCACGCGAGGGAAATAGCGCCGATACGCATCAGCTGCTGGTGAACTCGATCGTGCGAAAGATTTTCCGCACTATTTGATAGTCGGCTTGCGTCTTGCACGTGACGAAGACAGTCAATCGATTGTTCGCGCCATCGACATCCGGGAAGTGAACTCCCATCGCGTAGTCGAACGGATGGCCGCTGTCGGGATTGTCGAATGAGACGATCTTTGCCGCCCTGCCGTCGATTCGCTCGACGAGGGCGGAGTAGTTCGGTCGCTTTGCGTAGTCCAGCGGGTCGGAATATCGCCCGTAGTCGAAGCTCAGCGCAATCGATTCTCCCCTGTATGCGCCGATGACCGAATCGACGGCCTGCACGGGCACCGCCTTCATGTCCGGCGGAATATGGAAACTGAATCCGGGCGCATCTACTTGATGCCACCCAGACGGCTGCAAGTCGGACGTCGGCGCCGTGCAGCTGGAAACCGCGATGGCGAGACAGAAAATCAAGGTTGGATTGCGAACGCGCATGTTCAAATGTCAGTGTTTGCGGAAGGAACCCGGGCTGATATCTGAAACGAACGTGGAGACGGAATCGGTCTGCGCGGCTCGGGTGTGTGAACTCAACGGGCTTTGCCGCTCTTTCCAGCGGCTCCCAGCGCGGAAGAGATGCGCCACGCGGCCTGGCCTAGCAACACTCGTGTCTGCTGCAGCGTGGTCGGTGCCGAGTCGTCGATGCGCGCGAGGTAGGGCACCGTCAGCGCGGCGACGAGATTGCCGTCGAAGCCGTACACCGGAAAGCTGATGTCGGTGACGCCCGCCGTGCGCAGGCTGGGCTGCATCTCGTAGCCGCGGCGTCGCACGGTCGCGAGCGTGCGGTCGAGCTTCGCCTTCGGCCATGGGAGCGGGCGCGGCACCTGCTTCAGCGTGTGCTCCAGGAAATGCGGCGCCGCGAACGCGAGCAGCACGTGTCCCGAACAGCTCTTCACGAGATCGACCGTCGCACCAGCCCGCACGGCAAACCCGCCGTGCAGATGCACGTTCTCCTGGCGCTGAACGATGAGGCCGTGGCTGCCGGCGTGCACGACCATGTGCACCGACTGGTTAGTCGAGATCGCCAGCCCTTCCATGATCGGTACGGCGACGACAGAGAGCGACTTCGCTGGCGTCGCGCGCAGCGCCAGCTCGAGCAGCTTGTACGTGACCGAGTAGAGGTCCGTCTCCGGATCCTTGCGCAACAGGCCGTGCGCGACCATCACGAGGATGATGCGGAACACCTCGTTCATCGATCTGTCGAGACGCGCGGCGATATCCGAAACGGTCAGCCCTCCCGACACCGAGGCGAGAAGCTCGACGATCTCGATGCCCTTCTCGAGCGCGGGCGCGGAATACGACAGCTTCGCGAGCTTCCGCGCCGGCGTCACGCCGGGTTTCTTCTTGTTCATATGTCTCCTCGCGCAACGATACAACCAAAACGTGCAAAAGCGAACGAGAGCGTGCAAGATCGCTCACGCGGACAATACGGAAACAGACTTTTATAAATGAAAGTGCGGTGAGGGGCCGTGCTGGGTGGGGGAACCATGAAGAATCAATTCGTGCTGACCGGCCTGTTGTCCGCGCTTGTGGCGCCGGTGCTTGGCCAACAATCACCGACCGACGACCCGAAGATCGACGAAGTGATCGTCACCGGGTACCGCGCCGCGATCGAGAGCGCAGTCGAAACGAAGCGCGCCGCGACCGACATGGTCGACGTCATCAAGTCGGACGACATCGCCAGCTTTCCCGACGCGAATCTCGCCGAAGCGGTGCAGCGCATCCCCGGCGTATCGATCGACCGCGACTCCGGCGAGGGACGCAGCATCACGGTGCGCGGACTCGGCGGCGACTTCGTCCGCACGATGCTCAACGGCGTCGAGGCGTTCTCCGCGACGACGGGCTCCACGCTCGGAACCACGATCATCAACCGCAGCCGCGGCTTCGACTACAGCACGTTCGCCTCCGAGCTCTTCAACTCGGTGACGGTGCGCAAGTCGCAATCGGCGGAGCTCGATGAAGGTTCTCTCGGCGCGACCGTGGAATTGCAGACCGCACGTCCGTTCGATTTCCAGGGCCTGCACATGGGCGCTTCCGCCCAGGCGGCTTACTACGACTCGGGCGACGAGATTCATCCGCGCGTCGCCGGACTCTTCAGCAACACCTGGGCCGACGACCGCTTCGGCGCGCTGATCTCGTTCGCGTACAACACTCGCAAGGCGATCGAGGATGGCTACAGCGACACCTCTCAGTCCGACTACTCGGACACGCTCGGTGGATTCTGCACGCCGGTACCCAACACACCGACGCCGTTCGTGAACGCCGATTCCGGCACCGGCCTGCGCCCGAATGGCCAGTGCTTCTCGAACATCGGCTCGAACGCCACGGCGTACAACGCCATCAATGCGCCGAACATCTTCCTGCCGCGCAACCCGGGCCTCGGCCGCTTCGTCAACGACCAGGAAAAACTCGGCGTGACTTCCGCGCTGCAGTGGCGGCCGGCCGACTCGACCACCGTCACTCTCGACCTCATCTATTCGAAGTTCGACCAGAACCGGAAGGACTACGCGCTTTCGAATGCCTCGCTGAATCGCAACGTCAACGGCGCTTCCGTCGCATTCCCGAACTTCGCGGGACGCGTCAACTCGCAGATCCAGGAAGTGAACATCCGCGACTCGGGCCAGGTCGATTTTCTGCGGCTCGACAATGTCGACATCAAGCACATCCAGTCGATCAATGAATCCACGACCGAGACCTTCCTGGCCGGCCTCACTGTGGCGCACGCGTTCACGGACGAGGCACGCGTGAAGTTCAATGTGTCGAAGACTGGCTCGGACTTCGACGAGCCGACGAACTACCTGATCTCTTTCGACCGGTTCGACACCGACGGCTACGTTTGGGACGCGCGCGACAGCCAGAAGCGGCCGTTCGTCGACTACGGCTACGACACCGCGAATCCGGCCAGCATCCAGTTCGTCACCGGCGGCGTGACGCCCGACATCCGCATCAACACCGACACCGTCAAGAACACGCTGGAGAACCTGGCGGCTGCCTTCGAGATCGACCTCAACGACGAATACAGGCTGAAGTTTGGCGCGACGCACAAGGAGTACGAGTTCGAGAGCGGTCACACGCAACGCGTGTTCGCGCAGAACTCCACCGATCTCACACGCTTCAACTTCGCGAACTTCGCCGCGGCCGTGCCGAACCTGTCGGCGGTCAGCGAGGTGCTGACGGGGTGGGGCAGCGGACTCGACATGCCGCCTGGATCGGTGACGTCCTGGGTCGTTCCCGACATCGACAAATTCATCTCCACGCTGGATCTCGATTGCAACTGTGTCAACCAGTTCGGCAACTGGACGATGGGCGGCGCCAATGTCGCGGGTTCGCGCAGCTTCATTCGCGAAGTGCAGGAGAAGGATCGCGCGCTGTTCGCCCAGCTCGATTTCGCGGCGGACGTCGGCACGGACCGCAAACTCCGCGGCAACGTCGGCGTGCGTTACGTCGAAACGCTCATCACCTCGACGGGTCTGCTGCCGACGGTCGCGAATCCGACGGGATCGATAACAGTGGAAAACGAGTACAACGACTTCCTGCCGTCGCTCAATCTCGCGCTGGATCTCACGCCGGACCTCATCACGCGATTCGCCGTCGCGAAGGTGATGTCGCGTCCCGGGCTCGGCAATCTCACGCCGGGCGGCGCCGTGAACAATGTCGCGACTCCACCGAACGCGTCGATCGGCAATCCCTATCTGGATCCGTATCGCGCCACTAACTACGACCTCAGCCTCGAGTGGTATCCCGGAAAGGGAAGCCTGCTCTCGGGGGCGATCTTCTATCGCGATGTGAAGAGCTACATCCAGCAGACGACCTCCGACGAGCCCTACGCGAACACGGGACTGCCGATCTCCTACCTCGCGGCGGGCCAGACGCCGGACACCCTCTACCGCGTGACCAACTCGCGCAACACGCCGGGCGGGTTCATCCAGGGCTTCGAGTTCAACTACCAGCAGAGTTTCACGTTCCTGCCGGGCATCTGGTCGCACTTCGGCACGCTGCTCAACTACACCTACGTCGAATCCGAAATCGACTACTTCCTGTCGACGTCATTGGTGAACCCGATGTCGGTCAAGTCGGAGTTCGTCGGTGTCTCGCCGAACTCCATCAACGCGACGGTTTTCTACGAAGACGACAAGTTCTCGGCGCGCGTGTCGGCGGCGTATCGCGACGACTACCTGCAGCTAGTCCCCATCAAGAACACGCTGGCCGACGTGCGCGGATCGGCCCAAACACTGAACGTCGACGCGTCGGTCAGCTTCGCGATCAACGAGCATGTAAAGTTGAATTTCGATGCGCTCAATCTGACGAACCAGGCGACGGACAACTGGAGCGGCGAGACGCGCCGTTCGCAGCGCGTCACGAGCGTGACGGGCCGTCAGTTCTTCTTCGGCGCCCAATACTCGTACTGAAAAGAAAACACGGAGAGGCGCATGAGCGCGAATGATTCCGGGATCGACCGTCGCGGGGTATTGAAGGGGGCTGCGTCCGCGCTCGGCGCGGCGTTGTTGTCGAAAGCGTTGCATGCGCAGGACGCCGCGGATCCGGCGACGCAGACGCGCCTGCGCGCGGACACGTTGTGGTACACGCGCCCCGCGGACGAATGGGTTCAGGCGCTGCCCATCGGCAATGGCCGCATCGGAGCGATGGTGTTCGGCGGCATCGCGAGCGATCGCCTGCAGCTCAACGAAGACACGTTCTTCGCGGGTGGCCCTTACGATCCGACGAATCCGGCGGCGCGCGAAGCGTTGCCGCGCGTGCGCGAGCTGGTCTTCGCCGGCAAATACGCCGAGGCGCAGGCACTGGTCGACGCGTCGGTCATGGCGAAGCCGCTGCGGCAGATGTCGTACCAGACCATCGGCGATCTGCGCCTGACATTCCCCGGGATCGAGAACGCGTCGAACTACCTGCGCGAGCTGGATCTGTCGACGGGCGTCGCGCGTTCGCGCTTCACGGTGGGTTCGTCCAATGTGATTCGCAGCGCGTTCGCGTCGGCGGTCGACAACGTCATCATCGTGCGGCTGGAGACCGCGGCCCCCGCGAAGAACGTGAGCGTCACGATCAATCTCGAGACGCCGCAGGACGCGGTGATTTCGACCGAGAAGGGCGACACGCTGATCATGCGCGGTCGCGGCCCGGAGCAGAACGGCGTCGCGGGCGCGATGCGCTTCGAGGTGCGTACCCTCGTCGTCGCGAAGGGCGGCACGATGACGGCGTCGGAGGGCGGGATCTTCGTGCTCAACGCGGAGTCCGTGACGATCCTCGTCTCGATGGCTACCAACCATCGTGGTCCCAACGATCTGTCGGCCGATCCCACGCTCGCCAATCTCGAGCGGCTCGCGGCGGCATCCAAGACTTCGTATGAAGGGCTGCTCGCGCGGCACGTGAGCGATCATCGCGCGCGCTTCAATCGCGTGTCGCTGGACCTGGGCACGAGCGAAGCCGCGAACCTGCCCACGAACGAGCGCGTGAAGAATTTCGCGATGACGCAGGATCCGTCGTTCGTCTCGCTCTATTTCCAGTTTGGCCGGTATTTGCTGCTCTCGTGCTCTCGCCCCGGATCCCAGCCCGCGAATTTGCAGGGTCTCTGGAACGAGAAGACGAACCCGTCCTGGGGCAGCAAATACACGATCAACGTCAACACGCAGATGAACTACTGGCCGGCGGGCCCGGCCGCGCTCGACGAATGCGTCGAGCCGCTGTTGCGCATGACGCAGGAGCTCAGCGTCACGGGCGGGCGCGTCGCGCAGGCCATGTATGGCGCGCGCGGCTGGGTGGCGCATCACAACACGGACCTGTGGCGCGCGGCCGCGCCGATCGACGGCGCGTTCTGGGGAATGTGGCAGATGGGCGGCGCGTGGCTCACGCTCGCGCTCTGGGATCATTGGGACTACACGCGCGATCGCGCGTTCCTGGGCGCGCTCTATCCACTGCTCAAGGGCGCGTCGGAATTCTTCATCGACACTCTCGTCGAGCACCCGCGCGAGAAGCTGTTGGTGACGAATCCCTCGATCTCGCCCGAGAATCGCCATCCGTTCGGTTCATCGATGTGCGCGGGACCGGCGATGGACAGCCAGATCCTGCGCGACCTGTTCGCGCGAACGGCGGAAGCCGCGGGCGTGCTGGGTCAGGACCCGGAATTCCGCGCCGAGCTCGCTCGAGTGCGCGAGCGTCTGCCGAAGGATCGCATCGGCAAGGCGGGCCAGTTGCAGGAGTGGATGGACGACTGGGACATGGAGGCGCCCGAGATCAACCACCGCCACATCTCGCACCTCTGGGCGCTGCACCCATCGGACCAGATCACGCTCGAGGACACGCCGGCACTGGCGGCCGCGGCGCGGCGCACGCTCGAGATTCGCGGTGATGAATCGACCGGCTGGGGCATCGCGTGGCGACTCAATTTCTGGGCGCGGCTCGGCGACGGCAATCATGCCAACGAGCTGCTCAAACTCCTGCTGAGTCCGCAGCGAACGTATCCGAACCTGTTCGACGCGCATCCGCCTTTCCAGATCGACGGCAATTTCGGCGCGACGGCGGCGATCGCGGAGATGCTGCTGCAGTCGCACCGGGGCCGGCTCAAGTTGCTGCCGGCGTTGCCACGCGCGTGGCCGCGTGGGCGAATCACCGGCATCCGCGCGCGCGGTGGGTTCGAGCTCGACATTCGCTGGAGCGAAGGCGCGCTCGACACGGTCGTCGTCACGAGTCTCGCGGGCGAACCCGCAACGCTCGTGTACAAGGACAAGATCGTCCCGCTCAACCTGAAGCGCGGCGCACGCCGGCAGTTCGTCTGGCGCGACGGCGCGCTGAAGGTCGCGCGACTAGATCGCGATTCCCTGACTCTCGCATGAGCTGGGTCCGGTGGGCCGCACTGGCATTGCTAGCCGGGCTTGCGAATGCGCAGCAACCTGCGGCGGGTCCCAACACGCAACTTCGGCCCGGCGCTCCCGTCGAGACCTCCATCCCTGCGCTTCCCTCGATCAAGCCGCTGTTCGACTATCCACTGCGCGACACCTCGATCGCGCGCGGGCACGACGGGGCTTACTACCTCACGGGCACGACGGGCTATCCCGACTGGTGGGGAGTCACGGGCGACATCCAGGTCTGGCGCTCCGAAGACCTACAGTCGTGGGTACCGGTGGTCCGCAAGCCGCGCGAACGCTCCGTCGTCTGGAACGCCGATCGCGACGGCACCTGGGAGAAGCGCGTGCCGCTGCGTGATGGAGCGCCGTTCCGCCCGCTGTGGGCGCCGGAGATCGCGTATCTCAAGGGCACGTACTGGATCGGGTATTCGATGCCGTTCGGCGTCGGCGGCGGCCTGCTCAAGAGCACGACGGGAAAACCCGAAGGCCCTTACGTCGCGATGTTTCGCGACGGCCCCGTCGTCAACGCAATCGACCTCTCGCTGTTCGAGGACGACGATGGCCGCGTCTACCTGATCTGGGGCGCCGGCAACATCCGCGAGATGAACGCAAAGCTCGACGGATTCGTGGGCGAGGGGTGGAAGCTGAAGCCCGCGGACGCCGAGCGCATCGGGTTCGAAGGCACCTTCGTCTTCAAGGCGAACGGCAAGTACTACATCACCGGCGCGGAATTCGTGCGCGATCCGCTGAACCGCCCCGGTGGCGAGGATTATCACTGCTACGCCGCGGTCGGCGACTCGTTGCGCGGTCCCTTCGGCCCGCGCTTCCTCGCGATCCCGCACGGCGGCCACAACTCGTACTTCAGGGATGCCGAAAACAACTGGTGGGCTACGATTTTCGGTAACGACCCGCGCGCGCCCTTTCAAACGCGACCCGGCGCGATGAGAATCGAGTTTCTGCCGGATGGGCATTTCCGGCCTTCCGCGAAGCAGCCGTCTTTCTTGATGTCGAAGTAATCCAGTTGTCGTTGAGGGGAGTCACGATGTCGAACCGCAGAGAGTTCCTGGGCAAAACCATGGCGGCGGCTGCGCTCGCCAGCGCCGTTTCGCCGCTCGCATCCGCCGCGAAGGCCGCGAAGCCAAAACACGTTTTCCAGCTCACGTACGGGCCGCACTTCGGCATGTTCAAGGCGCACGCGGGCGACGACCCCATCGCGCAGATCGACTTCATGGCCGATCAGGGCTTCACGGCTCTCGAGGACAACGGTCTCATGGGGCGCACCGTCGAGCTGCAGGAGAAGATAGGCGCGGCACTCGCGCGGCACGGCATGACGATGGGCGTGTTCGTGATCGACGGCGGCGACAACTGGAAGACCTCGCTGACGACGGGCAAGGCGGAGTTCCGCGAGAAGTTCATCGCGACCTGCCGGACGGCCGTCGACGTTGCAAAACGCGTGAATGCGAAATGGGCGACGGTCGTGCCCGGCTACTTCGAACGCAAACTGCCGATCGGTATCCAGACGGGCAACGTGATCGACATCCTGCGCGCGGGCGCCGAGATCCTCGAGCCGGCCAAGCTCACGATGGTGCTCGAGCCGCTGTCCGACAACCCGGATCTGTTCCTGCGGACCTCCGACCAGGCGTACGCGATCTGCCGCGCGGTAGATAGTCCGTCGTGCAAGATCCTCTACGACATGTACCACATGCAGCGTAACGAGGGCGACATCGTCGCCCACATCGACCACGCGTGGAGCGAGATCGCGTATTTCCAGATTGGCGACAACCCGGGGCGCAAGGAGCCCGGCACCGGCGAGATGAACTACAAAAACCTCTTCCGCCACATCCGCTCGAAGGGCTTCGACGGCGTATTCGGCATGGAGCACGGCAATGCGAAGCCCGGCAAGGAAGGAGAGCAGGCATTGATCGATGCCTACGTCGCCGCCGATTCGTTCCAGATTTGAGAGGTCGACCGTGAACAACCTGCGCTCCCTGGCATTCGGCATCGCCGTTGCCGCCGTTTCCCAGGCTCCCGCGAATGCGGCGGATCCGCCGCGCATCGTGCCGCTCGAAATCTTCACCGTGCCCGCGGGGCTCGAGGTGACCGTGTGGGCGCAATCGCCCATGCTCAAGAACCCGACGAACATGGACTTCGATGCGCAGGGACGGCTCTGGGTCACCGAGGGTGTGAACTACCGGCGCCACAAGGATCGCGATGCGAAGGGCGATCGTGTCGTGATCCTCGAGGACACCGACCAGGACGGCCGCGCGGATTCGTCGTCGGTGTTCGTGCAGGAGCCGACGCTGCTAGCGCCGCTCGGCATCGCCGTGATCGACAACAAGATCATCGTCTCGAACGCGCCCGACATGATCGTGTACACAGATGTGAATCGCGACCGGAAGTTCGATCCGGCCGTCGACAAGCGGGAAGTCCTGCTCAGCGGTTTCGACGGCCGCAATCACGACCACGCGCTGCACTCGATCACGTTCGGCCCGGACGGCCGTTGGTACTTCAGCCAGGGCAACGCCGGCGCGCACTTCACCGATCGCGGCGGGAAAACCTTTCGCGTAGGCAGCACGTACGATCCGGTGCCCGATGGCGGCGCACAGCGAGTTTTCGGCTTCGGGCCGCCCGCCTACTCGGGCGCGAAGAGCGACGACGGTCATGTCTACGTTGGCGGTTTCTCCGCGCGCATGCAGCCCAACGGCACTGGCGTCGAAATCCTCGGCTTCAACTTCCGCAACAGCTACGAACAGACGATCACGAGCTTCGGCGACATCTTCCACAACGACAACGACGATCCGCCGGCGTGCCGCACCAGCTATCTCATGGAGTACGGCAACTTCGGTTTCTTCTCGCGCGACGGCAAGCGATCGTGGCAATCCGATCGCCGGCCGGGACAATCGATTCCGACGGCGGAGTGGCGTCAGGAAGATCCGGGCATCATTCCGTCGGGTGACGTTTACGGCGGCGGCGCGCCGACCGGCATCGTGTTCAACGAGGGCGACGGGCTCGGCAAGAAGTACCGCGGGCTGCTGCTGTCGGCCGAGGCGGCGCGCAATACGATCTTCGGTTATTTTCCGAAAGCGAATGGCGCGGGTTACGACCTCGAACGATTCGATTTCCTGACCAGCAACAAGGCGCAGATGTTCGCCGGCACCGACTTCAAGGGTGGCAAGGTCAACGAGGAGATCCAGACGTTCTTCCGGCCGTCGGATGTTGCCGTCGGTCCGGATGGCGCGATCTACGTCGCCGACTGGTTCGATCCGCGCGTGGGCGGCCACGATGACAAGGACGACACGACGTCGGGGGCTATCTACCGAATCGCGCCGAAGGGCTTCGTGTCCGCAGTGCCGGCATTCGATCCGGCTACGCTCGACGGACAGATCACGGCGTTGCGCAGTCCCGCCGTGAACGTGCGCGCGCTGGGCTTCAGCGGGCTCGTGGCGCGCGGCGACACCGCGATCCCGGTGGTCGAGGCTTTGCTCGCCGACGAGAATCCGTACATCCGCGCGCGAGTCGTGTGGCTGCTGTCGCAGCTCGGAACGGAAGGGCTCGCGCGCGCGGAGAAGCTGGCGGGGAATCCGGACGCGATGACGCGAATTGCGGCGTATCGAGCCCTGCGTGAGCGCGGCCGCGCACTGGCCTTCGCGGAGACGCTGGCGAGCGATGCGTCGCCCGCGGTGCGCCGCGAAGTCGCACTGTCGTTGCGCGATGTTCCGTATGAAAAGTCGGGACGGATGTTGATGGCGATCGCCCAGCGATACGACGGCAAGGATCGCAGCTATCTCGAAGCCTGGGGCATCGGGGCAACGGGCAAGGAAGCGCAGCTCGCCGCGGCAATGCTGGCGCAGGCACCGGATGCGGACGCGGCGAAGTGGTCGAGCACATTCTCGGATCTCATCTGGCGGCTCACGCCGGCGGAAGCCGTGCCGGCATTTCGCGCGCGCGCGTTGGCGCCAGCGTTGTCCGTCGCGGAGCGCAACAAGGCCATCACCGCGCTCGGCTTCATCCCGACGAAGGAAGCCGCGGCCGCGCTGCTCGACATCGCCGAGAAGGGCGAGCGCGACCTGAAGCAGAATGCCGCGCTCTGGTGGCTGCTCAACTACAAGGACTCACGCTGGGCCGATGCCGGCATCGACGCCGCGCTCAAGAGCCGCGGGTTGTTCGATCCGGACGCGGTGACGGTGAGCGAGAGTCTCGTGCCGGAGCCCGAAGCGGCGAAGCTGGTCGTCGCGGACATCGTGAAGCTGCGTGGCGACGCGAAGCGCGGCGCCGTGGCGGCGGCGACGTGTCGCATGTGTCATCGCGTGGGCGGCGAGGGCGCGGATTACGGTCCCGCGATCGACGGGTTCGCGAGCCGGCAGACGAAGGAAGTCGTGATCACCGCGATCGTGAATCCTTCGAACGACATCGCGCATGGATATGAAGGCACGGAGATCACGCTCGTCGACGGGCGCAAGATCCACGGGCTCGTGCAGAGCGGCGGCAATCCGCTGATCGTGCAGAGCAGCGGCGGGCTCACGCAGATGATTCCGGCGAAGCTCGTGAAGGAGCGCAAGCGGCTCGGGCGGTCGGTGATGTTGAGCGCGGAGCAGTTAGGGCTGACGGCGCAGCAGGTGGCGGATATCGCGGCCTACCTGAAGTAGGAGTGGGGAGTGGCCCCAAAAGCCTGAAAAGAAAGAAAATGGGGACATTCCCCATTTCCTAACAAAAGGGGACGGACCTGCGGCAGGTCCGTCCCCTTTTGTCCCTTCGGGGAAAATGGGGAATGTCCCCATTTTCTTTCTTTTCAGGCTTTTGGGGCCACTCCCCATCAGGCCAATCCGGTGTGGTCCTTGTCTTTCTTCGCTTGCAGCGACTCGCTCAATGCGACGACGAGCGGCTTCATGAACCACGAATGCTCGGGGCTCGAGGCGACTTCATATCCCGCCGCGCGGATGGCTTCCGCGACGATCGGGCCCACCGCCGCGATCTTCGTCTTCGTCAACGCGCGCCGCACGAGCGGTGCCGGCTGTTGATTGACGAGCCGTTCGATCTGCAGCTTGCTGGTGAACGCGATCGCGTCCACTTCGCCCGCCGCCATGCGCTCGAGCAGTGCTTTCACCGTCACATCGTCGGCGGCGTTGCCGTAGACGTACGGTGCGACAGTCGTGAGTTCGACGCCACGCTCCTGCAGGAAACGCGTGAGCTTGATGTTGGGATCGTTGCCGTATAGCTGCAACGCGACGCGCCGGCCCTTGAGATCGAACGGCTTCAATGCTTCGATGACGCCGTCGGAAGTCGCTTCCTTCGCTTCGACATGGGGCTTGAGCCCGAGCGATCTCAGCACGCGAGCCGGCTTCGGTCCGCGCGTGATGGTGCGCACCTTCTGCAATCCGGCGATGAAACGCTCCTGCAACGCGGGATCGTGCTTGTTGATGCACGACAGGATTCTCGTGAGGCCTTCACCCGTGATCAGCACGAAATCGTCGAAGCCGCCCTCGGCGATCCGCATGGCAACAGCCAGAACCTGCGCACTGTGCGGTGTGTCGTAGATCGTCACGAGCGGACAGCGCAGGACTTCGGCGCCGCGGCGTTCGAGCAGCGAGGCGAAGATCTCGAGCTCGCGCATCTCCGGGACGGCGATGCGCTTGCCTTTGAGGTTCCAGTCGATCTGGACCGGCGGAGTCATGAAGAGCCGAAGGAGTGGTCAGCGGGAACGCGACGATACTAGATTCTCGCACCGGCGACGCCTATCGCGCCCCATGTCGTGCGCCAGCGACTCTTGACGGCCGTGAGGCCGACGAGCGCGATCACGGCAAGAGCGGCGAATACGATGAGTCCGGTCTGGTAGTTGCCGGTGGTCTGCTTGGCTAGCCCCAAGCTCGAGGCCAGGAAGAAGCCACCCACGCCGCCGGTCATGCCGACGAGGCCCGTCATCACGCCGATCTCGTTGCGGAAGCGCTGTGGCACGAGCTGGAAGACCGAGCCGTTGCCCATGCCGAACGCGAGCATCGCGCAGGCAAAGAGCCCGAACGCGACGTAAACACTGGCGGGGTGGAAGCTCACGAAGACGAGCATGCACGCCGCGACACCGTACATGACGCTCAACGTGCGGATGCCGCCGATGCGATCCGCGAGCGCGCCGCCGATCGGGCGCACGAGCGAGCCGCAGAACACGCACGCAGCGGTGAAATAGCCGGCGGTCACGGCGTCGAGGCCGTAGTCCGTGTTGAAGTAGATGGCCAGCGACGACGCGAGGCCGACGAAGCCGCCGAACGTCACGGCGTAGAAGAACATGAACCACCACGCGTCCGGCATGCGCAATACGGCGAGATACTCCGTCAGCTTTTTGGGCGGCGGCGCGTTGGGGCTGTCCTTTGCCGCGAAGAGGTACACGAGGAACGCGAGGGTGAGCGGTAAAACCGCGAGTCCGAGCACGCCGTTCCAGCCAACGATCTTGGCGAGGCCGGGCGCGAACAGCGAAGCGAACACGGTGCCCGAGTTGCCGGCGCCGGCGATGCCGAGCGCGATTCCCTGATACTGCGGCGGGTACCAGCGCGATGTGAGCGGCAGCGCGACTGCGAACGAGGCGCCAGCGACCCCCAATACGATTCCTAGCGCGAGCGTGCCGCCGTAGCTGTCGACCTGGATGAACCACGCCACGCTGAGTCCCGCGATTACGATGAGCTGGCCGATCACGCCCGCGATCTTGGGCCCGAGGCGATCGACGATCACGCCGAACACGACGCGCAGCAGCGCGCCCGCGAGCACGGGCAGCGCGACCATGAATCCTTTCTGCGCCGGATCGAGCGCGAGATCCGCGGAGATTTGCACGGCCAGCGCGCCGAGCAGCACCCAGACCATGAAGCTCATGTCAAAGTAAAGGAACGCGGACAACAACGTGGGAAGATGGCCGGCCTTGAGAAACTCGCGATTGATCACTTACACCCTCATGGTTTCGTTCGACGCACCCAAACTATGCAAGTAGCGGACCAGAGCCAGATGAGTGGTTTGTCCGTCGGAGTGGGTCACGCGAGCCGGCGTGGCAGCCGCGAGGACAACCAGGATTATGCCGCGTGCCATCTCGGTGCACCCCGGCAGCAGCTAACTATTGGCCTCGTGGCGGCGCTCGCGGACGGTATGGGCGGCGCGAAGGGCGGGCGCGTGGCTGCCGAACTCGCCGTACGGGGCTTCATAGAGGCTTGCGTCGGGCAGCCCGCCAGCATCGGCATCGCGCGGGTCGGCGCCCGCGCGGCAAACGCCGTAAACCGCTGGATTCACACGATTGGTCGTTCGGATCCCGGATTGAACGGAATGGCGTGCACGCTCTCCGCACTGGTTCTGTGCGGACGGTCCACCCATCTGGTCCATGTTGGGGATTCCCGCGTCTACCGGCTGCGCGACGGCGCCATGACGCTGCTCACGACGGATCACACGCTGGGCGCGCCGGGCACGACGCATGCCCTCACGCGCGCGGTCGGCGCCCAGCACGAGCTGCGCATCGACCACATCAAGGAAACCGCGCACCTTCACGACCGCTATCTGCTGTGCAGCGATGGCGTGCACGGCGCGCTGGCGCAACGCGAGATCCATGCGCTGCTGGCGCGACGCGCCTCGCCGGAAGAGACCGCGCAGCAACTCGTGGAGCAGGCGACCGAGCGCAGCGAGTCGGACAACGCGACCGCGATCGTGCTCGACATTCTCGCGTTGCCCGAAACACAGTTCGCCGATCTGGAACTCGCGTTGGCGGAGCTCCCGTTGCGGGCCGCGCCCGCGGTGGGCGACGTGGTCGACGACTACGCGCTGGGCGAACTGCTCGCGGACGGCGAGTACACGCGGGTCTTTCGCGCGACCGACCGCGTCGCGGCGCGTGAAGTCGTGATCAAGTTTCCGAAGCTCAGGCCTGGACTCGAGGCGTTGTTGCGCACGGCGCTGCTGCGCGAGACCTGGATCGCGGGACACGTGCGCAGTCCATTCATCACCGAGACTCTCGAGCCGCCGCGGGAGCGCCGCACCTGTCTGTATGTCGTCACGCCGTTCTACGACGGCGAGACCCTGGAACGTCGGCTCGCGCGCCGCCCGCGGCTCACGCTTGCCGGAGGTCTGGAAATCGCCGGCAAACTCACGAAGGCGTTGGCGGCGCTGCATCGCGCCGGAATCATCCATCGCGACATCAAGCCCGAGAACATCCTGCTCGAGCGCGACGGCTCCCTCAAGCTCATCGATCTGGGCGTCGCCCGTCTCACGCAGTTCGACGAGGGGGAGGCGCTCGAGCGGCCCGGCACGCGCAGCTACATGGCGCCGGAGCTGTTCGCGGGAAATCAGGCCGACGAGGGCGCCGACATCTTCGCGCTCGGCGTGACTATCTACCGCACGTTCACGGGCGGCGCGTATCCCTATGGAGAGATCGAGGCATTCGCGCAACCGCGGCTCGGCCGTCCCGTGCCGCTCGCACGGCATCGTCCCGATCTGCCCGCGTGGCTCGACCGCGCGATCGCGCGCGCTATCTCCATAGATCCGCGCGAGCGCTATGCCGACGCGATCGAATTCGCCTTCGAGCTCGAGCATGGCTCGCTGCGCGCCGTGCCCCGCTCGATGGAGCGCGTGCCGCTGTACGACCGCAACCCGGTGCGATTCTGGCAGGGCGTGGCGGCGCTGCTGTTCTGCGCGTTGTTGATCGCGCTGGCGCACCTGCCTTAACCAGCGCGCTGTACCCCCCGCCGCCTTTCGGTGCGGAACGTGGAAGCCGGGCGGGCGCAATGCGAATTTCCCTTCGATCCGGCACTGGCACGTGACTTGCTACTCCGCCGCTCATTGAGACGAGCTATCGGAATTCTGTGGAAACTATTGCCGCGCCGGCTAACAAGAAAAATCTGGGAGACCTGCTGATGATCCATTCGAAGCGAACCGCCCTCATTGCGTGTGCGTTGACCGCCTTGCTCGCATCGTTCGGCGCGCGCGCCGACGGCGCGGGTCTCAAAGAGGCATTGTCGAAGACCAAGCCGCTGATCGACCTGCGGCTCCGCGTCGAGACTGTCGACCAGGACCCCCTTGCGAACGATGCCGACGCGAAGACGTTTCGCGCCCGGCTGGGCTTCGAGACCGGCAAGTTCGCGAATACGTCGCTGCTCGTCGAAGGCGAGGCCGTCATGCCGATCCAGAACGACTATCGACCGGATCCCGCCGTGCCCACGATGACGACGTATCCCGTGGTGCCGGATCCGGAAGTCTACGAGCTCAACCGCTTTCACATCACGAACACGAGCCTGCCCGGCACGACGTTGACACTCGGCCGGCAGCGCATCGCGCTCGACGATCAGCGGTTCGTGGGTCCCGTCGGCTGGCGGCAGAACGAACAGACCTTCGACGCGCTGCGCGTGGTCAACAAGAGCGTCAAGAATCTCGTGCTTGACGCGATTTACTTCAATCGCGTGAACCGCCTGTTCGGCAAGGACTCGCCACAAGGCGTCTACGAGGGCGACAGCGGGCTCTTCAACGCGGGCTACCAGACGAAGATCGGCAAGATCACCGGCTTTGCCTATCTACTGGATTTCGAGAGTGTCGTCGGAGTACCCGCGGCCGTTCGCGATTCGACCTCGACCTACGGCCTGCGCTTTGCCGGCGAGAAGCCCGTCGGCAAGGTCAAGCTGGCGTACGCGGCTTCGTATGCGACGCAGACCGACTACGCGGACAATCCGCTGGACTTCGATCTCGCGTATCGCACCGAGGAGATCAGCGCGACATTCGGCAAATTCACGTTCGGCGTCGGCGAGGAAATCCTCGAAGGCAATGGCGTGAAGGGGTTCACCACACCGCTCGCGACGTTGCACAAGTTCCAGGGCTGGGCCGACAAGTTCCTGGCGACGCCGCCGAACGGGATCGAGGATCGCTATGTGAATTTCGGTGCCGGCTTCAAGGCAGTGGGGCCGTTCGAGACACTCGGTATCGTTGTCAGCTACCACGACTACAACGCCGAGCGCATCGACGCGTACTACGGCGACGAGATCAACGTGTCGCTGGCCGTGAAGCACAAGAAGGTGAGCGCGATGCTCAAGTTCGCGGACTACGAGCAGGGCGCACTCGCGACCGCGCGCGATACGCAGAAGCTCTGGGCGCAGGTGGAATTCGTCTGGTAACGAAGCCACTCCGCCAATGAAAACGGCGCCCGCGGGCGCCGTTTTCGTCTCTGCGTTCGAGTGAGTTCAGGCGGCGCGGCGGCGGCGCGCGAACCCGATGCCGACCAGACCGGCGCTCAACAGCGCGAGAGTCGCAGGCTCCGGCACCGACGAGGGACGGACCGACCAAGTCACGGCGCCCCGCATCCAGCCTGGCACGTTCGCGACGTGCAGCGTGGAGACGTTGTTGCCGTAGATCGGCGTCGAGCCCGAGATGAACATGTCCGTCGGGCCGGGCGTCGAAACGCTGTTGAGGCCAGGCAGAACTCCGAGCTGCCAGTACGACAATCCGCCCGTCAGATCGAACCCGATGCTCCAGAGCTGCGCATTGGTTTCGTTGTAATTGACGCCGAGCCAGTTGTACTCGAAGTCGATCGGCGTGAGGCCCAACTCGAAGTTCGAGTAGTTGCCCATGCTGTCGTCGAAGGTCAGCCATCCGCCGCCGACCGTGTCGAGCGCGTAGCCGTTGTAGCTGGTGGCGCTGAAATTGCTGCCGCCGTCGAAAGCCGACGTCGCGGCGATCGTGAAATCCAGGGTGACTGGCACGGCGAATGCGCCGGCCGGCGCGAGCAGTGCGCTGGCGGCAAGTAGTTTGGTGAGACGGGCGATCATGTGGGCCTCGTTCTTGTAGTTAGTGATCGCCCCGAGTATCGCAAGGCCGGAGATTGTGCGTGGCGATTTTTGCCGTGAGTGTAAGGAACTTCGACAGTGGCGGACGTCGTGGCGCCGCGACGTTTACATAACGACTAACTAAGAGCCGTCGCGTCAGAAGGGGCGTGCGTGAGCGACCCAGCCGATTGCCGCGCAATTGAGGACGATGCAGAGGTAGAACACCGCGCGGAACTCGACCTTCTTCGACTTGTGGTGGAACAGTTGAGAGGCGACGAGCCCGCCGGGCCAGCCGCCCAGCAGGTTCATGAGGTGCAGGACGTTTTCCGGCGTGCGTTGACGCCGGTTCATGGCCGCCGACTTGTCGAATGCGTAGGCCAGGAAAACGGCCAGACTCGCGACGAGGAAGAGAACGGGAATGAACCAGGGCAGGTGCTCTCGAATCGCGGCCGCCCCGAGACCGAGCAGGGCGGCGAATGCGACGAGCGCTGCCAGCCAGGGATGGCCGGCGTCTCGCGAATCCTGGCGAGCGCGGCTTCGCGTCGGCGAAATCACGCTTCCCTGACGGACAAACGCGGCGCTCAGGCGATTCTGCAGATCCCGCGCGACGTCGAAAGTCAGCTCGGCTCCGATTTCGGGCGTCCGCCGCCGGTCGACGAATTTGCTGATGTGGACGAAGACCTGGGGACCGCCACCCTCGGGCTGGATGAACCCGAAGCCGCGTGATTCGTCCCATTTCACGAGCCGGCCGACTTGGCGCATGGACCGGAATCTAGCCGAGCTGCGTATATGATGAGTGATCGGGTGACATAAGTCGTTGATTCGCGTGGGCGCTTCGGATGGCGCCCGCCGCCTCTCATTCCACACGTCATCCGGCCTTGCGGCTGACCGGCGTGCTGCCTATACTGCGCGCCCTTTCGCCGGGGTCCTACGTGTTAGGTCAGACCCAAGCGATTGATTTTCAGCGATATCGGGCGAGGTTGGGCGAGCCTTAAAGGCTCCAAACCCAAGACCACTCGAGATTCGCGGGCACTTTCGTGCTCCGCGTTCTCTTTGGTTCACCTCTCCCGGTCTAGCTACCAGCGCACATCACCAATCGAAGTGATGCGCGACGAACGAGAGGACATTCATGAGCGTTGCTCTAATTGGCCGCAAGGCCGGCATGACTCGCATCTTCACCGATGCGGGTGAGACGGTTCCGGTAACCGTCATTGAAGTGCTGCCGAACCGCATCACTCAGGTGAAGTCCGTCGACAAGGACGGCTACCGCGCCATTCAAGTGTCTTTCGGCAAGAAGCGTCCACAGCTTCTGTCGAAAGCGGCCGCGGGCCACTACGCGAAAGCGAACGTCGAGCCGGGCAAGTCGCTGGTCGAGTTCCGCCTGACTGAGAAAGAAGTCGGGGATCTGGCCGTCGGCCAGGAAATCAAGGCGAGTCTCTTCGAAGTGGGCGCTGTCGTCGACGTGACCGGCACCACCATCGGTAAAGGTTTCGCCGGCACGATGAAGCGTCACAACTTCGCCGGCCACCATGCGTCGCACGGCGTGTCCGTGTCGCACAGAACCCCGGGCTCGATCGGCCAGCGTCAGACGCCGGGTCGCGTGTTCCAGGGCAAGCGCATGTCCGGCCACATGGGTGTCGTTCGTCGCACGACGGAGAACCTGAAGGTCGTCGAGATCGACACCGAACGTAACCTTCTCCTGATCCGCGGTGCCGTGCCGGGATCGGAAGGTGGCCAGGTCATCGTGCGTCCGTCGACGAAGGCTGCGCGCCTCAAGAATCGCAAGAAGATCGCGCCGGCCAAAGTCAACACCGGCACATCTAACAAGAAGTAATCGGCGGCCAACATGAAACTCAAGTTTGCCAGTGGTGGTGCCGAGCTCGCGGTCTCCGACGAGACCTTCGGCAAGGAATTCAACGAAGCCCTCGTGCACCAGGTGGTCACGGCGTATCGCAACGCCGGCCGGTCGGGCACGAAGGCGCAGCTGACGAAGGCCGAAGTGCGTGGCGGTGGCCGCAAGCCGCGTCCGCAGAAAGGCGGCGGCACCTCGCGCGCCGGCTCGATCCGTTCGCCCATCTGGGTCGGCGGTGGCCGTGCGTTCGCCGCGAAGCCGCGCGATTTCGCGCAGAAAGTGAACAAGAAAATGTACCGCGGCGCGATCCAGTCGATGCTCTCCGAACTCGCCCGCCAGGATCGTCTCGTCGTCGCTCAGGATTTCACGGTCGACACACCGAAGACGAAGCAGGTCGCCGAGAAGCTCAAGAAGCTCAAGCTCGAGAGCGTGCTCATCATCGTCGAGGGCATCGACGAGAAACTGTTCCTGGGCGCGCGCAACCTGAAGCACGTCGAAGTGCTGCCGGTGTCGAGCCTGAACCCGCTCGCGCTCGCGAGCTACGACAAGGTGCTCATGACCGTAGGCGCCGTGAAACTCATCGAGGAGCGCCTGCAATGAGCGCCGCCAAGTCCGAGAAAGCCAAGTCCGAAGCCGAAGTCGTCGTGAAGGCCCCAAAAGCTGAAAAAGCGGCGCCGAAGGCATCGAAGGCCAAGGGCGCGACGAAAGGCAAGAAGGTCGTCGACATCAAGGACGCCCCGAAAGTCGCAAGCCCGGAAAAGCTGATCAACCTGCTGACGTCGCCGCACATCACGGAAAAGACGTCGCTCGCCATGCAGAACGCGAACACGTATTCGTTCCGCGTGCTGCGTAGCTCGAGCAAGCCCGAGATCAAGGCCGCCGTCGAACTGATGTTCGGCGTGAAGGTGGCCAAGGTGAACGTGGTGAACGAAACGGGCAAGACGCGCCGCTTCGGCAAAATGCAGGGCCGCACCCAGGACATCAAGAAAGCCTACGTTCGTCTCGCCCCGGGCCAGACGATCGACTACGAAGCCAAGATCAAGGCCTGAAGGTAGTTAGATATGCCAGTCATCAAGATGAAACCGACTTCGCCGGGCACGCGCTTTCGCGTCAAGCTCGACAAGTCGCACCTCTGGAAAGGCGGCCCGCACGAGCCGCTGACCGAGAAGCAGAAGAAGCATTCGGGTCGCAACAACGTCGGTCGCATCACCACGCGCCACCAGGGCGGCGGAGCGAAGCAGAAGTACCGTCTCATCGATTTCCGTCGCGACAAGGACGGGATCAAGGGTGAAGTCGAGCGCGTCGAGCACGACCCGAACCGCACCTGCCACATCGCGCTGATCAAGTATTCCGACGGTGAGCGCCGCTACATCCTCGCCGCCAAGGGCATGAAGACCGGTGACGAAGTGCGTTCCGGCGCGGACTCCCCGATCAAGTCGGGCAACGCCATGCAGCTGCGCCACATCCCCGTCGGTTCGATCGTGCACAACATCGAACTCAAGCCCGGCAAGGGCGGCCAGATGGCGCGCAGCGCCGGCGCCTCCGCCAGCTTTACCGCGCGCGAAGGCATCTACGCGACGCTGCGTCTGAAGTCGGGCGAGAGCCGCAAGGTTCACGTCGACTGCCGCGCGACGATCGGCGAAGTGTCGAACGACGAGCACAACCTGCGCGTGTACGGCAAGGCCGGCGCGAAGCGCTGGCTCGGCATTCGTCCGACGGTTCGCGGCCAGGCCATGAACCCCGTCGATCACCCGCACGGTGGTGGTGAGGGCAAGTCCGGCCAGGGCAATCCGCATCCGGTGAGCCCGTGGGGCCAGAACGCCAAGGGCCTCAAGACGCGTCGCAACAAGCGCACGACCAACATGATCGTGCAGCGTCGTCAGAACCGAATCCGCTAATAGGGACCCGCCATGCCTCGTTCACTGAAAAAAGGTCCGTTCGTCGATCTTCACCTCCTGAAGAAGGTGGAGACGGCCGTTGCCAAGAACGACCGCAAGCCGATCAAGACCTGGTCGCGCCGCTCGATGATTGTGCCCGACATGGTCGGTCTCACGATCGCCGTCCACAACGGTCGGCAGCACATCCCGGTGCTGATCTCCGAAAACATGGTCGGTCACAAGCTGGGCGAGTTCGCCCCGACGCGCACGTTCAAGGCGCACTCGGGCGACAAGAAGGTGGAGGCGTCGGCCTAACATGGAAGCGAAAGCCATCCTGCGCTACGCGCGCATCTCCCCGCAGAAGTGCCGCCTCGTGGCGGACACCGTTCGCGGCGTCAAGGTGAACACCGCGCTCAACACGCTCAAGTTCATGCCGAAGAAAGGCGCCGAGCTCATCCACAAGGTGCTCTGGTCCGCCGTCGAGAACGCGCAGAACAACAAGGGACTCGACGTCGACGAACTCAAGGTCACGACGATCCATGTCGACGAGGCCCCACAGATGAAGCGCTTCGGCTCGAAGGCCAAGGGCCGCGGGACGCGCATCATCAAGCGCAACAGTCACATCACTGTCGTCGTCGGCGACGGCAAGAAGGACGAGTAAGTCATGGGTCAAAAGGTCAATCCGGTTGCGATTCGCTTAGGCATCACCCGTGAGTGGGTGTCCAAGTGGTACGCCGGCAAGAAACTGTTCCCCCAGCACGTCCACACGGATTTCCGCGTGCGTGAGTTCCTCAAGAAGAAACTCGCCGACGCGTCCGTGAGCCGCATCCTCATCGACCGCGCCGCGAAGCGCGTGAACATCACGATCCAGACCGCGCGTCCGGGCATCGTGATCGGCAAGAAGGGCGAAGACATCGAGAAGCTGCGCGCCGAGACCGCGAAGATGCTGAAGCTGCCGTCGACCGACGTGCGCCTCAACATCGCCGAGATCCGCAAGCCGGAGCTCGATGCCCAGCTCGTCGCCGACGGCATCGCGCAGCAGATCGAGAAGCGCGTGATGTTCCGCCGCGCCATGAAGCGCGCCGTGATGAGCACCATGCGTTCGGGTGCTCTTGGCGTGAAAGTGCGCCTCTCGGGCCGTTTGAACGGCTCAGAGATTGCGCGTACCGAATGGGCTCGCGAGGGTCGCGTGCCGCTGCACACGTTCCGCGCCGACATCGACTACGGCCTGGGTGAAGCCCGCACGACCTACGGCGTCATCGGCGTCAAGGTCTGGATCTTCAAGGGCGAAGTGTTCGAGAAGGCCGAGCTCGCCGCTCAGGCCGCCGAAGTGGAAGCCGCCCAGGCTGCGCAGGGCGCCGCCGCGAATGCGGCCGCCGCTGCCGCCGTGTCGGCCGCGACGCCGGCCGCCTAACAAGGTTAAAAGACAATGCAACAGCCCAAGCGCACCAAATACCGCAAGCAGTTCAAGGGAACGAATACCGGTCTCGCTCAGCGTGGCAGCTCGGTCTCGTTCGGCGAGTACGGCCTGAAGGCGACGAGCCGCGCGCGCATGACTGCTCGCGAGATCGAAGCCGCGCGCCGTGCCATGACGCGCCACG
The DNA here is from genome assembly GCA_043747835.1 of Pseudomonadota bacterium. GTDB lineage: Bacteria > Pseudomonadota > Gammaproteobacteria > Steroidobacterales > Steroidobacteraceae > CADEED01. The sequence continues at coordinate 1,964 of JAYTOK010000079.1, read as the reverse complement.
TGAAGCGTGGCGGCCAGGTCTGGAACCGCGTGTTCCCCGACGTGCCGGTGACGAAGAAGCCTCTCGAAGTCCGCATGGGCTCGGGCAAGGGCAACGTCGAGTACTGGATCGCGAAGGTGCTGCCCGGCAAGGTTCTGTTCGAGCTCGAGGGTGTCGACGAAGCGACGGCGCGCGAAGCGTTCCGGCTCGCTTCCGCGAAGCTCTCGGTGTCCACGATGTTCGTTAAACGGCAGGTGCGTTGATGAGCGCCAAAGATCTGCGCGGCAAAGACGCCGCCGGCCTCCAGGGTGAATTGATCAAGCTGCGTCGCGAGCAGTTCTCGCTGCGCATGCAGTCCGCGAGTGGCCAGACCGTGAAGTCCTCGGACTTCAGCAAGGTCAAGAAGAGCATCGCGCGCGTGAAGACCGTGATGAACGAGTCTCGTCTTTCCAAGATCGCGCGCGCAGGAGCCAAGAAATGAACGCCCCAGAAGAAAGCAAAGTCGAACTCAAGAAGCCGTCGCGCGCGCTGACGGGCAAGGTCGTCTCGAACAAGATGGAAAAGACCATCGCCGTCGAGATCGAGCGCCTGATCAAGCACGAGCGCTACGGCAAATTCATCCGCCGCACGACCAAGCTGCTGGCGCACGACGAGAACAAGGAAGCCCGCGAGGGTGACACCGTCTCGATCGCGCCGTGCCGCCCGCTGTCGCGCCGCAAGTCGTACAAGCTCGTCTCGGTCCTCCAGAAAGGGAGCGAGTAATGATCCAGCTGCAAACCCTGCTGAATGCCGCCGACAACAGCGGCGCTCGCACGCTCATGTGCATCAAGGTGCTCGGTGGCTCGAAGCGGCGCTATGCGCACGTCGGCGACGTCATCAAGGTGTCCATCAAGGACGCGATTCCGCGCGGCAAGGTCAAGAAGGGTGAGGTGTGGGACGCGGTCGTCGTGCGCACCCGCAGCGGCGTGCGTCGCGCCGACGGTTCGCTGCTCCGCTTCGACTCGAATGCGGCCGTGCTGCTGACCAACAAGCTCGAGCCGGTGGGCACGCGCATCTTCGGACCCGTCACGCGTGAGCTGCGCACGGAGCGGTTCATGAAGATCGTCTCCCTCGCGCCCGAAGTGCTTTGAGCCTTTGTTCGAAGGAATTGGTAGTTATGAACAAGATTCGTAAAGGTGACCAGGTCATCGTGCTGTCGGGCAAGGACAAGGGCCGTCAGGGCGCCGTGCTCGGTGTCGATGGCGAGAAGGTCATCGTTGAGAACGTGAACAAGGTCAAGAAGCACCAGAAGCCGCGCCAGAGCGCCGCGGGCCCGCAGCCCGGCGGAATCATCGAGAAGTCGATGCCCTTGCACATCAGCAAGATCGCGATCTTCAACGCGGGCACGAAGAAGGCCGATCGCGTCGGCATTCGTGCGCTGAAAGACGGCAAGAAAGTGCGCTTCTTCAAGTCCAACGGCGAAGTGATCGACGCCTGAGCGGCGCCGATATCATCGATCAAGGATCGTAAGGAAAAAGCAGAACATGGCCAGGCTGAAAGACTTTTACAAAGAAACGGTGATCCCGAAGCTCACCAAGGATCTCGGCGTGAAGAACGCCATGCAGGTCCCGAAGCTCGTGAAGATCACGGTGAACATGGGCGTGGGCGAAGCCGTCGCTGACCGCAAGGTCATGGACGCGGCCGTCGCCGACCTCACCAAGATCACGGGCCAGAAGCCCAAGCTTTGCATGTCGAAGAAGTCGATCGCGGCGTTCAAGGTTCGCGAGAACCTCGCCATCGGCACGAAAGTGACGCTGCGCGGCGAACGCATGTGGGAATTCTTCGATCGTCTCATCACGATCGCGATCCCGCGCATCCGTGACTTCCGCGGCATCAACCCGCGCTCTTTCGATGGCCGCGGCAATTTCAGCTTAGGCATCAAGGAACAGATCATTTTCCCGGAAATCCAGTACGACCAGATCGATCAGCTCCGGGGAATGGACATC
>JAYTOK010000078.1:0-5013 GCA_043747835.1 Pseudomonadota bacterium | reverse complement strand
AAAACCATACCCGTGGTTGAAGATCCCTCGCACCTTGGCGCGAGAGCGGATCCGACTCCACGGTCATGCCTAGAAGCCTAAGTAAGTGCCATTCGGGCCAGACCCTATTTTCGAGAACGCCGGCTCCATGCCGGCGTTCTCGTTTTCGGACGTCGTCCGTTTAGTAGATAGAATCCGCCGCTCAACATCGGAGACTTCCATGCGCAAGGTAGCGACGTTCCTCAGTGCGGCCGTGGCCGCAACCGCCCTCGCCCAGCAACCCACGGCGCCCGCCTCCATCGTGCGCGAAGGCGTCACCGAGCAGCTCACCAACCACGTCTGGGCGATCCCGGATGGCGGGGCATCGCTGGTGCCAAACGTCGGCATCGTCGTCGGCAAGAAGGCCGTACTCGTCATCGACACCGGCATGGGCACGCGCAACGGCGACACCGTGCTGCGCGAGACGATGAAGGTCAGCCACGGGCTGCCTATCTACATCGTCACGACGCACGTGCATCCCGAGCACGACATGGGTGCGCACGTATTCCCGCCGACCTCCAGACTCATCCGCTCGAAGGATCAGATCGGCGACATCGCCGCCGGCGCCGGCACCAACCTCGTGCCCGTCTTCGCGCAGCGTTCGGCGCTGAACACCGAGCTGCTGGCCGGCGCGCAACATCGTGCCGCCGACATCACCTTCGACAAGGAATACACGCTGGATCTCGGCGGCCTGAAGGCTGCGATTTACGCCATGGGCACGAACCACACCGCCGGCGACACCGTGGTGCTCGTCGATGGGGTGCTGTTCTCGGGCGATGTCGCCATGAAGCCGCAGCCGTCGTTCGCGAATCCGACGGCGAAGATCTCACACTGGCTCGCGAGCCTGGATCGCCTCGATGGCTTCAAGGCGAAGCGCATCGTGCCGAGTCACGGCGGCTTCGGCGGCAACGAGATCATCGCGGGATATCGCGCCTACCTCACGCGCATCCGCGACCGCGCCGCCGAGCTCAAGAAAGCCGGCAAGTCGCAGGATGAAACGGTGCAGATCGTCACGGATGAAATGTCAGCGGAGTTTCCGGACAAGAACCGTCTGGGTGGCGCGATTCGCGCGGCATGGACTGGCGGATGAGAGGCGAGGCGGGCAGCTGAGGCCGGCGCTCGCGCGCGAGCGCGTCGCCTAACTTGCCTGGCGCATCGACGACCGCATCGCGTCGATCGTCGCCTTGTAATCCTTCGCGCCGAAGATCGCCGAGCCCGCGACGAACATGTCCGCGCCGGCACGCGCGATCTCGCCGATGTTGTCGACCTTCACGCCGCCGTCGATCTCGAGCCGCACTTCACGGCCCGACGCGTCGATGAGCTTCCGTACGGCGCGCACCTTGTCGAGCACGGCCGGGATGAATTTCTGCCCACCGAAGCCGGGATTCACGGACATCAGCAACACGAGATCGAGCTTCTTGAGCGTGTGTTCGAGGTAGGTGAGCGGCGTCGCGGGATTGAAGACGAGCCCGGGCTTGCAGCCGTTCTCGCGGATGAGTTCGATCGTGCGGTCGACATGCTCGCTCGCTTCCGGGTGAAACGAGATGTAAGTGGCGCCCGCCTTCGCGAAGTCCGGAACGATGCGATCCACCGGCTTCACCATGAGGTGAACGTCGATCGGCGCCTTGACGCCGTGCTTGCGCAGCGCCTCACAGACCAGCGGCCCGATCGTGAGGTTGGGCACGTAGTGGTTGTCCATCACGTCGAAGTGAATCACGTCGGCGCCCGCCGCGAGCACGGCGTTCACTTCGTCGCCGAGCCGCGCGAAGTCGGCGGAGAGAATCGAAGGCGCGATCCAGGGAGTGAGCATGCGCACCGAGTCTACGTGATGCCGATCGGGGGGTCTAAATCCCGCGCGTCGCCTTGATCAGGTCGTACGCCTCGATGATCTGCTGCGTGCGTTGTTTGGCGTGCTCGAGCATGGATTCCGGCAGGCCGTTGGCCTTCAGCTTGTCGGGATGGTGTTTGCTGAGCTGCCGGCGATACGCCTTCGCGACATCCGCGTTCGACGCCTTCGAATCGACCTCGAGGATTTCGTACGCGGCTTCGAGCTGCATGCCGTTCCGGGGAGGAGCGCCCGGCCCACCGCGGGAGCCGGCGCCCGCACCCGCACCGGCGCGCTGGCGAAAGGCGTCGCGCCGGAAGCGCAGCACGTGCTCGATGTGCACGAGCTCGATCGCCGAGATCTCGAGCAGCGCGGCCACGCGCTGGACAGCAGTCTTCGCGGGACCCTGCATGTCCACGCCCTCCAGCGCGGCGCGCACCTGGAGCTCGAGGAACACGCGCAGCATGTTCGGTTCCTGCGCGCACGAATCCGCGAACTCGCGCACAGTCGATTCCATGTCGAACTCGGCGCTCTTGCCGCGCGAGAAATGACCGATGGCGGTGTGGATCTGCGCACCGGACAGGCCCAGCTCCGCCATGATCCGGCGCGCCGCGGCGATCTCGGCCTCGGACACGCGGCCATCGGCCTTGGCGACGTGGCCCATGACGGCGAACGTGGCCGCGAAGAACTTGTCGCGGATCTCCTGCAGCGGCGCGCGCGGGCCGCGGCGCGGGGCCATCGCCTGATCGACGAAGTGGCCGAGCATGGCGCCGATGACGGCGCCCCAGAGGCCGCGCAGCAGCAGGTAGCCCACGATCGCGCCGATGATCTTTCCGGTCCAGCTCATCGGACCGGCTTGCTAATATTCATGGTGAATATGCTACACGGCACCACCCCTCCCGTTCATACGACCGCCCTCGGCGGCCTCAAGAAAATCCACACCGGCAAGGTGCGCGACATCTACGAGATCGACGCGCAATCGATGCTGATCGTCACGACAGACCGCATATCCGCGTTCGACGTGGTGCTGCCCGACCCGATTCCCGACAAGGGCCGGGTTCTGAACTCCATCAGCAACTTCTGGTTCGAGCGCACGCAGCACATCGTTCCGAACCAACTGACCGGGCGGAACGTCGACGAGGTGGTGACCGACCCGTCCGAGCGCGCGATGCTCGAAGGCCGCGCGATGATCGTGAAGCGGTTGAAGACCGTGCCGCTCGAGGCCGTCGTGCGCGGTTACGTGATCGGCTCCGGCTGGAAGGACTATCAGAAAACCGGCGCGATCTCCGGGATCAAACTACCTGCGGGATTGAAGCAGGCGGCGCGTCTGCCGCAGACGATCTTCACACCGTCGACGAAAGCGGCACAGGGCGAGCACGACGAGACGATTCCGTTCGACCGCGCGGTGGAGATCGTCGGGGCGGACACCGCAGCACGAGTTCGCGACACGGCGATCGCGTTGTACGAGTTCGCGGCGAAGTATGCGCGCGAGCGCGGCATCATCATCGCGGACACGAAGTTCGAGTTCGCGCTGGATGATGCGAACCGACTCGTGCTGATCGATGAAGTGCTGACGCCGGATTCGTCACGGTTCTGGCCGGCGGATACTTGGCGCGAGGGATCGAGCCCCCCGTCGTTCGACAAGCAGTTCGTGCGGGATTACCTGGAGACGCTGGACTGGAACAAGAAGGCGCCGGCACCGAAGTTGCCGCCCGAGATCGTCGCGAAGACGAGCGCGAAGTATCTCGAGGCGCACGCGCGCCTGACGAAATAAATGGGGACATTCCCCGTTTTCCAGCAAATGGGGACGGACTGCCCTGCACGGCTGGCGTGAAGGCTCACGGCGTATTCGTCCGAGGCCCGCATGGAGATTGGCGAGGAGGAGCGTTCACGCGCCGTGGTGGCGCCTGTCTGGTGCGACATTTCAAAGCTCGAAAGGCGCGTAGCGACGACGAGCGGACGCCAGAAAATGGTCCTCCATTTTCTGAAGCGCGATCTCCCTGAGGGCCGCGGACGAATACGCCGTGAGCCTTCGCGCCGGCCGACGCGACGAGGTCCGTCCCCATTTGCTAGAAAACGGGGAATGTCCCCATTTATTTCGCCCACGCGACGATCCGCGCATGTAGTTCGGCAAGTCCGTCCGTCAGCGCCGCAGGCCCCGGCTGCAGGATCATCGACGACTTCACCTCGTAGAGATGCCCGTCTCTCACCGCGGGCACCTCGCTCCAGCCGGCGCGCGCCGCAACGTGCTCCGGCCGAAACTTCTTCCCGCACCACGAACCGAAGATGATGTCCGGCGCGCGGCGCACGACCTCGAGCGGGTCCGCGATGATGCGATTCTTGCCGAGCGATTCGCGCGCGAGCTCGGGGAACACGTCGTCGCCGCCCGCGACACCTACGAGCTCCGACACCCAGCGGATGCCCGAGATCTGCGGCTCGTCCCACTCCTCGAAGTAGACGCGCGGCCGGCGCGCGAGACGCGCCGCGCTCGCACGCACTCTCTCGATGCCCTCTTCGAGCCGCTCCACGAGCGCGGCAGCGGATCCCGAGCAACCCACCATGCCGCCCAGCACCGCGATCATCCGCAGTATCTCGGCGACGCTGCGGTGATTGAACACGTGCACTTCGATACCCGCGCGGATCAGTTCCGCCGCGATGTCCGCCTGCAGGTCGGAAAATCCCAGCACGAGATCGGGCTCCAACTCCACGATCTTTTCGATCTTCGCGCTCGTGAATGCCGAGACTCGCGGCTTCTCGCGCCGCGCGCGCGGCGGCCGCACGGTGAAGCCGGAAATCCCGACGATTCGCGCGTCTTCGCCGAGCAGGTACAGCGTTTCGGTCGTCTCCTCCGTCAGGCAGACGATGCGTGTGGGGTACGTGCCCGGCATGCGGGCCAATCTAATGTATTCTCCGCACCCAATGTATCTCGCGTTCTGGAACTGGCTCGACCGGTATCTCTTCGGCGAGTACTCCGAAGGTCACACGGCGGGCGCGCTCACGCTGCGCGTCCTGCGTTACCCCTACGCGATCCTGCGCGACCTCTCGCGCGGCCAGATCAACCTCTACGCAATGGGCCTCGTCTACGCGACGCTGCTCTCGCTCGTCCCGCTCATCGCATTCGCGTTCGCCGTGCTCAAGGCCTTCGGCGCGCATCGCGAGCTGCAACCCGT
>JAYTOK010000077.1:0-3044 GCA_043747835.1 Pseudomonadota bacterium | reverse complement strand
GCTTCGTAAAATTGCCGCCTAATCCGAAACGGGTTAGTCCAACGCAGGGCGGGAGGATGTTCGAGAGAACTCCTCCCGCTTTGTGCATGTACGCTCCGCGCGGAGAGCATCCACTCAATCAACCAAGTTCATCGGGCTTCTGAGGGCTCGAGGGGAGTTTCCGCGTGACGGTAACCGCGGTTCTGGCTCTGGAAGATGGAACCATCTTCAGCGGCCAGTCTATCGGCGCCAAGGGCAACACTACTGGCGAAGTCGTTTTCAATACCGCGCTGACCGGTTATCAGGAAATCCTCACCGATCCGTCGTACTCACGACAGATCGTGACGCTGACCTACCCCCACATTGGGAACACGGGCACCACGCCCGAAGATCTCGAGTCGCCGACGGCCTATGCCGCGGGCCTGGTAGTTAGAGACGTGCCGCCGCTGGCCAGCAACTGGCGCAAGAGCGAAGATCTGCGCGAGTTCCTCGCGCGCCACAAGATCGTCGCCATCTCCGGCATCGACACGCGCAAGCTCACGCGCATCCTGCGCGAGAAGGGCGCGCAGGCGGGCTGCATCCTCGCGGGCGAGAAGATAGACGCCAACGCCGCGGTGCGGGCCGCCAAGAAGTTCCCCGGCCTGAAGGGCATGGACCTGGCAAAGGTCGTCACGACCAAGCGCCAGTACCAGTGGAACGAGGGCACGCTCTGGCAGCCGGAGAACCGGCCGGTCATGCGCGCGCACCAGCGACTGCACGTGGTGGCATACGACTTCGGCGTGAAGCGCAACATCCTGCGCATGCTCTCCGACCGCGGCTGCCGCATGACGGTGGTGCCCGCGCAGACATCCGCGGAGGAAGTGCTCGGGCTCGATCCGGACGGGGTGTTCCTGTCGAACGGGCCGGGCGATCCCGAGCCTTGCGAATACGCCATCGAGGCGATCCGCGCGCTCGTGGTAGCGGAGATGCCGACCTTCGGCATCTGCCTCGGCCACCAGTTGCTGGGCCTCGCGAGCGGCGCGCGCACCATGAAGATGAAGTTCGGCCATCACGGCGCGAATCATCCCGTGCAGGACGTCGAAACGGGCCGGGTCTTCATCACCAGCCAGAATCACGGCTTCGCGGTTGACGAGAGCGAGTTGCCCTCGACCCTCAAGGCCACGCATCGCTCGCTGTTCGACGGCTCGCTGCAGGGCATCGCGCGCATCGACAAGCCCGCGTTCAGCTTCCAGGGACATCCCGAGGCCAGCCCGGGTCCGCAGGAGATGGGCGGCATGTTCGATCGCTTCATACACCTCATGCTGCGGCGCCTGCAGCAAAAGCTCCGGTCCCGTACTCCTCCGAAGTCTCCGCCCGAAAAGGCCGCGTGAGCACGCCGCCCGCGACGGATACGCTAACTACTCATGCCAAAACGAACTGACATCGAAAGCATCCTCATCATCGGTGCCGGCCCGATCATCATCGGCCAGGCGTGCGAGTTCGACTATTCCGGTGCCCAGGCCTGCAAGGCGCTCAGGGAGGAGGGCTACCGAGTCATCCTGGTGAACTCCAATCCGGCGACCATCATGACGGACCCGGAGATGGCGGATGCCATCTACATCGAACCGATCAACTGGCGCACGCTGGCGCGCATCATCGAGAAGGAAGAGCCCGACGCGCTGCTGCCGACGATGGGCGGACAGACCGCGCTGAACACGGCGCTCGATCTGGTGCGCGAGGGCGTGCTCGCGCGCCACGGCGTCGAGTTGATCGCGGCCTCGCGCGAAGCCATCGACATGGCCGAGGATCGCGAGCTGTTCAAGAACGCGATGAAGGAAATCGGGCTCGAGTGCCCGCGCGCGGCGGTGGCGCATACCCTCGCGCAGGCGGTCGAGATCCAGCCGACCCTCGGATTCCCGTGCGTCATCCGCCCATCGTTCACGATGGGTGGCTCGGGCGGCGGCATTGCCTACAACCGCGAGGAGTTCGAGCAGATCGTCGAGCGCGGTCTCGATGCGTCGCCGACCTCCGAGGTGCTCATCGAGGAGTCGGTGATCGGCTGGAAGGAATTCGAGATGGAGGTCGTTCGTGACCGCAACGACAACTGCATCATCGTCTGCGCCATCGAGAACCTCGATCCGATGGGCGTGCACACCGGCGATTCGATCACGGTCGCGCCCGCGCAGACGCTGACCGACAAGGAATACCAGCGCATGCGCAACGCGTCCATCGCGGTGCTGCGCAAGATCGGCGTCGACACCGGTGGCTCGAACGTGCAGTTCGCCGTGAACCCCAAGGATGGCCGGCTGCTGGTCATCGAGATGAATCCGCGCGTGTCGCGATCTTCGGCGCTGGCCTCCAAGGCCACGGGATTTCCGATCGCGAAGATCGCGGCCAAGCTCGCCGTCGGCTACACGCTCGATGAGCTCAAGAACGACATCACCGGCGGCGCGACGCCTGCGTCCTTCGAGCCCACCATCGATTACGTGGTCACGAAGATCCCGCGCTTCACCTTCGAGAAGTTTCCGGCGGCCAATTCCAGGCTGACCACCCAGATGAAATCGGTTGGCGAAGTCATGGCCATTGGCCGCACCTTTCAGGAGTCGATCCAGAAGGCGCTGCGCGGGCTGGAAGTTGGATCCTCGGGCTTTGATCCGAAGCTCGACCTGACTGATCCTGAGGCAGTGAGCATCCTCAAGCGTGAACTGACCGTGCCCAGCGCCGACCGCGTATGGTATGTCGCGGATGCTTTCCGTGCCGGCAAGACGGTTGCCGAAGTGTTTGAGTTGACCCGTATCGACGAATGGTTCCTGGTGCAGATCGAGGATCTGGTGCGGGAAGAAGGCGTGGTCCGTGCGCAGGGTGTCGCGGCGCTCGATGCGGCACGCCTCCGCGCGCTCAAGCGCAAGGGCTTCGCCGACCGGCGCCTCGCCGACCTGCTCGGCATCCCGGAGAAGGAGTTGCGCACCAAGCGCCATGCCGCGGGCGTGCGTCCGGTCTACAAGCGCGTGGACTCGGTCGCGGCGGAGTTCGCCGCCAAGACCGCCTACATGTACTCCACCTACGAGGAGGAGTGCGAGGCTCAG
>JAYTOK010000076.1:0-35401 GCA_043747835.1 Pseudomonadota bacterium | reverse complement strand
TCAACAGGACGGATACACGAATGCAGCCGCACTCCGCGCATCGGCAGGAAGAGATCGGATCAGGCTACTTGACGGATGAGTCCATACACGATTTGTTAGAGCGCACATGTCGTTGCTTCCCGAAGCTGATTGAGTCTCTTGCCACTGACTTCTCTGGCGGATGCCCCACTTCCGTGACACCGGATCGAAGGGCGCTCGCCGAAGCTGAGGCGAAGGATGCCGCCGACCACCCAGCGGCGCAACCGCGCTTACCTTAACCCTTTGAAGTAGCTGGACCGCGACCCTGGCCGGACTTGCGATTGATCTCGGGGGCTCGCTCGATCAGCGCTTCCGACCTGCTGACCAGGCCTGCAAATTCAATGCGTCACTGCGACGATTAGGCGCCGCGGAATCGAAGGACAGACTCTGGCGATTTGCCCAAAGCAACAGAAGGGATTTGTGCGGTCTAACTCTTATTTAGACCGCCGAAACTGCGGTAACAAAACACCGCATTCGCGCGGAATAACGTTCTTCCGTTTATTGCATGTGCCTGATTTGATTCGCGCACGTGTCCTCCATACCCCGCAAAACATTACCGGTAGTTATACCGCATGTCCGCTAAACCGCGCCTCCTCGATGAGGTACGCGATGCATTGCGGGTGCGTCACTACAGCCTCCGGACGGAACAGCAATATGTCGGATGGATCCGTCGCTACATCCGCTTTCACGGCCTGCGCCACCCTTCGGCGCTGGGGGGCCCGGACATCGAATCCTTTCTGTCACATCTCGCCGTGCACCGACACGTCTCCGCCGCAACTCAAGCCCAAGCGCTCGCTGCGCTCCTCTTTCTGTACAAACAGGTGCTGAAGGCGGACTTGCCATGGCTTGCCGGCGTGGTCCGCGCCAGCCGGCCCAAGCGACTCCCCGTCGTTCTCACACGAACCGAAGTCCGATCGATCTTGAACGCATTGTCCGGCAAATACTGGTTGATCGCCTCCCTGCTCTACGGCAGCGGACTGCGGCTCATGGAAGCCTTGCGCCTGCGCGTCAAGGACGTGAACTTTGCGCAGCATCTGATCTTGGTCCGCGACGGCAAGGGCACGAAGGATCGAGTCACGATTCTCCCGGACGCGCTTCTCGAACCGTTACGCCGTCAGGTGGAGGACGTTCGCGAACGGCATCGTGAAGCCATGTCACGCGGCTTCGGCGGCGTCGAGCTGCCGTACAGCTTGGCTTTGAAGTACCCGCGCGCGCACCTCGAAATCGGGTGGCAGTACATCTTCCCCGCGGACAATCCCTCTCGTGACCCACGCAGCGGCGCCTGGCGACGCCACCACGTCTACGAAGACTCGGTTCAACGCAAAGTGAAGGAAGCAGTCCGTGCCGCTCGTATCGACAAACCCGCCTCCTGCCACACCTTCCGTCACTCCTTCGCCACGCACCTCATCGAATCGGGCAGCGACATCCGCACGGTCCAGGAGCTCATGGGCCACTCGAGCGTCAAGACGACGCAGATTTACACGCACGTCTTGAACCGCGGCGGCATCGCCGCGCGCAGTCCGCTCGACTGATCACACCGCCGTAGCAGCCCCGGCAGCCGCCGTCGCAGCAGTCTGGCGGATGATCGTTTGAATCTCCGGCACGCACGACCCGCAGTTCGTTCCGCACTTCAGCTTCTTCCCGATCTCGACCGGCGTCGCGGCGACGCCAAGCTCTCGCGCACACGCTGCGATCTCCTTCGCGCCCACCCCGAAGCACGAACAAATCAGCGCTCCCGGATCCGCCCCGGCCAGCGCGCGCCCCGCCAACAACCCCGACCGCGCGGCCGCATCGAGCTTCCGTGCCGCGAACTGCGCGGCTAACCACCCGCGCTCGGGCAACGTCGGACGTCCATCGATGTAAATGCACGCCTGCAGCATCTCATCGACGATCCACGCGCCGCGAAACAGCCGGCTCGCGGGATCGCGGTACTCGATCCAATCCACGTCGGCGCCCTCGGGCACGCCGAGCATGCGCCGCGCTTCGAGTGTCCAGTCTGGAAACGAGCGGCCGACGAGTTCGTACCGCGTGAACTGCGCGCCTTGCACGCGCGTCCACCAGGCCGTGTCCGGCGACGGCAACGTCTCGCGCGTGAACATCACGCCGTACCAATCGGCGACGAACGGCTCGATCGCCACCGGCGTGTGCTTGAGCTCGGGCTCTCCAGACACCGGATCGACGACCGGGTTAGTCAAAGCGCCGACGCGCGCATCGGACGAGAACGCCGCATTCCAGTGGATAGGCGCGAACACGGTACCGGCGGCAACATCGGAGCCCGTGCGCACTCGCGCGACCATCGAGCCCCAGCGCGAACTCACACGCGCCAGCTCGCCGGCACGCACCGCGAAGCGCAGAGCGTCGGCCGCATTGACGTCGACAAACGGTTCCGCGACATGCGCGGACAGCCGCGCGGACTTTCCGGTGCGCGTCATCGTGTGCCAGTGATCGCGCACGCGCCCAGTGTTGAACACGAGTGGATAGTCTTCCGTCGGCGCGTTCTGTGGCAGCCGCGGCACGAGCGCGATGAAGCGCGCCCGCCCGTCGGGATGCATGAACTTGCCGTCGCCGAACATCGAACCCCGTGCGGACTCGCGCGCTTCCGCCATCGGCCAGGCGGCGGGCTCCCAATTCTTGTACTCGAGCGCCGACATGTTGGCCCACGCGCCGAGGTTAAGCGCGCGCCGCCCGTCGTTCGCATGCGCCGTGAGCTGCGCATGCTCACGAAACACCTCATGCGGCGACACGAAATCGAAACCCTGAAACCCCATCGCGCGCGCGACATCGCAGAGGATCCGCCAGTCCGCGCGCGCCTCGCCGGGCGGAGGCAAAAACGGCCGCTGCCGCGAGATCGTTCGCTCGGAGTTCGTGACCATCCCGTCCTTCTCGCCCCACGCGAGCGCGGGCAACAACACGTGCGCGAGTTTCGCGGTGTCGGTGTTCGCCATGACGTCGGAAACGACGACGAGCTCGCAGCGCTCGAGCGCCTCTCGCACCTTGTCGGCATCGGGCAGACTAACCACCGGATTCGTCGCGATGATCCACACGGCCTTGATGCGTCCGTCGTGGATGCGATCGAACATCTCGACAGCCTTCGGTCCCTGTTTGCTCGCGATTCGCGGCGACTGCCAGAACTGGCGCACGGCCCCGCGTCCGGCTTCGTCTTCGACATCGATGTGCGCGGCGAGTGTGTTCGCGAATCCGCCCACTTCTCGTCCACCCATCGCGTTCGGCTGCCCGGTCACGGAGAACGGGCCCGCGCCCGGCTTGCCGATGCGCCCGGTCGCGAGATGGCAGTTGATGATCGAGTTGACCTTGTCAGCGCCCGCGGAGCTCTGGTTCACGCCCTGCGAGAACGCGGTGATGACGGCAGGATGCGCGGCGAACCACTCGAAGAACTGAAGCAACGACGCGGCATCGACTCCGCACGCGCGCGCAACCTCGTCGACTCCGCCGCCCGCGCGCGCGGCATCGAGCGTCGCCTCGAATCCATTCGTGTGTGCGTCGACGTAGTCGCGATCCACGTGACCGTTCGTGGCCAGCCAGGCCAACAAGCCGTTGAACAGGTGCACATCGGTGCCGGCGGCGAGCGGCAGATGCAGATCCGAAATCTCGGTGGTCGCGGTGCGGCGCGGATCGAGCGCGACGATCTTCGTCCCGCGCTTCTCCCGCGTCGCGAGGATGCGCTGCAGAATGATCGGGTGGCACCACGCGGTGTTAGATCCGACGAGGACGATCAGATCCGCCGCATCGAGATCGTCGTAGCTGACCGGCACGACATCCTCGCCGAACGCGCGCTTGTGTCCAGCCACGGCCGCGGCCATGCAGAGCCGCGAGTTCGTGTCGATGTTGGACGTGCCGAAGTAGCCCTTCACGAGCTTGTTGGCGATGTAGTAGTCCTCGGTCAGTAGCTGGCCGGAGACATACAGCGCGACGGACTCGGGGCCGTGCGTCTCGATGAGGCGGCGGAATTCGCGCGCGACGGTTGCTGTCGCCTCGTCCCAGGACACGCGTTGACCGCGCACCTGGGGATGCAACACTCGATCCGCAAGATCCGTCGTCTCGCCGAGCGCGTTGCCCTTCACGCAAAGTTTGCCGCGGTTCGCCGGATGCGCGGGATCGCCGCGAACCTCGACGACATCCTTGCGCGCGGTCGCGAGCACACCGCAGCCGACGCCGCAGTACGGGCAGGTCGTTCGGGTTGGGCCGACGCTCAAGCGGCTCAGGCCGCGGCGGACGAATCGAACAACAATTCGTCGCGAATCGGGCCGATGTCGGTGGCGTCCGCGATGAGCTCGCGCAGACGCGAAGCCTCCCGCGTATCGCCGAACAACACGGCTCCGCAGATCTTGTTGCCCTCGAGCACGATTCTCTTGTAAATGCCGCGGCGCTTGTCGGAGAGAACCAGCGATTCGCGATTGGGCTTCTCGGAGAAATCCCCGGCCGAGAACACTTCAATGCCGGAGACCTTGAGTTGTGTTGCGTTGATCGCGCCGGAGAATCGGGACACGCCGATTTCCGCGATGTGCTGCGCGCTGATGCGCGCCTGCTCCCAGAGCGGCGCGACCAATCCGAAGGTCTGGCGCCGGTGCTGAACGCACTCGCCGACCGCGTAGATGGAAGGATCGTAAGTCTGCAGCGTGTCGTCGACGAGGATGCCGCGATCGCAGGCGATTCCCGCGCGCTTCGCGAGTTCGATGTTGGGACGCACGCCGACGGCCATCACGACCAGGTCCGCGGGAATCGTCTCTCCCCCGACAAAGCGAACAGAGTTCACTCTGCCCTCGCCCAGCAACGCCTCCGTCTTCGTGCTCATGCGGAAATCGATGCCGCGCTTCTCGAGCGCCGCCTTGAGCAGCGCGCTGGCCGGCGCGTCGAGCTGCCGCTCCATGAGCGTGTCGAGCAGATGCACGACGGTGACATGCATGCCGCGCAGGTTCAATCCATGCGCCGCCTCGAGTCCCAGCAATCCACCGCCGATCACGACCGCGCGTTTGCCGGAACCACCGGCCTCGAGCATGCGATTCACGTCATCGAGATCGCGGAACGTCACGACGCCCGCGAGCTCCTTGCCCGGCAGCGGCAACACGATGGGATCGGATCCGGTGGCAATCAGCAATCGATCGTATGGCGCGACCGCGCCATTCTTCGACCGCACCATGCGCTTCTTGCGATCGATCTCGATGATCGGATCGCCCGAGTGCAATGTGATGCCGCGCTTTGTGTACCAGCTCGGCCGGTGCAGCATGATGTCGTCGGCCTGCTGTTCTCCCGACAGGACGGGCGAGAGAAGGATGCGGTTATAGTTGCCGCGCGGTTCGGCGCCGAAGACGGTGATCGAGAAGCGGTCGGCAACGCCTAACTTGAGCAGCTCCTCGACCGTGCGCATGCCGGCCATGCCGTTGCCGGCGATGACGAGACGGATGCGGCGCGCGACGCGCGGCGTTTCGATCTGCACCATGCCTTCGATGATGCGAGTCGCGTACGACGTGACGCTGAACGTCGGGTCTTCGAGACAGCGGCCATTCGCGAGCACGTAGTGGTGCTTGTAGATGGGCGACGCCACGACACGCTCGTTCTGAAGGTCCCCGGTCAGCCCACGCGACAGGACATTCGCGCGGCTGCCGGGATCGAAATTGTCGAGTGCGTAGGTCTGCCCATCGACGTAGAACACCGCGATCTGCCGGCCCGAGACGAGCGCGCAGACGCCGGCACCATCGACCAGATCTTCGACGGGGCAAATGGTCTGCCACTGAGAGTCGCGAAAACCGTCAATCATGCCAGGGCCTCGGCGTGCGCGCGTTCGGACGCCGTCGCGGGACGGATCTGTCCGCGCTCCTCGACGAACAGCACGTTCTTGTCCTTCTCATCGACGTTCACGAAATGGCGGAAGCGCTTGAGCGTCGCCGGATCTTCGATCGCGACCTTCCACTCGCACGCGTACGCGGCGCGCACGCGATCCATGTCGACGACCAGTTCGTCGCCGATGCCGAGCGAGTCCTCGCAAACTACCTTGCGCACGTAGTCGATGCCGCCTTCGAGGTTCTCGAGCCAGGTCGACGTGCGCTGCAGCCGGTCGCCCGTGCGGATGTAGAACATCAGGAAGCGGTCGATGTACTTGATCAATGTCGGCGTATCGATGTCGCGCGCGAGCAGATCGGCGTGCCGCGGCTTCATGCCGCCGTTGCCGCAGACGTAGAGGTTCCAACCAGCTTCGGTCGCGATGACGCCGACGTCCTTGCTCTGGGCTTCCGCGCACTCGCGCGTGCAACCCGAAACACCGAACTTGATCTTGTGAGGTGCGCGCAATCCCTTGTATCGGCTCTCGAGGTCGATCGCCATGCCGACCGAATCCTGCACGCCGTAGCGGCACCAGGTCGAACCGACGCAGCTCTTCACCGTGCGCAGCGCCTTGCCGTACGCATGGCCTGACTCGAAGCCGGCGTCGATGAGTTCCTTCCAGATCAGCGGTAGTTCGTGCAACTGCGCGCCGAATAGATCGATACGCTGGCCGCCGGTGATCTTGGTGTAGAGCCCGTACTTTTTCGCGACGACGCCGATGACGATCAGCTTGTCCGCGGTGATCTCGCCTCCGGGTACACGCGGGACGACGGAGTACGTCCCGTCCTTCTGCATGTTCGCAAGGAAGTGGTCGTTCGTGTCCTGCAGCGCCGCGTTGCGCCGCTTCAGCACGAATTCGTTCCAGCACGACGCGAGGATCGACGCGACGGCGGGTTTGCAGATGTCGCAGCCGAGGCCTTTGCCGTGCTTGCCGATCAGCGTGTCGAAGTCCTTGATCTCGCCGATGCGCACGAGGTGGAAGAGCTGCTGCCGCGTGTACGGGAAGTGCTCGCACATCGACGAGTTGACGCTGACTCCGCGGCGCTTGAGTTCCAAGTTCAGGATTTGCGTGACGAGCGGCGTGCATCCGCCGCAGGAAGTTCCGGCCTTCGTTTTCGTCTTCAACGCGCCGACCGTCGTGCAGCCCGCCTCGATCGCGGAGCACAGCCCGCCCTTCGAGACGTTGTTGCACGAACAGACCTGCGCGGAAGACGGCAGAGCGGCGAGCGCGTTGGTCGGGGGTGCACCCGCACTCGCCGCCGCTGCCGGAAACAGCATGGTCTCCGGGTTCTCCGGAAGCGCCATCGAATTCATCATCGTCTGGTGCCACATCGCGTAGTCGGCGGTGTCGCCGACGAGCACCGCGCCGAGCAGCTTCTTGCCCTCGGCATCGACGACGAGTTTCTTGTAGACCTCTTTTCGCTGGTCGAAGAAGGTGTAGACGCGCGCGCCAGGGGCTTGCGCGTGCGCATCGCCCAGAGAACCGACCTCGACGCCGAGTAGCTTGAGCTTCGTGCTCATGTCGGCACCGGCGAACGCTTCGCACTCTGCGCCGATGATCCGCGCGGCCGCGGTGCGCGCCATCTGGTAGCCAGGCGCCACGAGTCCGAACACGCGGCCTTCGAATGCGGCGCACTCGCCGATTGCGTAGATGGACTCGTCGTTCGTCCGGCAATCGCCGTTGATGCAGATGCCGCCGCGCGGCGCGACGTCGAGGCCGCAAGCCTTCGCAAGGTCATCGCGCGGACGGATGCCGGCGGAGATCACGATGACGTCGGTTTCGAGAAAGCCGCCGTCGGCGAAGATCATGCGGTGGCGCGCGGCTTCGCCGTCTTCGATGCGCGCGGTGTTCTTGCCCGTGTGCACGACGACGCCGAGCGCTTCGATGCGCGAGCGCAGCAGCCCGCCGCCGCCTTCGTCGACCTGCACGGCCATCAATCGCGGCGCGAACTCGACGACGTTCGTTGCGAGGCCGAGATCCTTCAATGCCTTCGCGGCTTCGAGACCCAGCAGTCCGCCGCCGATGACGACGCCGCGCGTGGAGTTGGATCCAGCATCGCGGATCGCTTCGAGGTCTTCAATAGTTCGATACACGAACACGCCCGCGCGCTCGCGCCCCGGGATCGGCGGGACGAACGGTGTCGAGCCCGTCGCAAGCACGAGCACGTCGTATTCATATTCCGCGCCGCTCTTCGTCGTGACCTTCTTGCCCGCGCGGTCGATCGTCGCGACGGGATCGCCGGAATGCAGCTCGATGCCGTGCGTGTCGAAGAATTCGCGTGTGGTCAGCGTGAGATCTTCGACGCTGGAACCCGAGAAAAACTTGGACAGATTCACGCGGTCGTACGCGAGTCGCGGCTCTTCGGCGAGCATGGTGATGGCGAAGTCCCCACCGTCTTGGGTCAGCGATTCGAGAAAACGCTGACCGACCATTCCGTGGCCGACGACGACGATTCGCTTCTGCATGGATCCCCGGCCCTCGCTCAATGAAGACTAATGAGGGGATGTAAGCAACCGTCATGCCACGGGCCGCGCGGGGACTCTCTTCTAAGGCGGGGCCCCGGTT
This sequence comes from Pseudomonadota bacterium, assembly GCA_043747835.1. Taxonomy (GTDB): domain Bacteria; phylum Pseudomonadota; class Gammaproteobacteria; order Steroidobacterales; family Steroidobacteraceae; genus CADEED01. Next base: position 26,979 of record JAYTOK010000076.1, on the reverse strand, counting down.
GGGGTGGGCTGCCCCGTCGCGGTGCAGTGGGGTGTGCTCGTCGCCTCAGAAACGCACGGCGGTGGCAAGGTTTCATAACGCCGACGAAGCGGCTCGACCGCCTCGAGTCCCCGCTGACTTTTGGTGAACTCGGCCTTCAACGCCGCAATCACGCGCGCCGCGCGGCGTTTCTCGCCGTCGCCCCACGCGCCGTCATACCAGGAGATCCGGAAGTAGACGGAATTGGATGCGGGGAAGTAATAGAGGACGCTGACGTGGTCGCCGCTGTAGGTGCCCTTGCGTTCGCGTTGCGCGCACTCGATGCAGTTGAGACGAAATTCCTTCATGACGAACTCGATCGCGTCGGCCGCGGCCGTTCGGTCCAGCCAAACTTGCGTGTCGCTGGTTCGAATCGTCATCTCGACTTCCGGCGCGGGGGGCATCGATGTCGCCGCCGTCGCGAACACCGCGACCGCGATGACGGGAATCGTCAGCGCGCGCCGCAGCTTGCCGGGCTCGCCGCGCGCATCGCGAGTCGCGAGCGAGCAGAACGGCAGCACGACTAGCACCAGCAGGTCGGTGTAATCGACGACGCGACCGATCCGGTACGGCAGCATCTCGTTCGCGAATGCGATGAACGGCGAGGAAAGCGGGCTCTTCCACCAGAGAAACGCGGCGCCGATCGCCAGATAGATAGCGCGGGCACGAGTCGGGAACGCGGCGAGCAACGGCAGCGCGATCATCGCGATACCGGCGAAGTCCGAAAGCTTGCCGGTGATGAGGCCGGGGAACTGCGACTTCAGCCAGAAATCGTTGAGCAAGAGAGTCGTCAGCGCCGCGAGGAACGGCCAGCGCGTCAGCGTAGGTGCGACGCGGGTCATTGCGGCGTGAAAGTTCATGCAACTCCGACCGACATGGCCCCAAATACGTTCCCTTCGGGGTCGTGACCGAGATGAAATTTCGCATCGCGCTCCGCCCACGGTGGCGGCGCGTCGTCGATTGTCCCGAAGAGAAGTTTGGCGATCGTGCGCGATCGCTCGAGATTGCGCGTGGGCAGATCGAGACGCAGGCTCGCCTGCTCGCGCCGCAGCACGGGATTCGGCACCGCAATGTCCTTGGCGAGGTGCCGCGGAATCTGTTGGATCATGAGCTTGAAGCCCACGAATTCGAGGACCGTATGGTCCGCATCGCCGCTCGCCGCGAGCACGTCGAATGCGTCGCGGTAAAACGAAGCGACCTTGGCGTGATCCTTGGCGAACAACACGGCACTGACCGGCTGACTCATCGCAACTCCCTCCTCTGCGCCCGCCGATCTTCGCGCGAATTCGCGCCGGTGGCTAGCTAGGGATTTCCGGCGCGATCAACCACTTCTCCAGGCGCACCGCGTCTTCCTTGCCGCGGTAGTACCCGCGCGCGATGACCTGCTCGTGGTAGCCGTGCTCGCCGTAGAAGTTTCGCGCCGCGGCATTGTCCCGCCGGCATTCGAGCCCGATGCGGCGCGCACCCGCCGTTCGAGCGACGTCCTCGAGCCAGCGCAGGATCGCGGAGCCAACGCCCTGTCGGCGATTCGAGGCTTTGACGCAGAAGAGCGAGAGGTGCGCGGCGTCGTCGCGGTACAGCATGATTCCGAACCCTGCGATGGCGCCGTGATCGCCCGCCACGACGACGTTGGTGTCCGGATTGCGGATCGATGCCGCAACGCGATCCTCCGTCCAGCTCCACGGCAGCCCTCGTTCGATCTCGTCCCGCGACAGCTTCGCGATGTCGAGTGCATCGTCGAGACTCGCGAGGCGCAGCGACAGGCCGGTGGTTCTCACGCGGAGCTCACTTCTTCTCTTTCTGAATCTTCCAGTCGTAGAGGGCGGCGAGCGAGTTCTGCACCTGCGGCACTCCATTCATCGACCAGCGCGGACTCGCCGGATTCGCCTCTTCCTTGCAAGCCATCTTCAGCTGCGACGCATCTCCTTCCGCGGAAATCGTTTCGAGCAGGAGCTGCTTCACCTTGTCGCGCACGGCAGCGACTCTCGTCGCGGGATCCGGCGAAGGAAATGCGAGCGGCACGACTTCCGCGACTCGCTCATCGACTGTCTTGATTAGCGCGGCATTTCTCGCAAGCCAGGTAGCAAGCGCCGTCTTGCGCGCTTCCGCGCCATCCGGATCGACATCTCGGCATTTCTCCTCGACGAATTCCGGGCCCAGCCGCCAGGCGAGCACGGCGCCGACATCGCGCCCAACATCTGCGACATCGGAATCGGCGCCGGCGACCATCGGTGCGATCGCGCAGCAGACCAACAGAATCTGGACTGACCTTCGCATGGAACTCCCTCGTCACGCTTCCGCGTAGAGTTTGCCTGCTTGGCCAAGTTTTTCGAAGGGGGAGTCGAATATGTCGGGAAGGCGGTCGAGCGGCGTGAAGAACCATTTGACGTAAAGGTTCGCGAGTTCGAGCCGAGCCCACGTGTTCGTCGGCTGGACGACGAACCAGGCGGTGTCGCTGGCGGTGACATGGTTCAGGTAGCGCATCGAGTGACGGATGCCGAAGTACGCCTGGAGGATGGTGAGCATCGCGTGCTGCGGCGATGTCGAGGACGGCAGCCGGATCGGCAGCGACACGTCTCGATGGATCAACATCAGCCCGTCATCGTCGTCGCGATCGATCCGCGCCAGTTGCGAGATGCCCGCGGCCCGGAAGAACCCTTCGGCGATGTCTTCGGCGCTCGCGCGCGAGTCGACAATGAAGCAGCGCGGGTAGTCGCGAAACGCCTCGAACGGAAACGCATCTTTGTCGCGGCTGTGGATCTGGTCGAAGGGGTGCAAGTAGATCGTTCTACGCGTACCGATGCCGGCGCGTCAAACTATCGGCGCGCGCTCGCGCTGCACCCACGCGTCCGTCAGCCGCCGCGCCGAGACCGGGACCCGCGTTTTCAGGGCTTGCGCGAACAGCGACACTCGAAATTCCTCGAGCAGCCAGCGGAATTCGTCGTCGCCCGGCGACAGCAACCCCCGCTCGGCCCGGACCCGCTCACGATAGCGGGCTTCGATCGGCGCGATCTCCACGGCCAGCTGCGCGTCGCGCCGCGGATCGTTGCCCGCCTTCTCGAGGCGCTGCTCGATCGCCTTAAGAAAACGCGGAAACTCGCGCAGCCGTTCGAGCGGCGTGGTCAGCAGAAACCCCGCCGGCGTCAGCCAGGCCAATTGCGCACGAATGTCGACTGCCGTCGAAGCGGGCGCCCGAGGCAGCGCCGCCTGGATGCGAAACAGACTCTCGAGCGAGCTCTGCACGCTGCGCGAGATTTCCTGCGCGGTGAGACCGATGCCGCCGCGCTTCATCGCGACGCGTGCGTCGAACGCGGCGCTGCCGCGCAATGGCTCCTGTCCGTCGAGGAACACCGTCATCACCACGCGATCGAGCAGATCTTCACGCAGATCGCGGCCCACGACGAGATCGGGATTCAGCAACGGATGCGCGGGCAACGTTCGATACACCATCTCGCCCTGTACGTTCACCGCGAGATCCTTGCGCAGCGGCTTGAGATCGCGCGCCATCACGAGGCGAATCAGGCGCGCTGTGCCGCGCGCGTGGCTGGCACGCGATTCCGGCGGCGTCGCGAACGCGCGCATGCCGACGCTCTCCCCCTCGTCCGCGAGCGCGAGATACCCCATCTGGTGACGGCCCCCGGCTTTCGACTCCTGCTGCTCGGCGAGATCGCCGAAAACCCAGGTGCGCGCGCCGGTCGTCAATTGCGACTGCTTCTCGTAGGTCTGCTGGGACGCACCCGCGTGCCGCTCACGCAAAGCGGGAAGACTGCGCGAGCGCGCGATCACCTTGTCCGCATCGTCGAGAACCAGGAAGTTCATGCGCAGATGCGGCGGCAAGACATCCTCCCGGAATGCATCGCGCGGCACCTGCACGCCGCCCGTGCGCAACAGCGCGTTCGCGAGCTGGAAATGCAGGGATCCGCGACCTCGATCGAGCAGCGGCAAAACCTTGGCGACGCTTTCTGGCACCGGAACGAAATGCACGCGCAGGTTTTTCGGCAACGCGCGCACCAGCGCCTCTATCTTCTCGTCGAGCAGACCCGGCACCAGCCACTCGAAAGGCTCGGACGGCAGTTGGTTGAGAATGTGCAGAGGGATCAGCGCCGACACGCCATCGTCCTCGTTCCCGGGTTCGAAGCGGTAGCGCAGTTGCACCGTGAGCGCGCCCGCGGACATGTGATCCGGAAACCGCTCCGCATCGAGCTCGGCGTCGCTCGGGGAAATGTCCTTCACGCTCAGGTACAGGATCTTCGGATCTTTCGCCTCGGCCTCGCGGCGCCATATCTCGAACGCCGCGCCCGTCGAGATCCCCGCGGGCACTCGCGCATCGAAGAACGCGTAGAGCTGCTCTTCGTCACCGAGCAGATCCACACGCCGGCCCTTCTGCTGCAGATACTCGGTTTCCTCGAGCAGCTTCAAGTTGTGCGCGAAGAATGGCGCACGCGAGTCGTACTCCATGAGCACCAGCGCGTGGCGGATGAACATCTCGCGCGCGGCCTTGGGATCGACCTGCTCGTAAGGGACGCTGCGTCCGGACGACAGCAACAGGCCGAACAACGTCACGCGCTCGTAGATTGCCGCGCGCGAGGCACGCCGCTCCCAATGCGGTTCGTAGTGCTGCTTCTTCACGAGATGCGCGCCGACGCTCTCCACCCAGCGCGGATCGATACGCGCGACATTGCGCGCGTAGACCTTCGTCGTCTGAACCTGTTCGGCGCTCACGATCCAGGCCGGTTTCGCCTTGAACTGCCCGGAGCCGGGATGGATCGCGAGCTTCGTGCCGTTCGCGCCTAAGTACTCGGCCTGTTCCTTGCGCTGTGCGACCTGCGAGAGAAGTCCCGCGAGCAGCGCGCGGTGGATGGCGTCGTACTCGGCGGGCTTGGTGTTCAGTCTGAGCGCGAGCTCGCCCTTGACGACTTCCATGACCTGACCGTGGACGTCGCCCCACTCGATCAACCGCAGGTAGGAAAGAAAATTCTCCTTGCACCAGCCGCGCAGTTTGGCGCGTGACAGGTTCTCCCGCTGCTCGACCCACGCCCGCCACAATTTCAGCAGTGACAGGAAATCGGATTGCTCGTCGCGCAGCGGCGCGTGCTTCTGATCCGCCTGCGTCTGCTTGTCGGCGGGGCGATCGCGCGGATCGGGCACGGACAGCGCGGAAGCGACGATCGCGATCTCCTCGAGGCAGTGCTCCTCCGCGCCCGCGAGCAGGATGCGGCCGAGCTTGGGGTCGAGCGGTAGTTTGGAGAGGCGCTGGCCGGTTTCGGTCAACACGCCCTCTTCGCTCAACGCGCCGAGCTCGCGCAGGGTTCTTTGACCGTCACGAATGTAGCGGCCATCCGGCGGCTCGACGAACGGAAACGCTTCGATGTCGCCGAGCTTGAGCGCGTGCATCTGCAGGATGACCGCGGCGAGATTCGTGCGCTGGATCTCGGGCTCCGTGAATTCGGGGCGTGCGCGGTAGTCTTCTTCCGAGTAGAGACGGATCGCGACGCCGGGCCCGACACGGCCGCAACGGCCCGCGCGCTGATTCGCGGAGGCCTGCGAGATCTTCTCGATGGGCAGTCGCTGCAGGCGGCTGCGATGACTGTAGCGGCTGATGCGCGCGACGCCGGTGTCGATGACGGCGCGGATGCCGGGCACGGTCAGCGAGGTCTCGGCGACGTTGGTCGCGAGCACGACGCGCCGCCGTCCCGACGGTTTGAACACGCGTTGCTGCTCGTCCTGCCCGAGGCGCGAGTAGAGAGGCAGCACCTCACAACCCTGCGGGTGATGCTTGCGCAGCGATTCCGCGGTCTCGCGGATTTCGCGTTCGCCGGAGAGAAACACGAGGATGTCACCCGCCTGTTCGGACCACAGTTCGTCAACGGCAGAAAGTATCGCGGCCTGTTCGTCGACGGCGGTTTCATCGTCCTCGTCGAGCTCCACCGCGCGATAGCGGATCTCGACCGGATAGCTGCGGCCGGAGACATTGATGATCGGCGCGTCGTCGAAGTGCTTCGAGAAGCGCTCGGGGTCGATCGTCGCGGAGGTGATGATGATCTTGAGATCGGGCCGCTTCGGCAGCAGCCACTTGAGATAGCCCATCAGGAAATCGATGTTCAGCGAACGCTCGTGCGCCTCGTCGACGATGATCGTGTCGTACGCGTCGAGGAAGCGATCGCCCTGCGTTTCGGCGAGCAGGATGCCGTCGGTCATCAGCTTGATGAGGCCTTCCGGCCGGCTGCGATCCTGGAACCGCAGTTTGTAGCCGACGAGTTGGCCCAGCTCCGTGCCGATCTCCTCCGCGATGCGCGCGCCAACCGCGCGCGCGGCGATGCGCCGCGGCTGCGTGTGACCGATCGCGCCCGCGACGCCGCGGCCGGCTTCGAGGCAGATCTTGGGCAACTGCGTGGTCTTGCCGGAACCCGTTTCACCGCAGACGATGACGACGGCGTTGTCTTCGATCGCCTTGCGGATCGTGGCGCGGTTCGCCGAGATCGGCAGCTCTTCGGGATACGAAACCTTCGGCACACTGGCCGCGCGCGCGGCGCGGGCCGCGGTGGACGCGGCGATCTTCTTCGCGAGGGCGGCTTCTGCCGCCGTGACGTCGTTGCCGCGCAGCTTGTCGTTCTTCAGGCGATCGCGTTCACGTCGGAGCCGGAACTGGTCGCGGCGCAGACAGGTGTCGATCGTTGGCGGGGAAACGGGATCGGGCGGGGTCATGGGCGCGGGCCTGAGCCCGGGTGATTCGAGGCCCGCGAGTTTAGCGTGTTGCCGCCGGCTTGCCGCGCCAGGCTTGCGCCGCGCGCAGGATCGGCCGCTCCGCGAGGAAATACGCCGTGATGCCACCGGCCACGGCCAGCAACACGAGGCCGACCACGAACACCGGTACGGCGACCGCGAGCGGCCAGGAACCCACGAACTTCGACATCACCATCGCCGACGGCGGCAGCACGACGAACTGCGTGAGGTACAGAGAATACGACGCGTCCCCGAGTAGTTTGGACGCCTTTCGCACCGCGCCCATCGCCAACGCGGGCGCATGCAAGGCGCCCTGTACGACGAGCGCGAGCGGGATCGCCCACATCACGCCGCGATTGTGGTCGTTGCCGTACAGCCCAACCGTGAACAGGAGGATGAGACCGAGCAGCATCAACGCAATCGACGCGCGGGGTCCCTGCTCGCGACCCATCGTGAACCGCGTGCCGAGAATGATGCCGTAGAAGAATTCGAGCAGGATCGGATCGGTGTAGAACGCCGCGATGCCGGTGGGCTTCAGGAAAGCGCCGATGAACGGCAGGCCCGCCAGGATGAGACCGATGAACTGGATGCGGCGGTATCGCGGCAGGAACAGCGACACCGTCACGACGGCGTAGAAGAACATCTCGTAGTTGAGCGTCCACCCCGGAATCACCGGCGGCCAGAAGCGGCCATCGACGGTCGGGTGCGGCCATGCAACGAAGAAATACGAGGCAATGAAGTGGAAGGGATCGCGGCTCGCGCTGTTCATGAGCTGCGGGCGGATCAGCACGATCGCGAGCACGAACGTCGTGATCAGCCAGTACATCGGCACGATGCGCAGGGTCCGCTTCCAGGCGAATCCGCCGGGCGTTTCATCGCGATTGATCGCGGTCACCCACATGATGAAGCCGCTGATGATGAAGAAGAGATCGACGCCGGCGGCACCGAGCTCCTTGTGTGCGACATCGACGTTGAGACGGTCGCCGAGCAACGCCAGCGCGTGGAACACTACGACGCCGAGCGCCGCGAGCGCGCGCAGATGCTGGACGGATTCGATCGTGCGCCGCGGGCTTCCGCCGGTCATTCCCCGACCTTGTCCAAGACTTCGCGCAGCGCGGGGCTCGGATCGTGCGGCGGCTTACGGGAAATATCACCGCCCGTTTCCCAGAGCACCGGCACCATGCGGCGCTTCAACGCCGCCTGGACAATCGCGGTCATGTATCGCGCGCGCGACGCCGACTCCTTCTCCGTCGTCGGCGCGAATTCGCCGACGAACGCGGGGATGTCGTTGCGCGTGCAGAATTCCTGCATGACGTCGAAGAGCTTCTCCAGCTGCGCGACGTCCGCCTCACTACCCCAGCTGTGTTGCACCTTGCCCCAGCTCTCGTCCTTCGTCATGCCGGCGAACTGCCACGGCGTGTAGTAGTGCACGGAGATCAGCAGCTTGTTGGGCACGGAGTCTTTCGGCAGCGCGAACAGCTTGTCCGCGGTCTTCTCGAAGTCAGTTGCGTACCCCGTGACCAGCAGCAGTCGCGTCGCGTTGTTGCCGCCGGTCTTGCGCACCGTGTCGACGAAGATCTGGTTGACGCGGGTCAGCGTTGCGTACGCCGTCTCGCGCGATCCGGCGCCTTCGAAATGCGTCTCTTCGTTGAGGGATTCGAAGACGAGCCGCTCGTTGCGGTCCGCGAAGTAGTTGGCGATCTCCGCCCAGTACGCCGGGAACTTGCGCTCCGCATCCGCGTTGAACGTCGCGTATGTCTTCGCGAACTTTTCCTTGTTGCTCGAATCGATCCAGCCGCCGTCCCAGTGGATGTTCACGACGGCGAACATGCCGGCGCCGAGAATCCAGTCGACGACTTCGCCCACCCGCTGCAGCTTCTCCGCGTCTATCTTCCCGTTCTTCGCGTAGGTATCCCAGGCGACGGGTAGGCGGACCGTCTTGAAGCCGAGCTTGGCGAGGCTAGCAACGTATTCGCGAGTGACCTTCGGATTGCCCCAGCCGGTTTCCCAGTGCGTCGTGTTTTCGAGCGTGTTGCCGATGTTGACGCCGATGCCCATCTGCTTCGCGGCGTCCCAGGCGGTGAGGTCGGCGGCATGCGCGACAATGGCGGAACTCGCCCAGGCGAAGACGACGGCGAGCGCGATCGGGAATCTTCGGATCATCGGAAACCCCCGTGAAATACGCTCAGTCGACCATCGTCTGGGCGGCGATTGCTTTGCACTCGCCGCAGATGCTGAACGCGATGAAACCTTCGCCATTCTGATTCCAGAGGCTGAGTCCGGGAATCGGCTCGTCGTGGATGCCGATGAAGATGTCCGTCGCGGCGGGATGATCGTGCAGACGGCACTTGGGGTTCGGACAGTTCCGCTCGAACGGATCGCCGAATGGCTTTTCCTGCACGCCGCCGAGTTGCATGAAGCTGCTGCCCAGCTTCTGGAGGATGTCGCGATCGTCCTGGCGCAGCCAGGTCTCGGGCCCAATCTGGTCACGGAACTGCGTCGCGCGATACTCCTCGTAAGTGAGCTCGAGCACCTTCACGGGCGTCTTCGCGAACGCCGCGGGATAGTCGGCGTACGGCCAGTCTTTCGCACGCGGTCCCGGCGCCTTGCCGAATAGTTTGATGCCGCCGTCAGGTTTGATCTCGTACGCGATATCCCCGCCGTCGACACTGATCGGGAACACGAGCGGCAGCCTCTTCGCATCGATCTGCAGGAACTTCAGCAGCGGATCTCGCAAATCGAGACTGAAGAGCACATGCAGCGGCGCGCGCGCGAGCTTCGGCTCGACGTCCCCGATCGGCCCACCGAAGAAATGTTTGTACGCCGACTTGCCCGGGACGATCCGCCGCGGATTCACGCGAAAGTCTTTCTTCCGGAAGAATTCGCCGACGTTGAATAGGGTTGCCATGCGCCGCGCTCAGCCGTCAGCGCGACAGTGCGTCGCGAACTCTGGCGAATCGAGGAAGCTGCCGAGAATTCGCCGCCACGCCGGCCATTCATGCCCGCCCTCCGTGAGGAACACGTGCGACGGCGGCAGTTCGGCGGCGAGCAACGCATCGGCCGTGCTCAAGCTGTCCGCGGCGCCATAGCCGACGAACAGCAGCGGCGACTTTTCCTTCCCTTGCGTCGACGCCTGCAGCCAGCGCCACAGCTCGCGTTGATAGGTGTCGCGGTCCGGCGTTTCAACGCGCGGCGGCGCCTGCCACTTCTTCAACCCCCCCGCGTCGATGATTTCCTTGATGACGTCGCGGTCGCCGAGGAACGGCGCGATCGCAAGTGCGCCCGTGATCTCGTCCAGGTGCGAACGCGAATAGAACAGCGAACCGAACCCGCCCATCGAGGGACCGACGAGCCAGATCTCTTGGTACCCACGCGACTTCGCGGGGGCGATCACATCCGTCGACAGGCGCTCGACGAACGCGCCGCGCGTGTAGTAGCCAAAGGTCGCATCCGCGGAGCGGACGTCGATCGACAGCTTTCGGTCGCGCAATGCCTGGACGAAGCCGCGCTGCTCGAAAGTCTCCGCGCGATCGCCCCTGCCGGGCAGGAACACGAACAGACATTTCGCGGGGGTCGCTGCCGCGGGGTGATCGACAAAAGCCATCGGCACCGGCGCGCGCATCGGGCCGATGCAGGCGCTGACCAGAGCGGAGATGGCAATCGCGGCGAGTCGTGTTTTCATGGGCCCGTTTTTACCACAGGCCTCGACGCCGAACTCAGATTGCGCTGAAGATCCCGCTCGCCGGCTCCTTCGCCAGATGCGACACGATCTGCCCCCACGCGCCCGACAACAGCAGACGGTTGAGATGCGCCTTGTGCGCCTCGGCGCTGGACCACGTTTCGACGAGCGCGAACGCCGCGCATGAGCCCGGATGCACGGTCACCGGACGGTTCCCGGTTTCATGCAGAATACGCACGCCGTGCGCCTCCTCCTCGTCACCCCGCCGATGATCCAGTTGAATACGCCGTACCCCGCGACGGCGTATCTGACAGGGTTTCTGCGTCAGCACGCGACGCATCTCGGCCTCGACGTATCGCAGGCGGATGCGTCGATCCTGCTGTTCCTGCGGTTGTATTCCGGGCCGCTCGTGACGCGCATGGCGACGGAGTTGCGCGGTCGCGCGAAAACTGCGTCGAAGCGCGCGGGCATGCCGCCGTCGATCAAACACTTCCTCGCGAACGCCGAGCGCTACGCGGAAACGGTCGACCCCGCGATCCGCTTCCTGCAGCGCCGCGATCCCAGCCTTGCCTTCCGGATCGTCGGCCGAGCGTTCCTGCCGGAAGGTCCGCGCTTCGAGCAAGCGCTCGACGAAAATCTCCACGCCGCGTTCGGCTCGCTCGGCACGACGGAGCAAGCTCGCTACCTGGCCAGTCTGTTCGTCGACGATCTCGCCGATGTCTGGCGCTTCGGGATCGACCCGCACTTCGAACTGGCGCGTTACGGCGAGCGGCTCGCCGCGAGCTCCGCGTCGTTCGATCCGTTGCACGGCGCGCTGACCGGCGAGCACACGCTCGTCGACGCCGCGCTCGCCGACATCACGCGCGTCTTGCTGGCTGAACATGCACCCGACGTCGTTGCGATCACCGCGCCCTTCCCCGGCAACGTCTACGGCGCCTTCCGCATGGCGCAGACGATTCGGGCCGCGTCCCCGACGACGAAGCTGATCCTGGGTGGCGGCTGGGTCAACACGGAGCTGCGGTCGCTGCGCGATGCGCGCGTGTTCGACTACTTCGACTTCATCACGCTCGACGACGGCGAGCGGCCGCTGCTGAACCTGCTGACGACGCTCGCCGGCCGCGAGGCGCCACTCGTGCGCACCTATCTACGCGAATCGGGCAACGTGGTGCTGAAATCCGATCCGACGCAGCACGACTTCCCGCAGAAGGACACGGGCATCCCGACTTACGACGGACTGCCGCTCGACCGGTATGTCTCGGTGATGGAGATGCTGAATCCGATGCACCGGTTCTGGTCGGATGGGCGCTGGAACAAAGTCACGATGGCGCACGGGTGCTACTGGAAGAAGTGTTCGTTCTGCGACGTCTCGCTCGACTACATCGGCCGCTACGACGAGCCGTCGACCGACATCATCATGAAGCGCATCCGCGCGCTCATCGCGGAGACGGGTGAGACTGGCTTCCATCTCGTCGACGAAGCGGCGCCGCCGTCGGGATTGAAGTCACTCGCGAAGCGATTGATCGACGAACGCTTGAGCATCACGTGGTGGGGCAACATCAGGTTCGAGAAGACGTTCACGCCGGAGCTGTGTAGTTTGCTGGCGCGCTCGGGGTGCGTGGCGGTGAGCGGCGGGCTCGAGGTGGCGTCGAACCGGTTGCTCGAGCTCATGAAGAAAGGTGTGACGGTCGAACAGGTTGCGCGAGTGACGCGCGCGTTCACCGACGCCGGCATCATGGTGCACGCCTATCTGATGTATGGCTTCCCGACCGAGACCGAGCAGGACACCGTGGACGCGCTCGAGCGCGTGCGGCAGTTGTTCGCGGCGGGCTGTATCCAGTCGGCGTACTGGCACCGCTTTGCCGCCACGGCGCACTCCCCGATCGGCCTTGCGCCGGAGAGTTTTGGCATCACGTTGCGGCCGCCCGCGGACATCCGCTTCGCGCACAACGATCTCGCGTTCGAAGATCCCACCGGCACCGATCACGATTTTCTCGGCGTTGGATTGCGCAAGGCGCTCTATAACTACATGCATGGCATCGGGCTGGATGCGGATGTGCGCGAGTGGTTCGAGACGCCAGGGCTGAAGAAGCGCGCGCGCGGAAAAGCCAGGAGCGTCGTGCCGCGCACAACCGTGCCGGCGAATCTCATCGAGCGCTCGCTGGTTTGATTGTCGCGTGCTGATCGCTCTCAACAAGCCGTTCGGTGTCGCGTGCAAGTTCAGTCCGGAGCCGGGCAAACGCACGCTGGCGGATTTCGTGAAGGTGCCGGACGTCTACCCCGCGGGGCGCCTCGACGCGGACAGCGAAGGATTGCTGCTGCTCACGGACAACGGAGTTCTGCAGACGCGGATCGCCGAGCCGCGGCACAAGCTCACGAAGGTGTACCTCGCGCAGGTCGAAGGCATTCCGACCGGGGACGCACTGGCGGCGTTGCGCAACGGCGGACTGGATCTCGGAGACGTCATCACTCAGCCGGCGGATGCCAGGCTCATCGAAGAGCCAAACTACCTGTGGCCGCGCGATCCGCCGATCCGCTATCGCGCGAAGATCCCGACGTCGTGGATCGAGCTGACGTTGCGTGAGGGAAAGAACCGGCAGGTGCGGCGCATGACCGCAAAGGTGGGCTTCCCGACGCTGCGGCTCGTGCGTGCGTCGATCGGCAGAGTCAGCGTCGAGGATCTGAAGCTCGGCGAGTGGCGGGAGATCGATGCGGACGCACCGTGGCAGTCCAAGGGGTCAGATCCGCTAGAGGACTAACGGATCTGACCCCTCAAAGAGGGCTCATGTCACGACTTCGCGGCTCCGCCCGTCCGTGCCTTCCAGAGCAGCGCTGCAAGTCCCTTTCCACCCACGATGAGCCAAACCCCAAGCAGGTTTTGGAATCCTGTCGTGATCACGGCAGCTTTTCCGTCCGCGTCCAGCGTGGAAAACCCGCCGAACGGATTCATTCCGACGAAGATCGACCAATAGAAGGCGTCCGGGATCGCGCCCGACAGCAACCATATTCCGATGCCGATCGTTCCCACCGCCAGCCAGTCTTGCGGGCCGGGTGGGCCGGCCGAGACGACTTCGTCCTTCGCGGACGGCAGTAGTTTGGTCGCGATGGACGCCGGGAAGAACCAGAGCAGCGCGCACAGACCGAACTGGACCACAGTGAAGAATCCCATCAGCGGCCAGCCGTCCGGGTCGTCGGAACTGAGCAAACCGATGAATTGGCCGATTGAATGAAACACCCAGAGAATAGCGATGAGCCGCAGGCCGACGGCGACGACTTGATGGGGTGTCACTGACTCTCCTCCCGACGAAAAAACACCAGGCTCCACAACGGTCCGAACAAGAACCACAGGAACGTGGACCCGAGCGCGATCCCAAACCAGTCTTCGAGCTCGAGCGTCCTCGCTTCATTGTCGATGGCAGCGATGAGGCCGATCAAGAGCACGATCGTGATCGCCCACGCGACGATGCATCGCGCCCAGAGGCCGAGCTCGTATCTGACGGCGGGCCAGCCGAGAGACGGACTCGCCACCGGCGGTGGCCCGCCCGCGAAGCGATGTGCGAATCGCTGATCCGCCCACTCGACGAGCACGCCGCCGAAAGCGACGGTGAATCCGACGTATGCCGTTGCGAGTCCATGCGCGAAGGTCGCGGTCGTGCCCGAGCGCAAGTCGAGCGCGGTAAAGGTCAACAACAGGAGATCGACCGCAGGTAACGAGAGCAGCAACCCACGACTGAGCCGCTCACGCCGCAGCACGTAGCGCGCCGCCAGCGCGAGACCGAGCACGACCCAGAAGGCGACTTCGCAGCCGATGATCGCCGCGTACAACGCCGCCGAGCTACTCATCGCGCAGCGCCCGCAAAATTCTTTCCAGGAGGTTGCGCGGCGGCGGCGCAGGTTGGGCGTAGATCCACGTCAACGGCGCGGTCATCGGGTCCGGGACATTCATGCGCGATGGCGCCTCACGATGTCCATCAAACTTTCCCAGTGATCTTCTGTCGCATAGGTCATCGTCCTGCGGGTCAGGAAGAACCACCCCAGCCAGCGAGTCCGGCGCGGACGCTCGCGCAGATTGCGGGCGATTTCCGCGCACAGCCACTCTTCATCGAAACCTTGCCACTCTCCCGCGACGCTCAGGAGATTTCGATAGACCACCGGCGCCACTTCGATGAGATACGCCTCTCTCAGCTCTTCGTTCGTCAGCCCGGAATCGATCATCACCCGGGCGATGTTTTCGAGCTCTCCGGGTTCGATCTCGGTGTCCAGCCACAGCGCGGAAAGCGCGATCCAGACTGGCCTGCGCCGGGTGACTTGCGATTCGTTCAATGCCGAAGCCCCGGAAAGTCAGACGCCTTCATCACGAACCCCATTGAATTTCCCACACGCCGCCGCCCGCGCCGTGCAGGCCTTCCAGAAAGATGTAGTGGACGTCGACGCCGCCGTCGCGAGAGATGCCAGCGCGACGAAGCCAATCCAGGCGCGAGAAGGTTTCATGGGCTTGCTCTTCCGCTAACAGCCAATGGTGCGGATCAACCAACACTCTGCCACTCATCCTGCCGTCGTGACAAAAAAAGAGGGTGAGCCCGCGCCCACCCCCTTCTCGGCGATCTTCCTCAGGGCGTGTTGCCGTAGCCTATCTGCCCATTGCAGTGCATCCACTCGCTGTTGGAGCCACCGCCGCAACTCCCGTTGGCGTAGAGCCCGGTGTTGTAGCTCTGCGCCTCCGATTGCCGCGTCGAGCCATTCACCGTGATGTAGTCCACCTGTACGTCGCGGCTGCCGCCGTCGTTGGTGTACGCGACGGTGATGCCGCCGCTCAACGAGGTCGTTGCCGTGTAGTTCTGCATCCCGGTGCCGAGCGTCCATGTCTGCACGTTGCTGTTGTTCACGCGCAGGGTGATCGACTCGCCGCCCGCGACGCCACGCGCACGGACAACAATTGTCTTGCTGCCGCCGCCACTGCTCGACGAAGACGAACTACTGCTGCTCGAAGACGAGCCGCTGCCGATCGTGATGTCCGAGTTGCCGCTGCTCTGAAAGCCCTCGGTCGCCATCACCATGTAGTTGTGCGTCCCCAGGTTCATCCCGTACGCCGCCCAGGCATCGAAGTGATTGCCCGAGGTGATCGTCCCGCCGACACGCTTCTGCTGCCGAACGCTCCAGTATTGATAGAAGGTTCGCGTGCCTTCGATCGATGGTTGGTTCACGCGTTGCGTGCGATACACGTCGTACGTCCCGCCGTCGCTGGTCACCGTTCCCATGAAGCCTTGTCCGCCGGGCGGACGGTACGTACCCCAACTGTCGACGATGTAGTACTCGATGAGCGGATTCTGCGTCCAGCCATAGAGAGTGAGGTACGAATTGCCGGAAGGATTGAACGAGCCGGAGTAGGTGACCGCGCGGCGGCCGCCGGTCTGCCAGCCTTTGCCGCCGACCCAGTTGCCGACATTGCTCCACTGCGAGGTGTAGCGGCCATTGGCTTGCAGACAGAAGCTCGTCGAGCCGCCGCCGTCGGTCCAGAACGAATACCAGTAACCGCCGTTGTTGCCGGTGGAACTGGAGCTCAGACATTGCTGAGCACTGGCGGGTGAGGCGTAGAGCGCGCCGAGGCTGATCAAAGCCACGGCGAGACCTCTGCCTTTGCAGGCAGTTAGAAATGCACGCATGAGAATTTCCCCTTCGTATTGCGTGAGAGAACGGATTTCGAATTTCGATAGGACGCCGTTTACGTCCACGCACCTCCTTGTAGCGTTTGTCCGCGCGTTGCCGTTATTGCGCCGTGATCACCGGGGTGTCAAGAAGAATCTATGCGTACCTAAATCCGGGCGATCGCATAGTGAAACAACGCGCCCGCGGCGATGCCGAGCGCCAGTCCCACCACGACATCCGCCACGACATGCCGACCCAGCACGAGCCGCGACCAAACTACCGCCGCCGTGATCGCCGCCCCCGCGACGAGCGCAGACACGAACGGCCAGAGCAGCGCCGTCGCGAATGCGGCGAACGTCGCGTGGAGCGAGACTTTCACCCAGCGCGAGAGCAGCAACGCGATGGCGATGAGCACGCCGGACAATCCCAGCGCGAGCGGCATCTGCACGCGATGCGTCGCGAACCACGTCGCCGCCGCACCGGCAATGCATAGAGCGCCAAGGAACAGGTTCAGCGATTTGCGTTCGTTCGCGACACTTGCGTCGACGTGCGACCAGCGACCGGCGCGCACCTGCAGCCAGCTGAACCCGAGCACGACGGCGCCGAAGGCCACCGTCGCCCCGCCGACGAACCACAGTTGGTTTGGAGACGCTCCTCGCGCCGATGCCGCGACGAGCGCGGCAACCAGCAGGAGCACGACGGGATGACCGACGATCGAGATCGCGCGTGCAATCGGGATGCGCATCAGCGTTCGTCGGGAGCCCGTTCGAATCTCGAGACGGCCCCATCCTCTGGATCGACGACTTCACCGACGTATCGAAATCCGCACTTCGCCAGCACTCTCTTCGACGCGTTGCCGTTCGGCAGCGTGTGCGCCCGGATCAAGCGGACACCTTCATGCGAAGAGGCAAAGTCAACGAGCGCCTGGGCTGCCTCGGTGGCATAGCCCCTCCCCTCGTGCGCCGAATCGATGGCGTATGCAATCTCGACGGCGCCGTCGAGCGGCGGTCCTCTGAAGCCACACGTTCCGATCGCCAGGTCGGCCCTCTCCTCGAACACCCGGAATCCGTGCGTCCAGGGATCAGGCTCTTTCGATGCGCGCATGCGAGCCAGCCAGTCGGGAGAGACCTGCCCTCGCTCGTACTCCGTCATCGCACCGATCATCCGCTCGACGTCCGCGGCCGTCTGCAGAACGACCTTCAATCTAGGGGTTCGAAGCTTCATTGCAGCTCCGACTATGCCGATAGATAGATCGCGGCACCGATGAGGCTGAGAACAGTCCTCACGGCGTGCAGCCAGCCCCATCGCACGAGAAGCGCGCGAGTTTCATCCGAACCGAGGTCGCGATCCGTCGCGAGCAGCGCGTTGTTGGTCGGCATGATCGCCGCAAATGTGAATGGGACGACGGCGCCGATCAGCAAAGCCGCGATGAGCCACTGCGATCCCGCTCCCAGTAGCCAGGCGGAGACGCCGCAAATCAGGCTCGAGAGAGCGAGGGGCGCCTGAAGCCAGGTTGCGCGCCGGTAGCTCGGCGCCCATTGCAGCGCCGCCATGCGCGTGTCGAGGCCCATGCGGGCGGGGTGCTCCGCAACGTTGATGTACAAAGCGGCGCCGGCGAAAAGAGTGCCAGACAAAGTAGCGAGGAACTCGAGAATCGGAACGAGCGTGTGCATGTCTTTCGAGTTCAGTCGGACGAAGGCCATCGAATCGTCAGCACGAGAGACTCTTCCTCCGAACGAAACGAGTGCGCCACATCCGGGCCAAACAACACGAAGTCGCCCTCTTTCTCCAGAACAACTTCCCGTTCCGGAAAAAGCAGGACGAAGCGACCGCGCATGAGGATGTTGAGCGTCTTGACCGGATTGCCCGGCGCCCACTCGACGCGAGTCTCGCCCTTCGCGTGCGTGAACCACTTCAGCTCGAGATGGGAAGTTCGAAGCGGGTTGTCCTCGCCCGGCATGAAGTGTCCGAGGAACCAGCCGCGCGTGTCTTTGGAGGCGGCGCCGGTGTTTCCGGAAGTGATCCGCGGCTTCATTGCCCCTCCGGCGGCTGCCAGAGTTCGACCTTGTTGCCCTCGGGATCGATGACCCATCCGAATTTTCCGTACTCGGAGTCGTCCATCTTCTCGAGTACGTTGCAGCCTTCTTCGCGCAGCGCCTCGAGCAACGCCGCAAGGTCAGCAACGCGATAGTTGATCATGAACGTCGCGGTGCTCGGCGCGAAGTGATCGCTGCCGGCTTTGCCGACGGACCAGATGGTCGTGCCTTTCGTGGGGTTGCCGTCATCATCCGCCCAGGTGAACGCGGCGCCGCCCCATTGCTGCACGTCGATGCCGAGATGCGTTTTGTACCAAGCGTGCATGCGCGCGGGATCTCGCGCCTGGAAGAAGATGCCGCCGATGCCTGTGACCCTTTTCATATGAACCTCCGCGATCTGTCAGAAGCCGGAGCGTAGCGTACCGGACGGCTGGCGGGTGAGCGCCGCGGGCGCACATGTTTTATGCGCCCGCGGCAAACCTCTTCATTCTCTAAAAGAAATGATGTCGATCGGAGCCGTCGAACTCACCGCTCTGCATGCAGCAGTTCTTGAAATCTGCGGCCAGACGAGCATGGGCACGGGTCGTTTCGCCCCAGCTTCTCGAGAAGCTCTTTGTCGCCGCGCACGATTCGAACACCGCGTTTGACGCGTGTCTCGGACGGGAAGCCTCGACGTCGCTTACTCGTGACCTCGAAAGCACTCGGTGCCGAGGTGGTTTGATCTGAGTCGCATGGGACACCTCCTGACTATTCCCCGATGGATTTCGGGGCGCGCATCCTACCCGCGACAAACGTCCCGCACAATCCGCCGGACGGCCCCGTCCCGTTGATGACAACCCGGTGGTGATTACCTGGAGCCGCCCAAGCCGAGAAGATCCATGGTGAGCCACCTAACGAGTTGAGCTGAGCGCCGCGCGCGCTGCTGTGTGAGCTTGGCGCTTCCTGCTTCACACGCGCGCTCCAGCGAGGTGTCAGGCGGCAGTCCACGGCTATTGCTCAGGTGAAGTCCAACGGCGTCGGCGTGACCTCCGCCGTCTCGTGATGCCAGTGATGAAGGCGACCACCAAGACGATCGCCCTGCGCGGCCAGGAACACGAGCAAGTCGCCGGTTCCGTTGGCCGCAACGGCCACTGCTCCTTCAGGAAAGCCATGCCATTGCTTGGCGTACTGGGTCTCGCGGTAAATGTGGTTTGCGGTACGCCCTGCACGTTTCCGGTCGGTGCTGTCGAATACCGGGAAAACCTGCCAATCGTCGCCGGCCGCATCGAGTTCGCCACCATTCTGAGCGATGAGGCGGTTTCGGAACTCACAAGGCAGACGAATGGCTAGCTTCGCTTCTTCAGCGACAACTCGATCTTCGGTGGTTGGGAATGACATGTGCGACCGCCGCCCAACGGTTGATCTGAGCGGCGCGCACGTCGCCGCATGACCTTGGCACTTTATCGTTCACGCGTGCGCTCCAGCGACGTGTTAGCCGTCATTCACGTTGCTGCGGCCTGGACTCGCCGCTTTCGATCAAGGATTGGACACTGTGGTAGATGCCAATCAGAAAGTCGTATTCATTGCGACCGACCCGCTTCTGAACGGATGAGAATGGGAATGCCATCACCTCAGACTTCCTTGATCGAACCCCGTAGTCGGTACCGAACTGGTCAGAGACCACCACCCACTCCATATCAAGATCGGCCACCATCTTTTCGCCCAGAGCGGCGCCCAGCATTTCCACGACCTGTTCTTGAGTAAAGGCCGTAGATCTGCGCTCCTGCCACCGACGAAATGCCTCATCAAGCACCTTCAAATCCACAGCGCTCGCCTCAGGCACGACGATGGCAGCAAATTCGGAAGCCTTCGCGGCGCTTGACCTAAGTCTCAACAATTCAGCAGGGTTGGCCACAACTACTCGCTGGTCTGCCAAATCCACGGTCTTGACAGTCGTATTGACCTTGCCCTCGGGCGTGTCAATCGTCATTGGGCGCGAATCGGTTTCCGCGTCACACGACATCAGTAGCACCGAAAGGAACGCGAGAGTGGCGCACTTCATGACGGCAACGGTGGAGCGGCGCGCGCGCCGCCGTATGGCCTTGGCACTTTAGCTTTCAAGCGTCCGCTCCAGCAATTTGTTAGGCCACCACCTTTGTAGAACCCATCCTACCAGCGCGCCAAACAGAAAGAACGCGACACCAACAATGGCAACTTCCTCGACCGGAGGGAGGTATCCCACATCAAAAACCTGCACCGATACAGCCTGAAGCGTTGTTAATCCGACTAATGCACTCAGGGCGGCCGCAGTGGCGCCGGCAAGGATCTTTCGCTTGGGTGTTGCCTTTGCGACAAGCGCTGCGGCTCCTGCAATCGAAAGTAGTGAGATTGCCAGCTTCAGTGCTACCTCCACCGGCGTCGGCCCTCGAAGGCAACTGCCCAACCAAAGTTGCTGCGAGGGATCATCAGGGATTCCACCCGAGCAGGGTTCAATAACTGCGGGCACTTCATTCCACAGAATCGTCAGAACTAGAACTCCGACGCACGCCAGGATCGCGAGTCCGAGTCGTATAACGCTGGCAGTACTCATCGGTGGCCTAACGAGGCTGTAGAAAATTCATGCCACGATGATGCCGCTGAAGAACTCGAGCCGCAATGCCGCATCGACCTTCTGTCAAACGTAACCCAGGGATCGCCGGCGTGGCCCGATACAAAGACGTGGATAGGGGGATGAAGCTGCTGGCGGTCGACCTGAGTCACCAACTGTTGCCCGGGACGTTCGAGCATGCGCTCGCGCATCTGATCGACCAGGAGCTGGACCTGTCGCACTTCGATGCGCACTCCCGTAACGATGAGCGTGGATCGGCGGCCTACCCGCCGGCGGTGTTGCTGAAGGTCGTGCTGTTCGCCTACTCGCAAGGCCTCGTTAGCAGTCGCGCGATCGAGCGGGCCTGCCGGGATCATGTGACGTTCATGGCCCTGAGCGGCGACAGCGCGCCGCACTTCGCGACGATCGCGGCGTTTGTCAGCGGACGGGAGCAGGACATTGCGCAGGTCTTCGCCGCGGTGCTGTCGATTTGCCTGAACCAGGGACTGATCGGCCAGGAGATGTTCGCGATCGATGGTGTGAAGCTGCCGAGCAACGCGTCCAAGGCGCGCAGAGATTTGTTAGGACTGCGCATACGCTCTCGCAAGATCTGGCGCTCGCTGCTGATTGAAGAATACCTGCCACCTGGCCATACCGCGAGTTGGGACTGCCTGACAGAAGTCCTGAAACACACCGCTGGCTTTGATGGTTTGAGATGTCATGCCAAGTTTCGCCATCTCACCGAGGACGGCAAGCAGAAATCGCTTCTCGTGGCCTTCGACTTTGACTGCCGTTTGGCGCCCCTTTAGATATACGAAGTAGCGAGCCAAGAATGGATGAGAAATTCCAAACCAGGGGGATTTCAGCAATATGAAATCCGCATCTTCAAAGACGCGCTGCCCTGAATGGGAAGTGCTTGCTGATGAACCCATCGGCGCAGACCTAACTCTTACCTATACGGCCGAATGACGGCCCATCTACGTACCGACTGCATGGATAACATTCCCTCCAGCCTCCCATCACCCTGTTTTGAATAGACCACGGCCCCCGCATTGACGTCAAACACGCCATTCTCATATCACACACGTTTCGTAAAGCAGCCGTTCCGTCCACGCCGACCCCTGAGCGTCCTTGGTAGTCCAACTCCGACCTCACCCCTCAACTCCGGCGACAGCAATCGATCCGCATTCAAGGCACCATTCTCTTTCGCGTCGCCCAGACGCGCATCCATTGGGAGTTCCGGTGCTACGAGTCCTTCAGGCCGGCCGCGCATTGGCCGCGATCAGCGTCGCCGCATTCCACTGTCGATCCTCATGGGCCTCGAGCGCTACGGCGGCGATGCCGCTTTCCGCGATCTCACGCGCCACGGATTCCGCGGCGTCGACTTCTTCTTCGTCCTGTCGGGCTTCATCATCCTCTTCGCGCATCTCGACGACATCGGCAAACCGCGCGCCTGGAAGGACTACCTCAGCCGCCGCTTCGTCCGCGTGTTCCCCATCTACTGGCTCTACACCGCCGGCTTCGTCGGCCTGCAGCTCCTCGGCTTTGGCACTGACGCGCAATTCCCGACCAACATCCCCGACTGGCTGACGACATGGACGCTCATCCGCTTCAGCGCAGTCGAGCCTCCGCTCTCCGTCGCCTGGACGCTCTTCCACGAAGTTGCGTTCTACGCGATGTTCTCGCTGTTGATCCTCAACCGGCGTCTCGGAATCATCGCTCTGGCGATCTGGGCCTGCCTCTGCATCGCGTTCTACGACTATCCACTCGAAGCGCAACGCACTCCGTGGAATGTCTACACCGCCGCGTACAACCTCTTCTTCCTCTTTGGCATGGCGGCATGCTGGCTCTATCGCCGCGGTGGCAAGAGCTTCATCGACTTTAGCGCAGGACTTGCGATCGCGATCTTCGCCGCCATCACGATGGGGCTTCCGAACAACCGCTCACCGCTCATCCTCGCGATCGGTTTCTCGCTGCTCGTCGCGGGCGCGACGAAGATGGAGCTCGGCGGATACCTCAAGGTGCCCGGCTTCCTCAACTACATCGGCAACGCGTCGTACACGATCTACCTCGCGCACATCCCGATCCTCGGCGTGTTGATGAAGATCTCGATGGCGTCGGGGTTGTATGACGCGGCCGGCGCGAAGGTCACGTACGCCGTGGTTCTTGCCGGCACGATCGGC
Source organism: Pseudomonadota bacterium (assembly GCA_043747835.1). Taxonomy (GTDB): domain Bacteria; phylum Pseudomonadota; class Gammaproteobacteria; order Steroidobacterales; family Steroidobacteraceae; genus CADEED01. The sequence continues at coordinate 4,131 of JAYTOK010000076.1, read as the reverse complement.
GCGGGCTGCGCGGCTTACGCACTCGTCGAGCGGCCGCTGCTCAGAGTGCTGCGCAGTCACAGCGAGAAGCGCGCGCAAGCAACGCGCGAAATCTCTACTCCGGCGGCCGGGTCACCCGGATGACGTGCGCGGAGTTGATTTCCGCGAACTCAGCGGCGTAGATCGCCGACGCAAACTCGTAGTCGACGACATCGTCGTAGACCGTGACATCGAAGCGCGGCGGATACAGAACCTGGAACAGAATCCACGGCAGCAGAGCCACCAGACACAACCCCAGAATCTTGAGCTTTCGCCAAGGCGAGCCCGGCTCGAACATCGGGATGATGTACACCAGTGCGACGATGACGACCGCGAGCGTGATCAGGTTCCGCCCGTATGCCTGCAGGTAGAATTTTGCGTGATTGCGACTGAAGATGGGCGCACGCACCTTTCGCCAGCCAAAGAGGATCAGGAACGGCGAGAGAAAGTGCAGCAAAGAATTCTGCGAGTGCGCGACGATTCCTGCCTCGGAATCCGGATGCATGGCGTCGCTGTAGACACAGCGCAACGGGAAAATCGGCTTCACGTCCTTCGGCAAGCGAACGTTTGTGCTCATCCCCACGGTCGGCCCTCCCCTGTTTTGGGGAGTCTAGCTAGGCAGCTCCGACGGACGCAACGGCCTGCCGGCCAAACCACTGCAGCTCCGCGGCATACTTCGCGACGTTGCCGATGATCATCAGCGTCGGCGCCTTGACCTGATGCGCGATCGCATCGCGCTGCATGCCATCCACGGTCGTCGCGATCACTCGCTGGTTGATCCGGCTCGCGTTCTCGACGAACGCCACGGGCATGTCGGCGGCAACCCCGCACTCCAGCAACCGCGCGCGCAAGCCGGTCAACCGGCCCACGCTCATGTAGAACGTCAGTGTCTCGCGGCCAGCCGCAAGATCGTCATAGCTGTACTGCGCGAGCTGTTCGTCACTGTTACCGGTCAGGAATCGCACGGACTGCGAGTGCCGGCGATCGGTCAGCGGAATACCGGCATACGCACCCGCGGCGAGCGCCGCGGTGATGCCGGGAATGACTTCGAACGACACGCCGTGCTGGCGCAGGCAGTCGATCTCCTCGCCGCCACGCCCGAACACGAACGGATCTCCGCCCTTGAGGCGCACGACATACTCACCGCGCTGCGCGTGCTCGACGAGTAGTTTGTTTATCTCTTCCTGGGTCGCGCCGCCGCCACCCACGAACTTGCCGACGTCGAAGCGCGCCGCATCGCGTCGCGCGAGTTCGAGAACCTCGGGCGAGACGAGCCGGTCGTGCACGATGACGTCCGCTTCCTGCAGCGCGCGCAGGCCGAGCAGCGTCATCAACCCGGCATTGCCGGGCCCGGCGCCGACGAGCACGACGTGGCCCTGCGGCAACGCGTCCTCGGTCTCGAGCGCTTTGCGGGTCAGCGCTTCAGCCTGGGACTCGCGTCCGGCGCGCAGCGCGGCTGCGACGGGACCGGTCAGCATCCACGACAGAAACCGGCGACGTGCGCCGATGTCCGCGAACTTCTGTTTGACGGCCACGCGCCAGCGATCCGCGAACGCGGCGAGCGGGCCGAGCGATCCATCGAGTAACGTCTCGAGCCGCTCGCGAATCAGGCGCGCGAGCACGGGAGAGGTCCCGCCGGTGGAGATCGCGATCTGCACGGGCGAGCGATCGATGATCGCCGGCATGATGAAACTGGACAGCTCGCGATCGTCGACGACGTTGCAGGGAATTCGCTTCTCGCCAGCCGCGGCGGCAGCGGCCGCATTCACGGTGCGATCGTCCGTCGCGGCGACGACTAGCCAGACGCCGTCGACGTCGATCGACTCGAATCCGCGCGCTTCGTGCGCCAGCGCACCGCGCGCGAGCGCGCCGGTCAGCTCGTCGCCGAGATGCGGCGCGACCACTCTGACCACCGCTCCCGCATCCGACAGCAACAAAAACTTGCGCGCAGCCACTTCCCCGCCGCCCACGAGCAGCACCGGCTTATCCTTGATATCGAGGAAGAGCGGGAAGTAACGCATCAGCGCGGGAGTCCTATCTTCTGCGCGAGTCGCGCGCCGTACGTGATGATGTAGCTGGCACCGGCGCGGCGCAGGTTGTACCAGCTCTCGAGCAGCGCGGCGTCGAAGTCGACGAACTTCTCCCTCGCGAGCAGCACGAGCGATGTGTATTCGCCACTCACTTGATAGGCGCCCACTGGCAAGCCGGTCTGCTCGTGAATCGGCCGAATCAGATCGGCCGACGGTTGACCGGGCTTCACCATCAGAAGATCGGCGCCCTCTTCCGCGCAACGGCGGCTCGAGGCCAGCGCGTCGCTGCGATTGCGCACGTCTAACTGATAGCTGCGGCGATCGCCGAACTGCGGCGCAGAGTCAGCCGCGTCACGAAATGGCCCGTAGAAGTTGCTCGCGAACTTGGTGCTGTAGCTCATGATGGGCGCGAGGTCGTAGCCCGCGGCATCGAGCGTGGCGCGCAGGTGCGCGACGCGGCCGTCATTCATGTCCGAAGGCGAGATGCCGTTGGCGCCGGCCTTCACGTATGTCAGGCCTAACACGGCCAGTGCGCTGTGCGTGGCGGCGAGATCCTGCTTGCCGCGCGCATCGTGCACCTGGCAGTGGCCGGACTCGGTGAAGCTGCACAGGCAGGTGTCGACCCAGATGGCGGCGTCATCGCCCGCGCGCTGGCGCATCTGGCCAAGCGCGGCGCCGACGAACTCGGCGCTGAAGTTGCGATTGGATTTGTGCGCGGGCACGGGGAACAGCAGGAACTGGCGCACGCCTTGGCCCAAATCCTTTTCGAACTGGACCAAAAGCGACGACAACGTATGACGCGAGGTTCCAGCTAGCCCCGAGATCGGCTCTTCCTTGGTGGCGCCTTCGGACAGGAACAGGGGTTGGATCAGCTGGCTCTGGCCGAAGCCGATCTCCGACACCATGTCCCGCAGTGCCGCGGTGGCGCGCAATCTCTGCAGTCTTTTCATTGCTCAACTTCCTGGCGAAACACATCCGCCGACAGGAAGGCGCGGACGCGTTCTTCACCGATGGCGGCGCGAATCATACTGAATGTATTGCCAGGTCCGCAGCCGTGCCAGGCGCCACGAATTTCAGGATTGGCCTGCAGATAGTCGAAAAACTGGGCCCCGCTTCTCCAGTAGAAGTGCGTCCGCCCGGTCAGATCGGCCAGCGGGGCGCAGCGTTCCAGCCGGTAGGTGGGTATCCGCTCGCTGAACGGCGAGTCGTAGCCCTGTTCGTGGGAGAACTTGACCCAGCGCTGCACCCGCGGGAACAGGGTCTTGAGGGCCGAAGCGCCGCCTTCTCCCAGGCTTTCGTCGCTGCCATGCACCCAGATTCCGCGGGAGGCCAGCCGCCGCCAGGTGTCGATGCCGGCGCTCCAGACCACCTGCCCTGGGCGCGGGGCATAGCCGTCGGGCCAGGCCTCGGACCGGGCGACGAACAGCGCGATGCGGGCGTCGGCGAACTGGTCGTGGCGCACCTGCAGCGCGACGCGCCGGTAGCGATCGGCGCTGCCTTCATCGCCGGTCCACACGGCGTGGGGGTTCCCGGCTGGGGGCAGGGGTGAATCGTGGCGGCGCAACTCGGCGCTCTGGATCCACTGTCCGCCCCTCTGCCCGCGCGTGAATTCAATTTCGCCGCAGTGCACGGGAATGATGGAGACGCCGAGCGGATGGTCTTCATCGCCGGTGGGCGACAGCCGGGCGCGCTCGGCGATCACGCGGCCGAAGGTGGCCTCATCATTGATGGGCGCTAACAACTCGGCGAGGTCGGCGCGATCGCGGCGGATCTCGAGCGCGAGCGCACCCTGCCCCGGCGCCGTGGGGTTCAGCGCGAGCGGCAGCACCATGGCTTCGCAGGCGTCGAGCACCTCGCGCAGCCGCGCGCGAATGCCGGCGAATTCTTCCGCTGTTGACTCGAGCAGGCGGTCGATGTTGGCCTTGGCGACCACCAGCGCGGCTGCGTCGCCATCCATCAGTTGCGCGAGGCGCGCTTCGCAATCGCCACGCGCCAGCACGAAGGTGACTCGCGGTGGTTTGATCGGCAGCGCCCACTGCAGGAAGCCGGATAGATTGGTGCGCCGCCGGGCGGATGAAGACAG